>CANQDE010000003.1 GCA_947591475.1 uncultured Alistipes sp.
AAATCGTAACCTATTACTATCAAGAGCAATTAACCTACGCTCATTTCCAATAAATTACACTCTTTTCGTAACTTCATTCAGCAAAGATACGAAAAGCCGAGCGCAAAAATGCAAACTTGTTTGCAATTTTTGCCGAGTGCGATACGTGCCAGTTAATAAAAGCGGCTCTTTGAGCCGCGCGGGCCGAAGCCTCCGTCCGCGGAGGCCCGCCTATCGGCGTCCACTCCGCAGTTTTCGTCCCGCGCCGTTTTCTTTTCAACCTTGAGGTTTCCGACCGAAGCCCCACCCTTGGGAGGGGCTTCGGTCGGGGTCAAAACTGAATACACGGCCAAAGGCCGTGAGAACTACGACCGACGGCAATGTACATACATTCACCAACTCGAATCGGTGAAAATCGTATAGGGTTGCCTTAATAAAAATGCATTAATAATAGGTCTTGGGGTCGACGATTCCGCGAAGGACGACCAACGCATTGAGGGCTAACGATTCCAATTCGTTTTCGCCCGGGTAGACCGTTACGGGCGCCAAGAACGAACAGTGCGCGCGGATGTACTCGACGACCGGTTCGTTGAAGGCGATGCCGCCCGTCAGGACGATCGCATCGACCTGTCCCGAAAGCGGCGCCGCCATCGCACAAATCTGTTTGGCGATGTTGTAGCACATGGCATCCATCACCTTGCGGGCCCGTTCGTCGCCTTGCGCAATGCGTTCCATCGCCTGCATCACCGAATTGGTGCCCAAGTGGGCGACCAATCCACCTTGGCTCGATACGAACCGTAGCAGTTCCGCTTCGGTGTACTTCCCCGAGAAACAGGTTTTGATGAGGTCGCTCGACGGGATGCCGCCTGCTCGGTCAGGCGCGAAAGGCCCGTCGCCATCCAGCGCGTTGTTGACATCGACGATGCGCCCTTTGCGGTGGGCGGCCACCGAGATGCCTCCGCCCATGTGGGCCACGATGAGATTCGATTCTTCATAAACCAATCCCGCGCGTTTGCAATGGAGACGGGCGGTGGCCTTTTGGTTCAGCGCGTGCGAAATCGGATAGCGCGTGCACATCGGCATGCCCGTGATGCGGGCTACGTCGTCCATTTCGTCGACCACGGGCGGATCGGCGATGTAGGCCTTCACGCGGGCCATGTGGGCGATTTGGGCCGCCAGCAGTCCGCCGAGGTTGCAGGCGTGTTTCATCTTGGCGTTGCGCAGGTCGTAGCGCATACGGGAATTGACCTCGTAGACGCCCCCCGGCACGGGACGAATCAATCCGCCCCGTCCGATGACCGCCGAAAGTTCGTTGAGCGAACAGCCGCGTTCGCGCAGCGCGTCGAGAATCAACCCCCGACGCCAGTCCAGTTGTTGGATGATGTCCGTGAATCGGGCCAGCTCAGCGGTGGTGTGCCGCAAAGTGAAATCAAACAAAGGCCGTTCCTCTTCGTAAAGAGCGACCTTCGTCGATGTGGAGCCGGGATTTATCGCTAAAATTCGGTAGCTCATATAAATGCTCGGTTCGTTTGTCTGCGTGTGCCCCGCCCGAATGGGCGGGGTTGCGCCTTCGTTTTTTTCGGGTCGGATACGCCGCCCGCAGGTTGCCTATTTCGCTGCCAGACAGGCCAGCGCGATGGAGTAGAGCTTCGTCAAGCTCGAATCGCCGCGCGAAGTGAGGACGCAGGGAACTTTCGTACCCATGACCATCGCGGCCAGTTCGCCCTTGCAGAGGTGGGTCGACGATTTGAAGAAGACGTTGGCCGATTCCAGATTGGGGAAGAGCAGGCAGTCGGGATCGCCGGCGACCGACGAACCCTTGACTTTTTTGTGCTCGGCCACCTCCTTGTAGAGAGCCACATCCAGCGACAGCGGGCCGTCCACCACGACATTGCCCAATTGGCCGCGGTCGCCCATCTTGGCCAGCAGGGCGCCTTCGGTCGACGAAATGACGTTGGGCAGCAGTTGCTCCGACGGAGCGATGCAGGCGATTTTCGGTGTCTTGATTCCCAGCAGGTTGGCCGTTTGAGCCAGATAACCGATCTGCTTCATCTTCTGCTTGAAGTCGGGCAGCGGAATGACCGCTACGTCGGAGATGATGAGCAGCTTGTGGTAGCAGGGCATCTCGACGATCGAAACGTGGCTCAACACGCCCTTCGGCGGGAAGAGACCGGCCTCTTTGTTCAGAATGCCGCGCATGTATTTGTCGGTCGATACGAGCCCTTTCATCAGCACGTCGGCATTACCCGCGACGACCGATGCCACCGCCTGCTGGACGCATTTCACGTCGTTCGGTTCGTGAACGATGTTGAACGCTTTGATGTCGAGGTTGCTCTCTTTGCAGACCTGTTCGATGACCGCCTTGTCGCCGTAGAGCGTCGGCTCTACCAACCCTTCCTTGTAGGCCTCGTAGACGGCCGCCAGTGTGTGCGAATCCTGACCGTAAGCGACGGCCAACCGTTTTTTACCCTTTTTTCTCGCCTCTTCGACGATCTCCGTAAGATGTTGAATCATAGTTTTTCGCTTTTTATGCTTTCGTCTTTGTTTTACCTTATTTCACCAGATTGTAGGTATCCGTGGCGATGACCAACTCCTCGTTGGTCGAAACGACGGCAACCTTGACCTTCGAATCGGGCGCCGACAGAATTTTGTCTTCGCCGTGCACATTCTTGTTGGCCGCCGCGTCGAACTTCAACCCGAGGAATTCCATGCCCGAGCAGACCGATTCGCGCATCTCGCACGAATTTTCGCCGACGCCGCCCGTGAAGACGATCAGATCGACGCCGCCCATCTCGGCCGCATACGAACCGATGAACTTTTTCACCCGTCCGTAGTACATGTCGCGGGCGAGGATAGCCCGTTCGTTCCCCTCTTCGTAGGCGCGGTCGATGTCGCGCATGTCGCTCGACAGCCCCGTGAGACCCAGCACGCCCGACTTCTTATTCATCATGGTGTCGATCTCCGCGAACGAAAGGTGTTCTTTGTCGCCGATGAAGGTGATGGCGCTGGCATCCACCGAGCCGCAGCGTGTACCCATCACCAAACCGTCGAGCGGCGAGAATCCCATCGACGTATCGTAGGATTTGCCGTTCAGCACGGCCGTAATCGAACCGCCGTTGCCGATGTGGCAGGTGATGATTTTCGAATGGTTGAGGTCGATTCCGGCCAGTTCCGCACCCGCTTTCGCAACGAACTTGTGGCTCGTTCCGTGGAAGCCGTATTTGCGTACGCGATACTTCTCGTAGTATTCGTAGGGCAGGGCGAACAGGTAGTTCTTGGCCGGAATGGTCTGGTGGAACGAGGTGTCGAATACCGTAACCTGCGGTACGCCCGGCAGCACCTTTTCGATGGCGTTGATGCCTTCCAGACTGGCCGGATTGTGCAGCGGGGCGATCTGGCAGAGCGAACGGATCTTCTCCTTGGCATCGGCATCCACGAGACAACTCTTCGGGAAAAATTCGCCGCCGTGCGCCACGCGATGTCCGACCGCCTTCACCTCGTCGAGCGAGCGGATGACGCCATGTTCGGGATCGGTGAGCGCCTGCATCACCAATTCGATGCCGGTCGTGTGGTCGGGGATGGGTTGATGCAGTTCGAACGGCGTTTTGCCGACGGGCTTGTGGGTCAGGTCGCCTTCGGGCAGACCGATGCGTTCGACGAGTCCTTTGGCGAGCAGTTTGTTCGATGCGGACTCCATGTCGATGATCTGGTATTTGATCGACGACGAGCCGCAGTTGAGAACCATGATAATCATATCCTGTTAGCTGTTTTTGATTTGTTATTATGTATTGCTGTTTGCGTTTCGTTTTCTATGCGGGCTGCCTTTTGCCGCTGCTCGTTGCGGACGCCGCCTGCAACGTATTGCATAACCGATCTTTGCGGCCCGAAAGCTGCGGTTCGCGCAACTCAAAAAGCCGTATTTTCGGTTCGGAAAGGCATAAGGCATCGAATCATCAGTTAAAGGTAGCTGTTTTTTTGCATTCGTGCAAATTTTTCCGGAAAACGGGGGCGGAAATTGCGGATTTTTTGTTTTCCGCCTCGGCGGGTTACGGTTCGAAACGGTAGCCGATGCCTTTGACCGTAACGATGTGCCGTTCGCCGATTTTCTGACGCAGTTTGCGGATATGCACGTCGATGGTGCGGTCGCCGACGATGACCTCCGTGCCCCAGACCTTCGAGTAGATCGTTTCGCGCGGAATCAACGCCCCGGGCGATGAACAAAAGAGTTTCAGCAGGGCGAACTCCTTGCGGGGCAGGGCGATGCGTCGGTCGCCGCAGCGTACCGTGTGGCTCGTATCGTCGATTTCGATGCGTTCCGATCGGAGCGGAAGTTCGGCCGGCTCGTCGGCGGATGATATGGAAGTTGCCGGCGGAATGCGTTTCAATAATGCTTGAATGCGGCTGACGAGCAGTTTCATCTTGATGGGCTTCGTCAGATAATCGTCGGCGCCGACGTCGAATCCGTCGAGCTGCCGCTCCTCCTCGCCTAATGCCGAGAGAAAGACCACCAACGTATCGCGCAGAACGGGATGCTGCCGGATGGCGCGGCAGGTCCGGATGCCGTCCATCACGGGCATCATCATGTCCAAGAGTATCAGGTGCGGACGGGTCGCGGTGGCGATCCGCAGGGCCTCGGCACCGTCGCAGGCCGTGAAGACTTCGAACCCCTCCTTGACCAAATTGTAGCGGATGAATTCGAGGATGTCGACTTCGTCGTCGACCAGCAGGATGCGGTATTTCATTTTCGGCAGGTTCACGGTTGGCACTTGCGAATATAGCGAATTTTCGGCGGAATCGCGAGTTTTTCAGCATAAAATCGTTATATTTGCCGAATGTATGTGCTTCCGTCCCTCGGAAGCGAAACGATTACCGACAATGGCTACTGAAAAACCGACGCTCGCCGCTCCCGAGGAGGAGCCAAACAGCTGCCCGACCGAAGACGTGCAAACCGCTTCCGTCCCGACCGAATCCGTTGCATCCGAATCCCCAGAAGTTTCCGATCCTGCGAAAGCATCCGAATCGGACGGAGCGGTCGCGGAGATTGAACCCCGACCGGAGGAGTCCGCCGAGAAGGATGCGGCGTCTGCTGTCCGAGAGGCCGGCTCGGAGGTCGATGGCGAGCCGGTCGAAGCAGCCGAAGAACCGGCCCAAGGGTCGGTCGAGGAGGCCGAGGAGCGGGTCGATGAAACGGGCGATGAACTGATCGACGAGGCCGACCGGTCGTCGGACGAAACTTCCGTCGAGGAGCGGTTTTCGGGAAAGAGTAAAACGGAATTGTTGGACCTCTTCGAACGGATGTTGGCCGAGCAGCCCGTGCAGGCGATCCGCCGCGATGTCGAAGCGTTGAAGATCGCCTTTTACCGGTTGCGGCGTGCCGAGGTTGAAACGGCCCGTCGGGCTTTCATCGAAGGCGGAGGCACCGAAGAGACTTTCGTGCCGACGGTCGACGGGGCCGAAGTGCGGCTGAAAGAACTGTTCAAGGAGTATCGTCGCCGCCGCGACGAGTTCATCGCTGGACTGGAAGCCGAAAAGGAACAGAACTACCGCACGAAGCTGGCGATCATCGACGAACTGAAAGAGCTGATCGATTCCGACGAGACGTTGAACCATACCTTCACCAAGTTCCGCGAGTTGCAGCAGCGTTGGAAGGAGACTGGCCCCGTGCCGATGCAGCATGTCAAGGATTTGTGGGAGACCTACAACCTGCACGTCGAGAATTTTTACAATTTTATTAAGATCAATAAGGAGCTCCGCGACCTCGATCTGAAAAAGAACTACGAACAGAAGGTCGTCCTGTGCGAGCAGGCCGAAGCGCTCGTGCTGGAACCGTCGGTCGTCGAGGCATTCCACAAGTTGCAGAAACTCCACGACGAATGGCGCGAGACGGGCCCCGTTGCCAACGAATGCAAGGAGGCCCTTTGGGAGCGTTTCAAGGCCGCGTCGAGCCGCATCAACAAGCAGCATCAGGCGCATTTCGAAGCGCTCAAAGCCGAACAGGTGAAAAACCTCGAACTCAAAACGGAATTGTGCGTCGCGGTCGAGGAGCTTTGCGGCCAGCCGTTGACGACCCGCAAGGAGTGGAACAAGGCCAGCGAACGGCTGTTGGAGATTCAGAAAACGTGGAAAACCATCGGTTTCGCTCCCAAGAAGGAGAACAACGCCATCTACGAACGCTTCCGCGTAGCTTGCGACCGGTTTTTCGAAGGGAAACGCCTGTTCTATGCCGGCTTCAAGACCGAAATGGAGCATAACCTCCAATTGAAAAACGAGTTGTGCGAGGCGGCCGAGGCACTCTCCGACAGCGAGGAGTGGAAATCGGCGACCGAAGAATTGATCGCTTTGCAGGCTCGGTGGAAAACGATCGGCGCCGTATCGCGTCGGCATTCGGATGCCGTGTGGAAACGCTTCCGTGCGGCGTGCGACAAATTCTTCGAACGCAAGGCCGCCCATTTCTCGGGCGTTGACAGCGAACACGAAGAGAATCTGAAAAAGAAACTCGCCCTGCTCGACGAAATGGCTGCGGCCGATGTCGCTGCGGGCGGATTCGAGGTCATCCGCGAGTTCCAGCGCCGCTGGAGCGAAATCGGTTTCGTGCCCATCAAACAGAAGGACGCCGTGCAGAAACGTTACAAAGCGGCGGTCGATGCGTTGTTCGATGCGCTGCGCGGTTCGGAGCGCGACCGTTCGATGAGCCGCTTCCGCGACAAGGTTTCGTCGTTGAAGGCCTCGGGCGACCGTCGGCTGCGTTCGGAGCGCGAGCGCCTTTATAATAAGGTACGCCAGATGGAGCAGGAGATCGCCTTGTTGGAGAACAACATCGGATTTTTCGCCAAATCGAAGAACGCCGATGCGTTGGTGGCCGACGTGCAGGCCAAAATCGACCGCATCCGCTCGGAGATGGCCGCAGCGATCGAGAAGGTGAAACTCATCGACCGCGAAGCCGGTCAGGAGACCTCCCCAACGGAGAGTGAAGAAGCAAAATAGATACGGAACATGAAATTAGGAAAACCCAAGTACATATTCGTAACGGGCGGTGTCGCCTCGTCGCTCGGCAAGGGAATCATTTCGGCCTCGATTGCCCGTCTGTTGCAGGCTCGGGGCTATTCGGTAACCATTCAGAAACTCGACCCATATATCAACGTCGACCCCGGAACGCTCAACCCCTACGAACACGGCGAATGCTACGTTACGGAGGACGGGGCCGAAACCGACCTCGACCTCGGCCACTACGAACGTTTTACGAACCAGCCGACGTCGAAGGCCAACAACGTTACGACGGGCAAAATCTATAAAAGCGTCATCGAGAAGGAGCGCAAGGGTGAATATCTGGGCAAGACCGTGCAGGTCATCCCGCACATCACCGACGAAATCAAACGGCGCATCCAGTTGCTGGCCCAGCGCAAAGAGTACGACATCATCATCACCGAAATCGGCGGTACGGTGGGCGACATCGAATCGTTGCCCTTCATCGAGTCGGTGCGCCAGCTGCGTTATCAGCTCGGTTACCGCAGTACGGCGTTGGTGCATCTGACGCTCATTCCTTATATGGCCGCTTCGGGCGAATTGAAAACCAAACCGACGCAGCATTCGGTCAAGGCCTTGCTGGAAAACGGTTTGCAGCCCGACATCCTCGTTTTGCGTACGGAGCATCCGTTGACGCTCGCGTTGCGTCGCAAGGTGGCGCTGTTCTGCAACGTCGACGCCAATGCCGTGATGGAATCCATCGACGTGCCGACCATCTACGAGGTGCCTCTGCGCATGCACGAACAGCACCTTGATGAGGTCGTATTAGACAAACTGAACCTGCCGTCGGAGCAGGAACCCGACATGGATGCTTGGCGCGCCTTCGTCGAAAAGGTCAAACATCCGTCGAAGAAGATCGAAATCGCGCTGGTCGGCAAGTACACCGAATTGCCCGATGCCTACAAATCGATCAGCGAATCGTTCATCCACGCCGGTGCGATCAACGATTGCAAGGTGAAGTTGCGTTATGTCAACTCCGAAAAGCTGACGCGCGAGAACGTCGCCGACAAACTCGGTTCGATGGCCGGTATTCTGGTCGCTCCCGGGTTCGGCAACCGCGGCATCGAGGGGAAGATCGAGGCGGTGCATTTCGCCCGCGTGAACAACATTCCGTTCTTGGGTATCTGCTTGGGTATGCAGTGCGCCGTCATCGAGTTCGCCCGCAACGTCTTGGGTCTGGCGGATGCCGATTCGAGCGAGATGGGGCAGACGGCCCATCCGGTCATCGACTTGATGGAGGAGCAGAAGGGCGTTACGGCCAAGGGCGGCACGATGCGTTTGGGGGCCTATCCCTGCACGCTGCGCAAGGGCTCGAAAGCGGCTGCGGCCTACGGTAAACTCAATATTTCGGAGCGGCATCGCCACCGCTACGAGTTCAACAACGATTACCTCGCGCAGTTCGAGACGGCCGGCATGCAGGCCGTGGGCGTCAATCCCGATACCGGATTGGTCGAGGTGGTCGAAGTGCCGGCGCATCCGTGGTTCGTCGGCACGCAGTATCATCCCGAGTACAAGAGCACCGTGCAGCGTCCGTCGCCGTTGTTCGTGGCGTTCGTGCAGGCGGCGTTGGAGTATAAAAACGAGAAATAGCAGGTAACAAGTAAATGGATAAGAAATCGATCATAGGGATCGTTGTGGTGGGCGTGCTCTTCGTGGGGTTCGTCTACTTCAATGGCAAGGAACAGAAACGTTATCAAACGGAGATGGCCGAATGGCAGGCTTACCAAGATTCGTTGGCGGCGGCGCAGGCAGCAGCGGCCGCTCCCGTCGTGGCGGCCGATTCGACCCAGATCGCCGCTCCGCGACCCGTTGCGGACGATTCGCCGTCATCGGCAAGGCTCGAAAGCGTGGTCGGCGCCTCGCTGGCTGCCGCTGCGGAGGCCCAGCCCGAAGAGTTTGCCGTCGAGAACGAGGTGATGATCGTACGTTTTTCGACGCGGGGCGGCCGGATCATCGGCGTAACGCTTAAAGACTACACCAAATACGCCCCTCGCGGCGAACGGCACGAACCGGTCGAATTGTTCGATCCCGCAACAGCCCGATTCGGCTTGACGTTCTATCTGCGGCACGGATTGAACAACATCCCCGTCAATACGATGGATTACACCTTTGCAGCGCCCTCCGTGGAGGAGCTTCCGGACGGTTCGCAGGCCGTTACGATGCGGCTCGACGTGGCCGACGGTGCCGCTTTGGTCTATCGCTACACGCTGCGCAACGGCGAATCGCTGGCGGAGAATTATTTGGTCGATTTCGACGTGCAGTTGGTCGGCATGGCGCCGCAGATGGCCAATCAGACGACCTTCGGCATCGACTGGTCGAACACCTCCTACCAGAACGAACGCGGTTTCAAGAACGAAAACATGTACACGACGCTTTCGTATCGCTTCCCCGACGAACAGTCCATCGAGGAATTGGGTATGAGCGATGGTACGAAATCGAAAGAAATCACGACGTCGGTGAATTGGGTGGCCTTCAAACAGCAGTTTTTCTCGTCGGTCTTCATCGCGCCGCAGAACGTCGCTTCGGCAAATCTTTCGTTCGAAACGGCCCAGCCCGATTCGGGTTTCATCAAGCACTACGCCGCCCGCATGACCGTGCCCTATACGCCGCAGACCGAGGCCTACGATTTCGCCTTCTACTTCGGCCCCAACAAGTATTCCATCCTGCGCAAAGTGGTCGTCGATGGCGTCGATGACCTTTGCCTCGAACGGCTCGTGCCGCTGGGGTGGGGCATCTTCGGATGGATCAACCGCTGGGTGGTCATTCCGGTCTTCGATTTCCTGCGCAACTACATTGCGAATTTCGGCATCATCATCTTGATTCTGGTCGTGTTAGTCAAATTGGTGCTCTCGCCGATCACCTACAAGAGTTACGTTTCGATGGCCAAGATGCGGTTGATTAAGCCGCAGATGGACGAATTAGCGAAGAAGTACCCCAAACAGGAGGATGCCATGAAACGCCAGCAGGCGACGCTGGAACTGCAGCGCAAGGCCGGAATCAACCCGTTGAGCGGCTGTATCCCGATGTTGCTCCAGTTGCCGATTCTCTTCGCCTTGTTCCGTTTCTTCCCGTCGTCCATCGAGTTGCGCGGGCAGTCGTTCTGGTGGTCGGACGACCTTTCGTCCTACGACAGCGTGTTGAACCTGCCTTTCTCGATTCCGTTCTACGGCGATCACGTTTCGTTGTTCGCGCTGTTGATGGCGCTTTCGACCTTCGGGTTCTCCTATTACAGCTACCAGCAGTCCGCCTCGTCGCAGCCGCAGATGGCCGGCATGAAGTTCATGATGCTCTATTTCATGCCGTTGATGCTCTTGTGCATCTTCAACGACTATTCGAGCGGTCTGTGCTACTACTATCTGTTGTTCAACCTCTTCACCATCGCCCAGACGTTGATTACGCGCCGCTTCGTCAGCGACGACAAGATTCAGGCGATCATGGCAGCGGCTGCGGCGAAGAAGTCGAACGGCAAGAAATCGAAGTTCCAGCAGCGTTACGAGGAGTTGCTCCGTCAGCAGGAGGCCCAGCAACGCGCCCGCCGGAAGTAAGAAAGAGGCGGGGCGAAGACTGCGGAGTGCTCGCTCGTGAGAGCGGGCCTCCGCGGGCGGAGGCTTCGGCCCGCGCGGCTCAAAAAGCCGCATTTTTGCTAATTGGAGATGTATATTGGTCTTAAAAAATGTGTTTGTAATAAATTTAGGTTAGGGTCAGCGAAATGAATCGGCTTTTGCGCTATTGCCCATCATAAAAAACCTCCGCACTCGAAAGGTGCGGAGGTTTTCGTTTGCCTGCGGCGTTCGGCGCCGGACTATTTTTTCGTGGCGGGTTTCGGTTCGGCCTTGACCTTCAGCTTGGCAAATCCTTTGACGATGTTTTCGTCCGAATTTTTCGAGGTGTCGTAAACGACCGTTACCTCTTTGGTCGGCACGTCGATCTGCACGTCTTTGATTCCCTTGCCGAGCGCCGGTACGTTGTTCATGATTTTGCTGGCGCAGTGCTCGCAGTGGATGTCCGTTGCGAATACCGTCGTTTTGGTCGTTTGCTTTGCGTCGGGCTTCGCGGCCAGACACACGCCTGCGCTCATCAGAGCGGCGAGGCACAATACTAAAATTTTTTTCATTTTTATTGACTGATTAGGTTTTTGTTTTTATCGTTCGATAAGGTTCCAACCCCCTCTTAATAAATGTTCAGGCGGAGACCGATGTAGAATTTACGGCCCATGAGCGGCCCCCAGACATTCATCGAGTTGAATTCCGTCGAGAAGGGGGCGTCCGCATGCAGAATCGGATCGTGCTGCCGGTAGTCGCCGATGTTCTCGCAGCCCACATAGAGGTCGAATTTGCCGATTTTCCGGGTTACCTGCGCGAAGAAGATCGGGTAGCGCGGCGACCAGTAGGTGTCGGCCAGATTGCCCGTCTGCGTCGGGATGCGCATGGGGCCGTTGAGCTGTGCCGTCGCATCGAATACCCACCGGCGGAACTTCGTGGCGTATTGCAGGTTGAGCAGCGTTTTGTATTCGCTCACCAACGGCCGTTCGACGTGCGCCACCGTGCCGTCGGGGCGTGCGATGGTCATCTCGCTGTCCGTGTAGCGGAATGTCGCGAAGATGTCGAACCGATCGACCGGCGTCCACGTGAAGTCGATTTGATAGGTGTCCGTGTAGCTGCGGCCGTCCGAGCCGTAGAACAGAATCGCCGTCGGGTCGTATTCTTGGTCGGTTACGACCGAATGGTCGAATTGCGTGCGGAAGAAGTCGAAACTCAACGTCGCGTCGCTTTCCCGTACCAACCCGAAACTCTGCGTCAGGCTGCCGCCTACGGTGAGCGCCTTCTCCATGCGGTCGAGCCCTGCGAAATCCGTGCCCAGAAATCCGATGCGCCGGCCCGTAGCCAATGCACCGATGTTGTCGGTGAGGAGGTTGGTCGAGCGATAGCCCAAACCGGCCGATGCCCGCAGCGTAGTCGACGGGGTGATGTTCCACCGCAGGTGGCCGCGCGGCGTAACGAAGAACCGGTCGTAATAGTGGTTGTAGTCGCCGCGGATGCCGGCCACGATCGAAAATTTATTCTTGATGGAGTAGGTGTACTCCGCGTAGGCTCCAGCCTCGCGCTCGTTGCGGTCGAATTTTTGTTCAAAATGATACTCGGGGCGCGGCGCCTCGGTAATCCATGGCGTGCGGTTTTCCAGATTTTCGCGGAAGTACTGCAAGTGCCCTTGAATACCGACGATGAACGATGACCGGTGCGTAAAATAGTGGTTGTACATCAAGTTGACCGACAGCGAGTTTTCGTTGCCCGTGTAGTCGTTCAGCCCGAAGTAGGCATCCTCGTCGAAGTGGTCGAAGTCGGCGACGAAAGCGATGTTCGAGCGCAGTTCGTCCTCCTCTTCTTCGTCATAGACCGCTGCGCCTACGGGCATACCGATCTTCAGATAGCCGTTGGCATTGCGATTGCGGATGTGCGAGCCGTAGAGCGTGCCGGGGGTGTCCCAGTCGGTCAGCATCTCGTCGCGCATGGATTTCTTGTAGCCGTACATGCCGCCCAACCGGTTTTCCTGCACGAACTTCCAGCCCCACCGAATTTGCATGCCGTTGTCGGCCGAGTAGAGCCATTTGTTTGCGATGTTGATTTGGTCGCTTTTCGGCAGGTCGCGGAATCCGTCGTGATTGTGGTCCATCTTGCGGGCATCGGTATCCATCGAACCGTGCAACAGCAGGATGCTCGTCAGTTTCTGGTCTTTCGTTACCGGAAAAGCCGACGACAGGTTGATTTCGGGCCGCAGTTCGTCATCTAAATAAAGATTCAAGAAGAGCCGTTCTTGGTCGGTCGGCTTGCGGTGTTCGAGGTTGATTTGGCCCGTGATGGCTTCGTGGCCCGCCGTAACCGAGGCGACGCCCTTCGACACCTGAATCGAATTGAGCCACATGCCCGGTGTGTAGCTCAACCCGTAGGGAGCGCTCAACCCGCGCATGATGGGGCGGTTCTCGTCGAGAATCTGCGTGTAGGTACCTGCAAGGCCCAGCATCTTGATCTGACGGGCACCCGATATGGCATCGCTGTACCCGACCGTAACCGAAGCCGAATTTTCGAACGATTCGGCCAGATTGCAGCAGGCCATTTTGCACAGGCCGGCGAACGAGATGGTTTCGTTTTTCAGCAATCCGTCCCGCTTAATATAATTGCCGCTCAGGTTGCCTTCGATCGTAACGCTCTCTAAGGCGACGTCTTCGGCTTGCAGGGCGAAGTCGGCCCGTTCGACGCCCGGGGCGATTTGCAGCGTATCGTTGATATAGCCCAAATAGGTGGCGACCAATCGGTCGTATCCCTTCACGCGGTGCAGGCGGAAGCGGCCGTCGACATCGGCCGATGCGCCGACAGTCGTGCCGGCCCAGTAGACCGCCGCACCGATGAGCGGTTGTTTTTCCGTGTCGCATACCGTGCCTTGCAGCTCTTGGGCCCGAAGCGTCGAACCGACGAAGAGCGCGAGTAGGCATGTGAGGATCGTTTCGTAATGTTTCATATTGACGTTCTTTCTATTTTTTTCGTGGACAAAAGTAGCGCATTTCCGTTGCAACCGAGTTGCAGATTATCGCGAAGGTTCGGTTCCGCCGCTTTTTGTCCGACAGTCGGGGCATATGCCCTTGACGAGGTAATTGATTTGATGGACTTCGAATCCGGCCGGACAGGCGATCGCCGGAATGTGCGTCTGTTCCAAACAGTAGGTTCGGCCGCACCGTTCGCAATGGAAATGGCAGTGCAGTTCGTCGGGCGTGCAGTCGTGGTCGTTCCGACAGAGGCAGTATTTGGTCGTGCCGCTGCCGTCTTCGACGATGTGCAGTAAGTGATGGGCGGCGAACAGCGTCAGCGTCCGGAAAATCGACGATTTGTCGACGGTCTCGGTCGCGACCTCCAAATCGGCGAGACTGAACGTGTCGTCGAATCGTTCCATGGCTTGCAGTACGAGCATCCGTACGGCCGTCGGGCGTATGTCGTGGCGCAGGAGAAGCTCCTCGCCGTATTTTTCGTTCATGGATTGGAATGTGTCAGCCTGTGTACGGGCTGCCGGACGGTTTTGCAGAATGAAAACGCGCTGGTTCCGATCGTCCGCGATTCCGGATTTTTCGATCGGATCGGGAGGCGATGACCGATGGTCGTCGCTCAACTGTGCGAGGGTGGGGCACGGAGGCCCGTGCAGCGTACGATGCCGCGACAGAGGAATGGCGTGCGACGGTTGACCGAACGGTCGGTAAGAGTTGCATCCGGCGCAACGGTCGGAAGGTCGTCCGGCAGCGAAGCCGTGAGTACCGGCAGGACGAAGCGATCCGTGCGGCCGTCGTGTCCTTTGGTGTAGAGGGCGATTTCCGTGGAATGCCGGTCGGTGCAGCACGGAGCGTCCCAGGCGGATTGCTCCGACGTCGTACGGGGCAAGCTGTGCCGGCAACAGTCGTCGTGGTCGTGATGATGACCGTCGACCGCCTCCGTGCAGGCCGTCATGACCCTGCACCGGCAGGTGAGCGAAGCACAGGCGGGCCCGATGGCCGTCAGCAGATAGACGACCAGCAACCAGCAGGCTATGTAACGGGTTCGTTTCATCGCAACGACATTTCCGAATGCAAAAATAGTGAATTATTCGGAGGAAATGGCACGTTTCGCTTTTAATTTTTCGCCGAATGCGTACCTTTGTACTATGGAACAGCCGGTCGACATACATGCCGTTCTCAAACGGTATTGGGGGTACACGGAGTTCCGCTCCGTGCAGGAGCGGATCATCCGCGACGTGCTCGACGGTCGCGATACGCTGGCGCTGATGCCGACGGGCGGCGGCAAGTCGTTGACCTATCAGGTGCCGACGCTGGCCCGCGAGGGGTTGTGCATCGTCGTAACGCCGCTCATTGCCTTGATGAAAGACCAAGTCGACCGGCTTCGGGCGCTTCGGATTCCGGCTGTCGCCGTGCATGCGGGCCTTTCGCCGAGGCAGCTGGACATCGCGCTGGACAATTGCGTCTACGGCGATGTGAAGTTCCTCTACGTGGCGCCCGAACGGTTGGCCTCCGAGGCCTTCCGGCTGCGGGTCGTGCGGATGAACGTCGCATTGATCGCCGTCGACGAGGCCCATTGCATCTCGCAGTGGGGCTACGACTTCCGGCCCTCCTATCTGCGGATCGCCGAATTGCGCGAAAAGCTGCCCGGCGTGCCCGTGCTGGCGCTGACCGCTTCGGCGACGCCGCGCGTGGCCGAGGACATCCAGTATCATCTGAAATTCGCCGAGTCGCATGTCGTGCGCGGCGATTTCCGACGTCCCAACCTCTCTTACAGCGTGCGCCATACCGATGATAAGAACGCACAGTTGATGCGTTTATTGCAGCATGTCGCGGGTTCCGGCATCGTCTACATGCGCACGCGCGAGGGCACCGAACAGTTAGCCGATACGTTGCGCGAGGCCGGAATCGCCGCTACGGCCTATCACGGCGGGCTGGGGCATGCCGAACGTTCGGCGCGTCAGGAGGAGTGGTTGCGCGGCCGGGTGCGGGTGATGGTGGCGACCAACGCTTTCGGGATGGGAATCGACAAGCCCGATGTGCGGTTCGTCGTGCACTATTCGATGTGCGATTCGCTGGAAAGTTATTACCAGGAGGCGGGTCGTGCGGGGCGCGACGGCAAGCGGGCCTACGCCTTGCTGCTGGTCGCTTCGGACGATGCCGACCGCATCGCCCGCCGCTTCAAGCAGGAGTTCCCGCCTTTGGAGCAGGTCAAGGATATTTACGAGCGCGTCTGCTCCTATCTGCAAATCGGCATCGGCGACGGGGCCGGCGCGTCGGTGCTCTTCAATATCTACGAATTTTGTGCGCGCGAACACCTCTATGCCGGTACGGTGCAGAGTGCGTTGAAACTGTTGCAGCAGAACGGTTATCTGACTCTCACCGATGCGCAGGATCATCCGGCGAGGGTGATGTTCTGCGTCAGTCGCGACGATCTCTACAAGTTGCGGGTCAAGCGCGACGACCTCGATCATTTCATCCGGACGCTGCTGCGGCTTTACAACGGAGTTTTCACCGATTTCCGGCCGATCGACGAAGGCGAATTGGCCACGTGGAGCGGCTACACGGTGGAGCGGGTCAAGGAGTTATTGAAACGTCTGTGGCAGTTGCGCGTCATTCGTTACATTCCGTCGAACCGTTCGCCGCTGCTCTTTTTCGACGAGGAGCGGCTGCCGCGCGCCGACCTCTACATCGCGCCCGAGACCTATGCCCGCCGGCTGGCGTTGACGCAGGAACGGTTCGAAAGCATGCTCGCCTATGCGTCGAACGATACGCGGTGCCGTAGCGTCGTATTGGACGAGTATTTCGGCGGAGACGACGCCGAGCCGTGCGGCATCTGCGATTGTTGTCTGGCCCGTCGGCGCGAGGAGAAGCGGCGGGCTGCCGAACGGTCGGGGGCGGCATCGGACGATGGGTCGGATGCGGCTTTGCGCGACGAATTGCTGCATCGGCTCGATGCCGGAGCAGCCGATCCGCGGACGCTGTGTGCCGGATTGCCCTGCCCGCCCGAACGAGGCGCCGAGCTGCTCCGCACGCTGATCGACCGAGGCATCCTCTGCATGCAATCCGACGGAACGGTGAAAAAAATCGGCGAACGGCTCGAGTGAGCAGATTTTTTTGCTACTTTTGTGCGAATTTTTTCGCCCGAATGGAATCCAGCCCTTTTCTCGCCAAAATAAGCAACGAAGAGACCGCTTTGCTCCCCGCCATCGAATTCGCGGGGCCGATCCGCATCATCGACACGGAACGCGACATCGAGGCGGCCTGTCGGGAGTTGCGACGCGCTCCGATCATCGGATTCGATACCGAGACCCGTCCGTCGTTCCGTGCGGGGGTAACCTATCGGGTGGCCCTGCTCCAGCTTGCGACGCAGGAGGCCGCTTTTCTGTTCCGATTGAACCGCATTCCGCTGGCGAAACCCCTCATCGACCTCTTGGAAGACAAACAGATTTTGAAGGTCGGAGCCGCCGTTGCGGGCGATTTGCGGGCTTTGCGGCGATTGCGCCATTTCCGCGAGGGCGGGTTCGTCGATTTGCAGACGTTGGCACCGCAGTGGGGCATTGAGGAGAAGAGCGTGCGCAAAATGTCGGCCATCGTGTTGGGGCAGCGTGTGTCGAAGGCCCAGCGGTTGAGTAATTGGGAGGCTCAGACCCTCACGGACAAACAGGCGCTTTATGCGGCGACCGATGCGTGGGTCTGCGTGCAGATTTACAACCGGTTGTCGAGGCTATCAAAATAAAAGCGGGGCGGAGGCTTCGGCCCGCGTGGCCCACAGAGCCGCCATATTATTAACTGGCACGGGTCGCACGGTTTTGGAAAAAAACGGTTGGCAGCGACGATAACTTTGCTAAGCAAGATAGAGGGTCTACTGCATTAATAAAAATGGTACCGAGAATTGTATTGAAACGGGGTAAGGAGGAGTCGTTGATGCGTCGGCATCCGTGGATTTTCTCCGGCGCTATCGACTTCATCGAGGCCGAAGAGGAGGCCGACATCGTCGAGGGGGCTTTGGTCGAGGTGTACGACCACGCGCGGAAGTTCATCGCGCTGGGCCATTATCAGATCGGTTCCATCGCCGTGCGGGTGCTATCGTTCGAGCAGGAGCCCGTCGATTCGGCTTGGTGGTGCCGCCGCATCTCCGTGGCGTTCGACGTGCGACGGACGTTGGGACTGGTCGACAACCCCGAAACCGATTGTTATCGGTTGGTGCACGGCGAGGGCGACGGCCTGCCCGGGTTGGTCGTCGACATTTACGGTCATACGGCCGTCGTGCAGTGCCATTCGGTGGGGATGTACCGTTCGCGTATGGAAGTCGCTGCGGCCATCCGATCGGTTTACGGCGACCGAATCGGGGCCATTTACGACAAATCGTCGCAGACTTTGCCTTTCAAGGCCGATTTGGGGGCCGTCGACGGCTATCTGTGGGGCGGTCCGGTGGCCGTGCCGCAGGTAGTTTCGGAGCACGGCGAACGCTTTTTGGTTAATTGGGAGCAAGGGCAGAAAACCGGCTTTTTCCTCGACCAGCGCGAAAACCGCGAATTGGTGAAACGGTACGCCAGCGGACGGACGGTGCTCAATACGTTCTGTTATACGGGCGGATTTTCGGTCTACGCGCTTGCGGGCGGGGCTAAGGAGGTTTGCTCGGTCGATTCGTCGGAGCGCGCCGTGGCGTTGGCTTCGGAGAATATCCGGTTGAATTTCGGCGACGGGGCCGTGCATAGCGAGGTAGCGGCGGACGCCGTGGAGTATCTGCGGAACATCGGCGACCGGTACGACCTGATTATCCTCGATCCGCCGGCTTTCGCCAAACACCACAAGGTGCTGGGCAATGCCATGCAGGGATATAAACGATTGAACGCTCGCGCTTTGTCGCAGATTCGGGCGGGCGGCATTCTCTTCACCTTTTCTTGCTCGCAGGCCGTCTCGAAGGAGTTGTTCCGCACGACGGTTTTCTCGGCTGCGGCGATCGCCGGTCGCAAGGTGCGCATCCTGCACCAACTGACCCAGCCGGCCGACCATCCCATCGACATCTACCACCCCGAGGGCGAGTACCTCAAGGGATTGGTGCTATACGTCGAGTAGAACTTCGTTATTCCATCGGCCGGATGCGGACTTCCGTGATGCCTTCGAGCGCTGTCGCCAGTGCTTCGAGGTCGGTTTGCTGCTCCACTTCGCCGTAGTGATAGGGATAGAAGATCGTCGGACGGATGGACTTGACGGCTTGCACCGCCTGTTCGACGGTCATCGTGTAGGGTTGGTTGACCGGCAGAAACGCGACGTCGATGTTGCGCAAGGCGAGCAACTCGGGGGTCGGTTCCGTATCGCCGGCGATGTAGATGCGGGTGCCGCCGATGGTCAGAATATAGCCGCAGTCCTCACGTTCCTTCGGATGGAATTGCAGATGCCCCGGCGTCGTGTTGTAGGCCGCTACGGCTTCGATTTTCACCCAGTCGCGCGGCGAAACGACGCTCCCCGGGCGCATGACGTGGCAGTTCGTGTCGAACGCTTCGGCCGACGTCCGGTCGCAAACGATGTCGGTCGTTCGCGTCGTGATGTCGTCGATCGCCTGCCGATCCAGATGGTCGTAGTGCGAATGGGTAATCAGCACGAGGTCGGCCTTGGGCAGTTTCGCATAGTCGGCATAGGTGTGTACGGGGTCGATGTAGAGGATGCGTCCTTCGCCGGCCGCGATGGAGAGCGAAGCGTGCTTGAAAAAGGTGAAAGTCAGTTCCTGCCCGTCGCGTGCGACGAGGGTGTCGGTCGGATAGGCGGGTGCAGTCGTACGCCCGTGTCCTAAAAAGGAGAATAGCGACATGATGATGAACAGATTGAAGCGTTTCACCGAATAAAGATAGGGATTTTCGTTCGTTTTGCAAAAAAAATCCGTACATTTGGACGCAACGATATACGAATCGGCACGGATAAACCGTTCGCTATTACGGAAACAACTAAAAACGATACGATATGAAGATGAAAAAAGGCTTGATTGCTTTGCTGCTGACCCTCCCGATTGCCCTGACCTCCTGTTTGGACAGTTCCGACTCGGAGCCGGATCCGATGGCTCCCGGTATCTCCATCTACAATGCCGCCCGCGTCAAGAATCAGCTCGCTTTGTTGCCGGCCGATGTCGGTATCCGGTTGTCGATGTTGCTGAACGAAGCCGACAAACGGGGCATGGCCGAAGAGAATCGGTTGGACGTCATGATCGAGGGTTCCGAGGTGTTGTTGCGGGATAAACTTTTCCCGAGCGGTACCGTCATCACGCAGGAGGGAACGAAATATACGTTCGAATTCCGTAAAGACGCGTCCTATTACGAAGGGACTGTCGAGGTAGAGACCGGCGGTACTTCGTGGTCGGACGACAATTTCGAATGGACGATTACGACCTCGGGACTGAAAGCCGATGTCAACAACGGTTTGAACAGCGTTACCTATACCTATTCGGATGAGGGAACGACGGTGCTTTCCAACGGTCTCGGTGTGGATATAACATTGACGGACATCTGGTTGAAGAGCTCCGATCACAATATGCTCGAAGGTTGGTCGGGCGATTATTCACTGACGGCCGGCGCTTCTTCGTGGGCCTATTCCGATTGCCACGAAAAGGAGTTCAAGATGAACGGGGGCGGTCGTGATTCGTCGCTCTCGTGGGAAGTTACGAACTTGAACTACAAGGGCGCGGAAAATACGTTGACCGGACAGATCGTTGGCTTGATCCTTTCGGGTACGGTCGATTGCCGACTGGTCGGAAGTTACAACACGGAGTATTATCCCAGTCCGAACGTGAAGATTGTTTTCTCGAACAACGGTCAATCCCATACGATTACCTACAACGGACAGATTTCGCAGCGATAATTTGTGCGCGAAAAAGATTACAGCGGAGCATCGAGGAGAGGCTCCGCTTTTTTCATATCGTTTCGCAGGCGGCGAGGACTTCGGCCGTCGGGCCGTCGGCGACCAACGTGCCGCGATGCAGCACGAGCGTACGGGTGCACAGTTCGCGCACTAATTCCATGTCGTGCGTGGCGATGAGCATCGTATGGCGGAATGTGCGGATCAATTCGAGCAGTTGCCGGCGGGCCGGCGGATCGAGCGAGGCGGTTGGCTCGTCCATGACCAGGATCGACGGCTCCATGGCCAGCACCGTGGCGATGGCCACCCGTTTTTTTTCGCCGCCCGAAAGGCGCCCGGGTGCCCGATGCCGCAGTTCCGTCGCTCCGACGGCGGCCAACGCTTCGGCGACCCGTCGTTCGATTTCTGCATCGTCAAGCCCCATGTTCGCCGGGCCGAAGGCAACATCCTCCTCGACGGTGGGCATGAAAAGCTGGTCGTCGGGTTGCTGGAACAGATAGCCCACCGTCCGGCGAATCGTGGGCAGCGTGCGTCGCGTAATCGGAATCCCTCCTACGACGACCTGTCCCGTAGTCGGGAGCAGCAGCCCGTCGGCATGCAGCAGCAGGGTCGTTTTGCCGGCGCCGTTGGCTCCGACCAAGGCCGCTTTCTCGCCGTGCGTGAGCTCGAACGAGACGTCGTGCAGCGCTTCGTGGCCGTCCGGATAGCGGTATCCGACCTGTTCGAATCGGAGGTAATGGTGGCTCATGGCATCATAGCAATCGTTCGGGTGAGACGAACCGCAGACCGACGATGACGGCGCTCCACCCGACGACGTAGAGCGTATCGGCGGTGCGCCAGCGGGTGCGGGTGTACGGAAGCGCGGGCATGCGGCCCGTGAATCCGCGGGCGGTCATGGCTCGGCCGATGCGTTCGGCCCGATCGAACGTCCGCAGCAGCAGCTGGCAAATCAAGGTACCCCAGATGCGCAGCGGATAGTTGCTTCGTCCGAAGCTGCGTGCGTCGATGGCCATCGACAGGGCGATGCTTTCGCGCAGCAGCAGGCACAGATAACGATGGACGAAAAGCAGTTGCGTGGTGAATGCCTCCGATACGCCCAATTGTTGGAGGCTGCGGCAAAGGCGGGGATAGCCCGTGCTGTCGATCAGCAGCAGCAGCGCCTGCACCGAGAGCAGGCCGCGCAGCAGTAGGACGGCGAACATCGTCCACCCGACGCTGACGGCGAGCGGGCCGATGCGGAAGAGCGTTTCGCGCTCCTGGAAAATGTCGAACAGGCCGATGAAGGCAACGAACGGCACCACGATCAGGGAGCGGCGCAGAATCGGGCTGTAGCGGAATCCGCCGATCGACGCGGTCAGAAACGGATAAACGGCAAAGAGCAACGTATCGGAGAGCTGCGTGAGCGGTACGGAGAGCAGGGCGACCAGATAAACGAGCGTTACCAACAGTTTCGACCGTCCGTCCAACCGATGCAGCAGCGTCGGGCAGCGGTCGGTTCGTTCCGCCGCTTCCAGCCGGTCGATAGCCCGTGTCAACCGTTCTCTCATGGCTTTTTGTGCGTCGGGCGAAGCAGGCGGGCCGTTCCGATGACGACGAGCAGCACGACGCCCGTTCCGACCAATCCGGCGAAGGAGGTGTCGTAGTCGGGCAGCAGCGCGGTGCGTTGTTGGAGCCGGGCGGCGGTTGCGTGCGGTGCATCGGCCGGTGCGGTGAGCTCCGTGGTGCCGGTCAGCCGTTCGACCGACCATTCGAGCCCGTCGGGACGGGAGGAGGCGATCCACGAAAAGAGCCCGCCGAGCAGCAGTGCACAGCCGACGAACGCTGCGAGCAGACGGGCGGTTTTGCGTCGGTTGGGGCGGGGCAGGTCGTTGCGGAGCAGTTCCGGACGGTATCGCTGCACGGCGCAGAGCACGGCGGCGGTTCCCGCTCCCTCGCCGATGCCGATCAACAGATGGATGGGCGACATCAGCAACAGGAATCGGCCGGCCGGCAGGGCGGTGATGCCGGAAAGTTCGGTTTCGAGCACTACGGCCAAGGCTCCTAATTGTAGGGCGACGATTCCGGCCGCCAGTGAGGCAGCGATGATGCGTCGCGGCGTGGGATTCGTTCCGGCGATGGGCCGGTAGACCAACGGATAGGCGACCAAACACGATAGAACGGCCATGTTGAAAAGGTTGCATCCCAAGGCCAGCAGCCCGCCGTCGGCGAACAGCAGACATTGCAGGATGATGACCGAAGCGAGCGTCAGCAGCGCCGCCCACGGCCCCAACAGCGCCGAGAGTAGGATGCCCCCTATCAGATGACCGCTCGACCCCGTGCCCGGAATGGCGAAGTTAATCATCTGCGCGGCGAATACGAACGCCCCCGTTACGCCCATGAGCGGCACGAGCCGTTCGTCGTCGCGGCGTTGTCGGCTTACCTTCCGGCCCGCTGCGCCGAGCAGCAGCAGCGAAACCGCTCCTGCCGTTGCGGCCACCTCGGGCGAAACCAAAGCATCGGATAGGTGCATGGATGGCTATTTTTTGTGGTGCCAGTCGGTGTGATCGACCTGTTCGGTCTCATCGAACCGGATGAGCGGCAGCAGAAAGAGCCACGTCGCGACGCAGAACGGAGCGGTCAGCGTAGCGATTCCTACGGGTGCCAGCAGCATGTTCATACCGGCTTGGATGAAGACTGTAACGCAGATGCCCAGCAGCGCCCAGACGGCCGACCGGAGGTTCGGCTTGTAGAATACGGTGGCCAGCGCGATGGCCGTCAGTACGGCGCTGAATCCGTAGAGGCCGCTCGACACGTCGGCGCCCGAAGCTCCCAACGCCAGCGCGATGCAAAGCGCTACGGCCGAGCCGATGGCGGCCCAGAGGGCGGCCCACAGGTTGCTGACGGCCAGCCCGACGAGGAAGAAAAGTCCGGTGATCCACGAGTTAATCAAAAAGACCTGGGCGACGCCTTTGAGCCACCAGACGATCCAGTCGATGAATCCGAAATGTCCTGCCGCGGTGAAAGCTGCGGGCAGCGTCGGATCGGAGAGGTGGACGGGCGGCAGACCGTGCATCGCGCGGGCGGCGAGCAGGAAAATCCACGTGCTGAATACGAAGGGGAAGGTGAACGAATTGACCTTCCACGGTGCCATCACGCGGTTGAATCCGGCGCGTACCCACGTCGTGAGCGCGGCGCAGAGCACCAACGCCAACCACATCCAGACCGTGTTGCCGAGGAAGGTCGGGAAGGCGCAGCCGACCAGAATGCCGTTGAATCCCCACAGACCGTGCTTCCCGTCGTCGTCGGGCAGTCCGAGCAGGTGGCCCGTAACGGTCGAGACGATCAGTCCCAGCAGGGCGCCCCATGCGACGAGACCCAGCCCCTCTTGGTAGCTGCCCCAGAAGATGCCGATCAGAAAGAAAAATCCCGTCCATGAATTGTTTTGAAACATGACCTGTCCGGCGCCGCGCAGCAGCGTTGTCAGAAAGTCGATCGATTGCGTGCGAGGCTTTTCCGCCTCCATCGTTGTTTGGTTTTCCATATTTTTTCGGTAATGTTGTTTTTAGTTCTTATTCGGGGCGGTCAGCGGCGGGCCTCCGCGGGCGGAGGCTTCGGCCCGCGCGGCTCGTTGAGCCGCATTGTTATATCGGTCTGTTTGAACGTTTTTTATTCATACGGTCGGTCGTTCGGCAGGCAGCAAGGCGTTCGAAAGCGAACCGAAGCTCCGGAGCCGTTAATAAAAAATCAGCGCCACGGAAATTCGTCCGGCAGCGGACGGCCCTTGACGCATTGGCGTACGTCGCTGCAAAATCGGCGGACGAGCCGTTTCACAGCTCCCGTATCATTGCCGAGCACCTTGTAGCTCAATCCGCAGTCGTTCGGCAGGCGGGTGATGCCGGCGGCCAGCCGACTCTTGCGATCGATGAAGGCTTTCGTCCGTCCGTAAAGGTCGGCGACCTTGTCGGGCGGCGTCAGCACGACCGCGTTCGCAAAGATGTCGTAGCCGTTCATCGCTCCGAGCCGTTCCGGTGAAAGGCGGTCGGGCCGGACGATGAATTTTTCCTGAAAAAGCGGTGTTTCGTCGGGCCGTTGGGCTCGCGTCTTCACCGAAAGGATGTCGTAGCAGAAGCGTTCGCCCGTACCGAAGTAGCGGCGGCCGCTCATGTAGATTTCCGAATAAAAAAGGGTCGCTGTGGGGTCGATGCGGATCGACGTATCGACCTGATAGCGGGTGTGCCGGCAGGGGATGACCGGTTCGGGCAGATACTCCAAGTAGGCTCCGGCTTCTAATTCGATGCGTTGCGTCAGCCCCGAATAGTTGCGGCGCATTTCGGCCAATTTGGTTGCTGCACCTGTCGATACGTGGGCGAACGCATTGCGCCGGACGACGAAATGTTGTTCGTAACGGTCGCCATCGACGTTTGGGCCGCCCGACGAGAGGATGTAGACGCATGGCATTTCGGGCATCGCCTCGTCGAAGTAGAGCTCCTGCTGGACGATCAGCGGCGTGCGGCGTTCCAGATGACGCAGGATGGATTTCCCGTCGCCGTCGAGCTCGAATCCCAGATAGAGGTAGCCGCGTTTTCCGGTCGGAGCCGTGTGCAGCCCTCCCGCGAAGGGGCGCATCTCTTTGGCACAAACGGTCGGCGTCATGGTTCGGCGAGAGCGGTTTCGTTCTGCAAGGTTCGGTCGAGGTCGAAAAGGGCCATGCGACGGATCAGGGCGACCAATTCGTCGATGCCCTCGCCGGTCATGCAGTTGGTGAACAGAAAGGGTTTTCCGGACGAGCGCATCAACGCCGAATCGCGGCGCATCACCTCCAAATCGGCATGGACGTAGGGAGCCAGATCGGTTTTGTTGATGACGAGGATGTCCGATTGCGAGATGCCCGGGCCGTCCTTGCGGGGAATTTTGTCGCCCGCCGCCACGTCGATCACATAGATGAAGAAATCGACCAGCGCAGGGCTAAACGTGAGCGTCAGGTTGTCGCCGCCCGATTCGATCAGCACGATGTCTCCGTCGGGGAAGCGGGCCTCCATCTCTTCGACGGCGGCGAGGTTCATCGACGGGTCTTCGCGCACGGCGGTGTGGGGGCAGGCGCCGGTCTCGACGCCGATGATGCGTTCTTCGATCAGAATGCCCTTCAACATTTTACGGACGTGTTTGGCGTCCTCGGTCGTTACCACGTCGTTGGTGATGACCAGCACTTTGTAGCCCATCGCCAACAGGCGGGGCGTGATGGCCTCGATGAGGGCCGTCTTTCCGGAGCCTACGGGGCCTCCGATTCCGATACGACAAGTTTGTCCCATTTTTTATTAGCGGCCCTTTTGAAAGGGCTTCCTTATGCGTTAGAGCGTTGATATGCTTATAAATGTTTTCGTCGCTGCCAACTGTTTTTGTTTCCCCCAAAAACGATGCGCCCCGTACCAGTTAATAATAAGGCGGCTCTTTGGGCCGCGCGGGCCGAAGCCTCCGCCAGCGGAGGTTTTTTGTTAGCGGCATCGAACTTTATTTTGCTTTCGAACGCATTGCTGCCTTCCTAATTTTTCCGCAGTCTTCGTCCCGCGTTCAAACGCAGTCAGTTCATAAATAATCGTCCGGTGCCTTTCTCGTGCAGGGAGGCCAGCAGGTCGATCTGGGGCGTGAAGGCATACATATCTTCCGGTTCCAGGTCGGACGCTTCCGCTGCAAGGTCGCCGATTCGTCGAGCGAGGTCGGCCAGTATCCGCTGCGTGTCGATGTGCGATACCCGCACGCAGCGCAGGGCGGCATTCAGTACGCGGTTCGCCGCTCCGTAGAGAATCGTTGCAAAGAGCGCTTCGTCCGACAGTCCGCATACAGCGTACAGCAGCCCCTGCGCGACCGGACAGCAGCCGGGCGTCCGTTCCGCGCGGACATCTGCGTGCCATTGCTTCAGCATCGGGTCGTCGAAGAGCGTCGCCGCCAATTCGGTCAGCTTGCGGCCCGTGCGGCGTTGCATCTTGCGGGCTTCGTCGTTGAGCTTGGTGCGCAGCAGCGCGCCGTCCGCTTCGAGAACGGCCGGATAGTCGCCGCGCAGTGCACCGTGCGCCGCGTGCAGAGCGGCTACGGCATCGGTGTGCGCCGTGCGGCGGACGATCGCATCGGTGTAGTCGGCCAGCGTCTCCGCATCGGCAACCAGCCCTTCGGCGACGGCCGTTTCGAGGCCGTCCGAGAAGGCGAAGCTGCCGATGGGAAAGGCTGAATCGGCGAACTGCAACAGCTGCATGAACCGCATCGGGTCGTTCATAACGCTTCCGGCACCGGTTCGTGATGAGGGTGGTGGTGATGTTCGGCGCACTCCGGATTCGTGCCGCCGAACAGGCGGCGAATCTCGTGGGGTGCGAGGTAGGGAATCACCTCGGCGCCGGGTTGGAACGTGCAGACGACCCCTTCTAACCGATGGGTATTCATGACGCTCTCCATCACTTTGCGATCGACCGTCAGCGGAACATAGACTTTCGTCCCTTTCACCACGGCGGGCCAGTGCTGGTTGCCGATGGCGTGGCCCAGTTCGACGGCCGTGTGCAGCAGCTCGTCGGTCGGCGAGCCGGCCAGCGCCGAAAGATCGGCGACCAGCACGTCGTTGAGCCGGATGCGGAACGCGACGATGCGGCGATTCAGCGCGTCGTGGGCCAGAATGTCGCCGTCGGCCAGCTGCACGTGGCGTTTGAGCGCCACGGCGTATTCGTCGCCCGTTTCGCTGCGCACGACGAACCGGCTTTTCTGCGCCGTCCATTGGTCGAGTTCGATGTACTCCACGCGGTCGGTCGCTGTGCGGCCGACCCATTGCGGATCGTGGAGGTTGCCGATGATTTCCGAATAGATTTGCATTTTTATTAAGAGGTAGGAATGCTAATACAGGTTTTGCGGGGAACGATTTTCAGCAGAACCAGTAAAGCTGGCTCAACGGGAAGCGTTCCGCCGGTTTGACGTATGCTTTCACGCCGTTGACCATCACGTCGAAGGTCTCCGCATCGACTTCGATGTGCGGTGTGCAGCCGTTGCGCACCATGTCGCGTTTGGTCAGCTGGCGCGTGCGGCGCACGGGTTTCACGATGCGTTCGAGTCCCAACCGTTCGCGGATGCCGCCGCTGCAGGCGGCCTCGGAGACGAACGAAATGCAGGTCTTCGGCAGCGCCTGACCGAAAGCGCCGAACATCGGGCGATAGTAACAGGGTTGCGGCGTCGGAAGCGAAGCATTGGGGTCGCCCATGTTCGACCAGCTAATCATACCTCCCTTGATGACCATCTTCGGTTTGGCACCGAAGAACTGCGGCTCCCACAGCACCAAGTCGGCCACTTTACCCTTTTCGACCGAACCGATGTAGTCCGACAGACCGAAGGCGATGGCCGGATTGATGGTGATTTTCGCCAAATAACGCAGTACGCGGAAATTGTCGTTGTCGTCGCTGTCGCCGTCGAGCCGACCGACGGCATCCTTCATGAACGAGGCCATCTGAATCGTGCGCATGAACGATTCGCCGATACGGCCCATGGCCTGCGAGTCGGACGAGACCATCGACAGCACGCCCAGGTCGTGCAGCACGTTTTCGGCGGCCTGCGTTTCGGGGCGCACGCGGCTCTCGGCGAACGAAACGTCCGACGGAATCTTCGGATTGAGGTTGTGGCAGACCATAATCATGTCGAAGAGTTCGGCCTGCGAATTGACGCCGAAGGGCAGCGTGGGGTTGGTCGATGACGGAAGGACGTAAGGCATCGAGGCCACCTTCAGCAGGTCGGGCGCATGGCCGCCGCCCGCGCCTTCGGTGTGGTAGGTGTGGATGGTGCGGCCGTCGATTGCCGCGATGGTGTCTTCGACGTAACCGCCCTCGTTGAGCGTGTCGGTATGGATGGCGACCTGTACGTCGTAGCGGTCGGCGACATTCAGCGCGGCGCGGATGGCGGCCGGCGTGGAACCCCAGTCCTCGTGGATTTTCAATCCGCAGGCACCGGCTTCGAGCTGCTCCTCGATGGGCCGTTCGACCGAACAGTTGCCCTTGGCGCAAAGCCCGATGTTGACGGGCAGCGATTCGATCGACTGCAGCATCTTCTCGATGTTCCAGCGGCCGGAGGTGATGGTCGTGCCGTTCGTGCCGTCGCTCGGGCCGATGCCGCCGCCGATGAGTGTCGTGATGCCGTTGCTCAAGCTGGCGTAGGCCTGCTGCGGCGAGATGAGATGGACGTGGCCGTCGATACCGGCCGCCGTCAGAATCAGGTGCTCGCCCGATATGGCATCGGTCGCGGCGCCCGTAACCAAATTGGGGTCGACGCCCTGCATGATGTTCGGATTGCCCGCCTTGCCGATTCCGGCGATCTTGCCGTCCTTGATGCCGACGTCGGCCTTCACGACGCCCACGATCGGATCGAGGACCGTTACGTTGGTGATGACCAAGTCGAGCGAACCCTCTTTCGAGTCCATCGTATTGGCCAGCCCCATGCCGTCGCGCAGCGTCTTGCCGCCGCCGTAAATCACTTCGTCTCCGTATCCGCGGAGATCCTTTTCGATTTCGATGTACAGATTGGTGTCGCCCAACCGGATTTTGTCCCCCGTAGTCGGGCCGAACAGATTGTTGTTTTCCTGACGTGTGATTGTTGCCATGATGTAGGGTCGTTTATTGGTTGTCGGATGCGGGTTTTTCGGTGAATTTGAATCCGGAGCGCCGCATCTTCTGCAACGCCCGCGTGCGGGCCGGATAGTAGGCCGGCGTCTCTTCGTCGCCCGCATAGCCCATGACCAACCCGTTGAAACCGATGATGCGCCGTTTGCCCGAATAGGCCACGACCTCCACCTCTTTCTGGTCGCCGGGCTCGAACCGGACGGCCGTCGTAGCCGGAATGTTCAGATGACAGCCGAATGCGTCGTCGCGGTCGAACTCGAGATAGCGGTTGACTTCGAAAAAGTGGAAGTGCGACCCGATCTGAATGGGCCGGTCGCCCGTGTTGCGGACGGTCAGATGGACGGTTTTGCGCCCTTCGTTGTAGGCGATGGGCTCCGAGCTCAGCACGACGCCGCCCACGGGGACGGCCTCTGCGGGTTGGAACCCGGGTCGGTTCGGATAAAGGCTCGCCGGCTGCGAAGCGTCGTTCGCAGGGTGTTGATTCGTTGTTTCCATGATTGCAAAAGGAATAAGTGTGAATGCGAAGGCGTTATTTGATCGGCTGGTGGATGCTCACCAAGCGGGAGCCGTCGGTGAAGACGGCCTCGACCTGCAGCAGGCCGATCATGTCGGCGACACCCTCCATCACGTCGTTTTTCGTCAGTACGTTGGCCGCCTCCTTCATGACGGTCTCGACGGTTTTTCCTTCACGGGCCCCCTCCAATGCCGTGGAGGTGATGTAGGCCACGGCTTCCGGATAATTGAGTTTCAGCCCCTTTTTCATGCGGCGTTCGGCGATCGAGCCGAGCGATAGCAGCATCAGCTTGTCGATCTCTTTTGGTGTCAAATGCATAACGGTGTAAGATTTATTCGGTTGGCGGGCGAAGGCGGTTCGTGCTTCGGCGAAACGGTGCGGCCCGACGGGAGCGAAGTCGGGCAAAGAGTGTGCCACACGAAAAGAGACTGCACGTGCCGTTGTGGTATGCGATTTGAAGCAGCCGAACGAAAAACGGTGTATCTTTGCGACACCTTAATTGCAACGAAACCAAGATTCAGACGTATGTTCAAAGCGATGCTTATTGCAGGTCTGGGCGGATTCATCGGCACCTGCCTGCGTTTTCTGACGGGCAAATTCGCCCATTACCTCTGTAATTCGGCCTTTCCGTGGGGTACGTTCACGGTCAATGTCGTGGGGAGCTTCTTGATCGGCATCTTCTTCGGCATGGCCGAGAAAACCCACTTGATCTCTTCGTCGATGAACGTCTTTCTGATTACGGGATTCTGCGGCGGATTCACTACTTTTTCGTCTTTCTCCGACGATCTGTTTCTGTTATTGCAGCAGAAACACGGGCTCTATTTCGGACTGTACGTCGTTTTGAGCCTGTTGCTCGGCTTGGCGATGGTCTGGTTAGGGCGCTCGTTGGTCAAGGCGGCGTAAGGTGTTGGCAACAACGCAAGAGCGCATCCGACCTTCGGGTCGGATGCGCTCTTGCGTATCGCGTCGGAGTGCGTTTACTCGGCGACGATCGCTTCGCTCGGGCATACGCCGGCGCAGGTGCCGCAGTCGATGCACTTGTCGGGGTCGATGACGTAGATGTCGCCTGCCGAGATCGCTTCTACCGGGCATTCGCCGATGCAGGTACCGCATGCAACGCACGAATCAGTAATTTTGTGTGCCATGTTTGTTTGTGTTTTTGGTGTGTATAAATACAAAGATAGAAAATGTCGGACGAAAATGCAAATTTATTTGCCGTTCTGCCCAAGCACCCGGGCTTCTACGAATCGAAGCTCGGGGCGGGACGTTATTTAATCATATCGAATCCCGTGTAGGGAACCAGCACTTCGGGAATGCGGATTCCTTCGGGGGTCTGGAAGTTTTCGAGCAGGGCGGCCACGATGCGCGGCAGGGCCAGCGACGAGCCGTTGAGTGTATGGGCCAGCTGCGTTTTCTTGTCTGCATCGCGGTAGCGCAGTTTCAGCCGGTTGGCCTGGAACGACTCGAAATTCGACACCGACGAAACTTCCAACCAGCGTTTCTGGGCTTCGGAATAGACCTCGAAATCGTAGGTAAGCGCCGATGTGAACGACATATCGCCGCCGCAGAGCCGCAGGATGCGATAGGGCAGTCCGAGCGACTGGACGAGCCCTTCGACATGGGCGACCATGCCGTCGAGCGCCTCGTATGAACGGTCGGGCAGGCTCAACTGGACGATCTCCACCTTGTCGAACTGGTGCAGCCGGTTCAGTCCGCGCACGTCCTTGCCGTAGGAACCGGCCTCGCGGCGGAAGCAGGGCGTATAGGCGGTCATTTTCACCGGAAAATCTTTTTCGTCCAAAATGACGTCGCGATAGATATTCGTTACGGGCACTTCGGCCGTCGGTACCAAATAGAAATTGTCCACCGTCGCGTGGTACATCTGCCCCTCCTTGTCGGGAAGTTGGCCGGTGCCGAATCCCGACGCTTCGTTGACCATCACGGGCGGTTCCACCTCTTGATAGCCGGCCCGCGTGTTGTAGTCGAGGAAGTAGTTGATGAGCGCGCGTTGCAGGCGGGCGCCTTTGCCCTTATAGACGGGGAATCCGGCTCCGGTGAGTTTCACGCCGAGGTCGAAGTCGATGATGTCGTATTTGCGGGCCAACTCCCAGTGGGGCAGCGCATCGTCGGTGAGCGGCGTGTAGTTCTCCACGAGCTTCACCACGAGGTTGTCCGCTGCGGTCTTGCCTTCGGGTACGATGTCGGCCGGAAAGTTGGGCAGTGCCACGAGGGTGCATTGCAGCTCCTCCTGCACGGCGGTCGATTCGTTTTGCAGACGGGCCGACTTCTCTTTGAGATCGGCGACGAAATGTTTGTGTTGTTCGGCCTCTTCGCGTTTGCCTTGGCCCATCAGAGCGCCGATCTCCTTGGCTGCTTTGTTCTGGGCGGCCAGCGTGTCGTCCAATTCGGCCTGAATGGCCTTGCGGCGGTCGTCCAACGTAAGGATTTTCTCGATGGCGGGCGCTGCGTCGACGCCTTTCTTGGCCAGCTTGCGGACGGCGGCCTCCCGATCATCGCGGATTTGCTTGATTGTAAGCATGGTTCTTTCGTGAATTTGAATTTGTCGGAATCCGACGTGCAAAAATACAAAACAAATCGAGAAAAATCGGTATTTTTGTCCGAAATGTTCCGCACAGCATGAAATCCGTCGAGTTGCTCGCTCCTGCCCGAGATTACGTTTCGGCCGTCGCTGCGGTCGATTACGGGGCCGATGCCGTCTACATCGGCGGCGCCCGCTTCGGCGCTCGTCAGGCGGCCGGCAATTCGGCCGACGAAATCGCCCGCGTCGTCGATTATGCCCATCGTTACGGCGTGCGGGTTCATGCCACGCTCAACACCTTATTGCTCGACAGCGAATTGGCCGACGCCGAGGCACAGGCCCGCGAACTGATTGCCGCCGGTGTCGATGCGTTGATCGTGCAGGACATGGCGCTGCGGCGGATGAATCTGCCGGTCGAGTTGCATGCTTCGACCCAGATGTACAACCGGACGCCCGAGGGGGCGCGCTTTCTGGCCGAAGCGGGATTCGCGCGAATCATTCTGGAGCGGGCGCTTTCGTTGGAGGAGATTCGGGCCATCTGCGCAGCGACGACGGCCGAAGTCGAATGTTTCGTCCACGGTGCGATTTGCGTCGGTTACAGCGGACGCTGCTTTCTGTCGCGGTCGATTTCCGCGCGCAGCGGCAATCGCGGTGCGTGCAGCCAACCGTGCCGCCAGACGTGGGACCTGACCGACGGTCGCGGACATCGTTACATCGCTGGAAAACACCTGCTTTCGGTGCGCGATTTGAATCTTTCGGGCCGGCTCGGCGAGTTGTTGGATGCGGGCGTTACGTCGTTCAAAATCGAGGGGCGGCTGAAAGATACGGGATACATCAAAAACGTGGTCGCTTACTACCGGCGGGCGGTCGACGAGGCTTTGGCCGCGCGGCCGCATTTGCGGCGTTCGTCGGTGGGGGAGAGCCTGCCCGATTTCACGCCCGACCCGGCCAAGAGCTTCACGCGGGGCGAATCGACTTGGTTTTTCGACGGACGACGGGCGGGGGTCGCGTCGTTCGATACGCCGAAATCGGTGGGCGAGCCGTTGGGACGGGTCGCGCAGGTGTTGCGCGACGGATTCCGGCTCGACGGCGCATCGCCGTCGGCCGAATCGCTTGCGGCGGGCGACGGCCTCTGTTTCGTAACGGCCGAGGGGTCGTTCGGAACGAACGTCAATGCCGTCGTCGGCGACGTCGTTCGTCCCAATCGGATGGAGGGCATCGCGGTCGGTGCGGCGGTCTATCGGAATTTCGATTTGCGCTTCAACCGCTTGTTAGAGCGCAGCCGGACGCGGCGCGTCATTCCGGCGACCGCGACGGTCGAGCTCACGCAATCGGGCATCCGTTTCACCTGCACCGATTGCGAGGGTGTAACCGCCTGCGCCGAACGGTCGATAACGCTCGAACCGGCCAAAAATCCCGAAGCCAACCGTGCGGCCCTCCGGACGCAGGCAGCCCGAAGCGGCGATACGATTTTCGCTGTGCGCGACGTCGAGGTCTCGGGTGCGGAGTGGTTCGTTCCGGCATCGGCGATGGCCGGATTGCGCCGCCGGACGCTCGATGAATTGTTGCAGGCGCGGCTTGCGCGGCCCTTGCCTCACCGCATCTTGCCCGACAATCCGGCGGCCCGTTATCCGTCGGAACGGATGGAGGCGGACGAAAATGTTACCAATCGTTTGGCCGAAGCCTTCTATCGCGCCCACGGCGTGCGGGAGATCGCTGCGCCATTGGAGTTCGCTTCGACGACCGCAGGCCATTGCGTGATGCGGTCGGCCTATTGCCTCCGGCGTGAATTAGGGCAATGTCTGAAAGAGCATCCGACGCTTCGCGGCGACCTGTACTTGGAACACGGAGCCTTCCGCTACCGGCTCGATTTCGATTGCCGCCGTTGCGAGATGGCGTTGATCGACTGCCGGTCGATGAAAAAATAAATCGTACCTTTGGCTACGCCGAAGATACTGCGCCTCGGCAAAAAATGCAAACAAGTTTGCTCTTTTGCGCTCGGCTTTTCGTATCTTTGTATTATTGACAATCTTGTGCAATCGCCATGCAGCAGCAACTGACCCCCGATTTCGGCGACTACGAATTGATCGACTCGGGCGACTTCGAAAAATTGGAGCGTTTCGGCCCGTATGTAACGCGGCGGCCCGAACCGCAGGCCATCTGGCATCCGACGCTGCCCGAAGCGGAATGGCTGCGGGCCGATGCGTCGTTCCTGCGCGATGCCCGCAGCGACGAACGGGGCGAATGGCGCCTGCGGCCGCAGATGCCCGACCGTTGGACGGTCGATTACCGTTATCGCGGTATGCGGTTGCGTATGCGGCTGGGGTTGACGTCGTTCAAGCACGTGGGCTTGTTTCCGGAGCAGGCGGCCAACTGGAATTTTATTTATGACCGCTGTTTGCAACTCGGGGCCGGTGCGAAGGTGCTGAACCTCTTTGCCTATACGGGCGGTGCGACGTTGGCGGCCCGTGCGGCCGGTGCCGAGACGACGCATGTCGATTCGGTGAAACAGGTGGTCTCGTGGGCGCGCGAGAACATGGAGCAGAGCGGGTTGGACGGCGTGCGTTGGATCGTGGACGATGCCTTGAAGTTCGTGCGGCGCGAGGTGCGGCGCGGCTGCCGCTATCGGGGAATTCTGCTCGATCCGCCGGCCTACGGACGGGGTGCGAACGGTGAAAAGTGGATTTTGGAGGAGAACATCGGCGAAATGCTCGCTTGCTGTGCGCAGTTGCTGGAACCCGAAGGGGCCTTTTTCGTGTTGAATCTCTATTCGATGGGTTTGTCATCGACGTTGGCCCGTACAGCCGTGCGGCAGGCGTTCGGCGTGCCCCGCGAGGAGCAGTGGGGCGAATTGTGTTTCACCGATCGGGGTGGCAAGGAGCTACCCTTAGGAACCTACTATCGGTTTACCCGTTGAATGGGGCGCCTGTCTTTTTTAAGGTTGTAATCCGTACCGGTTAATAAAAAAGTACCTTTGCTGCCAAAGGTACTTTTTTATAAGCGTGGGGCTGTTCTTATTGAAGTTTTTGGGTATCCTACGACCTGTGCTTATTGAATAAGTTTTTGGCACCACGCTTTTTTTGTAAACATCCGTCTTATTATCAGGCATAAAAAAAGCGGGCAAATCACTCAACCCTTAACCGAGGCCTTGGACTGCCCACAAAGAAGATCGAAGAATTGCCCGCGCTGAAAAACAGCGCGAGCATCAACCTTAAATCCTTCTTTGTATCAAAATGTTCCAAGTTTCGGTTAAAGAAGAAAAGCCGATGCGCTTTCAATATGTCTGGGACAAAGATAAGAAAAGATGAGCGCAATACCAAATTTATTTGAGCATTGCCGAGACGAAGTATCTTCCCGTTTTCAAAAGGCGTGGGACGAAGACTGCGGAGGTCGCCAACGGCGGGCCTCCGCGGGCGGAGGCTTCGGCCCGCGCGGCTCAAAGAGCCGCATTTTTTATTGAATAGTCGATAATGCCGCGAACTGTAAAGAGGTCTCTTACCGATAATAAATAAGTATGCCTGCGAGGGCGGACAGGACAATAAGAACAATCGGGTTGACTTTGCGCCATGCTCCGATGAATACGCCGCCGAACAGCAACCAGCTCCATGCGTCGATGAAATTCTGTTCGCCCGGGTCGCTGCCGTGTGGGAAAATCAACAGCAATGCTGCGGAGGCAATCATACCGATGACCACAGGCCGCATGCCCTGCATCGCTCCTTCGACAATCGGATTGTTCCGGAGTTTCAGAAAGAAGCGGGTGATGAGCAGCATCAACGTCAGCGCCGGCAGACAGACGGCGAACGTCGCCGTGAGTGCTCCCAGCAGGCCCATCCATAGGCCGCCGGCCTGCGACCCCACCGTGTAGCCCACGTAGGTCGCCGAATTGATGGCGATGGGGCCGGGCGTAATCTGCGAAACGGCCACGATGTCGGCAAATTCGGCATTGGTCATCCAGCCGTGCTGCATGACCACCTCGTTCTGGATGAGCGACAGCATCGCATAGCCGCCGCCGAAACCGAAAAATCCGATTTTCAGATAGCTGATGAAAAGTTGCAGCAGAATCATCGGTCTCCCTCCTTTCTCGCTGGCCGCTCCGTTTCGTCCGGAGCGAATTTTTTGTGATTCGGTCCCTTCTCTTTTCGCAGGCGGTAGAGGGCGTGCAGAATGCCCGCCGCAGCTGCTCCGGCCAGAATCCAAACGGGCGACCAGCCTAAATACCAAACTGCTACGGCGGTCAGCGTGATGACGACGTACAGCGCGGGGTGCATTCCGCGTGCCAGCGAGATGACCGGTACGACGATGAGTGCCACGACGGCCGGCCGCATTCCTTTGAAAGCGGCGTCGACAATGGGATTGTAGCGGATGTCGGCGAAGAGCAGGGCAATCAGCAGGATGATGACGAACGACGGCACCACGACGCCCAGAATTGATGCTACGGCACCGGCATACCCGCGCATTTTGTAGCCTACGAAGACCGACGTATTGAGCGAAATGGGCCCGGGAGCCGATTGCGCCAGCGTCAGCAGGTCGAGAAAATCCCGTTCGGCAATCCAGTTGCGACGGTCGATGACCTCGCGGCGGATCAGCGGGATCATTGCATACCCCCCTCCGAACGTGAAGATACCGATCTTAAAAAAACTCCAAAAAAGCGTGAATAGGGGTCGCATGGTGGTTTAGTTTCGATTCTTTTTCCCCAGCAGGGTGCGGATACCGTCGATGAAAATCATCGGATGGGTCGGCGCGCCCGGCAGCCAGAGATCAATGTGGTGCGTCGCAAAAAACGTGCGGTCGATCGCCTTGCTCTCGGCGAACAGCCCGCCCGAGCAGGTTTCGGTGCCGCAGGCGATGAGCAGTTTGGGTTCGGCTACGGCCTCGCAGCAGATGCGCAGCGCTTCGGCCATGTTCGCGGTTACGGGGCCGGAGATCACCACACCGTCGGCATGGCGCGGCGAGGCGGTGAACCCGATGCCGAATCGTCCGAAGTCGAAATTGACGTTGCCCGTCGCTCCGAGTTCCATTTCGACCGACGCATCGCCGCCCGCCGAGACCTCGCGCAGGTGGAGCGATTGGCCGAAACAGCGGGCCAGTTCGGGCCGCACGTCCGCGCGGTCGAAGGGTACGGCGGTCATCCCCGGCCGCAGCACGAGCCCTTCGCGCGTCGGCGAACCGATGCGGTAGTCGTTCGTGAACCGGATGTTGCGGGGTGCGCGCAGGGCGCATTCGCCGCAGAAGAGACAGCGCCCGAGGTCGAGCGTAAAGGGTTTCGCCGAGAGCGCGCCGGTCGGACAGAGTGCCGCGGCCGCTTCGAGATCGGCGGTATCGGTCGTCTCGGTCAGCTCGGGGCGGCCCCGGAACCGTTCGGTCAGTTGCACGGCATCGAGATCGGAGATGGCCTGCCGGCCGTGGCTGCGCAGGACTTTCAGCTTCGGAAATATCATAGGTCGTGTCCGCAGTATGAGAGGTTGAAACTTTTGTTGCAGATGGGGAAATCGGAGATTCCCTCGCCGCGCAGGGCCAAGGCCAGCGCCGCCCAGTTGTGGAGGCTCGCATCCTTGATGCGGCAGGCGGCGATGCGCCCTGCAGCATCGGTTACGAGCACGTGGCAGGTCTCGCCGCGCCACCCCTCGACCAGTCCGAACGAGAGCGACGACGGCGCCAGCGGCGCGGCGTAGTCGGGTGCGGCGCAGGGATTGGGGGCATCGGCGTATTTTTGTTCGTAGATGGTCAGCAGCCGGTCGATGTAGTCGGCCGACTGGAGAATTTCGCGGCAGCGCATCATCAGCCGGGCCATGACGTCGCCCTGCCGCTTGACGATGCTTTCGTGGCGGATGTGCTTGGCATAGACGCCCCACGGATGCGATGCGCGGATGTCGCGCATTAGGCCGCTCGAACGGGCCGCCTGACCCACGCCGCCGAGCTCGGTCATCTGGTCGCGCGTTACGACGCCGCATTGCTCGAAGCGGGCCAGCAGCGTCGGCGACGATTTGATGTCCTGTCGCACCTCGTTGTAGCGGCGGGCGATCTCCGCTACGTTGTGTCGAATCATCTCCGACGTCGCCGCGTCCAATGGGAAGCGGGTGCCGTGGGGGCGGATCAACCCCTTGCCGAAGCGGTTGCCGCACCACGCCTGTGTGGTGTTGATCGTCATCGTGCGGAGCGCTTCGCAGGCCACCTGCCCTAATTGGTAGCTTACGTCGCCCGAAAGGGCCCCCGTGTCGGCGATTTGCATCGCCATGCGTTCCAGCTCCAGCGCAACGGCGCGTTCGCGGTCGAGTTGGGCCGGTCGTTCGTGGCCCGTCAGCTTCTCGACCGCTTCGACGAAGGCTGTCGCATGGGCCACCGCGCTGTCGCCTGCGACCGTCTCGGCCAAACAGCATTGGCGCAGCCGGTTGGCCGTCGTCTCGAAGGCGTGTTCGATGCCCCGATGCTGGTAGCCTAATGCGATTTCGAGGTGCAGCACCTGCTCGCCGCTGCAAATGAACCGGAAGGCGCCCGGCTCGATGATGCCCGCGTGAATCGGGCCGACGTTCACCTCGTGGAGCGAACCGCCCTCCATCGTGTAGAACGGGTAGTTGTCCATCGTGCTCCGGCGGTCGTAGCGGTCGAACGGAAAGCGCAGCGGCTTGGGCCACGGCATGCCGTCGAACCGGATGCCGTAACGTTCGGCGATGTCGCGTTCGAAGGGATGCACCTGCGGATGACACGCCGTCAGCGAAGGCAGCGCCGTATCGTCGTAGTAATCGGTCGCGAACGAGGTGATGAGCACCTGCGAAGCGTCGTCGTCTAAAAGCAGCGCATAGAAACGCATCCGTCCCTCCTCGGGTCGTGCGAAATAGTGGGCGAGGTGGTAGCGCGGTTCGGCGAGCTTCGCGCAGAGGTCGTCGTAGAAGTCGGCGTAGGAGACCTCGGGAATTTCCCGCAGCGGGATGGCGGCTGCCGTATTGTCGGTTATATAATATCGTATCATAGGGTTGCGATTTGACGAAGCAGGTCGACGAGCAGGTCGGGCTGCCACAATCCGGCGGTCATGGCGAGCACCAAGAGCGTCAGGGCCGACCACGAGAGGGCCCGATCGACCTTCGAGGGATGCAGTTCGTCTTGGTTGGGTTGATAACAGAGGCGGATCATGCGCGAGCAGAACGAGTAGATGACGATGCAGACGAGCAGCACCATCGCTGCGACGAGCCACCATGCCCCGTCGATAGCCGCCTCTTGGAGAATCAGCAGTTCGGAGAGAAAGAGCGGCGAGGGCGGAAAGGCGACGAGCACGACCATGCCGGCCAGCAGCCCGATGGCGCCCACGCGGTTGATGCGGATGTAATCGCCGATGCGGTTGATGCGGTAGCCGTTGTAGACCTGCCGCACGACGGCCATTTGCAGAAAGAGGCTGCTTTTAATCAAGGTATGGAACACGACGTGGAACAGGGCGGCCCAGACGCCGATGCCGCCGATACCCAATCCGATGGCGGCGATGCCCATGTTCTCGACCGTCGAGTAGGAGAGGAAGCGTTTGTAGTTGTTCGTGCGGCGCAGGAACAGGGCGCCGATGACAAGCGACAGCACGCCGGTGAGTAGCAAGACGTGCCGCACCCAAGGGAAAACGGGCGATGCGGCGAGCAGCTTGTAGATGCGGAAGATGGCTAAAAATCCGGCATTCACCAACCCTGTGGAAATCAGCGCCGACCCGGGCGAGGGGGCGGCGAAATTGGCATCGACGCCGACGGTGTAGAGCGGAAAAATCTCCGCCTTGCAGCTATATCCGCAGAGAATCAACAGAAAAGCGATCTTCAGATAGAGCGGATTGGCTGTGGCGATGGTGGCGGCTAAGGCCTCGTGCGAAAGCGATTCGCTGCCCGTCGCAGCGCAAAGCAACAGGATGCCCAAATAGGCGACGGCGATGCCCGTCGAGCAGACGAACAGGTATTTCCAAGCCGCTTCGAGCGTCGGTTCGGTGCGGCGGTGATAGACGATGCCCGCCGTGCAGAGGCTGGTCGCTTCGAGCAGAATCCACGTTACGGCGAGGTTGTTCGAGAAGTAGACGCCTGCGATGGAGGCGGTCAGCAACAGCATCAATGCCGAGTAGGTGCGTGTCCGGCGGATGTCGTTCCCTTTGAGATAGGCCTCGGAGTGGAAGTAGGCGAAAGCCGATACGAGCGTGAGCAGCAGATAGAAAAGCGTCCCTGCGGCATCGAACGTGAAGATGCCCGCCGAAGTCGTTTCGTAAAGTCCGCCCGCGAGCAGCAGGGCGGCGAATCCGGCCTGTACGGCGTAAAAGGCGATTCCGACGAAGAACAAATGGCGTTCGCTGCGGGCTGCGAAAGCGGCCGCGGCGATCAACAGGCTGAGTGTGAAATAGACGATCATGGGGGCAATCAGTCTTTGACGTGGGTAAGTGCATCGGCATCGTCGGCATGGATGCGGTCGTCGATGCGGCGGAAAAGGATGCCCATCATCAGCACCGACATGAGGAGGTCGAGCAGGATGGCGATGTTGATGACCCCGGGCATTTCGACGCCGATGGCCATCGAAAAGAGGAACACGCCGTTTTCGATGATGAGGAACCCCACCAAGTGGGAAAACAGCTGCGAACGGAGCACGATCAGCGTCAATCCGCTCAGCAGGGCGTAGAGCGCCACCCCGAAGAAGACGAGGTCGATGGTTCGGTCAGCCATGTAGTAGGTGAGTGATACGCTGACGACGAGCGCCGTGATCGATAGGACGAGCGAGCCGAACTGCGACGAACCCGACGTGCGTACGCGGTTGATTTTCGTCCGTTTGATGATGCGGTAGAGGATGAAGGGCACGAGCAGCGCTTTGAAAACCAGCGTTTCCAAGGCGATGAAGGCCAGTTCGGCCGGATGGATGGCGTGCAGCCGCAGCAGCGCGACGGCGAAGAGTAGCCATCCCTGCAACGACATGATCGAGACGAAGTTGCGGTAGCGTTCGGTAATCGCGAGATAGACCAGCGTTACGACGTAAACGAGAATCAGAGCGGGAATCATGACAGTACGATGTTGAGTTGCAGCAGGTAGGCCGTGAAGAAGACCAAGGCGGCCAGCGCTGCGATGGTGAGGATGAAAGTCGTGTTGCGGACGAGTTTGTTGCGGGCCTGCGTCGATTCGACCACGCCGACCGAACAGCCCGTAAGCACGACGGCCAGCGGGGCGGCGAACCACCAGTTCGGACAGCAGGCGGCGGCCACGGCATTGGCGGCGAGCAGCGAAAGGGCGGCGGTCTTGCACCAGCCGGCTATCTTGATGAAGGCCAGATCGACGCCGCAGTAGTCGAGGCACATCACCTCGTGGATCATCGTCAGTTCGAGGTGGGTGCGCGGATCATCGACCGGCACCCGTCCGCTTTCGGTGAACACCAATTTTGTCAAGACGAAGGCCGAGAGGAGCAGGGCGATGGTGTAGCGTCCCTCGCAGCCGACCGCGAAAAGGTCGGTGAACGACGTGCAGCCGGTCAGCAGGGCCAGCGTCCCCAGAATCAACAGCAGCGCCGGTTCGGAGAGCGCTCCGTAGAGGGCTTCGCGGCTGGCGCCCATCCCTTCGAACGGACTTCCGGTATCCATCGCGGCCAGAATCAAGGCGGTGCGGCCCAGCGCCAGCGTGTAGGCCAAAGCGATTAGGTCGCCGTCGAATGCGAGTACGGCGGGCAGATCGCCGACCGGAACGAAGAGCATCGCCACGAGGGCTGCGCCGAGATAAACCGACGGCACGGCGCGGAACAGGGCCGAAGTCGTGGTGGAATAGACGGCGCCTTTGCGCAGCAGCACCCGCACGTCATAGAGGTGCTGGAAAAAGCGGATGCCGCGTCGACCCGCCAATCGGGCCCGCGTGCGGTTGATTACGCCCGGAATCGCGATCGCCACCGCCAAAATTAACAGCAAGTTGAGGATTTTCATGGGCTAAAGCAGATCGAAGATCGACAATACGAAAATCAAAGCCAGAAAGGCCAATGCAAAAAGTACATAGTGGTTGATTTTGCCCGTGCGCAGCCGCATCACGCGACCGTTGAGCATCCGCAGCGCTTCGACCCACCACGCCGAAAAGAGCGTGCCGATGCGGTCGCGGTGCCGGATGTCGAAGTTGTGCGCTCCGGGGATGAGCTCGTTGCGGCCGATGGCCGAACCCTCGCAGCGGTCGTGGGTCAGCGGTCGGGCGATGGCCTGCAACCCTTCGGCGAACGATTCGCCGGTGTATTGCATCCGGACGTTGGGGGCCGTGAAGCCGCAACCCCAAGTCGCCGCCCGACGCACGTCGCGTCCGCGCAACAACCGGCGGCGTATCAAGGTCAGACTGCCCGCAACAGCGATGAGAATCCAGACCGTCCGGCAAACGGCGACGCAGACGGCGGGCAACTCGCCGGCACCTTCGGGAATCGTCATGAAAAATCCGGCTGCTGCGAGAACGAGCCGCAGCGCATATTGCGGAAAGAGCCCGATAGCGAGGATGCCGGCCAGCGGCAGGGCCATCGCTCCGATGCGGAGGGCATCGACCTCTTCGGCTTCGGCGACGACCGGCGTCCGTGGCGAACCGAGAAAGACCGTGCCGTAGAGCTTGGTGAATGCCAGTACGGCGATGCCGCCGATCAAGGCCAACGCCGTCAGCGCACCGGCCGAAGCGAGCGTGTCGCAACCTTCGGCAATGCCGGTCAACATACCCGAATAGACGAGCAGTTCGGAGACGAATCCGTTCAACGGCGGCAGGGCGCAGATAGCGATCGTCCCGACCAAAAAGAGCAGACCGGTAACGGGCATGTGGCGTGCCAGTCCGCCCAATGCGTTGAGCGAGGTGGTGCGGGTCTGCGAAAGGATGTTGCCCGCGCCGAAAAAGAGCAGCGATTTGAAGAACGAGTGGTTGACGGTGTGCAGCAGGGCGCCTGCGATGCCGCAAAGCGCTACGGTCTCGTTCCCCGCCGCCTTGCCGAGTGCGGCGATGCCCGTACCGAGCAGCACGATGCCGATGTTCTCGATGGACGAATAGGCCAGCAAACGTTTGACGTCGTTCTGCGAAGCGGCCAGAATCACGCCCCACAATCCGGTAACGGCGCCCAAACCGAGCAGGATGCAGCCGATCGTGTGGATTTGCGGCGCGGGTACGGCGGCCGTTACGCGCAGGATGCCGTAGATGCCCGTTTTAATCATCACGCCCGACATCAGCGCTGAGACGTGCGACGGGGCGGCGGGATGCGCTTCGGGCAGCCAGACGTGCAGCGGGAACAAGCCCGCTTTCATGCCGAATCCGGCTAAAAAGACCAAAAAGAGCGGCAACACGGGCCGTGCGGCGAAGTAGGCGGGCAGGGCGTCGAACGAAGCCGAGCCGCAAACGGCGCTCAAGCGGGCGAAGCCGACGATGAGCAGCACGAATCCCACGTGCATCATAATCAAGTAAGAGAGGGCGGCGCGGCGCACTTCGGGCCGTTCGGCGTCGAAAAGAATTAACAGGAACGAGGCGATGGTCATCAACTCCCAGAAAAAGAGGAACGATAGTCCACCGTCGGAGCAGACCACGGCCAGCATCGCCAGCGACATCAGGGTCAGCGAGGTGTAGTGCAGGGCGACATGGGCCGGCGATTTGGTCGGGAGATGGTGCGCTAAATAGCCGCGCGAATAGAGCGTTGCGGCGATGGAGCCGATGGCGATGACGAGCACCAACAGGGCCGACAGTCCGTCCATCGAACCGCTGTCGTGCCCGAACATCGGCGTGTCGATGCTCCACAATCGGGCGGTGCGGCCCGTTGCGAGCACGCCGACGGCCTTGACCGAAGCGGCGACGGCTCCTATGGCGGTCAACGCGAGCGAAACCCACGCTTTGGCCCGTAACGGGGCGGCGAAAATCGCTGCCACCACCGCGATGAAAGAGAGTAACAAAAATAGGATCATAAATCGTTCAAGCGATTAAATATGATTTTTCACAAATGTTCTTTTAAAGCCGTACAACCTTGCGGGGTCCGACCGCCGCTTTTGAAAGCCCCGTTTGAACGGGCCGCTTTTGAAAGAGGTTCCCTATGCGTTGAATTGTTTCGGCGTTTAGCAATACTTTCTTCACTACCGACCGTTTTTCTCGAAAACAATGCGGCTCTTTGAGCCGTGCGGGCCGAAGCCTCCGCCCGCGGAGGCCCGCCCTTGGCGTCCTCCGCAGTCTTCGTCCCGCCGCTTTTGAAAGCGGTTCCCGATGCGGTAGACCGCTACCATGCTTGGCAAGGCTTTCTTCGCTGCCGCGTCAGTTCGTTTTCAACCTTGCGGATTCCGACCGAAGCCCCCGCCAAGGCGGGGGTTTGGGGGTGGGTCAAATCTGCAAACGCGGCTTTGCCGCGAGCATCCCGACCGACGGCCCTGCAAATCCATTCGCTAACTCGATTCGGTGTTAAGTTGTATATAGTTGCCATCTTTAGTTATTAACTATGGAGACCATCACTGTGGCGACCACGGCGGCGGTTTCGGTGCGCAGACGCTGCGGGCCGAGGGTGATCTCCTCAAATCCGCGTGCGATTGCGAAGTCGATTTCGGCGGGAGAAAAATCGCCTTCGGGACCGATGAGAATCAACGCCGATTCGCCCCGTCGCAGCGTGTGCGCTAAATAGGCCTTGCCTGCGGGCGTGCGGGCGGGGTCGCAATGGGCGATGAATTTGCGCCCGTCGAACGGTTGCTCGACGGCCTTGCGGAACTCCGTCAGCGGATGCAGCACGGGCCGGTAGGCTTTCAACGATTGTTTCATCGCCGCCGTGATGACCTTTTCGCCGCGTTCGGTCTTGAAGCTCCGGCGTTCGCTGTGCTCGGTTTCGAGCGGCACGATCGTTTCGACGCCTACTTCGGTCGCCTTTTCGAGAAACCACTCGAACCGGTCGGCGTTCTTGGTCGGGGCGACGGCCATCGTCAACCGGTAGGGCAGCCGTTCGAACTGCTCCCTGCATTCGATCACCCGTATCCGGCAGCGTCGCGGGTCGGCCTCGACCACCTCGCAACGATAGAGATTGCCCCGTCCGTCGGTAACGGAGAGCGGGTCGCCGACGCTCATGCGCAATACGCGGATGCAATGCTTCGACTCCTCTTCGTCGAGCGTATGTTCGGGCGGAACTAAATCGGGTGCGTAAAAAAGTTGCATTTTTATCAAGTTGGGCGTCTTTCTTCGGAGGGTTTTCGAGTGTTTTAAGCGTGCTTCTCGAATACTCCTTCAACAGGCGTGCGGATAAACTTCCTTTCGAAGGGGTCGATCCGTGCCAGTTAATAAAAATTTTGTACCTTTGTCCAAAGGTGCGGCACAGGCCGCAAAGTTAATCAATTTAATCCAGAAAATAGATGAAACGCATTGCAGGTTTATTCATTTTCATGCTTCTTCCGCTTATGACGACCGTATCGTGCGACTCCGCGAAAAAGAGCACGGAGAATCCCTTTTTCACCGAATGGGACACGCCCTATGGGGTGCCGCCGTTCGATCGGATACTTCCGGAACACTACATGCCCGCTTTCGAGCGTGGCATGTCGTTGCAGATGGCCGAAATCGACGCCATCACCTCCAACAACGACGAACCAACCTTCGAGAACGTCGTTCTGGCTTACGACAATTCCGGCAAAATGCTGGCGCAAACCGCTTTGGTGTTCGGTATGCTTTGCGAAGCCGACAACACGCCCGAGATGCAGGCCTTGCAGGAGCAGGCGATGCCCTTATTAGCGGCGCACGCCGACCGCATCCTGCTCGATGAAAAGCTCTTCGCCAAGATCAAGGCCGTCTACGACCGTCGCGAACAACTCGGCCTCGACGCTGAGCAGATGCGGCTGTTGCAGAAGACCTACGACGGCTTCGTGCGGGCAGGAGCGCTGCTCGACGCCGAACAGAAAGAGCGCCTCAAAGCCATCAATGAAGAGTTGTCGCTCGCTGCGGTGAAATTCGGCAACAACTTGTTGGCCGAGAACAACGCGTTCGTCATGGAGCTCGACAAAGACCAGTTGGACGGTCTGCCGTCGGGCGTGCGCGACCAAGCCCGCGAAAAGGCCGAAGCGATGGGGCTCAAAGACAAATACGTCTTCACGCTCCACAAACCGAGCTGGATTCCGTTTCTGACCTATTCGACCCGCCGCGACCTGCGCGAACGCATCTATAAAGCCTATCTCGCTCGCGGCAATAGTGGCAATGCGAACGACAACAAACAGTTGATAAACGATTTCATCCGGCTGCGTACCGAGAAGGCGCACTTGCTGGGCTACTCCTCCTATGCGGCTTATGTTACGGCCGACCAGATGGCCGGAACCCCGCAGGCGGTCTACGCGCTGCTCGATGAAATCTGGACGCCGGCCCTCGACCGAGCCAAAGCCGAATTGGAGGAGATGACGGCCCTCTTCCAGAACGATTATCCCAACGGAACGTTCGAGTCGTGGGATTGGTGGTACTATGCCGAGAAACTGCGCAAAAAGAACTACGATTTGAACGAGGAGATGCTGCGGCCCTACTTCTCGTTATCGAATGTCCAGAGCGGCGTCTTCTTCTTGGCCAACCGGTTGTACGGCATCACCTTCCGCCCGATCACCGTGCCGCTCTACCATCCCGAAGCGTCGGCTTACGAGGTGCTCGATGCCGATGAATCGCATCTGGGCGTGCTCTACTTCGATTTCTTCCCGCGCGACGGCAAGAGTCAGGGCGCTTGGTGCGGCAACTACGTCGAGCAGACCTACGATGCCGACGGCAAACGGGTGGCGCCGGTGGTTTCGATCGTAGCCAACTTCACCCGTCCGACCGCCGATGCTCCGGCGCTGCTGACCCTCGACGAGACCGAAACGCTCTTCCATGAATTCGGCCATGCGTTGCATTTCCTCTTCCACGACGTGAAGTACCGCGGCCTTTCGGTGGTCGAGGGCGATTTCGTCGAACTCCCGTCGCAGGTCATGGAGAACTGGGCGTTCGAACCCGAGGTGCTGGAACACTATGCCGTGCACTATCGCACGAACGAGGTGATTCCGCAGCATCTGGTCGAGAAGTTGCGCCGCAGCGAGTTGTTCAACCAAGGGTTCATGACGACCGAACTGATGGCGGCGACCCTCTCCGATTTGGACATCCATTCCATTACGGAGTACGAGCCGTTCGATCCGGTGGCTTTCGAGCGCAATGCGTTGAACGAACGCCGCGGATTGATTCCGCAAATCGAACCGCGTTACCATTATCCCTATTTCGCCCATATCTTCAACGGCGGTTATTCGGCTGGTTACTATTTCTATACGTGGGCCGAGGTGTTGGACAAGGATGCGTTCGAGGCATTCCGCGAGAGCGGCGACCTCTTCAATCGGCAGATTGCACACGATTTCCGGTATAAATTGCTCGCTCGCGGCGGCTCGGAGGACGGCATGTCGCTCTATCGCGCCTTCCGCGGCAAAGACCCCGACAAACGGGCGATGCTGCTCGGCCGCGGATTGATCGAGCCGGAGCCCGAACCGGCGGATTCACTGGGTGGAATGCCCGAACCGGCTGAGGGATTTCGCGTAAAAGCCGTTCCCGAAAATTGACGTCCCCTATTAATGAACGCGATTACCTGCTTTCATGTACCAATGTTTTTCGGCCCTGTTTTTCAAATCTAACCGCTGTTCCTCACCGCCTGCGGCGGTGTATGCAGGTTTGACCCACCCCCAAACCCCCGCCTTGGCGGGGGCTTAGGTCGGGATGTCGGAACGAACCGAGTTCCCGGGCCGTTGGTACATAGAAGTATGTAATTGCCTTAATGAAGAAACCGTAAACCGATTTAACGATGAAAAAAGTACTCTTTATGATGGCCATTTCCGCTATGGCGGCAGGCTGCGCCGACAATTCGATCCCCAAGGCGCAGCTGCCTGAATTGGATTCTTCGAATCCCTTGTTGACCGAGTGGTCGACGCCGCACGGGACGGCTCCGTTCTCGCAGATCGAGCTTGCCCATTACGAACCGGCATTCGATGCCGCCATCGCCTGCTCGCGCGCGGAGATCGACGCTATCGTCAACAATCCCAAAAAACCGACCTTCGTCAATACGATCGTCGCATTGGAGCGGCAGGGCGAACTGCTCGGACGGATTTCGGGTCTGTTCTTCAATCTCTTGGAGGCCGACGCGACCGACGAGATGCAGGAGATTGCGCAGCGCGTGCAGCCCAAACTGACGCAGCTGTCGAACGACATTTCGCTCAATCCCGAATTGTTCGCGCGCGTGAAGGCCGTCTACGAACATCCGGGCCGCCGGCTCTCCGTCGAGGATAAAAAACTGTTGGAGAATACCTACAAGAGTTTCGCCCGCAACGGCGCGGCCCTCTCCGACGATGACAAGGAACTTTACCGTCAGTACACGACCGAGTTGTCGGCTCTCACGTTGCAGTTCGGCCAGAATTCGTTGGCTGCGACCAATGCTTTCACGTTGCATATCACCGATCCCGCACAGGTGGCCGAGCTGCCCGCCTTTGTGAAGGAGACGCTGGCCGCCGATGCCAAAGCGCGCGGACAAAAGGGCTGGACGGTAACTTTGCAGGCTCCGAGCTACGTGCCGTTCTTGACCTATTCGTCGAATCGGGCGCTCAAGGAGCAGTTGTGGCGTGCTTCGAACAGCCGTGCATTGGGCGGCGAGTTCGACAATACGGAGGTAATCCGCAAAATCGTCGACACCCGTCTGAAAATCGCCAACCTGTTGGGTTACGAGACCTATGCCGATTACGTGCTCGAAAACCGTATGGCCGAAAACACGCCGACCGTGCAGAACTTCTTGCAGGAGTTGTTGACCGCGACGAAATCCTATGCCGACGCCGACTACAAACGGGTGAACGATTACGCTGCAACGCTCGGATTCAAGGGGGCGTTGATGCCTTGGGACTGGGCTTATTACAGCCAGAAATACAAAGACGCCCACTATTCCCTTAATGACGAACTAATAAAACCGTACTTGCAGCTCGAGAATGTGAAGAAGGGGGTGTTCCTCTTGGCCAATAAGCTCTACGGGCTCAACTTCACGCCGAATCCCGACATCGAGGTTTACCACCCCGACGTAACGGCTTACGACGTAACCGACGCCGAGGGCCGCTTCATGGCGGTGCTCTACCTCGATTTCTTCCCGCGTGCGACGAAACGGGCCGGTGCTTGGATGACCGAGTTCCGCGGTGCGAAGCGGGTCGACGGCAAGGAGACCCGTCCGTTGGTGTCGTTGGTGATGAACTTCACCAAACCGACCGAGACCGAACCGTCGCTGTTGACCTTCGACGAGTTGGAAACCTTCCTTCACGAGTTCGGTCATGCGTTGCACGGCATGTTGGGCGAGGGTTCTTATGAATCGTTGACCGGCACGAGCGTCTACCGCGATTTCGTCGAACTGCCTTCGCAGATCATGGAGAACTGGGCGACCGAAAAAGAATTCCTCGACTTGTGGGCCGTGCATTACAAGACTGGCGAACCGATTCCGGCCGAGATTGTCGAGCGGATCGTCGCCGCGCAGAACTATTTGGCGGCTTATGCGAATGTGCGCCAGTTGTCGTTCGGCATGACCGATATGGCTTGGCATACGTTGACGAAGCCGTTCGAGGGCAATGTCGCCGCGTTCGAGCAGCAGGCGATGGCTCCCACGCAGGTGCTGCCCGTGGTCGAGGGTACGGCGATGTCGCCGGCTTTCACCCATATTTTTGCGGGCGGTTACGCAGCCGGTTATTACGGTTACAAGTGGGCCGAAGTGTTGGAGGCCGACGCTTTCTCGCTCTTCAAGGAGAAGGGCATCTTCAATCCCGAAGTTTCGGGCTCGTTCCGGGAGAACGTCCTTTCGAAGGGCGGTACGGAGCACCCGATGGAGCTCTACGTGCGCTTCCGCGGACACAAGCCCGAGACGAAGGCGCTGATCGACAAGATGCACCTCGGTGAATAAGGGCGCCGTTTCGGGGTCGACTGTTTCGGGCCCATTCGTAAAAGGATCGCCCCGCTGCAATTTTGTTGCAGCGGGGCGATTGCCGTTTGCGCAGGCGGATTGCGCCGTGAATCGGCTATTTCGCTTTGCGGCGTGAGGAGCGGCGAATCACCGGCCCCGCTTCGCTTTCCTTGCGATTAGCTTTCGAACGATGCGCCTCCTGTTCGCCTGTACCATTCGCATTATGCGCAGCAATTAATGAAAAATCGAGCTGTCGTTTGCGCAAATCGGCCTGTTCGACGCGGATGCGCACGGCATCGCCCAGCGTGAACCGGCGCCCCGTCGATTGACCGACGAGCTCGTAATTCGTTTCGTCGAAGATATAGAAATCCCCTTCGATGTCGCGCATGTGGGCCAGCCCCTCGATGTGCGTTTCGTCCAATTCCACGTAGGCGCCCCAGTCGGTCAGCCCCGAAATGTGCCCGTCGAACTCCTCGCCGATGTGCGCCTCCATGAACTCCACCATCTTGTATTTGATCGAGGCCCGTTCCGCTTCGGCCGCCACGACTTCGCGTTCCGATGCGTGTTCGCAAAGAGCTTCGAGTGCCTCTTTGTCGGCCGATTTGCCTCCTTCGAGGTAGCGGGCCAGCAGCCGGTGCACCATCATGTCGGGATAGCGCCGGATAGGCGACGTGAAGTGCGTGTAGTAGGGGAAGGCCAGCCCGTAGTGGCCGATGTTGTCGGTCGAATAGTAGGCTTTGGCCATCGAGCGGACGGCCATCGTCGTTACGGCATTCTCCTCGGTCGAGCCTTTGACTTGGGCCAGCAGTTTGTTCATCTCTTTCGCCACAGCCCGTCCTTTCGAGGCGCGGAACACCCGCCCGAACCGCAGGATGAACTGACGGAACCGGTCGAGTTTCTCCTCGTTGGGGGAGTCGTGTACACGATAGACCATCGTGCGGCTTGTGCGACGGCCCTTGTCGGTCGTGCGGTGGCCGCAGAACTCGGCCACCCGCCGATTGGCCAGCAGCATGAACTCCTCGATCATCTGGTTGGCCTCTTTCTGCTCCTTGAAATAGACCCCGATGGGCTTCCCGCTTTCGTCGAGTTGGAACTTCATCTCCTCGCGGGCGAACGAAATGGCTCCGTTTTTGAATCGCTGGGTGCGCAGCGCCTGGGCCAAGCGGTTCAGCGTCAGAATTTCCTCGGCGTAGTCGCCCCGACCCGTTTCGATGACCTGCTGCGCTTCGGCATAGGTGAAGCGGCGGTTGGAGTAGATGACCGTGCGGCCGAACCATTCGTCGAGCAGATCAAGGTTTTCGTTCATCGTGAAGACGGCCGAAAAACAGAGGCTCGTCTCGTTGGGACGCAGCGAGCAGAGTTCGTTCGAGAGCCGTTCGGGGAGCATCGGCACGGTACGGTCGACCAAATAGACCGACGTGCCGCGCGATACGGCTTCGTCGTCGATCGTCGAATGCGGTCGGACGTAATGGGTTACGTCGGCGATGTGCACGCCGATCTCCCACACGCCGTCGCGGATGCGGCGGATCGAAAGGGCATCGTCGAAGTCCTTCGCATCCGCCGGATCGACCGTAAAGGTCGTTACCTGCCGGAAGTCGCGGCGGGCGACAATCTCCTTGGCCGTGATGCGTCCGTCGATGGCTTCGGCCGCTGCCTCCACCTCCTTTTCGAAGCGGTAGGGCAGGTCGTATTCGGCCAGAATGGCGTGCATCTCCGTGTCGTTGTCGCCCACGGGCCCGAGAATGTCGACCAGCTCGCCTTCGGGGCAGCGACTTCCCTCGGCCCAGTCGACGATGCGCACGACGACCTTTTCGCCGTCTTTCACATCGGGATAGGTGCGTTTCGACAGGTAGATGTCCACCGGAAGTTTGTGCGAATCGGGCCGCACGAAGATCTGATGCGCACCGACCTCGGCGATGCCGACATAAGGCCGCCGGTTGCGCTCGACGATGCGGATGACTTCACCTTCGGGCTGCTTGTTTTTGCGGTTGCGATGCAGGATGATCGCCTCTACGCGGTCGCCGTCCAAGGCATTGGCCGCATTGCGCGGGCTGATGAAAATGTCCTGCTCCAAGCCGTCGACCCGTATGAACAGGGCGCTCGTCGAATTCGCCGAGGCGATTCCCTCGTAGTGGGGCAAGTGGTTGTGCGTGAGGCGGTATTTCTCGCGGGCGCACTCCTCGACGATCCCTTCGTCGAAGAGGTTGCCGAGGATTTCGAGCGTTTCGCGGCGGCCCTGTTTCGTCGCGCCGCCCGACGCCGAAGCCAGATGCTTCAACGAAAAGACGTTGTTGGGCATTTCGCGGAACAGGTTGAGGATGATGCTTGCGCGATCGTTCCGCTCGTTTTTCTTATGCGGTTTTTTCATTTCGATTCGTTTTTATCGGTAAGTATTTGCAGGGCCAGCCGGTGCATGAAGTCGATGCCCACGGCGATGGCCCGTTCGTCGGGTGCGAAGGTCGCCGTATGGGTGCGGCCCGCTGCGGCGCCCACGCCGAGACGGTAGAACAGCGACGGATAGTGCTGGCAGTAGTAGCCGAAATCTTCGGCCGTTGTGCGCATCGGAAGCATTTTTATTAAGAGGTCGGTACATTTTGCAAGGTCGGTGGAAAGAGCGACCAACTCCGCATCGTTCACCACGCACGGATAGCCGCGGTCGATGTCGACCTCCGTGTGCGTGCCGTGTTGTCCGTCGACGGAGGCGGCCAGCTCGGCGATGCGGCGGTGGAGGTCGGCGCGGCGAGATTCGTCGAACGTGCGCAGCGTGCCCTCCAAATAGACCTTGTCGGGTACGACGTTCGTCGCGCCTGCGGCTTCGACGCGGCCGATGGAGAGTACGCACTCCGCGTCGTTCAGTGCGAGCAGCTCGGTAATCAGTCGGGCGGCGGCGGCTACGGGGTCTTTCAGTTGCGGACGCAGGGCGCCGTGTCCGCCCGTGCCGTGCAGCCGGAAGCGCAGTTCGTCGTTCGCCGCCATGTATTTTCCGGCGCGGAACCCGAGCGTCCCCACCTCCAACTGCGGTTCGACGTGTTCGCCCAAGACGGCAAGGACGTCGTATCCCTCGAACGGATTTTCGGCCAGTACGAGCGAGGCACCACCCGGGTTGCACTCCTCGCCCGGCTGGAACAGCCCAAAGACCGTTCCCGCGAAATCGGGCGCGGAGGCGAGCCGCTGCAACACGCCGAAGAGCACGGCCGCATGGAGGTCGTGGCCGCAGGCGTGCATGACGCCCTCGTTCTGCGATCGGTAGGGCAGTCCGGTCTGCTCGGCGATGGGCAGGGCGTCGATGTCGGCCCGCAAGACGACGGCCAGTCGATGACCGTGCGTCGCGGAGTTGTTGCCTTCTGCGTCGTGCGTTGTCAGCGGGTTGCGCCCCTCGATGCGGGCCAAGACGCCCGTTCCGGCGATGCGGCGGCATTCGATGCCCGCAGCGGCAAGCTGTTCGGCGATGAATGCGGCGGTGGCCTCCTCGTGGAACGAAAGCTCCGGATGAGCGTGCAGGTGGCGGCGGAAGTCGATCGGTGTCATAGGGGTTAAAAGATCGTTTTGGCGATTTCGATGATGTTTTCGGCCTTGCCCATCGGATAGTAGTGCAGCACGGGCACGCCGGCGGCTTTCAGCTGGCGGCTTTGGGCGATGGCCCATTCGGTGCCGATGCGCCGGATGGCGGCCTTGTCGTCGCTGTGGGCGAGGATTTCGCGCTTGAGGTCGTCGGGAATGCTACATCCGAAGGTCTCGGGCAACAGGGTCAGCTGCCGCAGCGTCGAGATCGGCTTGATGCCTGGAATGATGGGCACCGTGATGCCGGCTTCGCGGCAGCGTCGCACGAAGTCGAAGAAACAGGCGTTGTCGTAGAAAAGCTGCGTTACGATGTATTCCGCACCGGCGTCCGTCTTTTCCTTCAGTCGGCGGAGGTCGCTGGCCGCATCGGGCGCATCGGCATGGGTCTCGGGATAGCCCGCCACGCCGATCGAGAACTTCGAGTGGTGGCACACCTCGACCTCGCCGTCGACGAACTCGCCGCGGTTCATGGCCGCGATTTGTCGCACGAGGTCGACCGCATGGGCATGTCCCTGCGGATGCGGCACGAAGAAACGTTCGTTCTGCGACTTGTCGCCCCGCAGCGCCAGCACGTTGTGCAGTCCGAGGAAATCCATGTCGATCAAGGCATCCTCGATGTCGTATTTCGACAGTCCGCCGCAGATTAGGTGGGGCACCGTCTCGATGCCGTAGCGTTGGCGGATGGCCGCCGAAATGCCCACCGTCCCCGGGCGTCGCCGGACGACGTGCCATTCGACGCTTCCGTCGGGACGTTCGGTCTGCTTGATGCCCTCGCGGTGGAACGTAACGTTGATATAGGCGGGGTCGAACTCCGCCAGCCGGTCGATAGCCGCGAAGATGCCGCCCATGCCGTCGCCTTTGAGCGGCGGGAGCAGTTCGAAAGCGAAACGGGTCGTGCCCTGTTTCAGCGTATCGTGCAACAGTTCGGTTACGTTCATGGGCGGTAGTTGTTCGGGAGCAGTTTTTCGATCGCTTCGAGCGTGCGGCCGCGGCGGCGGGCATACTCCTCGGCCTGTTCGCGGTCGATGGGACCCACGGCGAAGTAGTCCGCGTCGGCGAACAGCAATCCGCAGAGCGCTTCGCCCGGGTCGATCATGTAATTCTCGGTCAGCCGCATACCGGTGGTCAGCTCGACGAACAACAGGTCGAAGACCTCGCGTTTCAGCGAGTGGTCGGGCGATGCCGGATAACCGAACGCCATGCGACGTCCGCGATATTCGCCCCGCAGAATCGCTTCGGGCGGGAGTTGCGGCCCCTGCTCGTAGCCCCACATCTGACGTCGCACGAAGCTGTGAACGGCTTCGGCGAAGGCTTCGGTCAGCCGGTCGGCCAGCAGTTTTATTAAGATGGCGGAATACTCGTCGCCGTCGGTGCGGAACTTCTCGCTCAACGTTTTTAATCCGATGCCGGCCGTTACAGCGAAGCATCCCAACCAATCGCCCTCGGGTGCGAGGCAATCGGCCAACGAACGGCAACCCGCGTCGCGGGTCTGGCTGCGAAGCATCGCGAGCCGCTTTTCGCGCCCTTTGGGGTCGATGACGATCAGATCGTCCGCTTCGCTGCGGGCCGGAAAGATGCCTACGGCTCCTTGAAGCGTCAGCAACCGTTCGTCGCGGATGCGGGCCAGCAGCGCTTGCGCGTCGGCGAGGAGCTTGCGGGCTTCGGCGCCCTTTTCGGGATGGTCGAGCAGCTCGGGATAGCGGCCGCCGACCCCCCAAGCTGCAAAGAAGAAATTCCAGTCGATGAACGGTTCGACATCGGCCACGTCGTAGTCCGGAAAGACCAACCGGCCCGTGTGGAGCGGGACGACGGGGCCGTGGGCGGGTCGCGCCGCTGCGATGTGCCGTGCTTCGGCGAGCGAGACCCGATTGCGCTCCGTTTCGCGATGGGCATAGGCGTCGCGGAGCCGCTGCTGCTCCGTCCGCACCTCCTCGGCGAACCGTTCGCCGTCGGGCCCCAGCAGTCGGGCGAGCAACTGGCTGTTGCGGCTGGCGTTGGGCGAATGGACGACCGTGCCGGAGTAGACCGGTGCGATTTTCAAGGCCGTGTGGAGGTCGGAGGTGGTCGCTCCGCCGATGATGACCGGAATGCGCAGCCGACGCCGCCCCAATTCGCGGCACACGGCGATCATCTCGTCGAGCGACGGGGTAATCAGTCCGCTCAATCCGATGCAGTCGGCGCCCCATGCGACGGCCTCGTCGACGATGCGCTGCGAGTCGACCATGACCCCCAGATCGCGTATTTCGTAACCGTTGCAGGCCATGACGACCGCCACGATGTTCTTGCCGATGTCGTGCACGTCGCCTTTGACCGTGGCGATCAGCACCTTACCGGCGTGGTGCTGTTCGGCGCCCTGCTCGATGTAGGGGGTCAGCACCGCTACGGCCCGTTTCATGACGCGCGCCGTCTTGACCACCTGCGGCAGGAACATTTTTCCTTCGCCGAAAAGCGTGCCGACCTGCTCCATGGCGGGCATCAACAGCGTGTCGATGACGGCCAGCGGGTTGCCCAATTCGCGATAGGCTTCGAGCGTGTCCGCTTCGATGAAATCGGTCGTGCCTTTCAGCATTGCGTGGGCGATGCGTTCGCGCAACGAACCTTGCCGCCAAGTGTCGGTGGGCATCGTCGTTTTGTCCGTTTCGGCGTGGATTTGTTGCGCATATTCGGCCAAGCGTTCCGATGCATCGGGGCGGCGGCACAGCAACACGTCCTCGACCCGTTCGAGCAGCGTCGGTTCGATTTCGTCGTAGACGCGCAGCAGCTGTGGATTGACGATGCCCATGTCCATGCCGGCCCGAATCGCGTGGTAGAGAAAGGCCGAGTGCATCGCTTCGCGCACGGGATTGTTGCCTCGGAACGCGAACGAAAGGTTCGAAACGCCGCCCGAAACCTTGGCGTGGGGCAAGTGCTCCTTGATCCAGCGTGTTGCGTCGATGAAGGCCTTGGCATAACCGTCGTGCTCCGGAATGCCCGTGGCAACAGCTAATATATTGGGGTCGAAGATAATATCCTCAGCCGGAAAACCCGCTTCGGTCAGCAGGCGATAGGTTCGTTCGGCTACTTCGATTTTGCGTTCATAGGTGTCGGCTTGGCCCCGTTCGTCGAAGAGCATCACCACAGCGGCCGCACCGTAGCGGCGGATTTCGCGGGCCCGTTCGAGGAAGAGCGTTTTGCCCTCTTTGAGCGAAATAGAGTTGACGACGGCCTTGCCTTGTGTCGCTTCCAATCCGGCCGCGAGCGTCTCCCAGTTCGACGAATCGATCATCGTCGGCACGCGGGCGATTTCGGGCTCCGAAGCGAGCAGGTTCAAGAAGGTGCGCATGGCCGTCGGCCCGTCGATTAGTCCGTCGTCCATGCAGACGTCGATGATTTGTGCGCCGGCCTCGACTTGCGCACGGGCCACGGAGAGCGCCTCCTCGTAGTTGCCTTCGCGGATCAGCCGCGCGAACTTGGCCGACCCCGCTACATTGGTTCTCTCTCCGATGTTAATAAAATTGGCCTCCGGAACGATGCGCAACGGCTCCAATCCGCTCAAAATCGTTTCATGGCGCGGGGCGGGCAGCGGTCGCGGGGCGAATCGGCCGACGATTTGCTGCAATTCGAAGATATGGGCGGGGGTTGTGCCGCAGCATCCGCCGACGATGTTGACCAATCCGCGCCGCATGTACTCGCCGACATCTTCGGCGAACATCGCGGGCGTTTCATCGTAGCCGCCCATGACGTTGGGCAGTCCGGCATTCGGATGGGCCGAGATGCGCACCGGTGCGACGGCCGCCAGCCGTTCCAGATAGGGGAGCAACTGTTTGGCTCCGTAGGCGCAGTTGAGCCCGATGGAGAGCAGGTCGGCATGGACGACCGAGGCGCAGAACGCCTCGACGGTCTGGCCCGAAAGTGTGCGGCCGCTGGCATCGGCCAGCGTGCCTGAGACCATGACGGGCAGTCGGCGGCCCGTGCGTTCGGCGATGCGGTTGATGGCGTAGAGCGCGGCCTTGGCGTTGAGCGTGTCGAAAACGGTCTCGATCAACAGGATGTCGGCGCCGCCTTCGATCAACCCTTCGGCCTGCTCGGTATAGGCATCGACCAGCTGACGGAAAGTTACCTCGCGCGCGGCAGGGTCGGCGACGTCGGCCGACATCGAGGCCGTGCGGTTCGTGGGGCCGATGGAGCCCGCTACGAAGCGGGGCTTCTGCGGATTGCGGAGCGTGTATTCGTCGGCCGCTTCGCGAGCGACCCGCGCAGCCGCACGGGCGATTTCGCGGGCGCAGTCGGACAATCCGTAGTCGGCCAGCGAAACGGCATTGGCATTGAACGAATCGGCCGTTACGATGTCGGCTCCGGCCTGCAGATATTTTTCGTGGATTTCGCGCACGACCGACGGACGGGTCAGCGACAGGAGGTCGTTGCACCCTTTGAGCGGCGTGGGCCAGTCGGCGAACCGTTCGCCGCGAAACTCCGCTTCGGTCAGCCCGTACGTTTGCACCATCGTGCCGAATCCGCCGTCGAGCATCAGAATGCGGTCGTCCAATGCTTGCAGGAGGGTTTGCGTATGCGCAGGTATGTCGGTTTTGGGCTGCACGACTATTGGGGAATAATTTCGATTTCGAAGAGTTTGGGCCAGTTCTTGCCCGTTACGAAGATGCGGCCCGTCGCCGGGTCGTGCGCGATGCCGTTCAGCACGTCGGTCGCGGGCGTCCGGTCGCTCTCCGGAAGCAGCCCCGCGAAGTCGATGACCCCCTCGACGACGCCCGTTTCGGGGTGGATGATGAGCACGCAATCGGTCGTATAGACGTTGGCCCAGATGCGGCCGTCGATCCACTCCAATTCGTTCAGCAGCTGCACGGGTTCGCCGCGATGGGTTACCGTGATGCGCTTCGTCCGCTTGAACGTCTCCGGATCGAGCGTGAATATCTTCTCCGAACCGTCGGTCATGTAGAGCTGTGTGCCGTCGGTCGTGAGGCCCCAGCCCTCGCCCGCATAACGGAACGTGCGGAGCTCCTGCCCCGTGGCGGCATCGTAGACGTAGGCTTTGTTCGACTGCCAAGTGAGCTGGTAGAGCTTCCCGTTCAGCAGCGTGATTCCTTCGCCGAAGTCGGTGCGGGGCAGCGTCGCGACCACCGTCGTTCGGCCGGTCGCAAGGTCGGTCTTCGTGATGCGCGAAGCCCCGTTCTGACCCGTTCCCTCCCACAGCAGCCCGTCGGCGTATTGCAGTCCCTGCGTATAGGCGTCGGTCGCATGGGGATGAACGGCCCGGATGCGATAGGTATAGGCTGCGGGTTCGACGGCCGATGTCGATGTCGATGTCGAGCGGTCGGCGGCCGGTCGTTTGGCGCGGGCCGAACCCGATCCGCAGGCGGCGAGCAAGAGGCAGAGAAGAAGAAGCGGAATGTTTTTCATGGTGCGTGCAACCGAATCAACGGGCAAATTTACGAAAAGAGATTCGGAAAACATACGCCGAGGAGAGAAAAGCGCGCAGGTAGCGGTATTTTACAACGACAACAGCGCCACCGGAAGGCCCGATGACGCTGCTTCTCCGTGTGCGCGGAGCGACTATTTGCGTACCTTGAAGATGATTTTGCGCACGACGCCTTCGCCGACCATCGGCGCATGTCCGTCTTCGGGGAAAAGCACCGTGAACTGGCCCGGGTAGAGCGTGTAGTAGGTTTGCGGCACGTCGTCGAAGAGCTGGATGTCCTTCGTCGTGTTGAACTCGCCCTGCGGCTGCTTCAGGTTGCAGCGCTCGCTCCAGCCGAACGATTCGCATTTGCCCGTGATGAGCATCTGGATGTCGATGTAGTCGTTGTGTACTTCGAGTTTGGCGGCCTCCTTGGTCTTCAGCTCGCGTTCCATCACGTTGACGTAGATGTCGCGGCCCTCCAATTCGTGGATGCCGGGCTCCACTTTCGTCCAGTCGGTCGAAGCCATCAGCTCGAATGCCTTCTTCATGCGCGGGCTCACACCGTAGTAGAGCGCCGCATTTTTCAAGTTGTCTAAAATCATAATTAGGTCGTTATTTGGGTTCTCTGTTGTTCGTTTCGCTCTTTTGCAGGCGCACGACCACGGGCAGGTGGTCGGAGTAGGTAACATCGGGCACCTCGTAGGTGCGGGCCTCGAGCCCGTCGGACGAGAGCACGTAGTCGATGCGCAGTGCATTGAAGAATCCGCGATAGGTGTGCGAATAATCCACGCCGCACTCGCTGAACGCGTCTTTCGCTCCGCGGGCCATCGTGCGATAGACGTACGAAATCGGCGTGTCGTTGAAATCGCCGCAGATGATGTAGCGCGTCCGCGTATCGGCGACGACCGGTGCGATGATGTCCACTTGGGCGGCCCGCAGCACGCAATTTTTCCGGTGGCGGTGCGCGATGCTCCGCATCTTCGCCCAACGGGTCGAGTCGGTCAGAAAGAGCCGCTGGGTGATGAATTGGTCGTCGTAGGCCTTGATGTCGGTCGTATGCAGGTGGTTGTTGAAGATGCGCACCGTCTCGTCGCCGATCCGCACGTCGGCCCACATCGAACTGCCGAATGCCGGAATCGTATCCGACCGCAGAATCGGGAATTTGCTCATAATCAGCATCGGCCCCGCATCGGGCGTGCCGGCGCTTCCGATATGCGAATAGCTTTCCAGCAGATTGGTGAAGGCGGCACTCTGGCTGGCCAGCGCCGCGTTGTACTCCTGAAGGCAGATGATGTCGGGATCGAGTTGCGACAGCAGGCGGGTTACCCGGTCGGCACTGCTTCGGCCTTGGTCGTCGTAGAAACCGCGCACGTTGTAGGTCAGTACCTTGAAGGCGCTGCGGTCGTATTTCTCCTCGCCGTAGGTGCGGCGGATTTGCGGTCGGTAGAAAAGCGGAATGCTGAAACAGCCGAGCACGATCGGCAGGAGCAGCAGGCCGGCTTGGAGCCAGCGCCAATGGATGATCCAGAAGAGTGCCAGCGCGAGAGTCGCGATGTAGATGGCGGGTGCGGTCAATCCGAGAATGGGAAAGATCGCCACCTTCGCCGGATTGACATACGGAACCAACAGCGTGAGCAGCAACGTCGCACCGACGACGATGGACAACGCCGTCATGCACCCGTCGAAAATCCGTGTCAGCAGGGAGCGGTGCCGCGGTTTCGTGTACCGCCTGTAATCCGAATAATACTCTTCCGCCATGAATCAGAACCGGATTTTACCTTGCCGCCGCCACCAGTACAGCAGCAGCAGTCCCCACAGCATGCCGCCGACATGGGCGAAGTGGGCGACGTTGCCGATGCCCCGCCAGCCGGAGAAGAGTTCGATGACACCGTAGATGATGACGAACCATTTGGCCTTGATGGGAATGGGCGGAATCAACAGCATGATGACCGCATTGGGATGAAGGACGCCGAACGCGAGCAGCAACCCCATGACGGCGCCCGACGCGCCGATCAACTGCACGTAGTATTCGCCCGAGAACCAGACGGTCGCCATCTGGATCAGGGCCGCGCCCACGCCGCAGACGAAGTAATAGGTCAGAAAGCGTTTCGACCCCAATTCGTATTCGAGCGACCGCCCGAACATCCACAGCGCGAACATGTTGAAAAAGATGTGTTCGAAGCTGCCGTGCAGGAACATATAGGTGATGAACTGGTAGGAGTGATAGAGCGGGTTCTCGAACCAGTAGAGGGAGCAATATCCCATGATCTGCCGTCCGACAGGCAGCATGGCCGTTGCCATGTAGGCCAGCAGATTGATGATTATCAAGTTTTTGACAACCGGTGGCGTCTTGAAATAGGGATTCATGGTCGTTGCGGATAAACTTCTTGCAAAGATAGTGCTTTTCGGCGGATTATCCCAATCGGTTTTTCACCTCTTCCGGTGCGATTTCGGTCAGGATGGCCTTGCCCGAGGGCGAAAAACTGTAATTTTCGGTCGCAATGAGCCGTTCGAGCAGGGCGGCGGCCTCCTCGGACGTCGGCGTGCGCGGCACGCTCCGCGAACCGGCCCGCGCCATCAGCGTGGCGATTTTGTCGCGCCGCACCTCTTCGAGCGGTACCGGCGAGGCGAACGTTTGCAACAGTTCGTAGACGGAACGGTCGATCGCTTCGGCCGGCAGGTCGGCCGGCGTGCCCTTGATTTCGACGGTCTCCTGTCCGCAGAATTCGAGGTCGAATCCCAACGCGGCGAACTCTACGGCATGTTCTTCCAGCAAGGTGTATTCGTCGCGCGTGAAGGTCAGCTTTTCCGGAAAGAGCAGTTGCTCGCTGACGGCGGTACCGGCATGCAGCATCCGCAGATAATCTTCATAAAGAATCCGTTCGCGGGCCCGCCGCAGGTCGATGACGACCAATCGTCCGTCGATCGTCGTCGCTGCATATCCGCCGTTTAGGGGCAGCACGGCTCCCAACTTGGATTCGTGTTCCAGTTCGATTTGTTGTTGCTCCGGCTCGGCCGAAGGGATGAAGTCGAGTTGCGAGGTAGTCGCCGTTTCGGTCGACGTTTCAGAGGCGGTGCCGGTTGCGGGGGGCGTGATGGCGACCGAAGGAAACTCCTCGAAAGCACCTGCCGAGGCGAACTCCTCGAAATCGGTGTTGGGTTGGATGCCCGTTGGACGGACGCGTTCTTTGCGTGCCGAACCGGACTTTGTGGCCGGTTTTGGTGAACGGGGTTTGGCGTCGGCTTCCGCGTCGGTGTAGGGGACGTCGAATCCCGTGAACTCGACATCCGGAGCCGCAGCGGTCGGGTCGATGTAGCTCTCGCTGAACGGATTGTAGTCGGCATTGCTCAGCGCGGACGGCTCTGCATAGACGGCGCCCTGCTGCAAGACGGGAATCTCGATCGTATCGTTGCGGTCGAAGTCCATCATCGGCACAGCGCCCGTTTTGGCCAGCGTCTCCCGCACGGCGGCGTTGACGATCTGCCATACGGCCTGCTCGTCGGCGAAATGGATTTCGGTCTTGTGCGGGTCGATGTTGACGTCGATGCGGGCGGGGTCGATCGTCAGATAGAGAAAGAACGAGGGCTGCATGCTCTCGGGAATCAACTTCTCATAGGCTTTCAGAATGGCGCTGGTCAGGTAGTTGCTCTTGAAAAAACGTCCGTTGACGAACAGAAACTGTTCGGCCGCCGAGCGCCGTTTGGCGGCGGCGGGCCGTCCGATGAACCCCTTGACCGAGGCGATCGACGTGTCGGCGGAGACGTCGAGCAGATTTTGTTTGATGTGGCGGCCTACGACTTCGACGATGCGTTCGGCGAGCGTTCCGGCCGCCAGCGAATAGAGCGGTGCATCGTTGGCGTAGAGTTCGAAGGCGATTTCCGGATAACAGAGCACGACCCGTTGAAATTCGTTTCGGATTTGCGTAGCGGCCGCCTGAATGCGGGTTTCGAACCGTCGCCGACGGGCCGGCACGTTGTAGAATAGGTTGCGCACGAAGAACTGCGAGCCCACAGGACATAGGACCGGTTCCTGCGAGACGAATTTGCCGCCGTTGAGGTTCGTAACGGTACCCAATTCGTCCTCCGGCTGGCGGGTGCGCAACTCGACCTGCGCCACGGCAGCGATCGAGGCGAGCGCCTCGCCGCGGAATCCGAAGGTGTGGAGGTTGTAGATGTCGTCGGCCGAGACGATTTTGCTCGTGGCGTGCCGGTCGAAGGCCAAGCGGGCGTCGATGGGCGACATGCCGCATCCGTCGTCGATGATTTGGATCAATTCCAATCCGCCTTTGCGGTAGTTGACCCGCACGCTCCGAGCACCGGCATCGAGGGCGTTTTCCATCATCTCCTTGACGACCGAGGCGGGTTGTTCGACCACCTCGCCCGCCGCGATTTGGTTGGCGACGATTTCGGAAAGCAATCGGATTCTATCTGCCATTCTTTATTCGCGATTATTTATTTAAGTGTGCCCACGATTTTACTCGGATTCTCCGATCCGCCCCTCGATGCTCGCGGCCACAGGCCGCGTATTCAGTTTGGACCCACCCCCGCACCCCCGCCTTGGCGGGGGCTTCGGTCGGAAAGTCGGAACGAATCGAGGATTTACTAATAGCTCGTGGCGCTAAAAATGGTCGTATTCGGTTATTCGGCCTGCCCTTCTTCGTAGTCGTTCGGGACGACCGTGATCGGGGCCGTCGGGTCGAAGTCGCCGTACTCCTCCTGTATCTCGGTTCGGGCCGGCGTGCGATCCATATTCGTGAAGAACGAGGCCAGTCGCGGGTAAACCAACTGGATGAAAAGCAGCGCCAGAAACGCGATTCCTAAATAGAGCCAAATCCGCATACGGCCGTTGTTCGTGCGCGAACGGCGGTTCGCACGCGCTTCGCGTTGCGTGCGGATGTACTGTCCGGGACGGTATTCGCGGTCGTCGTCGGAGCGTTGGCCGTGCAGTTCGGCGCGGCGCTGCTCGCGGGCCTCCTTCTCGGGGTCGTAGTAGCGCGGAATGTAGTTGAACTTGTTGGCGTGTTTCTTGAATGGCGTGAACCCTAACATACAGTCTCGTTTTTAGTGAATCGAAAAATTCGTATCTTATTCGGTAAAGATACGAAAAAGCCGAGCGCAATACGAATTTTATGGTAAAAAATAGTCCATTTTCCACCGAATCGAGTAAGAGAGGGTCTGCCTTGCCGCCGTCGTCTTTTCGACGATCGCCGTCGCTTCCGACCGTCTGCCGGACGTTTTTCGGGCCGAGGCCGAAGCGGCGGATTTTGACCGCCCTTTTTCTAACGGAAGAAACTCTTCATCCGTTCGAAAATGTTCTGATTCTTGACCGATTCGGCATTCTGGAAATCCGGTTGTCCGGCCAATTGTTCGACTAACTTTTTCTCCTCGGCGTTGAGTTTCGACGGTATGGTGATGTCCACGACGACCAACTCATCGCCGCGGCCGTATCCGTTGACGTCGGGCAGTCCCTTGCCGCCCAACCGCAGCACTTTGCCGGCATGCGTACCCGGGGCGATTTTGATTTTGGCCCGTCCGTCGACCGTCGGCACCTCGACCGTGCCGCCTAACAGCGCTGTCGGTACGGTGATGTTCAGATTGTGAATCAAATCGTTGCCGTCGCGGATCAGCTCCGGGTTCGGCTCCTCCTCGATGATGACCAGCAGATCGCCGTTCACGCCTCCGTGCGGCGCCGCATTGCCCTTGCCCGAAACCGTCAGAGCCATGCCTTCGCCCACGCCCGCCGGAATTTTGATCTCGACGACCTCCTGACCGCGCAGCGTCCCTTCGCCGTGGCATTTGTCGCACGGATTGGAGATGGTCTTTCCGGTGCCGCCGCAGGTCGGGCAGGGGCTTTGGGTCTGCATCCGTCCGAAGAAGGTGCTTTCGACCCGCGTTACATAGCCCGTGCCGTTGCAGGTCGAGCAGGTCGCATAGGAATTGCTGTCGCGGGCGCCCGTGCCGCCGCATTGGTCGCAGGCGACGGTCTTGTTGATTTTCAGTTTTTTGGTTACGCCGGCGGCGATTTCGGCCAGCGTCAGCCGTACCTTGATGCGGATGTCCGAACCTCGGTTGACCCGATGTCCGCCGCCCGACGAACGGAATCCCCCGCCGAAATGTCCGCCGAAGATGTCGCCGAACTGCGAGAAGATGTCTTCCATCGAGAATCCGCCGAATCCTTCGAATCCGCCGGCTCCCCCTCCTGCGGCACCGCTCATGCCTGCATGGCCGAACTGGTCGTAACGGGCCCGTTTGTCGGGGTTCGACAGCACGTCGTAGGCCTCGGCGGCCTCCTTGAATTTCTCCTCGGCCTCTTTGTCGCCCGGGTTCTTGTCGGGGTGGTATTTGATCGCCGCTTTGCGGTAGGCCTTCTTTATTTCGTCGGCGTTAGCGTTTTTCTGGACGCCCAGCACTTCGTAGTAGTCCCTCTTTTCTGCCATGGCTTATTCTCCTACAACAACTTTTGCAAATCGCAGCACCTTGTCGCCCAGCAGGTAGCCTGTCTGTACGGTATCGACCACCCGGCCCTTCATTTCGTCGCCGGCGGCGAATCGGGCTACGGCCTCCGAGGTCTCGGGGTCGAACTCCTTGCCGGTTACCTCGATGGCCGTTACGCCTTTCTGGCGCAGGGCTTCGGTGAACTTCTGCGCGATGAGCACGACGCCCGAACGCAGGGCTTCGATGTCGTCGCTCTTTTCCATCGCGGCAACGGCACGCACGATGTCGTCGTGGACGGGCAGCATGGCCAGCAACACGTCGCGTCCGCCAGTCTGCACCAAATCCATCTTCTCCTTGAGCGTGCGTTTGCGGTAATTGTCGAATTCGGCCTGCAAGCGGAGGAATTTGTCTTTCCATTGGTCGACTTCGGCCCGCAAACTCTCCTCGGCGGGATGGCTTTCCGCATCGGCCGCCTCTTTTTGGGCCTCTTTTTCCGCTTCGGCGAACTGTCGGCTGTCGGCGTCTTCTGTCATTATGTCAGACCGGCCGTCGGTTTCGTCTGCCACATTGGCACACGGCTGTCCCTCGCACGACGGATAACCGTCGCCTTCGGTGAATCCTTCGTCGCCGCTAACTGCTTCATTGTAAACTTTTTCCTTTTCCATATCGGTCGTTTTGTTTTTTCTTTTTTCTAAGGTTCGCACAAATTGCATACCAAGGGTTCGGCACCGTCGGAGTTTGGCACGCGGCGGGCATGCCGATTTCTGCAATCGGGGCGCTTCGGCCTGTGGCGTATGGCGTGTCAGCCGATGAGGAAAATCGCCGGTCGTTTGTTGCTCTCGGGTAGTGTGCGGCGACGCCATTCGGCTACGGTGTGCGTTTCGACGAAGGCGTTCGGCGCGGTCAGATCGACTGCTATGCCGAGCTGCGTTTCGGGGGCGAGCGTCTGCAAGAGTTGTTCCAGCAGCTTGGCGTTGCGGTAGGGCGCTTCGATGAAGAGCTGCGATTGGCCTTCGGCGCGGGCGCGGCGTTCGAAGAAACGGATGGCCCGTGCCCGTTCGGGCGGCTTGACGGGCAGATAGCCGTTGAATGCGAACGATTGTCCGTTCAGGCCCGAAGCCATCATCGCCAGAATAATCGACGAGGGGCCGACGAGCGGCACGACGCGGATGCCGTGTCGATGACAGGCTTCGACGACCCAAGCGCCCGGGTCGGCGACGCCCGGTACGCCGGCTTCCGAGAGGACGCCTGCCGACCGTCCCTGCAACAGCGGTTCGATCAATGACTCGACCTCGCTGCCTCGGGTCGTATGTTCGTTCAGTTCACGGAATTCGAGCATGTCGATCGGCCGTGCGATGCCCGCTTTCGAGAGGAAGCGGCGGGCCGTGCGGGTATTCTCCACGATGAAGTAATCCAGCGCATCCATCACCGTGCGGTTGGCCGCGGGCAGCACCTCCCACGGGTCGGTTTCGTCGGAGATGGGGCAAGGGAGCAGGTAAAGGGTTCCGTTCATGGTCTACTCTTTGAGATAGATGCGTTTCACGCGGTTCGAGACCGAGGTCATGATTTCGTAGGGGATGGTGCCCAGCACACGGGCCATCGTTTCGAGGTCGTTGCCTGCGGCGGCCGAAAAGATCGTTACCTCGTCGCCCTCGCGGACGCCTGCGATGTCGGTGATGTCGATCATGCAGCTGTCCATGCAGATGCGTCCGACAATCGGCGCAGCCTGTCCGGCCACGCGCATCGACCAACGGCCGCATCCCAAATGACGGTCGAGCCCGTCGGCATAGCCTACGGGAATGGTCGCCGTAACGGTCGGACGGGTCAGCTTGCCGGCTCGTCCGTAGCCCACCGTATCACCGGCGGGCAGGTGTTTGATTTGCACGATGCGCGTCTTCAACGCCGAGACGGGGCGCAAGGCGTCGTTGTGTTCGTAGCCGAATCCGTAAAGGCCTAATCCGAGCCGGCACATGTCGAATTGCGCCTCGGGGAAGCGTTCGATGGCCGCCGAATTGGCCGTATGCCGGATGACCGGATAGGGGAGCGAGGCGGCCACGGCGGCGCTCATCCGATCGTAACGGGCAATCTGGGCGCGAGTGTAGGCATCCTCTTCGGGCATGTCCGAACAGTTGAGGTGCGAGAAGATGGTGGCGACCTTCACCTGCGGATAGCGGGGCAGCGTCTCGCACAGTTCGCCGAGCTCCTCCTCGACGAAGCCCAACCGGTGCATCCCCGTGTCCAATTTGAGGTGGATGGGGTAGTGCGCCTCGCCCGCATGGGAGACCGCTGCCGCGAAATCGGTCAGCGAACGGAGGCTGTAAATCTCCGGTTCGAGCCGGTTGGCAATCATCTGGTCGAAGCTGTCGGCATCGGCGTTGAGCACCACGATCGGCATCGTGATGCCCCGTTCGCGCAGCAGAACCCCTTCGTCGGTGAACGCGACGGCCAAATAGTCGACCCCTTGATATTGCAGCATCTGTGCCACTTCGAAGTTTCCGGCTCCGTAGGAGTTAGCCTTGACCATCGCCACCAAACGGGTGTGCGGCTTCAGCTTCGAACGGAAGTAGTTCAGATTGTGGATCATCGCGTCGAGGTCGATTTCGAGCACCGTGGTGTGGCTTCGGCGCGAAAGGGCGTGTGCCAGCTTTTCGAACCGGAAATCGCGGGCTCCTTTCAGCAGAACGGCGCAGCCTGCTATCGTTTGGCGGCCGATGCGGGCGATGCACTCGTCGGTCGAGGTGAAGAACTCCTTTTCGCAGCTGAACAGCGACGCATAACGTTTCAGTTTGGGGCCTACGCCGACCAACCGGTCGATGTCCGCCCGGGCGACCATTTCCGCCACGCGATGATAGAGCGCGTCGTCGTTCAGCCCGCTTTGGGCGATGTCCGACAGCACCAGCGTGCGCCTGCGTCCGAGCGCGACCGTGTGCAGGTAGTCGAGCGCCAGCGCGAGCGAATTGAGATCGAGGTTGTAGGCGTCGTTGACCAAGACCGAATCGTAGATGCCCTCCTTGACCTCCAATCGCATGGCGACCGTCGGCGTTGCGACGAACGTCGGTGCGGGATAGTTCATCGTCGCGCAGAAGGCTTCGACCAGCTGGGCGTTGCGGCGTGAGGCGGCATTGCCCATGAGGGTCGCCGATGGGTCGGGGAACGCGGCAGCATCGACGATGCGCAGGGGAGTCTGCGGCGCTGCCTGTTCCGATGCCTTGCCCGTCCCGCTTTTCGGCGCACCGGTCGGAATCCGGTCGGCGAAGTGCGCGGCGATGCACGTCTGCAACGGTTCGTAATAACTGTGGTAGATGAGCGTCGAGGCACGACGGGCCAAGACGAGTTTTTCGGCGCACTTCTGCTCCAAATCCCGAAAATTCTCTTGATGGGCGTCGCCGATTGAGGTGAACAGCACCACGTCGGGACGGATGATGCGCTCCAACCGCTCCATTTCGCCCGGTTGCGAAATGCCCGCTTCGAAGAGGGCTAACTGTTCGTCGCCTTCCAGCATCAATACCGAAAGGGGAACGCCCAGCTGCGAGTTGAAGCTCTTGGGCGAGCGGTAGCATTTCACATCGGCGGGCAGCTCTTCGGCGATCCACTCCTTGATGACGGTTTTGCCGTTCGAACCGGTGATGCCGACGACCGTGCCGCGAAACTGCGACCGGTAATCGGCGGCCAGCGCCTGCAAAGCGTCGATGGCGTTTTCGACGATGACGTATCCGCAATCCGGCAGCTTTTCGACCGGATGTTCGACAAGAAAGGCCCGCACGCCGCGGTCGTACATCTCGCGGAGGTAGTCGTGCGAATCGTGGTTGGCGCCGCGCATGGCGACGAAGAGCGGATCGGCGCCCAGCTCGCAGGTGAGCGACCGACTGTCGGTTACGACCGTGCGCACGGCGCGGTCGCAGCCTGTAAAGGTGCCGTCGCATACGGCGGCGATGCGTGAAAGCGTATAGTTCATTTCCTTATTCTTTCTTGTACCTGCGTTTTTCGACCCCGTTTTCGAATCCGACCGTTGTTTTCGCGGCCTTTGGCCGCGTATGCAGGTTTGACCCACCCCTAAACCCCCGCCTTGGCGGGGGTTTAGGTCGGAACCCGCAAGGTGATACGGTTTTGGATTACCGTTGGTGTAAATTTGTATATAATCGCCTATACTTTCTTGTACTAGCGTTTTTCGACCCCTTTTCCGGATCCGACCGCTGTATATAATCGCCTTCGCTCTCTTGCCGGATTACTCCGTGAAGGTAACGATGGTGATGCCCGCTCCGCCGCGATCGGCGTGTTCGTCGACGGCACTCGCCACCTCCGGAATCGTGCGCAGGTAGCGGCGAATCTCCTCTTTGAGGGCGCCCGTGCCCTTGCCGTGGAGGATGCTCACCGAACCGACGCCCACCATCAGTGCGTCGTCGATGAAATCCTGCACCGCATCCAACGCTTCGGCGGCCCGCATCCCGCGCACGTCGATGTGGTCGCGGAAGTTGAGTTTGCGGGCCGAAATATCCACCGATACCACCGTGCGGGCGCTTTGCGGACGGGTCGCTTCGCGGTATTCGTTGTTCGACACGACCGTCAGCCGCTTCTTGTCGACCGTGGTCAGCATCTGCCCGAAAGCCACTTGCGCCTTGCCTCCCTTGACCGCCTGCACGACCCCGACGACATCCTGTCCCGCCATGCGGACCTTCGAACCGATCTCCACTTCGAGGGGTTTCGGTGCCGCTTCGGGTGGTTGCGAGGCCGGTGCGGCTCCCTGCTGCGCCTTGCGCTCGGCCCGGCGTTGGCGGCGGCGTTCGATCCGCTCGATTTCGCGGCTGACCGCCTCGTCCCGGGCGGCGCTGTCGACCTGTTCCGTCCGTTCGCGGAAATCGTCCAACTCGCGGCGGGCCAGACGGGTCAACTCCTTCTCGGCCTGTGCTTCGCGGATGGTCTTGATGGTATTTTCGATTTGTCGGTTGGCCTCGGCCACCAACTCCTGCGCCTCCTGTTTCGCCTTGCGCAGAATCTCCTGCCGTTCGGCCCGAATTTTTATGAGTTGGTCGGAATAATTCTGCTCCAATTCTTCGATTTTGCGGTCGGTCAGCCGGATGCGGTCGCGTTTCTGCTCCCAGTAGCGTTTGTCGCGGGCGATTTCGCGCAGCTGTTTCTCGATGTTGATGTGGTCGCTGCCCGCCTTGTCGCTCGCCGAGCGGATGATCGCTTCGGGCAGCCCGATTTTGCGGGCGATCTCGATGGCGAACGAACTGCCCGGCTTGCCCGTCTCCAACCGGAAGAGCGGCCGAATCTGCTGCACGTCGAACATCATGGCGCCGTTGGCCACGCCGTCGTGGTTCGAGGCGAAGTATTTGATATTGGCGTAGTGGGTCGTGATGACACCGTAGCAGCCCTTCTCCAACAGCCGTTCGAGGATGGCTTCGGCGATCGCGCCGCCGATGGTGGGCTCGGTGCCCGACCCGAATTCGTCGATCAGCACCAACGACCGGTCAGTGGCCTCGGCGAGCATCCGCTTCATGTTCAGCAGGTGCGACGAATAGGTCGACAGGTCGTTGTCGATGGACTGTTCGTCGCCGATGTCGATGAACAGGCTTTCGAATACGGGCAGTTCCGAGATTTCCGACGTCGGCACCGGAAACCCGCACTGGAACATGTATTGGATGAGGCCCGTCGTTTTCAGACAGACCGATTTGCCGCCGGCATTGGGGCCTGAAATCACCAAAATGCGCTTGTGGGCGTCCAATTGCAGGTCGAGCGGTACGATTTCGCGTCCGGCGGCCCGCAGGGTCTGTTGTAACAGCGGATGACGGGCGTTTTTGAGCACTAACCGGTCGTCGGTCGAAACGATCGGCTTCACGCCCCCGTTCTCCGACGCCCAACGCCCTTTGGCCCGATAAAGGTCGATGTCGGCGAGGTAATCGCCCGAAGCGGCCAACAGTTCGGCGTCGGGCCGCAGCTGTTCGGTAAATTCGGTCAGGATGCGGATGATCTCGCGCCGTTCGGCATATTGGAGCTCGCGGAGTTCGTTGTTGAGTTCGACCACTTCGACCGGCTCGACGTAGAACGTGCGGCCCGTAGCCGATTCGTCGTGAATAAATCCGTTGAGTTTGCGTTTGTTCGAGGCCGAGACAGGGATGACCGTCTTGCCGTCGCGCACCGAAAGCTGGGCATCCGCTTCGACGATGCCGGCGCTTTTGGCGGCGGCCAGCACCTGTTGCAGCCGTTTGGCCGCTTGGCCTTCGCGTTCGCGGATGGCCCGACGGATTTGGGCCAGCTCGGGCGATGCGTTGTCGCGCACCTCGCCGAGCGAATCGACAATCCGGTCGATTTGTGCCACGATTTCCGGAAAGGTCTCGATGCCGCGTGTGCGGGCATACAGAGCGGGATAGCGCTCCTTACGGTTGAGCAGAAACGAAGCGATGTTGCCGATTTCCGTGAGCGCCTGCCGCAGGACGACGACTTCGGCGACGTCGAGAAACGAACCCTCGATGCGCAGTTTGGCGAACACGGCCGCGACCTCCGGAAAGTCGTCGTTGGAAAATTCGCGCTCCATTTCGAGCACGAGCCGCATCTCGTCGGCGAGCGACAGCCGTCGTTCGATTTCGCGGGCAGAGGTGCTGAATCCCTCGTCGGCGAGCCGTTCGCGGGCCGCCTGCATGGTGCATCGTTCCGCGACCTGCGCACGAACGCGGTCGAATCCGATTTTTCGCTCGAAGGATTCCATCTGTCGAAGAGTTATTCGGTGGCAGCGATGCGCACGATTCCGGAAGCTCCGTTCATCACCGATTCCGCTCGTTTGCCTGTTCCAACGAATCCCGACGTGCCTTTTCGGCCGCTTTCGCCGCTTTGCGATCGGCTTTAGCTTTCATCTTATCGGGGTTGCGTCCGAAGACCGAGAGATGAACGTAACGGCCCGGGTATTGTTTCACGTCGGCCAGCAAAGCCGAAAGATTTCCGACCGCTTCGTCCAACGATTCGTACAGCGCGGGGTCGTTCATCAGACGGCCCATCGTGCCGTCGCCATGGTCGATGCGGGCCATCAGCGACGAAAGTTCGTCGACCGCCTTGCCGAGCCGCGCAACGATTTGTTCGTCGGTCAGTTGGGCCGAGAACCGGTTCAGATTGCCGATCAGACTGTCGACCCGAGGGCTGTTGTCGCCGAGCATCTGCGCGAACTCCGCAAATTCGGTGATCGAACGTTGCAAATCGGCTTTCCGGTCGTTGAGCACCGAAGCCATGTCGCCCGAAATTTCGTTCAGATGGTTCAGCGTCCCGTCGATGTTTCCGGCGTTGCGCTCCAACAGGCCGTTGAGGTTCTCCAGCGTGGCGGTCAATTCCGTCGCGATTTTCGAAAAATGCTGTTTGAAGAAATCCAGCTCCGAGCCGGCGACGTCCATCAGATCGCGATCGCGGCCCGCCCGCAGCGTGTCGCCGCTCCGGAGGTAATCCGTCGAGGTGCCGTAGATGATTTCGATCGCCTTGTTGCCCATCAGTCCGTTGCTGAAAATTTTCGCTTCGGAATCCTCCGGAATGCGGTATTGGTGTTTGATGGTGAGCTGCAGCAGCACCTTGTCGCTGAGCGCGGGATCGAAGACGATGCCCGTAACCGAACCGATTTTCACCCCTTTCATCATGACGGGCGAGGCGTTCTGCACGCCGTTGATTTGGTCATAGGCCGCGTAGTACTCGGCGTTGCGGCTGAAGATGTCGAATCCGCTCAAAAACCGGATGCCGGCCCAAGCCGCTCCGAGCATCGCCACGGCGAAAATACCGATTTTGACTTCTCTTTTCATGCTTCACTGTTTTACGATTCGCGAGCCCTTGTAGCGCACGATGAATGCGTCGGGAAATTCGCGGCGCACTTCGCCCAATTTTTCGCGGGCTGCGGCGTAGGTGTCGAAATCGCCTACGCAGTATTTGTACCGATAACGATCCGTGCCGAGGATTTGTTTCGTCGCGTTCCGATAACTTTTGAACAGTTCCGAATCCAGCGGTTCTTCGGTAACAGAGGCCCGGATTTGCACCGCATAGCGAACCGGTTGATTTTTTTCGGCTGCGGCAGGCTGCCGTTTTTGCGGTTGCGGGGCCGGAGCCGGGCTCACGGACGGAGCGGGTTCGGTCTCCGGACGAACCGTGCGTTCGGGGGCCGTTTCCTGAGCTGGACGTTCCGTTGCCGATGGTCCGTTCCCTGCGATTTCGCCCCGCAGTTGCGACAGACGGGCGGAGTACTCTTTCACCGACTTGAACAACGTTTGCACGATTTCGTTGATGCCCTTTTCCGATTTCAGATAGGCCGCCTCTTTCGGATTGGAGAGGAAGCCGATTTCGGTCAGGGCACCGGGCATGTCGGTGGCATAGAGCACCCGCAGCAGCTGGGGCTTCACGCCGCGCGAACTGCGTCCGCCGGCCTCGTAATTCTTCTGGATGCAGTTGGCCAGCGCCAAGCTGTATTCGCCGTAGGTGAATTGCAGGTTCTGGATGTAGGCGCGGACGATGGCGGCGGTGCGTTCGTCGGACATATCGATCAAGTCGTCGCGGTTGTTTTCGTAGAGCGCATCTTCGTTGTAGCGTTGCTCCTTGGTCGATTCGCCCATGACGAGGGTCTCGGTGCCCCTCGCGGCCGACAGATGCGAGGCGTTCACATGCACCGACAGAAAGAGATCGCCGCCCGCCTTGTTCGCGATGTCGGCACGGGCTTGCAGATCGTCGTATTTCGTGGCGCCCAGCGCCTTGTCGGTCTTGCGCGTGTAAACCACTTTCACGTCGGGCATCTCCTGTTCGATGCGCTTGCCTAACCGGAGCACCACTTTCAGCGTGATGTCCTTTTCATAGACCCCCGCATAGTGGGCGCCCGGGTCGGTGCCTCCGTGGCCCGCATCGAGCACGATGACGTTGATTCCGCGGGCGGATGGTTCCGCCGCTGCGGTAGTGTACGGGGCGCAGAGCGCCGTACAGAGAAAAAAGAGGAGTGCGGAAAGAGGAGTGCGCATGGTCGGGAAATATAAAGGGGTGTTTTGACGCTATCTGTAAATTTTTATCTATCTTTGTCGGGTTCGGAAAAGCGCATTCCGCCTCTTCGGAGGGCTTTCGAGGTGCGTTTTGCCGACTTGTCGGCAAAGTTAGGGATTTTTTTTGAATTTTGGCCAAAACGAGGGTGAAATATACGTTGTCGGCGGCGATCGTTCTGCTCTTTTTCGCGCAGACGGTGGCGGGTGTCTCCGCATTCCGTGGTACGGGCGAGCCGGCGGTGCAGGATACGGCTCGTTCGGCCGTAGCCATTCCCGACAGCGTGCAGCGAACCACGTCCGAGGCGTTGCAGGGCCGGTCAATGGATTCGGCTCGTGCGACCGGTGCGCAGCGTCGGGCCATGCGGCGTGCCGCCCGCGAACAGTCCCGTCGGGCGGCCGAGTTCAACGCCTTGTCGCAGGAGGAGCGCGATTCGCTCTTCTCGGCGCAGGTCGATTCGCTCGTCGCCCGCAAGGGGAGCGAACTGGATTCGTTGCGCGGCGATACGCTCCGTCTCGCCGATACGGTGCGCCGCGATACGGTCAAGGCGCCCAAGGAGCCGAGCGCGTTCCTCGACAAACCGATCTTCGGCAAGAACAGCGACTCGCTCGTCTATGACGTTCGCAATAAGCTGGTTTACATCTACAACAAGGGCGACATCACCTACGAAAACAACAACCTCAAAGCCGACTACATGCGCATCGACATGGAGACGAAACAGGTCTATGCCTACGGCAAGGCCGATTCGCTCGAAGGGAAACCCATCGTTACCAAACCCGAATTTTCCGACGGCTCGGGCGCCTACCAGATGGACACCATCACCTACAACCTCGATTCGAAAAAGGCGAAAATCAAGGGTGTGGCGACGCAGCAGGGCGACGGGTGGCTCATCGGCGGCAGCGTGAAGAAGATGCCCGACAACACGATCAACATCCAGCACGGCAAGTACACCACCTGCGACGAGACCGACCATCCGCACTTCTATCTGGCTATGACCAAGGCGAAGGTCATCCCGGGGAAGAAGGTCGTTACCGGCCCCGCCTACCTCGTGTTGGAGGATGTGCCGCTCTATTTTCTGGGGATTCCCGAGGGCTTTTTCCCCATCAACATGGGGCCGAAATCGGGCTTGTCGATGCCAACCTACGGCGAGGAGTACAGCAAGGGTTTCTTCCTGCGCGATATGGGCTATTACTTCACGATGGGCGACCATGCCGATTTGGCCCTGCGCGGCGGTTTCTATACGCTCGGCTCGTGGGAGGCGTCGGCTGCGGCGCGCTACGTCAAACGCTACAAGTACAGCGGCAGTTTCAACTTGCAGTATTCCAACGTCAAGACCGGCGAAAAGGGCGAACCCGACTACATCAAACAGAAGAACTTCCGCTTGCAGTGGACCCATTCGCAAGACCCTAAGGCCAACCCGGGTTCGACCTTCTCGGCATCGGTGAACTTCGCGACGAGCGGTTACAGCCGTTATTCGGCCACCAATCTCAACGACATCTTGGCGACGCAGACCAACTCGTCGATCTCCTATTCGAAGAACTGGGCCGGCACGCCCTTCTCGCTCTCGGCGAACATGGCCGTTTCGCAGAACTCGCAGAACCAGTCCATCTCCCTCACGCTGCCCAACATCGTCTTCAACGTGTCGCGCATCTATCCCTTCAAACGCAAGGAGAAGACCGGCAAGGAGCGTTGGTACGAGAAGATCGCCATGCAGTACACCGCCAAGATGACCAACTCGGTAACGACGACCGAATCGGAAATTTTCAAACGCAAGACGTTGGACAACATGCGCAACGGCATCGAGCACACGATTCCCATCTCGGCGTCGTTCAATCTGTTCAACTACATCAACGTCTCGCCGAATTTCAACTACACCGAGAAGTGGTATTTCAAGAAGGTCGACTTCGAATGGAATCCGGTATTGAACAAAGTTGATACGCTGCCGGCGAACTACGGATTCTACCGCCTGTACAATTACCAGATGAGCGTTTCGGCCTCGACGACTTTTTACGGCATGTACGATTTCACCAAGAAGAAACGCGACCGGAAAATCCAAGCCATCCGCCACACGTTGCGCCCCTCCATCGGGTTCTCCTACGCACCGAACTTCGCCGACCCGAAATACGGCTATTACAGCACCTATCAGGCCGACTCCACGGGCCGCACGAACACCTATTCGCCCTACGCGGTGAATGCCTACGGCGTGCCCTCGTCGGGCCGTTCGATGTCGATGAACTTCTCGCTGCAACAGACCTTAGAGATGAAGGTGCTGTCGAAGCGCGACACGTCGGGCGTGCGGAAAATCAAGCTGATCGACGATTTCACCATCAGCGGTTCGTATAATTTTCTGGCCGATTCGATGCGGCTTTCGACCATTCCGGTGTCGTTCCGCACCACGCTGTTCAACAATTTCGGCCTCAATCTGTCGGCGACGCTCGACCCCTATCGCGTAACGCCCGAAGGCCGGCGGATCGACAAACTCTTTTTCCCGGGCCGTGTCCTCTCTACGGGGTGGTCGTTCGGCTATACGTTCAAATCGCGTCAAGATCGTTCCGATCCGGCAATCAACGACATCACGAGCCTGCCGCCCGAATACATGAACCCTTTCTACGACCCTTACGGGCAGATGGACCCCGTGCTGCGACGGCAGTATATGGCCCAGAGTTACTATGATTTCTCCCTGCCGTGGAACTTCGGGTTCAACTATGCGGTCAATTACTCCATCTCCTATGTCAACAACGGCACGACGGGCTATCGGAAGAACGTAACGCAGACTATCGGATTCAATGGTTCGTTGAATCTGACGCCGAAGATGGGCGTAACGTTTCAAGGCGGTTTCGACATCATGAAGAAAAAGCTGACCACCTCGTCGATCTCCATTTCGCGCGACCTGCATTGTTGGCAGATGTCTTTTTCGTGGATTCCGTTCGGATTCCACCGCAGTTGGAGTTTCAACATCGGGGTCAAAGCGGGTTCGCTGGCCGATCTGAAATACGACAAGAGCGAGTCGATGTACGACAATATGTATTGATGGCGGGGCTTTTGCGTCGGCCTATGGCCCGCATCCCTTTGTCGGGAGCAATGGCACATAAAAATCGAGGCGACCTTTCGAAAGAGGTCGCCTCGTTCGTTTTCGTGCGGAATGGTGTGTTAGTGCCGTACGTTCGCGAGCTGTTCGGGATTGTGCTTGTAGCGGAACACGAGGGCGAAAACTACGGTTACGACCAATGCGTAGGCGGCGAAGATGAGCCACGTTGCCGTCCAGCCTCCGTCGACGCCCTCGCGAGCCAGCAGATAACCCTCCTGCCACGAACAATAGTGGCTGACGATTTTGCCGGCGATCCACGTACCGACCGATGCGCCGATTCCGTTGGTCATCAGCATGAAAAGTCCCTGCGCACTCGCTTGCATCGGTTGGGCGGCCTCCTGCTCGACGAACAGTGCACCCGAGACGTTGAAGAAGTCGAACGCGACACCGTAGACGATGCAGGAGAGGAAGAGCAGCGAGACGCCTGCCGGATTTTCCGTCGTGCCGATGCCGAAGAATCCGAATCGCAGCACCCAGGCGGTCATCGCCATGAGCATGACGCGCTTGATGCCGAACCGTTTGAGGAAGAAGGGAATCAGAAGGATACAAAGCGCTTCGGAAACCTGCGACACGGAGACTAACAGCGTCGGATTTCGGGCGAACCAGCTGTCGGATGCAGCGGCGAAGCTGTTGATGTAGGGGGTCGCATAACCGTTGGTGATTTGGAGCGAGACGCCCAGCAGCATCGAGAATACGAAGAACAGCGCCATTTTTTTCTGTTTGAACAGCACGAAGGCGTCGAGCCCGAGCCGTTGCGACAGCGATTTTTTCTCTTGCGAGGTCGTGCGGTCGATAGGGCAGCGGGGCAGCGTGAACGAATAGAGCCCGAGCAGCAAGCCCAAGGCACCGCAGACGATCAGTTGCATGTAGGTGAACTGGGCGGCGAGCCCGTCGGCGCCGAACCGGACGAAGTTGACGAACCACATGGCGGCGATGAAACCTACGGTGCCGAAGACGCGGATCGGCGGGAAATCCTTGACCGTGTCGTAGCCTTTGCTTTTGAGGATGGAGAAGGCGACGGTGTTGGAGAGCGCGATGGTCGGCATGTAGAAGGCCACGCTCACGCAGTAGGCGGTGAAGATCGGGGCGATGGAGGTCGCGGCTCCCGCGGCGGTCAGCTCGGTGGCTTGGTGTCCGAACCAAGCGGCGAGCAGCATGAACGCGCCGGCCGTCAGATGCGACAAGCCCAACAATCGCTGCGGCTCGACGAACTTGTCGGCGATGGCGCCGATGATGGCCGGCATGAAGATCGAGACGACGCCTTGGGCCACATAGAACCACGAGATGTATTCGCCCAGACCGACGCGACCCAGAAAATTGCCGATGCAAACCAAATAAGAACCCCAGACGGCGAATTGCAGGAAATTCATCGCGGTGAGGCGGAGCTTGATGTTCATAGCGTTCGAGTTTTTGGGATAGTTCCGTAAAATGCAAGTCAAAGATAGGAAAAATTTTGTCGATTTTCTTTGCAGTTGAAAAATAATGTTCTACTTTTGCACCGTCGAAAGGGACATTGAGCTATGGTGTAATGGTAACACAACAGATTCTGGTCCTGTTATTCCAAGTTCGAATCTTGGTAGCTCAACGCAACGAACGGCCGTCCGAATTCATCGGGCGGCCGTTTTTTATTGGTTCCGGAGAAGTGATCCGCTTCGGATGTTGCGGCTCAAAGAGCCGCGCGAGCCGCAGCCTTCGGGCGGCGGAGGCTCGCAATGCTCCCCTCCGCAGGCTGCGTTCGCGATGTCCGTCCGCTGTTATTCGATAATCAGCTCCTCGACCCGCACTTTCGGCACGTAATGCGTTCCGTTGACCCGATAATAGGCATGATTTTCTGCGGCGCCGATTTCGGTCAGTTCGATCCGCTCCGCCCCTTTGCCGATGGCGAGAATCAGCAGCGGTTCCCACGGCAGGGCGAACGCTTGGCGGATAGGCTCCCGAGCGAACGCGCCGATGCAGAGGCCGTTCAACCCCATCTCCGTGGCCTGCAACAACATGCTTTGCGCCGAAATACCCAAATCCATATCCACGTATCGGTTTTCGGCGACGGTCGAGCAGCAGATGATGAAGGCATTCGGTTCGGTGCCGGGCAGCGGCAGATGCAATTCCGGCAGAGCTCCGCCTAAATGGATATGGGCCAGAACTTTCGGGGCTTCGTCGGCCAGTACGGGGCGGAACCGCAGGACTTGCTGGTTGCGGGCTGACGGAATGCGGGTGTTGACGGCGATGATGCGTCGGAGTTGGTCTGCGCGCACGATAAACCGGCTGTCGTAACCGCGAAAACTGCGGTTCTTCAAGAACAGTTTTTCGAGATTGGCCGCAGGCTTGCGGCGTGCGGAGGCGGGCCGTGCCCGATATTCTTCCATTTTGCGTTCCAAGTAGTTGTCTGCCATAGGTTGTTCGGTTCTTGTTTAGGCAAAAATATAAATTTTATCAACACGATAGCGCGTTCTACTGTCGTCCGCTGTCGCTTCCCGCTCTATTTTATTCTTTGCTTTTTCAGTTCGAAACCCGATTGGCGTCTCCGGCAGTCCGATTGTTCATATCCACTCGTTTTTTGTCTGAAATCGAGCGAATCGCAGGCTCGATTTTTATTGTATTCCGGAATTTTTTTCTAACTTTGTATGCAAATCGGAAAAAATTACAAAAAACTATATACCTATGGACAATTCGAAATTGGATCAGCTTACGCAGAAACTCTACGACGAAGGGCTGGAAAAGGGGCGTGCCGAAGCCGATCGGCTGGTGGCTGCGGCCAAGCAGCAGGCCGAAAAGATGCTTGCCGAAGCGCGGGCGCAGGCCGAGGCCATCGTCCGGCAGGCCGAGAGCAAGGCCGAAGATGTCGGCAAGAACACGATGACCGAAATCGCGCTCGCCGGAAAGCAGGCCGTAGCGAAAATCAAGTCCGAAATCGCTTCGTTGATCGTGGCGCGCGCCACCGGCGAGGGGGTCAAGGCCGCCGGTATGGATGCTGCGTTCATCAAGGAGATGTTGATCGCCGTGGCGAAAAATTGGAACGGTGCCGATTCCGGAAAGGTCTCGTTGCAGGCGCTGCTGCCCGAATCCGAACGAGAAAAGCTCGATCAGGCGATGGCTGCCGAGGCGAAGGCGTTGCTGGCGGCAGGCATCGAGGTCGGTTATTCGAAGGAGGTCAAGACCGGTTTCAAGGTGGGAGCCAAGGAGGGCGGCTACTACATCTCGTTCTCCGATGCCGATGTCGAGGCGCTGCTCGGCGAATATCTGCGCGAAAAGGTCTCGCAACTCCTCTTTAATGCGTAACGGGCATGTTCCGCACGAATTATTACAGTCTGGTAGCCGGACTGAAGGAGTATGCGCTCGACGGTGAAAACAAGGGATTCGATGCCGGTGCCATCGTCGGGGAGATTCTCGAGGGCGTAACGGTGGCCGATGCCCGTCAGGTTCGTCTGCTTTACGGTTATTACGACTGCGAAAATTTGATTGCACTGCGGGCCGGACGTACGGCGTTCAACCCGTTGGGCAACTTTTCCCGTGAAGAGCTGGAAGAGGAACTCAAGTCGCCGCAGCGGTTGCCCGATGCGTTGGCTGCGGTGGTTCGCGCATTCGCCGATCCGGAGGGCGAGGACGCCGAGACGGTCGATACGACCGTGCGTTTCGAGACGGCGTTGTTCGATGCCTATTACGGGCTTTGCCAGCGGCAGGGATGTGATTTCATGCGGGCGTGGGCCGATTTCGACCGCACGTTGCGCAATGTAACGGCCGCAGTTACGGCCCGTGCGACGGGACGTCCCGTCGAAGAAGTTACGGTCGGCGACGGCGATGTGGTTGACCAGCTGCAACGCAGTTCGGCCGCCGATTTCGGTCTGCGCGGCGAACTGCCCTATATCGACGGATTGATTGCGGCGGTCAACGAGGAGGGCAATCTCATCGAGAAAGAGCACAAAATCGACGCCATCTGCTGGAATCAGGCGGCGGAGCTGGCCCGATTCGACTATTTCGACCGGAATGCCATCCTTTCCTATTTGGTGCGGGTGAATATCGTGGCCCGCTGGACGTTGCTCGATGCCGCCCGCGGCCGGGCGATGTTCGATCGGCTGATTGCCGAATTGGATGGCCGTCAATGGATTGAAAAATGAATAATGAAAAATACATACCGATGAAAACTACTGGAAAAGTACACGGTATCATCTCGAACATCGTCATCGTGAAGGCCGATGGAGCCGTGGGCCAGAACGAAATCTGCTACGTGTATACGGGGGATACCAAGATGATGGCCGAGGTCATCAAGGTCGTAGGCGACGATGCCTACGTGCAGGTCTTCGACAGCACCCGAGGACTGAAAATCGGCGACCGCGTGGAGTTCGAGGGGCACATGCTCGAAGCGACGCTGGCCCCGGGTCTGTTGTCGCGCAACTACGACGGTCTGCAAAACGACCTCGAAAAGATGGACGGGCTCTTCATCGCCCGCGGTTCGATTACCGACCCCATCGACTACGATGCCGAGTGGGAGTTTTCTCCATTGGCCAAAGCAGGAGACAAAGTAACGGCGGCCGCTTGGTTGGGCGAGGTGAAGGAGCAATGGGTGATGCACAAAATCATGGTGCCCTTCACGATGGCCGATACCTATATGGTGAAAAGCGTTGCCGAAGCCGGTAAATATAAGGTAACGGACACCGTCGCCGTCATTACCGATGCCGAGGGGCACGACCACGACGTTACGATGGTGCAGAAATGGCCCGTCAAGCAGGCTGTGCGCTGCTATACCGAGAAACCCCGTCCGTCGCGCATCATGGAGACGGGCGTGCGTCCGATCGACACCTTCAATCCGATGGCCGAGGGCGGTACGGGCTTCATCCCCGGGCCGTTCGGCGCCGGCAAGACGGTGTTGCAGCATGCTATTTCGAAGCAGGCCGACGCCGACATCATCATCATGGTGGCTTGCGGCGAACGTGCCAACGAGGTGGTCGAAATTTTCAAGGAGTTCCCCGAATTGGTCGATGCCCGTACGGGACACAAACTGATGGAACGTACGATCATCATCTGCAACACGTCGAACATGCCCGTCGCCGCGCGCGAGGCGTCGGTCTATACGGGTATGACCATCGGCGAGTATTACCGTTCGATGGGCCTCAAAGTGTTGGTGATGGCCGACTCGACGTCGCGTTGGGCGCAGGCTTTGCGTGAAATGTCGAACCGTTTGGAGGAGTTGCCCGGTCAGGACGCCTTCCCGATGGACTTGTCGGCGATCATCTCCAATTTCTATTCGCGTGCCGGTTTGGTGAAGCTCAACAACGGCGCGACCGGTTCGGTTACGTTCCTCGGAACGGTGTCGCCTGCGGGTGGTAACTTGAAGGAGCCCGTTACCGAATCGACCAAGAAGGCGGCCCGCTGTTTCTATGCTCTTTCGCAGGGACGTGCCGATTCGAAACGTTATCCGGCCATCGACCCGCTCGATTCCTATTCGAAATACCTCGAATATCCCGAAATTCGCGCCTATCTCGACGAACATATCGAGAAAGATTGGGTCGATCTCGTCTATGCGGGCAAGACCATCGTGCAGCGCGGCAAGGAGGCCAACGACCAAATCAACATCTTGGGCGACGACGGCGTGCCCGTCGAGTACCACGAGCGGTTCTGGAAATCGGAGCTGATCGACTTCGTGATTTTGCAGCAGGATGCGTTCGACGCCATCGACGCCAACTGCCCGATGGAACGTCAGCGGATGATGTACAAGATGGTGCTCGAAATCTGCCGCCGCGACTTCGGATTCCCCGATTTCGAGGCATGTTCGCAGTTTTTCAAAGGGTTGATAAATCTTTTCCGTCAGATGAATTATTCGGAGTGGAAGTCGGAGAAGTTCGAGAGCTACCGCAAGCAGATCGAGCAGTATGTGAGTGAAAAATCGAAATAAGCAGAGCCATGACAACACGCGCATTTCAGAAAATATACACCAAAATCGACAACATCACCAAAGCGACCGTTACGCTGCGGGCTCAGGGCGTCGGCAACGACGAACTGGCGACCGTGGGCGGCAAGCTGGCGCAAGTGGTGAAAATCATGGGCGAACACGTTACGTTGCAGGTGTTTGCCGGTACCGAGGGCCTTTCGACCGATTCGGAGGTCATCTTCCACGGCGAACCCCCGAAGCTCCGCGTCTCGGACAACCTCGCCGGCCGTTTCTTCAACGCCTACGGCGAACCGCTCGAAGGCGGCGAGATCGTCGAGGGCGAGGAACGCGAAATCGGCGGCCCGACGGTCAACCCGTTCAAACGTTTGCAACCGTCGGAGCTCATCGCGACGGGCATCGCGGGCATCGACTTGAACAACACCATCGTAACGGGTCAGAAAATTCCGTTCTTCGCTGACCCTGACCAGCCCTATAACGCCGTCATGGCCAATGTGGCCCTGCGTGCGAAGGCTGACAAAATCATTTTGGGCGGTATGGGCCTTACGAACGACGATTTTCTTTATTTCAAGTCTGTATTTGAAAACGCGGGAGCGTTGGACCGCATCGTTTCGTTCGTCAACACGACCGAGAACCCGCCCGTCGAGCGTCTGCTCGTGCCGGATATGGCGCTGACCGCCGCCGAATACTTCGCCGTAGACAAGGGCGAAAAGGTACTGGTGCTGTTGACCGACATGACGCTGTATGCCGATGCGCTGGCCATCGTTTCGAACCGTATGGACCAGATTCCGTCGAAGGACTCCATGCCGGGTTCGCTCTACTCCGACTTGGCGAAAATCTACGAGAAGGCCGTGCAGTTACCCAACGGCGGTTCGATCACGATCATCGCCGTAACGACCCTTTCGGGCGGCGACATCACGCACGCCATCCCCGATAACACGGGTTACATCACCGAGGGTCAGCTCTTCCTGCGCAACGACTCCGATACGGGCAAGGTCATCGTCGATCCGTTCCGTTCGCTGTCGCGTCTGAAACAGCTCGTCATCGGCAAGAAGACCCGCGAAGACCATCCGCAGGTGATGAACGCCTGCGTGCGCCTCTACGCCGATGCCGCGAACGCCAAGACCAAGTTGGAGAACGGTTTCGACCTGTCGGACTACGACGAACGCACGCTGAAGTTCGCCCACGACTATTCGGAGAAGTTGTTGGCCATCGACGTCAACATCGGCATCACCGAGATGCTCGACACGGCGTGGACGCTCTTCGCCGAGTATTTCTCCAAGGAGGAAGTGGCGATTAAGGAGGAGCTGATTGCGAAATACTGGAAAAAAGCCTAATCGCTACGGTCATGGCTATCAAATTCCAATACAACAAGACTTCGCTCGGCGAGTTGGGCAAACAGCTCAAGATGCGGCAGAAGGCACTGCCGACAATCAAGAGCAAGGAATCGGCCTTGCGCTCCGAGGTGAAGAAGGCACGCGATGCGGCGACCGATTACCAGCGGAAAGTCGATGCGCTCAAAGCCGAGTACGATTACATGCAGGCCTTGTGGGGCGAGTTCGACAGCGATTTGGTGCGGATTGCCGACGTGGAACTCGACGAACAGAAAATTGCCGGCGTGCGTACGCCCGTCTTGCGCGAGGTGCGGTTCGAACAGAAGCCTTACGACCTCTTTTCGTCGCCCGTGTGGTTCGTCGCCGGGGTCGATATTTTGGAGCGGTTGGCTCGGTTGGGACTCGAACAGGCGGTCTATGACCGCAAGATGGAGTTGCTGGACAAGGCCCGCCGCAAGACGACCCAGAAGGTCAATCTGTACGAAAAGGTGCAGATTCCGGGCTACGAGGACGCCATCCGCAAAATCAAACGCTTTATGGAGGACGAGGAGAATCTTTCGAAATCGGCCCAGAAAATCGTGAAAACCAAACAACAACGAGCCGGGGAGGGCGCTATGCTATGATCGCTCCGATGATGAAATACGACTTCGTGCTTTTTGCGGCACAGAGCGAAGATTTTATTAACAGGTTGCGGGAATTAGGACTGGTGGAGATTACCACGACCGGTTGGGAGCCTTCGGAGGCGGAGCGTCAGTTGATGCTCGACATCGAGGGACACGCCAAGGCGATCGACTTCATCCGCGAATACCGCAAGGACGAAGCGCACGCCGACCTGAAAGCCGAACCTTTCGCTACGCCGGCCGAAGCCTACGAACATTATCTTGCCGCTCAGCAGCAGGCCGCTGCGCTCCGTACGGAGATCGGCCGGTTGGAGAAGAGCGCCGACGAATTGCGTCCGTGGGGAGGGTTCGACGTGCGGCGTGCATCGGCTTTGGCCGAACGGGGCATCGTGTTGCACTACTTCTCGGCGCAGGTCGGAACTTATGACAAGGCGATCGCCGAATGGTCGGCGCAATATACCGTGTCGGAGGTCGCTCGCACCGAGACGATGGCCTATTTCGTGGTCGTCGCGGCTCCGGGCGAGGAGGTCGCGCTGGATGCTCAGGAGATGAAAACGCCCACGATGGACATTCGCGAAGCGGAACGGCTGATTGCCGAGAACGAGCAACGGCTCGCGGCGTTGGACGCTGAGTTCGCGCGTGTGGCCGCTTCGGAAAAGTTGCTCTTGGCGGGCGCCGCTGCGCTAAAAGAACAGTTGCAGGGTGCGCGTGTGAAGGCGACCGCCCGCAAGGCGGCCGACGATACGTTGCTGGTGATGGAGGGCTGGGCCGAAAAGGAGACTTCGGATAAGGTCGATGCCCTGTTGGAGGAGTACCCCAACGTGGTCTACCTCAAACAGGCCCCGACGCCCGAGGACGAAACGCCCGTGAAACTGAAAAACGGCCGCTTCGCCCGCATGTTCGAACTGGTCGGCGACATGTATGCCCGCCCGAAGTACGGCACGCTCGATTTGACGCCGTTCTTCGCGCCGTTCTACATGCTTTTCTTCGGTATCTGTCTGAACGACGCCGGTTACGGAGCGATTCTGCTGCTGGCCGGATTGTTCATGCTCTGGAAATATCGCACGCCCGGCATGATGCGCCGTGCGGCTTGGTTCGCGACGCTTTGCGCCGTATCGACCGTCGTTTTCGGACTGCTTTGCGGTTCGGTGTTCGGCGTGAACCTCAAAGAGTATTTCCCGTCGGTACCGTTCATCGACTTCCAGAAACAGTTCTTCACGTTGTCGCTCGTCATCGGCATCGTGCAGATTCTGTTCGGCATGGCGTTGAATCTGTGGACGAAAATCCGGCTTTTCGGACTTCCCAACTCGTTGGGGGCCTTGGGGTGGTTCATCATCCTGTTGTCGTGCTGTTTAGCGATGGGGTTGCCGATGGCCGGTGCCGCTATCCCCGGATTCACCTCCGGTTCCGTCGCTTTCTATGTCGCGTTGGGAATCGGCGGCGCGTTGCTGTTGCTGCTGAACAATCCGCGACGCAACCCGCTGGTCAATATCGGAGCCGGATTGTGGGAACTCTACAACAATCTGACGGGCCTGTTGAGCGATGTGCTGTCATACATCCGTCTGTTCGCCATCGGTCTTTCGGGCGGCGTACTGGCGCTGGTGTTCAATACGTTGGCCGACGGATTCGTGCCCGAAGGGGCCAACTTCGTCGTGCGGCTGCTCATCATGATTCCCATTCTGTTGATCGGCCACGGCATCAACCTCTTCATGTCGACGATTTCGTCGTTCGTCCATCCGATGCGTCTCACCTTCGTGGAGTTCTTCAAGAACGCCGGATTCGAGATGGCGCCGCGGGCGTTCGACCCGATCCGGAAGATGGATGCCGGCGACTGACGAAAGAGCGCGCGGACAAACGCATGATAAGTGCTTGCAAAATAAATAGATAACTTAAAGAATCGCAAAAAGAAATTTAATAAAAACACAAACGAATTATGGAAACAACAGCATTGGTTTTGGCCTACGTCGGCGTAGCGTTGATGGTGGGCCTCGCGGGTATCGCTTCGGCCATCGGAACCTCGATCGCAGGTCAGGCTTCGGTGGGTGCCATGAAGAAAAACGGCAACGCATTCGGTAGTTACATGATCTTGTCGGCGCTCCCGGGTTCGCAGGGCCTCTACGGATTCGTCTGCTTCTTCTTGGTGCAGAGCGGTTTGACGGCTCCCACGATGGTGCAGGGCGCTGCGATTTTCGGCGCCGGTCTGTTGGTCGGGTTGGTCAATCTGGCCGCCTCCATCTACCAAGCGAAAGTCTGCGCAAACGGTATCGCAGCCATCGGCAACGGCCATGACGTGATGGGTAAAACGTTGATTCTGGCTGCTTTCCCGGAGTTGTACGCCATCTTGACGGTTGCGGCTACGTTCCTCATCGCCAGCCTGCCCGGGGTGGATCTCTTCTAATCGGGAAGCGATTCGCAACAAGAAAAAGAGCTCTTCGGAGCTCTTTTCGGCCTTTTTGCATTTGGGTGAACGGATAAATAGTCCTATCTTTGCAAACGTAAGCGTCTGATGAAGTGAGGAGGCTTGGCGGAACCGTACCGCGGGCGGTTTTTCCGGTTTGCTTCGTTTCGTTGACGCGTGAATGTTCGGTGCGACCGAGAAAGAAAAAGATATTTTTCCTATAAAGGGTAAACAACTCTTTATACCTTATTACGAACTTTGGGAGCTTCTTCGGAAGTGGTTTCGCTTGGGTGTAATGGTTGTCGGAACCCGGATACGCCCTGCCCACTCTTTCGGGCAGGGCCGACCGGGGCGCAGGACAGCTTCCAAGCGAAGGTTCCCAAAGACCTGTAATAAGGGGCTGACACCGCGCCCTTTTTGTCATTTTATTAAAAAACACAAGATTATGGACTGTATGAAAAGAGACATCGTGATTCATGTCGATCCTCGGTTCGCCGCCTATGCGATGGTAATGACCACTTTGTCGTTCCGGAGCCTCGTCGATTTCATCGAGACGGAGAGCGGAATCCGATTTCCCCAACTGGATATCGACCAGATGCAGGAGGCCCTCGAAGACCTGTTCGAAGGCTGTTCCCGCCACATCGATCCGAGCGATATCGACAAGTATATGAAGGTGCTTGTCAAGTTGGAAAAGAAGACCTCCTGACCTTTCGGGCCGATCCTTTCTGGGTAATTATATACATCGGTGTACCAACGGTCATAAAACTTGATAGTTCTCAGCTACCCGACCGAAGCCCCCGCCAAGGCGGGGGTTTGCGGAACAAGTTCCGCTTCTGCTGTGGCGGCTCGGCAATCCGAGCAAGCTCGATTGCACTCGCCTGCGGCCGCAGTTGGGGGCGGGTCAAGACTGAAGACACGGCCAAAGGCCGTGAGGAACGGCGGTCGGATTTGAAAATCCGGGGCAAAAATGCGGGTACATTAAAGTATATAATGGCGTTTTTCTGTTGTGGTGTGCTCTTGTACCGAGGTGCAGGGGCACACCACGGTGTGTATATATGGGGCAAGAATAGGTAACAGGCTGTCGCGCTAACAAAAAATTCGTATATTTGACACCGATTTATTTTTTCGTTATGGAATCGTTGAAAGAACTCTATAAAATCGGAAATGGCCCGTCGAGCAGTCATACGATGGGCCCCAAACGGGCCGCCGAACAGTTCGTCGTGCGTTGCCCGCAGGTCGACGCCTACCGCGTAACGCTCTACGGGTCGCTTGCTGCTACCGGCAAGGGACACTTGACCGATGTGGCCATCCGCTCGGTGTTGGAGACCGTCGCCCCGACCGAAATCATCTGGAAACCCGACGTTACGTTGCCGTTCCACCCGAATGGCATGTTGTACGAGGGTCTGCGCAACGGCGAAGTGGTTGATAGTTGGACGATTTACAGCATAGGCGGCGGCGCATTGGCGAACGAGGAGACCTGCGCCGAAATGCCCCGCAAAATCTATCCGATGTCGACCATCACCGAAATCAAGCGTTGGTGCTACGACGAGGGCAAAACCTATTGGGAGTATGTCGACGATTGCGAAGGACCCGAAATCTGGGACTACCTCGACCATATTTGGACGGTGATGTGTGAAACGATCCAGCGCGGGCTGAACAACGACGGGGTGCTGCCCGGCGGGCTGAAGGTCGCACGCAAAGCGAGCACCTATTGGGTCAAATCGAAAAGCTATACCGATTCGTTGAGTTCGCGCGCCAAAATTTACGCTTATGCTTTGGCTACGGCCGAGGAGAATGCTGCAGGCGGGGTGGTCGTAACGGCTCCTACGTGCGGATCGTGCGGGGTGGTGCCGGCCGTGGTCTATCATCTGGCGACTTCGCGCGACTTTTTGCGGGTGCGCATCCTGCGTGCGTTGGCTACGGCCGGATTGTTCGGCAATGTGGCCAAGACGAATTCGTCCATATCAGGCGCCGAGGTAGGCTGTCAGGGCGAGGTCGGCGTAGCGTGCGCGATGGCGGCGGCAGCGGCCTGTCAACTTTTCGGCGGAACGCCGGCCCAAATCGAATATGCGGCCGAAATGGCCCTCGAACATCATCTGGGACTGACCTGCGATCCGGTGTGCGGGTTGGTGCAGGTGCCCTGCATCGAACGGAATGCCGTTGCGGCGGCCCGCGCTTTCGATGCGAATGCTTATGCGACGCTCTCGGACGGTTCGCATTTAGTGAGCTACGATCGAGTCGTTGCGGTGATGAACGAGACGGGCCACAATCTGCCGAGCCTTTACCGCGAAACCTCCGAAGGCGGGCTCGCGCGTTTGTATGATTTACACAAGCAGAAGCGGTAGAGCGGCGAATGAAATGAAATAACGCGGCCGGATCTCCAATCGGAAATCCGGCCGCGTTACCGTTTGCATCCTGCGCGGACTTACAATGCGTTTACATGCAACTGCATGGCGCTTTTGAGGTTCGCAGCCTTGTTTTTGTGCATGATGTTGTGCTTGGCGAGCTTGTCCAACATCGAAGTAACCTTCGGAAGCAACGCTTCGGCGGCACTCTTCTCGGTGGTGGCGCGCAACGCCTTCACCGCATTGCGGGTCGTCTTGTGGAACAGACGGTTGTGTGCACGCTTGGTCAAGGTCTGACGAATTCTTTTTTTCGATGACTTATGGTTTGCCATAATTCCGTTTTGTTTTTATTTTTTACTTTTTTCTGCTTCGTTTGCGGCGGACGACACTTCTTGCCCCCCCCCTCCGAAAGGTAGCCCATAGCAGAATCGAACTGCTCTTTCAAGAATGAAAATCTTGCGTCCTAACCGATAGACGAATGGGCCTTACCGCTATTGCCTCCCGTAGCAGGGGCTTTAGCGGTGCAAAGGTAAATAAAAAAAGTTATTGGACAAAATAATCGCTAAAAAAATCTTGCGGAATTATGCGGCTTATGGAGTAAGACCTGCGAATCCGCCTCGTTTTAGCAGGGCGAGTATTTGGGTTTTTCGCGGGATTTTAAGAAATTTGCGGTCGTTATAGCAGCAGCCTCAAAAACGGTAAGATGTTTTTTGCAAATTCCGCAAATATCTCTATTTTTGCAAAGACATATTGATTACACGGAAAGTATAGCTTATTCTTGCTAAACGAACGTAGGAAGTTCGATTTGAGAAGAGAATTAGCGAACATTTTGCCGCGTCGTATATCCGGTGTCCTGTCGGGTTAGAGGTGTGGCTGTTGCTTATTTTATTTCTCAAGGTTTTCTACGACTGGTTTTGCTAAAATAGACCCCGGTGCCACGCTTTCTGATTTATCACGCGATTTCCCGGATAGTAGCCGACTGGGAGGGAATAATAAAACATGACAAACGGATACGACATTAGAATAGATGTGGCAAAGGGCATCGGTATGATTCTCCTTGTTATCGGGCATCTGCTTACTATTGATACTGCAGGCTTTAAAGTCATCTTCGGATTTCATATGCCCCTTTTCTTCTTTCTTTCCGGCTATCTATTTACTGGTTCAAAATATTCTGTCTCAGACTTTTTCGGTAAAAAAGTATCCAAACTCGTCATTTCATATTTGTTTTTTACTATAATAGGAGTTTTATTTTATATCGTACTTTCAAGATTTTCAATTCATTCCATAAAACATTTACTGGTTTCTACAATATACTGGGGTGAGCCGTCGGTAAACAACAATCTGTGGTTTCTGTCTACACTAACCTGCGTAATGACAATCTTCTACTTCATTCCTTCGCTTTCCTCCCCACTATTAAAATCCTATCATATTATTTTAGTGATTGCAACATGCCTGATATTGTCATATGCGATAGATTATATTCCTCAAAGGTATATCCCGCTTAAACTATATACGGTGCCGTTGGCATTTATTTTCTTTTTTATTGGAAATCGGTTTACTATTGACAAAAGCATATCTCGGACTGTTAAGATATGTCTATTTTTGGGGGGGGGGAATTTCACTCCTGTTAACAACACTATTGAATTCAAGGGTGGATTTACGACTGAATATGTCTGGTAATTCCATATTGTTTATGATAGGAGCGCTTTCAGGTATAGTTGTAGTCCTGCTTCTGAGCAACTATCTGAAAAGTTCCATACTTGCGATGATAGGCCGATGGAGTATAATATTCTTTCCGATGGAAGCATATGTCAGAGTGATAGTAAACGGCTGTGCAAACAAAATCGCAGACACACATTACACCCCGATGCTTGATCTTCCGATCGGGCATGCAATTATCGAACTACCTGTCATCCTGTTTATGCTGATCCTTATTGTCAGATATTTCACTCCGGTTTATACATACGTGGTTGGTTCGTCCCGGAGGCTGATTGACAGGATAAATCCATTCCAAGTGACTAAATAAGTTATGCTCGTTTGTATAAAAGAACGCCGCCCCAAAAATCGGGGCGGCGTTCTTTTAATGTTGATGTGTGAAGTGCGGAGTCTTCGTGTCCGTTATCGTACACTCGAAAAAAATCACAATTTCGGGCCGGCAGCAACCAGCGACTTGCCCTCCTCGTTGCCGCAGAACTTCGTGAAGTTCTTGATGAAACGGGCAGCCAAGTCTTTGGCCTTTTCGTCCCATTGAGTCGCGTTCTTGTAGGTGTCGCGCGGATCGAGAATCGACGAATCCACACACGGCAACTGCGTCGGCACCTTGAAGCCGAAGATCGGAATGTTCTTCGTCGGAGCCTTGTCGATCGAACCGTCGAGGATGGCGTCGATGATGCCGCGCGTATCCTTGATCGAGATACGTTTGCCCGTGCCGTTCCAACCCGTGTTGACGAGGTAGGCCGTTGCGCCCGACTGCTTCATGCGTTTTACCAACTCCTCGCCGTACTTCGTGGGGTGCAGCGACAGGAATGCGGCACCGAAGCAAGCCGAGAAAGTCGGCGTCGGTTCGGTGATGCCGCGCTCCGTACCGGCCAATTTGGCCGTGAAACCGGAGAGGAAGTAGTATTTCGTCTGCTCGGGCGTCAGAATCGACACCGGAGGCAGCACGCCGAATGCGTCGGCCGAAAGGAAGATGACCTTCTTGGCAGCCGGAGCCTTCGATACGGGCTTCACGATGTTGTCGATGTGGTAGATCGGGTAGGAAACGCGCGTGTTTTCGGTTACCGATTTATCGGCATAGTCGATCTTACCCTTCTTGTCGACCGTAACGTTCTCCAAGAGCGCGTTGCGGCGGATGGCGTTCCAGATGTCGGGCTCGTTTTCCTTCGAGAGGTTGATGACCTTGGCGTAGCAGCCGCCCTCGAAGTTGAATACGCCGTCGTCGTCCCAGCCGTGTTCGTCGTCGCCGATCAACTGACGTTTCGGATCGGTCGAAAGGGTCGTTTTGCCCGTGCCCGACAGACCGAAGAAGATGGCCGTTTCGCCCTTCTCGTTGGTGTTGGCCGAGCAGTGCATCGAGGCCATGCCCTTCAACGGCAGCAGGTAGTTCATGTAGGAGAACATACCCTTTTTCATCTCGCCGCCGTACCAAGTGTTGATGATGACCTGCATCTTCTCGGTCAGGTTGAATACGACCGCCGTTTCGGAGTTCAGACCTAATTTCTTGTAGTTCTTGACTTTGGCCTTCGAGGCGTTGAGCACCACGAAATCGGGTTCGCCATAGTTTTCGAGCTCGGCATCGGTCGGACGGATGAACATGTTCTTCACGAAGTGGGCCTGCCAAGCGACCTCCATGATGAAACGGATCTTCAGCCGCGAGTTCTCGTTGGCGCCGCAGAACGTATCGACGACGTAGAGTTTTTTGTTCGACAGCTCGTTGGCGGCGATTTTGCGCAACTCTTTCCAAGTGGCTTTCGTTACCGGTTTGTTGTCGTTTTTGTATTCGTCGGAGGTCCACCAGATGGTGTTGCGGGTGGTTTCGTCCATCACGAAGAACTTATCTTTGGGCGAACGGCCCGTATAGACACCGGTCATCACATTCACCGCACCGGTTTCGGTCAGCTGGCCTTTGTCATAACCGCGCAGACCTTTTTTCGTCTCCTCGCGGAACAGTTCGTCGTACGAGGGATTGTACACGATTTCGGTTACGCCCGTAATCCCGTACTTTTTCAACTCCTGTTTGTCCATAATTTTATTAGTTTGTTTTTTGAATCGATCGGTCGTTTGCTTTTGTCGTCCGAATCGTCCCGCCGGTTTTTTCAGGGGTTCCGCCGCTGTTTTTCGAACAGCAAAAAGCGGGCTATCGGACACCGCAAAGGTAGAAAAAGTTTCGGGATTGTGAAATAACTAACAATGAAAATTTTTCTGTTTTCGGACGGATTGTAATAAAAAAGAGAGATCGGCTTATAGCCGGTCTCTCTTCGATAAATTCGTTTTGATAGGGATCAATTGAACTTGTAACGCAAGCTGAACTGAATCGAATAGGTCGAACCGAAACTGTTGTAGTTTTGGAACGTCGATGTTACACGCTTGTCTTGATACGTTTGGTAGGTGATATTACCTTTGTTGTAGTTCAGCAATTGCGAGTTTACAACTTGTTTGTAGAGCCCCCAGTTTTTGTTGAGCAGGTTAGCGACGTTGATGATATCGACGCCGAACGTGAGCGTATTGCGCTTGCCGTTCTTCATCGTGAGGTAGAAGTCCTGTGCGAACTTGAAGTCTACACGATGATGCCACGGCATCTTGGCGCCTCCACGCTCTGCATATTTGCCCTTGCGGGTCTTCAGATAGTCGTCTTGGTTGATGAATGCCCAGAAGTCGTCTTTCTGCTGTTCGGCTGTATAGACCTCTTTGCCGAGTTTGCTGTCGACGAAGTTCCAACTGTCGAGTGCTTCGCGCGATTCGGGTACGAAAATCAACGAGTTGGCACCGTAATCGTTTACGAGGTTTCCGCTATACGTATAGGAATAACGAGAGTAAGAGTAGCCACCGGCATAACCTAATTGACCTCCGTCATAGAAGAGCGAAACCGTCGTACCGAAGTGTTTTGCGTAGTCTCGGTGGAAACCGATGGAGGCGATCACACGGTCGGGAGCGATGTAGGTACCGTAACCCAGTTCGTGCTCGTTGTTACCGTTCACCGAATAGGTATTGGTATAGTAAGCTGACGATACTTGGTCGCCGATGCCGTCGCCGTAGCTCTTGCCACCGGAGTGCGTGTAGGCAACAGAGAAGTCGAGACCGAAACGGAACCGTTTGTGCAACTGAGCCGTTATGGAGTAGTAATAAGCGTCGTTCCCGGCGTTGGTGATGTAGTATACATTCTGATACGAGTTGGCCCAAGTCTTGTCGCTGTACATGGTACCGTAGTAGTGGCGTACGTCGCCCGGAACAATCGTGATCTCGGTCTGCTGGCCTTTCTCGATCTTGCTTGGATCGTTCCAAGGCTTGTAGCCGCGGTTCTCGACCACTGCGGGGTGGAAGTCGCGATTGTAGATACCTTCGAGTGTGAAGTTAATGTCTCCCGGAAGTTTCATATCGAATGCCAATGAGGTTTTCCACGTAGCAGGCATTTTCAGATCGGTATCGATGATCGTCGGTGCCGACGGGGTCGATATTTCGGGTTCCAAACCGAGATTGGCGACCATATCGCTGACATTGGTGTGGAACCGAAGATCGTCGGGCACTCCGCTGTTCCAGTATTTGGTGGTCTGGCCGACACCCGAGTTTCCAACGGCCGAAACGAGCCATACGAACGGCAGACGGCCTACGAAGAAGCCCGTACCACCGCGCAGGATGTATTTACGATCACCCGTGATGTCCCAGTTGAAACCCAGACGGGGCGAAACGGTCAGTCGGGTGTCGGGAAGCTGATCGGTGGAGTAGTGCGTACCGCCGAAATCGAGTTTGGCGAATTTTTCGTTGTAGTTGCCCGAAAGCGAAGGATAAATCGGTACCTCGAAGCGCAAACCAGCCGTCAGTTTGAAGTTCTTGTGAAGATCGAGCTCGTCCTGAAGATAGAGCGAGAACTGTTCGTATTCCATCTGGGACAAGAACTGCGAACCGTCGGGGTTGTTGGAGAATGTAACACCGAATGCCGACGGCGTACGGTCGTTCATGAAATCGTCCATCGATGCGTAGACGTAATATCCGGCACCGCCCTGCATGTAGCCGTTGGTAGCTTTGTTATGCTCGAACTGAACGCCGGCCATGAAGTTGTTGATACCGGCGCGGAGGTTGAACTCATCCGTTACGACGAACGTCGAGACGCGGCGCAGGTTGCCTTGCGAGAAAACTTCCGTACCGAGTGAAGCGTAAACATCACCATCCTTGAGGATATCGATTGTCGGGAAGAGACCGCCGTCATATTCGCGGGGCTCGTCCTGATAGGAGTAAGTGAAACGCAGGGCGTTGTTGGCTTTCCCCTTGAACAGCCGCGAGTTCCACTCTGCGGATACCGAGGTGAAATCTTGATTCTGGTAATAACGCGAGTTCTGGAAATAGAAACCGTACTGCGACGTACGACCGCCGCCGGAACCGTGCCCGGGGTAGATCGTGCTGTTTTTCAACGGCGAGGTCGACGGTGAAGGCGAATTGGCTCCTTGATTGTGGGTGTGTGAAACACGCAGACTCAAGGTATTGTTATCATTGATGTTCCAGTCCAAACGAGCCATGAGCTTGTAGTCGGGCGCCGAAATATCGTAACCTGTGTACGGACCCGTAACATAGCCGTATTTGTCTTTGACGAAGTTGCTGATCGTCTCCATATCGGAAGCCAGCGGACGGTTGTAGTCCGTGCCCGAACCCCACTTCGTGCTTTCGTCCGGACGAGCCAGACGGGTCATGCCGCCAACGGTTTCGTCCTGATATTCGGCATTGACGAAGAAGAAGAGCTTGTTCTTGACGATCGGGCCGCCCAACGTAACGCCGTAGGTATATTCCGAAGCTTTCGAACGGGTCAGGTCGTAGTCGCCTACGTGGATGCCTTTCAGATTGTTATTGGTCAGGTAGGTGTAGAAAGAGCCGCGGAATTCGTTATCGCCCGAACGGGTTACGGCATTGATGGCGCCGCCTGTAAAACCGCTCTGGCGAACGTCGAACGGAGTAACGGCCACCGAAATCTGCTCCAATGCGTCGAGCGAAATGGGCGAACCGCCGGCGGGCAAATTCTGCCCGATACCGAATGCGTTGTTGAACGCTGCACCGTCGACTGTTACATAGGACTGACGGAAATTACCGCCACCCACGGCATAGCCGTTCGATGTGGTGTTCGATTGCGGCGACAGACGCATGATGTCGTTCATGCTGCGGCTGACCGTAGGCATGAGATTCATAGCTTCGCGATTGACGTTGAGAACTGCACCGGCACGGCTGCTGTTCATCGAACTGTTTTTGCCATCGGCTGAAACGACGACTGCTTCCATACCGATCGCATCTTCATTCAGATAGGCATCGGTTACGTTGTTCTCACCCAGTGCCAGTTGGATGCCCGTTTTTTCGACGGTTTGGTAACCGACCATCGAGAACGTAATCGTGTAGGGGCCGCCTGCGCGAACGTTGTAGATGCGGTAGTTACCTTTTATGTCGGCAGCAACACCGTATTCCGTGCCCGACGGTACGTGCGTGGCAATGACGGTGGCGCCTACGAGCGGAGCACCCTTGCCATCGGTTACATTACCGCTGATGCTCGACGTGGTTACCTGCGCTTGTACGAAACAAACGGCAAGTACCGAGACCATGAGAAATAAAAATTTCTTCATACGCATTTGTTTTGGTTAAATTTGATATTGAGTGTTGTGAATCGTTTCGACCGGAGCATAAAAAAGACACGGGGGTACGATTCTTCGATGCGAATGTTCCCCCGTGCGATTCCACGTGTGCGATGTGCGTAGCGGTTATCGATAGACGTTCGTTGCTTCAACGAATATTCCCCCCCCCATCGGCGTTTGCCGACGAACTGCGATCGACTATGCAGGTTTTGTTTCATCACGTCGCAAAGATACGTTAAAAAATCGGCTGCTGCAATACAATCGGGTGTTAAATTTTTATTAAATCGTTTCGGGACTGATCGTGAGGATGATCGCTTTGCGGCATGCTACTTGCTTGCGGTCGGATGCGATGATTCCTGTGCGCGAAAAATACTGGCGCTATTCGCTTTTCGTGCTGATTCTCGGTATAGGAGCGGTGATTTTCGTCGAACTCGCCCCGCTGTTCGGCGGAGTGCTCGGCGCCCTGACGATCTACATCCTGCTGCGGGAACAGATGATCTACCTCACCGAACGGCGCAAATGGCGGCGCAGTGCGGCGGCGACCCTGCTGCTGGTCGAGGCGATTCTGTGTTTTTTGGTGCCGGTATCGCTGATCGTCTGGATGTTGGTGGCCCGGATTCAAGATTTGGTGGCCAATTCGCAGACGGTCGTGGCGCAGTTGCGCCATTTCGCGGATGTCATCGCGAGCCGCACGGGCTTCGACTTGTGGGAGGATTCGAGCGTCTCGTCGTTGCTCGGCTACCTCTCCCGTTTCGGACAATGGTTGCTGCACAATATCTTCAGCTTTACGCTGAATGTCATCGCGCTGCTTTTCGTGCTCTACTTCATGTTGATCGGAGGCGTCCGCATGGAGGCGTATTGCCGCGAAATCCTGCCGTTCAACCGAGCTGTCTCCCGCGATGTTCTGCGCGAAATCCACGTCATCGTGCGTTCGAATGCCATCGTTATCCCGTTGCTGGCTCTGGCGCAGGGGGCATTGGCCTATGTCGGTTATCTGATTTTCGGAGCGCCGCTGCCCTTGTTCTGGGGCGTGGCGACCTGTTTCGCGACGGTCATTCCGGTCTTGGGCACGGCCCTCGTATGGCTTCCGCTGGCCGCTTACATGGCGTTGGAGGGCCATTGGGGCATGGGACTCGGTCTGGCGCTCTACGGCGGGCTGATTGTAACCCATGTCGATAACGTCATGCGGCTGCTGTTGCAGAAACGGATGGCCGATACGCACCCGCTCGTAACGATTCTCGGCGTTATCGTCGGATTGTCGCTCTTCGGATTCATGGGCGTGATTTTCGGCCCGCTGATCGTGGCCCTTTTCATTTTTTTCGTCGATATTTTCAAACGCACCTATCTCGATCCGCACAATCTGACGCTGCCGTCGCAAGCCGATGTGCTGCCCTCCTCCGAGGCGTAATGCGGTACGCCGCAAGCCTGTTTTGCGAAAAAAGAACCGGCGATTCACCGAAATTCGGAAATTGTTTCGTAATTTTGCCCCAGTAAAGCAAAATTCAGGAATTAAATCCGAACGTAATGGCTAAAAAATTAAAAATCAGAGATCTTACGTTGCGCGACGGCCAGCAGTCGTCGTTCGCGACGCGAATGAGTCAGGCGCAGATCGACCGCTGTTTGCCTTATTATAAAGATGCGAATTTTTATGCAATGGAAGTTTGGGGCGGCGCCGTGCCTGATTCGGTGATGCGCTATCTGAACGAGAATCCTTGGACCCGTCTCGAATCGATTCACAAGGCGGTGGGCAAGGTCTCGAAACTGACGGCGCTTTCGCGCGGCCGCAACCTCTTCGGATACGCTCCCTATACCGATGAAATCATCGACGGATTCTGCCGCAACGCCATCGAGAGCGGTTTGGGCATCATGCGTATCTTCGATGCGCTGAACGACGTGGACAACGTGAAATCGACGATCAAATACGTGAAGCAGTACGGTGGTATCGCCGATTGCGCCGTATGCTATACGGTCGACCCCAAATATCCGGAACCGAGTTTCTTCGCCCGCCTGATGGGCAAGAAGAAGCCGCAGCCCGTCTTCACCGATGCCTATTTCGTCGATAAGGCCGAACAAATGGCCGCACTCGGCGCCGATATGATTACAATCAAGGATATGTCGGGCTTGATTCCGCCGCGTCGGGTCGCTACGTTGGTCAAGCTGCTGAAGCAGAAACTTTCGATTCCGGTCGATTTCCATACCCATTGTACGCCGGGTTACGGTCTGGCTTCGGTGCTGTCGGCCATCATGGCCGGTGCCGACGTCGTGGATACCAACTGCTGGTATTTCTCCGAGGGTACGGGCGCTCCGGCGTTGGAGTTCATCTACGTGTTCTGCAAGAAATTAGGCATCGACTTGGGCGTGAACATGGAGGCCGTGGCGAAGATCAACGTCGAGCTGCGCGAAATCCGCAAGGAACTCAACCTGTCGGTCTTCAACAAGGAGAAGCCCGAACCGAAGCCGTTCAATCCGTTGACGGACAAGCTGCCCGCCGAAATCGACGCGCTGTTCGATGCCGCAATCGAAGCCGTGAAGAAGGACGACGAGGAGGGGGCGATCGCTGCTTGCCGCAAAATCGAAGCCTATTTCGGGTTCCCCGCGCCGAACGAATTAGTGCAGAAAGCCGAGATTCCGGGCGGCATGTATTCCAACATGGTGGCCCAGTTGCAACAGCTCAAGTCCGAGGAGATTCTGCCCCGCGCGATGGAGTTGATTCCGACGGTGCGTTTGGCAGCCGGTCTTCCGCCGTTGGTTACCCCGACGTCGCAGATTGTCGGCGCGCAAGCAGTCAACTGCGCCCTCGACGAGAAGGCGGGCCGTGCGATGTACACCAACAAGAGCGCGCAGTTCGTCGGTTTGGTGAAGGGCGAATACGGCAAGACGCCGGTGAAGATCGACCCCGAATTCCGTTTCAAGATTTGCGGCGTGCGTGAGGAACAGCCTTACGACATGTCGAAATACAAGATGCAGCCCAATCCCGAGCTGCCCGAAGCCGGTGGCTTGAAGTTGGCCGAAAACGAGAAAGAGGTGCTTTTGCTGGAGCTCTTCCCGCTGGTTGCCAAGAAGTTCCTGACCGATCAGAAGGTCAAGGCTTACGAAGCTAGCAAGCCGGCCGAGCCGGTTGCCGCCGAAAAGCCGGAACTCGAAGCGAAACCGCAAGCCGTCGTTACGGGCAATCCCGTTACGGCACCGCTGCCGGGTCGTATTCTGGAAGTGTTGGTGAAGGTCGGCGACAAGGTGGTCGAGGGGCAGGATGTCGTCGTGTTGGAGGCCATGAAGATGGAAAATTCCATCACGACGGAGTTCTCCGGCGAGGTGAAGGCGATTTTCGTACAGCCGGGCGATACGGTTCCGACTGACGCCGTGTTGGTGGATATAGCAGACTAAAACCGTCAACGAAAGAGAACATAAAATCAATAAGGATATGGCATTTTTCAAAGAATTCAAGGAGTTTGCCATCAAAGGCAATGTGATGGACATGGCCGTCGGTGTAATCATCGGCGGGGCATTCGGTAAAATCGTTTCGTCGTTGGTCAACGACATTCTGATGCCGCCCATCGGGGCGTTGCTCGGCAACACCGATTTCACGCAGCTCAAAGTCGTCATCAAACGGGCGGCCGAAGAGGGTGGCGAAGCCATTACGTGGAATTACGGCAACTTCATCCAACAGTGCGTCGACTTCACGATTCTGGCATTCTGCATCTTCATGATGGTCAAGATGATGAACAAGCTCATCAAGAAGAAGGAGGCTGCGCCCGCTCCGGCTCCGGCACCTTCGAAAGAGGAGCAGCTGCTCACCGAAATCCGCGATCTGTTGAAGGAACAGCAGAAAAAGTAATCGGGAAGAGGTCTTATGAAAAATCCTTGCTGCATGGCAGCAAGGATTTTTTTTTGTGCGCCTATTTTGTCGGACGGACGTCGCCGTCAGACCTCCTCTTTGCGTCCCGTATAGCGGTTCAGAATGTAGGTCGTGAATATCGGGAAGAACATCATGCCCAACGACGGCAGCAGCACCGTAACGATTTTGCCGATGGGCGTTACGGCGAAAATCTGCGCGCCGACCGTCGTAACGTTCATCCACGCCCACCAGAGCGCATTGCCGAAGCCGGTCAACTTCGTGTTGACGTCGACTTCGTAGTCGAAGAACACTAACGCCGAAAGGTAGGTGAAGACGACGACCGTGAAGATATAGGCCCAGAAGATGCGGCTCATGCGGTATTTTTCGCTGACCATCCATTCGATGATGATTGTCATGGCGAGGAAGGCCCGAAGCATCGGAATCAGTCCGACGAGCAGACCCCAGTCGTGGGTCAGCACGACGCCGCTCCAGTTGAGGAGGTTGAGCCACGGAATGGAGATCAGCAGATAGGGCAGATGAATCCAGAAAAAGCGGTTGCGGCGTTCGGCAAGGCCCCACCGGATGAAAAAGTCGCACAGGAAGATGATGCAGACGACGAATTGCGTAATCAAGTAGGCTTGCGAAAAATTGATGTGGTCGCCCGAAATGATCTCCCACGAAAGGGCGAACAGCAGGACGCATCCCGCGATGACTTTCAGAATTTCCAGCGTCTTGTAGCGTTTGTCGGCGATGCGGCCGCCGGTGGAATCGGTGCGCAGGCATTTCCCGTTTCCGTCGTTCGAGCGGCGGGCTTTCGGCTCTTGGGCGGTGCATTCTCGGCTTGTCCGGCTGAAATTCAGTCGGTTGTCGGCCGATTCATTTTTGTTGCGGGCCGTGTTTTTCGGATGTTCGGAGCGGCGTTCGTAGGAACGGATGCTCTGTTCGCGGCGTTTGGCGCGGGCGGCGTCGGTTGAGATGCTGTTTGACATGGTTCGAATTGTTTTACAGGACGGTTGTAACAAATGCGATACCACGTGCGCTTGCCCGACGGGAGAAAATCGCGATTTTTCGGAAAAAGATTTTGCACGAACGAAAAAAAGGATTACCTTTGCCCCTGCTTTTAGGCAATGGCGGGATAGCTCAGCTGGTTAGAGCGCATGATTCATAATCATGAGGTCGAGAGTTCAAGTCTCTCTCCCGCTACAAAAAGGTTGCGAGTCCGAGAAGGGTTCGCAACCTTTTGTTTTTCAGAGGCCGGTGGGGCTTTTATGCGATCGGTTTTTCGCGATACTCGTTCGGGGTCATGCCGACGATTTTCTTGAACAACCGCGTGAAATGCTGCGGGTATCGGAATCCCAATTCGTAGGCAACCTGCGAAATGGAGTGTTCCGGATTCAACACCGATTCCTTGGCAAGGTCGATCAGTTTGAGCTGGATGTGTTCCTGTGCCGTTTTTCCGCTCTCCTTTTTAATTAGATCGCCGAAGTAGTTGGGCGACAGACATAATTCGCCGGCACACTGTCTGACTGTCGGCAGCCCTTCCTGTTTCGCCCGTCCGCTTTCGAAGTAGCGGTCGAGCAGCGATTCGAAGCGGGTCAGAATGTCCCGATTGACGTGCTCGCGCGTGATGAACTGGCGCTCGTAGAACCGCAGGCAATACTCCAACAGCAGTTCGATATGGGTGGCGATGAGCCGCCGGCTGAGACGGTCGATGGCATGACGCAGTTCGTCGCGGATTTTGAGCAGGCAATCGGTGAACAGTTCGCGTTCCTGTTGCGAGAGGTGCAGCGCTTCGTTCACTTCATACGAAAAGTAGGTGTACTCCTTCATGCGGCTGCCGAGCGACGTCCCCCGAATCAGATCGGGGTGGAAGCACAGCGCCCAACCTTTGGGTTGGTAAGTTTCGCCGTTGTCTTCGACGCCGATCACCTGCCCGGGTGCAAGGCATACGACCGTACCCTCCTGGTAATCGTAACGTTGCCGTCCGTAGATCAGGTCGCCGCACTTCACTTCTTTCAGAAAGACGGTGTAGAATCCGAAGGTGTGTCGTGCATGCTTCATCGGCCGTGCCTGCGACAGGTCGATCACGCTTACCAACGGATGCAAGGTTTCGACGCCGAGCAGGTCGTTGTATTCGGCGACGGTTTCGATCGGAAACAACTTCTTTTTCATATATATTATTCGGTTCGCTTTTCGGACAAAGATACGCTTTTCTGCCTCTGTTCGCAACAAGTGGCCGCGCTATCCGTAATTTCGATAAGTCAATCCGTAATTCGGTTAACCGGTTTCGTGAAAAGGTCGCTATCTTTGCTTTCGAAAAACTAAAATAATGGACTTATGAACAGAATCATGATTGCGGCCTTTTCGGCCTATTTGTTGCTGATGGGCGCAGCTTGTACGGAAACCGATAACAGAAAGAATATGGAACAGTTGAATCTGACGACCGAGTGGGATAAGACCTTCCCGCAGAGCGATCGAGTGAATCATGCGAAAGTCGTTTTTCGCAACCGTTACGGCATTCCGCTTGCCGCTGACCTCTATGTGCCGAAGCAGGCCGCCGGTAAATTACCGGCCATCGCCGTGTGCGGCCCGTTCGGGGCCGTCAAGGAGCAGAGCTCGGGCCTCTATGCCCAGACGATGGCCGAGCAGGGTTTCCTGACCCTCGCTTTCGATCCTTCGTTTACGGGCGAGAGCGGCGGCGAACCGCGTTATGTGGCCTCGCCCGACATCAACACCGAAGACTTCTGCGCGGCGGTCGATTACCTCACGACGCGCGACGATGTGGACCCCGAACGGATCGGAATCATCGGTATTTGCGGCTGGGGCGGCATGGCGCTCAATGCGGCGGCCATCGACACGCGCATCAAGGCTACGGTGGCTTCGACGATGTATGACATGAGCCGCGTGAGTGCCAACGGCTATTTCGATGCGATGGATGCCGATGCCCGCTACGAGCTGCGCCGCCAGCTTAATGCCCAGCGCACCGAGGATGCCCGCAACGGTTCGTATGCGCTGGCCGGCGGGGTGGTCGATCCGCTGCCGGAGGATGCTCCGCAGTTCGTCAAGGATTACTACGACTACTACAAGACCCCGCGCGGCTATCATCCCCGTTCGCTCAATTCCAATGGCGGGTGGAACAAGACGTCGGCCCTGTCGTTCATCAACATGCCGATTCTGGCGTACAGCGACGAAATCCGCAGCGCCGTATTGGTCATTCACGGCGAAAAGGCCCATTCGCGCTATTTCAGCGAGGATGCTTTCCGCAAGCTGACGGGCGACAACAAAGAACTGCTCATCATTGCCGGAGCCAATCATACGGACTTGTATGACCGGACGGAGATCATCCCGTTCGGCAAGCTGACGGAATTTTTCAAGGCGAATCTTCGTTGAGCGGGGGCGAGGAAGATGCGAGTGCCGTGGTCGCGCGGCTCTTTGTGGTATAGCTTTTGCACATGTCCGAACAGCGCATTCCCGTTGACGGGAATGCACGATCGACCGGCCGTTTCGGAACTCGGTCTACGGCTCCGAACGTCGGATATGTTCAACTTAACACTTTTTTATGCCATGAAAGAGTCTACCAACAAGACGACCGGCTCGCAGTCGAAGACGAACAAGTCTACTGCGAAGAGCTCGAACGCCGGTACGCAATCGTCCACCCGCGGCACGGCCTGCACGACCTCTTCGAGTCGGGGCACCGCCCGCAGCCAATCTTCGGGCACGGGTCGCAGCGGCTCGCGCAGCAACAACCCCGAAGGGCACAACCAATACACGAAGAAATAGGCCGATCCATTCGGATGGCCCGATTCCGGTCGTGTAGTTCGAACCGGAGCGGAATTGATTCCGCTCCGGTTTTTTTCGTGATTAGTTACTTTCATGCACCTGCGTTTTTTATCCGGATTTTCGAATCCGACCGCCGTTCCTCGCGGCCTGAGGCCGCGTATGCAGGTTTGACCCACCCCCAAACCCCCGCCTTGGCGGGGGCTTAGGTCGAGAAACCGAAACGTCTCATTTATTCATAGCTCCGGAGCTTCGTCATTCTTTCGATTGTTGTTTTGCCTGCCGACCCCTTATTATTTATGGCTTTGGAGCTATACTGCGCTTTCGAGCGCATTCACGCCTGCCGACCCATTCTTTGCCTCGGTATAATCAAGTGAACGCTTGCTTCTGCGCTCGACTTTTCGTATTTTTGACTAATTTTGCCCCGCAAACGAATCCGAATCCATGAAAACCGTAAGAACCGCATCCGTGAACGATACGCCGATGTCCCGCGAAGCCGATGAAGCCGTGCGCATCCTTCGAGCGGGCGGAATCATCCTCTATCCGACCGATACAGTATGGGGGCTCGGCTGCGACGCGACCAACGCCGCTGCCGTGCAACGCATTTACGACCTCAAACGCAGTGTCAACAAGAAGTCGATGCTTGTATTGTGCGCTTCGCCCGATATGGTCGTGCGTTATGTCAACCGTGCGCCCGGCATCGCTCTCGAGGTGATGGAGCTGGCGACCTCGCCGCTGACCTTGATTCTGCCCGGAGCCGTGGGTGTTGCCGAGAACTTGATTCCCGACGAGGGCACGCTCGGCGTGCGGGTGCCCGACCACGCATTCTGCCAACGGATGCTGCGCGGACTGGGACGCCCGATCGTCTCGACGTCGGCCAACCTCACCGGCGAAGCGACTCCGACGGGATTGCAGGAGGTGGCGCGGGAGATTGTCGAGGGGGTGGATTTCGTGGTCGATCCCCGTTTCGAGGGGAAGCCTACGCGCAAGGCTTCGTCGATTGTGGCGTTCGGCGAGGGCGGCGAAGTGAAGGTAATTCGTGAATAGAAGAGCAAAACGATGGCACGTACGATAGATACCCCGATTCAACAACGGTTCACGGACATCGACCCGTTTCTGCATGTGAACAACGTCGCACAGCAGATGTATTTCGATGTAGGCAAGACGGCCTATTATAATAAGGTATTGGGCGGCGACGTCTTGACGGGCACCCGGCGCATCGTAACGGTTTCGACTTCGACCTCCTATATGGCGCAAGTCCGGATGAGCGACGATGTGCACGTTACGACTACCTGCGAGCGGATCGGGAACAAAAGCATGACGCTTTTTCAACGGCTTCTGGCGGGCGGACGCGTGTGCAGCGAAAGTCGGTCGGTGATGGTCGCTTTCGATTTCGAGGCGCAGCAGGGGATTCCGGTGCCGGACGAGTGGCGGCGGGCGATGACGGAGGTCGAATGATGGACGGCGGAAAACTGAAAGGCCATGCCGCTTTGTGGCTGGCGAATATCATTTGGGGCCTGAATGCCCCGATTTGCAAAAGCGTGCTTCGGTCGGCGGAGTTTCCCGACGGAATCGATCCGTTCGCTTTGAGCGTTTATCGAATGGTCGGCGCAGCGCTGTTGTTCGGGCTTTGCTCGTTGTGGGTGCCGCGCGAACGGGTCGAGCGACGCGACATCGTGCGGCTTTTTTTCGCGTCGGTATTCGGCATCCAGCTCAATCAGATGCTCTTTTTGTGGGGCCTGTCGATGACCTCGCCCATCGATTCGTCGATTATCGCGACGGTCGTGCCGGTCTTGACGATGGTGCTGGCGATGCTCTTCCTGCGCGAACCGATTACGTGGCTGAAAGCCGGCGGCGTGCTGTTGGGAGCGGTCGGCGCCGTGCTGTTGGTACTCTTGAGTCAGCACGGCAGCAGTCGCGCGTCGAGCTTGGAGGGCAATATTCTCTGCATCGTCAGTGCGATGAGCTATGCGGTCTATCTCACGGCCTTCCGCGATACCATCGTCAAGTATTCGCCCGTTACCACCATGAAGTGGATGTTTCTCTTCGCGGCAATCGTTTCGGTGATCGTCTATTGGCGTCCGCTGGTCGGGGTGGAGTACGCCTCCTTGTCGGGCAGCACGTGGGGCGGGATCGCTTACGTGGTCGTCTGCTCGACCTTCGTGGCTTATCTAATGGTTCCCATCGCGCAGCGTTATCTGCGTCCCACGTTGGTCTCGATGTACAATTATGTACAACCGATCGTCGCCGTGCTGTTCACCGTGGCGATCGGGCTGGATACGTTCGGCCCGACGAAAGGATTCGCCGCGATGTGCGTTTTTGTCGGCGTGTGGCTCGTAACCCGCTCGAAGTCGCGTGCGCAGTTGGAGGCGGAACGCGCGGCGAACGAAAAGTGAGCCGGTAGGGGCGATCGCCCGAAGGGGTCGGAAATAAAAAACGGATTGTCGCGATATTTTTCGTGCGGATTGTTGCGGTATTGAAAACTTTTCTTAACTTTGCACCCGATTTCGCCGCCGGATGAAATCGTTGCGAAAGACGAGGGCGGAGGGAACGACGAAGTTCTTTGAGAAGCGTGGAAAGAGACGAAAAATTTATCCGCATTTATTTGGCTGATAAATTTTTTATACCTACTTTTGCAATCCAAAGGTCAAGTTCTGCCGATGTAGCTCAGTTGGCCAGAGCAGCTGATTTGTAATCAGCTGGTCGTGGGTTCGAATCCCTCCATCGGCTCGTGAAGCCGGAGAGGCCGGAACCGCAGCGGGGGGCAGTGATGGCGAGGGCCGGACGTAGAATGGTGCCGATTGTAAGGCGGTTGTTGAATGGAAGATGACCGTTGAATGTAGAAAACCGTTGCTGGAAGAATTAAGGCGGCTGTTAATAAAAATGTAAACCGGACGTCATCGGAAAAACCGACCGCCATTAGAAGTAGGACCAAGTTAATAAAAATTCGGGAAGTTACCAGAGTGGCCAAATGGGGCAGACTGTAAATCTGCTGGCGTACGCCTTCGGTGGTTCGAATCCATCACTTCCCACTCGAAAAGGATGTAATGCCGATTGGAGGCGCAACTCCTCGGGAATGCGGATGCGACGAGCATGCGCGAACGAGGACGAAAAAGCGGTCTCTGATACGGTATATTTTTGCGGAAGTAGCTCAGTTGATAGAGCATTAGCCTTCCAAGCTAAGGGTCGCGAGTTTGAGCCTCGTCTTCCGCTCTGAAAAAAAGATTTACAAGATAATTTACAAACTTTAAAACTTAAGCTAAGCTATGGCAAAAGAGAAATTCGACCGGTCGAAACCGCATGTCAATATCGGTACCATCGGCCACGTAGACCACGGTAAGACGACCCTTACCGCAGCTATCACGACCGTTCTGGCTAAGAAAGGTCTGTCGGAGCTCCGTTCGTTCGACTCGATCGACAACGCTCCCGAGGAGAAGGAACGCGGTATCACGATCAATACGTCGCACGTCGAGTATCAGACGGCTACGCGCCACTATGCTCACGTGGACTGCCCGGGCCACGCCGACTATGTGAAGAACATGGTTACCGGTGCCGCTCAGATGGACGGTGCCATCCTTGTCGTTGCCGCTACCGACGGCCCGATGCCCCAGACCAACGAACACGTGCTGCTCGCCCGTCAGGTGAACGTGCCGCGTATCGTCGTTTTCCTGAACAAGTGCGACATGGTGGACGATCCCGAAATGCTCGACCTCGTCGAGATGGAGGTTCGCGACCTGCTGTCGAAATACGAATACGACGGCGACAACGCCCCGATCATTCGCGGTTCCGCACTCGGCGCCCTGAACGGCGAGGCCAAGTGGGAAGAGAAGGTCATGGAGCTGATGGACGCTGTCGACACCTACATCCCGCTGCCCGTTCGTGAGAACGAGAAGCCGTTCCTGATGCCTATTGAGGACGTGTTCTCGATTACCGGCCGTGGTACCGTCGTTACGGGCCGTATCGAAACCGGTGTCATCCACGTAGGCGATCCCGTCGAGATCATCGGTCTGGAAGAGGAGACGTTGACTTCGACCTGCACCGGTGTCGAGATGTTCCGCAAGTTGCTCGACGAGGGTGAGGCCGGCGATAACGTAGGTCTGTTGCTCCGCGGTATCGACAAGAAACAGGTTAAGCGCGGTATGGTTGTCGCTAAACCGGGTTCGATTACGCCGCACACCGAGTTCACCGCTGAGGTCTACATCTTGAAGAAGGAAGAGGGTGGCCGTCATACGCCGTTCCACAACAACTATCGTCCCCAGTTCTATCTGCGTACGATGGACGTAACGGGTGAGGTTCATCTGCCCGACGGCGTCGACATGGTTATGCCGGGCGACCACGTTACCATCACCGTGAAACTGATCTATCCGGTCGCTCTGAACGAAGGTCTGCGTTTCGCTATCCGCGAGGGCGGTCGTACGGTAGGTGCCGGTCAGATTTTGAAGATCGTGAAATAATTTCACCATACGATCACGGGAAACAGTCTTTACGAATGCTGAAAGGTAATCGAGAAACTGTTTCCCGATTTTAGGAGCATAGTTCAAGGGTAGAATAGCGGTCTCCAAAACCGTTGATGGGAGTTCGAATCTCTCTGCTCCTGCCAGAATAAAGGGAATAACGATTATGTTCAATTACATCAAGGAATCTTACAACGAACTGGTCAACAAGGTAACTTGGCCGACTTTCCCGCAGCTTCAGAGTTCGACGGTCGTCGTGATGGTTGCATCGGTGATTTTCGCGGTCATTGTCCTTGCCATGGACCTGACGTTCGAAAATATCATGGCTTTCATCTACAAGACGCTGGGTAATTTGTAATTGATTGCGTGAGTGATGAGTGAGATTGAAAAACAGTGGTACGTAGTCCGTGCGATCGGCGGCAAGGAGAACAAGGTCAAAGAGTACATCGAGGCTGAAGTTCGCCATAGCCATCTGGAGGATTACGTTTCTCAAGTATTGATACCTACCGAAAAAGTCTATACGATCCGCAACGGAAAGCGCATCTCGAAAGAGAAAGTCTCTTATCCGGGTTATGTGTTGATCGAGGCAGCTTTCGTGGGTAAAATTCCTACATTGATTCGAAATATCCCCAACGTGCTGGGTTTTCTCGGCGACACCAAGGAGGACAGTCAACAGCTGAAAGCCACGCCTCTCCGTCCACAGGAGGTTGCGCGCATCCTCGGTCGCGTCGATGAAATGAATGCCACGGAGGAGGAAAACGAAACACCGTTCTTCGTCGGCGAAACCGTCAAGGTTACCGATGGTCCTTTCTCAAGCTTCCAGGGTACCATCGAGGCCGTCGATAACGAGCGCAAGAAACTCACGGTATCGGTGAAGATATTCGGGCGCAAAACTCCTATGGAGTTGAGTTTCACTCAAGTAGTTAAAGAATAACAAACCTAAGGAAAACTATGGCAAAAGAGGTTGCTGCATTTATCAAATTGCAGATCAAAGGTGGTGCCGCCAATCCTTCGCCCCCGGTAGGTCCCGCATTGGGTTCCAAGGGAGTCAACATTATGGACTTCTGTAAGCAGTTCAATGCCCGTACGCAAGACAAGGGTGGCAAGGTCCTTCCGGTCATCATCACCGTTTATGCCGACAAGTCGTTCGACTTCGTCGTAAAACAGCCGCCCGTAGCGATCCAGCTCAAGGAAGCAGCGAAAGTGCAGAAAGGTTCCGCCCAGCCCAACCGCGACAAGGTCGGTCAGGTAACGTGGGAGCAGATTCGCCAGATTGCGCAGGACAAGATGCCTGACATGAACTGCTTCACGTTGGAATCGGCTATGCGGATGGTTGCCGGTACCGCCCGTAGCATGGGTCTCAATGTTGTCGGAGAATTTCCTAATCAGTAATCGAAGAAGATGAGTAAGTTGACAAAAAATCAAAAAAACGCCTACGCTAAGGTGGAAGCCGGTAAGGCTTACAAACTCCCGGAGGCTGCCGCTCTTCTGAAGGAGATTACGTTTACGAAATTCGACGCTTCGGTCGACATCGACGTGCGTTTGGGCGTGGATCCCCGCAAGGCCAATCAGATGGTGCGCGGCGTGGTAACCCTTCCGCACGGAACGGGTAAGACGGTGCGCGTGCTCGTACTCTGCACCCCCGAAAAGGAGGCCGAAGCTACGGCTGCAGGTGCCGATTACGTCGGTCTGGATGAATATGTCGACAAAATCAAGTCCGGTTGGACGGATGTGGATGTCATCATCTGCACTCCCAACGTGATGGGCAAGGTGGGTGCGCTGGGTCGTATCCTCGGTCCTCGCGGCTTGATGCCGAACCCCAAGACCGGTACCGTAACGATGGACATCGCCAAGGCCGTCAAGGATGTGAAGGCGGGTAAAATCGACTTCAAGGTCGACAAATTCGGTATCGTCCACACTTCGGTGGGCAAAATTTCGTTCGCTGCCGACCAGATCGCCGACAACGCGAGCGAGGTGCTGAACATGATTTTCAAGTTGAAACCGGCTGCTGCCAAAGGTTCTTATGTGAAGAGTATCTATCTCTCGACCACGATGAGTCCGGGCTTGCAGATTGATTCCAAATCGGTAGAAACCAAATAAGAGGGAGGAACCAAGAGATGACAAAGGAAGAAAAATTGGCTGTCATTGACAGCCTTGCCCAGCAGCTCCAGAACTATCCTCACTTCTATGTCGCCGACATCGAGGCGCTCAACGCCGAGCAGACCGCTGCCCTGCGTCGCAAATGCTTCGAAAACGGCGTCAAGTTGGTGGTCGTGAAAAACACGCTGCTCAACAAGGCGCTGGAGAAGGTGGAAAAGGCGGATGCCGACTTGGTAAACGTATTGGAGGGTCCGACCTCCGTGATGTTCGCCGAGGTAGCGAAGGCTCCCGCGCAACTCATCAAAGAGTTCCGCAAGGAGTCGGACAAACCCGTCCTGAAAGCGGCTTTCGCCGAAGGATGCGTCTACGTGGGCGACGACAAGTTGGACGCACTTTGCAACATCAAGTCGAAGGAGGAACTCATCGGCGATCTTATCGCTCTGTTGCAGTCTCCTGCGAAGAATGTTATTTCCGCATTGCAAGCTAATGCCGGACAAAAGATTGCGGGCCTCGTGAAGACGCTCGAATCGAGAAACAACTAATCACAACAAGAAATTAAAAACAAAATTAAAGATCTACAACTATGGCAGACGTAAAGAAACTTGCTGAAGAACTGGTTAACTTGAAAGTTACCGAGGTGAACGAACTCGCTCAGATCCTCAAAGAGGAATATGGCATCGAACCGGCTGCTGCCGCTGTGGCTGTTGCAGCTCCTGCTGCCGGCGCCGGTGAAGCCGCTGCCGCTGAGAAATCGACGTTCGACGTAATTCTGAAGAACGCAGGTCAGGCTAAACTTCAGGTCATCAAAGTCGTGAAAGACATCGCAGGTCTTTCGCTGGGCGATGCCAAAGCTCTCGTAGACGGCGCTCCGAAGGCTGTCAAAGAGGGTGTTTCCAAAGAGGAGGCCGAGCAGATCAAAGGTCAACTCGAGGAGGCCGGTGCTGAAGTCGAGCTCAAGTAGCCTTGGCTACGGGCCGTCAAAGGCGAACAGGTGTAGGGCTAACCGTGTGTTAGCTCTATGCCTTTTCTTGGTCTAAACGAATGGAAGAGCCGATCGGAAAAAGGGGCGGAAAGCCCGATTTTGTCGCTCGATCGGAAACGGGCGCCTACACCGGAACGAGCGGTTCCGATGTCGGTCGGACGATTCCCGAACTTTGTCGCGGGAACATGTGCAGGAGGAGCTACCTGCATTTTTCAGAAGCGTAACTACACACTTCAACCTAATTCGGATTTTTACGATGTCCACAGCAAAAACACAACAAAGAATTAGCTTTTCGACAGTAAAAAATCGGGTGCCTTACCCGGATTTGCTGGAGGTACAGCTCAAATCATTCCGGGACTTTTTCCAGATGGACACGACAGCCGAAAATCGCAAGAATGAGGGGCTGTACAAGGTTTTTCAGGAGAATTTCCCGATTACGGATACCCGGAACAATTTCGTTCTGGAGTTTATCGACTACTATATCGACCCGCCGCGCTATTCGATCGAGGAGTGTTTGGAGCGCGGTTTGACGTACAGCGTGCCGCTGAAAGCCAAACTGAAGCTTTCTTGTACCGATCCCGAACACGAGGATTTCGATGTCGTGATACAGGACGTCTATTTCGGGACGATCCCTTATATGACCGAACGGGGTACGTTCGTCATCAACGGTGCCGAACGCGTCGTTGTTTCGCAGCTGCACCGTTCGCCGGGCGTGTTTTTCGGGCAGAGCATGCACACCAACGGCACCAAACTCTATTCCGCGCGCATCATCCCATTCAAGGGTTCGTGGATCGAGTTCGCTACGGACATCAACAACGTGATGTATGCCTACATCGACCGTAAAAAGAAATTGCCCGTTACGACGCTGCTGCGCGCCATCGGATACGAGGCCGATCAGCAGATTCTGGAGATTTTCGACCTCGCCGACGAGGTGAAGGTTTCCAAAACCACGCTGAAAAAGGCGGTCGGTCGGAAATTGGCGGCCCGTGTGCTCTCGACTTGGGTCGAGGACTTCGTGGACGAGGACACGGGCGAGGTGGTTTCCATCGAGCGCAACAATATCATCGTCGATCGGGAGACGGTGCTCGAAGAGGAGCATATCGACCAGATCATCGAGAGCGGTGCCAAGACGATTCTGCTGCACAAGGAGAACCAGTCGGGCATCGATTTTTCCATCATATACAATACGTTGCAGAAAGACCCCTGCAACTCCGAAAAAGAGGCGGTGGTATACATTTACCGCCAGCTGCGGGCTTCGGAGCCGCCCGACGAGGCGACCGCCCGCGACGTCATCGAGAAACTTTTCTTCTCGGACAAACGTTACGATCTGGGCGACGTGGGCCGTTACCGCATCAACAAGAAGTTGGATTTGGCCATCGATCCGGCGATCCGCACGTTGACGCGCGAGGATATCATCGCCATCATCAAATACTTGATTCTGCTGATCAACTCGAAGGCCGAGGTCGACGATATCGACCACTTGTCGAACCGGCGCGTCCGCACGGTGGGCGAGCAGCTTTCGAATCAGTTCTCGGTCGGCTTCGTGCGCATGGCCCGTACCATCCGCGAACGGATGAACGTGCGCGACAACGAAGTATTTACGCCCGTCGATCTGATCAATGCCAAGACGTTGTCTTCGGTCATCAATTCGTTCTTCGGCACCTCGCAGCTGTCGCAGTTCATGGACCAGATCAACCCGTTGGCCGAAGTTACCCACAAACGCCGTCTGTCGGCCCTCGGCCCGGGCGGTCTGTCGCGCGATCGCGCCGGTTTCGAGGTGCGAGACGTGCACTATGCCCACTACGGACGTCTGTGCCCGATCGAATCGCCGGAAGGCCCGAATATCGGTCTGATTTCGTCGTTGTGCGTCTATGCGAAAATCTCGCCGATGGGCTTTATTGAAACACCCTATCGCAAGGTTGAAGGCGGGAAAATCGACATGGACAATTCGCATATCCGCTACTACTCCGCCGAGGAGGAGGAGGGCCAGATCGTCGCGCAGTCGAACATACCGATCGACGACGAGGGTCATTTCTTGCAGCCCGAGCGTATCAAGGCGCGTGAGGGGGCCGATTTCCCCGTCGTTACAGCCAATGAGGTTACGTTGATGGACGTCGCTCCGAACCAGATTGCGTCGATTGCTGCCAGTCTGATTCCGTTCTTGGAGCACGACGACGCCAACCGTGCATTGATGGGTGCGAACATGATGCGTCAGGCCGTGCCGCTGGTAACGACCGAGGCCCCGATTGTCGGTACCGGTCTGGAAAAGGACATGATTATCGACAGCCGCATCCAGATCGTCGCCGAGGGCGACGGCGAGGTTACGTTCGCCGATGCCACGAAGATTCAGATCCGCTACGACCGGACGCCCGACGAGGTGCTCGTGTCGTTCGCTCCCGAGATTACGACCTACGAATTGCCGCGTTACCGTCGGACGAACCAAAATACGTCGGTAACGTTGAAGCCGACCGTGCTGACGGGCGAGCGTGTAACGAAAGGCCAGATTCTGACCGAGGGTTATTCGACGCAGAACGGCGAGTTAGCATTGGGCCGCAACTTGAAAGTGGCTTACATGCCTTGGAAGGGGTACAACTTCGAGGATGCCATCGTGATTTCCGAACGCATCCAGCGCGAGGATATTTATACGTCGGTGCACGTCGACGAATACATCATGGAGGTGCGCGACACCAAGCGTGGTGTCGAGGAGCTGACCTCCGACATCCCGAACGTCTCGGAAGATGCCACGAAAGACCTCGATGCGAACGGTATCATCCGCATCGGTGCCAACGTCGAGCCGGGCGATATTCTGATCGGTAAAATCACCCCGAAGGGCGAGAGCGATCCTTCGCCCGAGGAGAAACTTTTGCGGGCCATCTTCGGCGACAAGGCGGGCGATGTGAAGGATGCTTCGCTGAAAGCCCAGCCGTCGTTGCACGGCGTCGTAATCGACACGAAACTGTACAGCCGGGCCAACAAGGAGACCAAAAAGGGCAAGAATGCCGAAAAAGTCCAGTTGGAAAAGGTCGACGAACAGTTCGTCGCCGAGATTGCCGATCTGACGAAACGGCTCGTCGCCAAATTGTGGTCGTTGCTTCAGGGCAAGACTACGACCGGAATCACCGACTACTACGGGGTCGAATTGTATCCGGCTGGTACGAAGTTCACGCAGAAGATGCTGGACGAAATTTCGCGCAAGACGATCGACGAGAAGACCGGCGCGGCGATGGGGTATCTCAACCTCGGAACCTGCAACTGGACGGGCGATGCCCATATCGACGGATTGATCGAAACTACGGTCAACAACTATACGATCGAGTGGAAGAAGGCCGATGCCGCTACGAAGCGTGAGAAATACAACCTCACGAACGGCGACGAACTGCCGCAGACGGGCGTCATCCAGATGGCGAAGGTCTACATCGCCAAGAAGCGCAAGCTGAAAGTGGGCGACAAGATGGCCGGCCGTCACGGTAACAAGGGTATCGTGGCGAAGGTCGTGCGCGACGAGGATATGCCCTTCTTGGAGGACGGTACGATCGTCGACATCGTGTTGAACCCGTTGGGTGTGCCTTCGCGTATGAACTTGGGCCAGATTTACGAGGCCGTGCTCGGTTGGGCCGGTCGCGAGCTGGGGATGAAGTTCGCAACGCCGATTTTCGACGGTGCTTCGCTCGACCAGATCAACGAATACGTCGCCAAAGCAGGCCTTCCGCGTAGCGGTCGCACCTATCTGTACAACGGCGAAACGGGAGAACGCTTCGACCAGCCTGCAACGGTGGGCGTAACCTACTTCCTCAAGTTGGGCCACATGATCGACGACAAGATGCACGCACGTTCCATCGGTCCGTACTCGCTCATCACCCAGCAGCCGTTGGGTGGTAAGGCACAGTTCGGTGGCCAGCGTTTTGGCGAGATGGAGGTTTGGGCGCTCGAAGGCTTCGGCGCCGCCAACATTCTGCAAGAGATTCTGACCGTCAAGTCCGATGACGTAACGGGCCGTGCGAAGGTTTACGAAGCCATTGTCAAGGGCGACAATCTGCCGAAACCGGGTATCCCCGAGGCGATGAACGTCCTGTTGCACGAGTTGCGCGGTCTGGCACTGTCCATCAAACTGGAGTAGTTGAGTAACAGAGGATAAGAAAAACAACAAATTCTATGTCAATTTCGAAAGACAATAAGATGAACAACGGTTACAGCCGCATTTCGATCGGTCTGGCCTCTCCCGAAGAGATTCTGGCCCAGTCGAGCGGTGAGGTGCTCAAACCTGAGACCATCAACTACCGCACCTACAAACCCGAACGCGACGGTTTGTTCTGCGAACGGATTTTCGGCCCGGTGAAAGACTACGAGTGCCATTGCGGCAAGTACAAACGAATCCGTTACAAGGGCATCGTCTGCGACCGTTGCGGGGTGGAGGTAACCGAGAAGAAGGTGCGCCGTGAGCGTATGGGCCACATTTCGTTGGTCGTGCCGGTGGTGCATATCTGGTATTTCCGGTCGTTGCCCTCCAAAATCGGCTATCTGTTGGGCATTCCTTCGAAGAAGCTCGAAGCCATCATCTACTATGAACGTTACGTTGTAATCAACCCGGGTGCTGCTTCGGAGCAGGGCATCGAGAAGTTGGCGACGCTCTCCGAAAAGGAGTATTTGGATGTGTTGGCCGCTCTGCCGAAGGGCAACCAGTCGCTCGACGACAGCGATCCCAACAAGTTCATTGCGCAGATGGGCGCCGAGGCGATCTATACCTTGTTGAAAGAGGTCGACCTCGATTCGATGTCCTATGCGTTGCGCCATAAGGCGTCGACCGAAACTTCGATGCAGCGCAAGGCCGAAGCCCTCAAACAGTTGAACGTCATCGAGTCGTTCCGCGCGTCGGAAGGCAAGAACAAACCCGAATGGATGGTGTTGAGCGTCATTCCGGTCATCCCGCCCGAGTTGCGCCCGTTGGTGCCGCTGGACGGCGGACGTTTCGCCACGTCGGACTTGAACGACCTCTATCGTCGTGTCATCATCCGCAACAACCGTCTGAAACGGTTGATCGAAATCAAGGCCCCCGAGGTCATCCTGCGCAACGAAAAACGCATGTTGCAGGAGGCCGTCGATTCGTTGTTCGACAACTCGCGCAAGAGCAATGCCGTGAAGAACGAATCGAACCGTCCGCTCAAGTCGCTTTCCGATTCGCTGAAAGGCAAGCAGGGCCGTTTCCGTCAGAATTTGCTCGGTAAACGTGTCGACTATTCCGCGCGTTCGGTCATCGTCGTCGGTCCCGAGCTGAAGATGCACGAAATGGGTATCCCGAAAGATATGGCCGCCGAACTTTACAAACCGTTCATCATCCGCAAGCTCATCGAACGCGGCATCGTGAAGACGGTGAAGTCGGCCAAGAAGATCATCGACCGCAAAGACCCCGTCATCTGGGGCATTTTGGAGAATGTCATCAAGGGGCATCCCGTGCTGATGAACCGTGCCCCGACGTTGCACCGTCTGGGTATTCAGGCCTTCCAGCCCAAATTGATCGAGGGCAAGGCCATGCAGTTGCACCCGTTGGCTTGTACGGCGTTCAACGCCGACTTCGACGGCGACCAGATGGCCGTGCACTTGCCGTTGGGCAATGCCGCCATCTTGGAGGCGCAGTTGTTGATGCTCGGTTCGCACAATGTCCTCAATCCCGCGAACGGCGCCCCGATTACCGTGCCGTCGCAGGATATGGTGCTCGGTCTTTACTATATCACTAAGCCCCGCAAGGGCATGAAGGGCGAAGGGCTGACGTTCTACGGCCCCGAGGAGGCCATCATCGCCTACAACGAAAAACGCGCCGACCTGCATGCGCTGGTGAAGTGTCAGGTCGATGACATCGACGAACAGGGTTATCCGGTCAAGGTGGTGAAAGAGACGACCATCGGCCGCATCCTCTTCAATCAGGTCGTGCCGAAAGAGGTCGGTTACATCAACGAGGTGTTGACCAAACGTTCGTTGCGCGACATCATCGCCGTGGTCATGAAGAAGGCCGGTGCCGACAAGGTGGCCAACTTCCTCGATGACATCAAGGATATGGGTTACCGCATGGCGTTCCAAGGCGGTCTGTCGTTCAACCTCGATGCCGTGATCGTTCCGGAACAGAAGGAGCAGCTCGTGCAGGAGGGGTACGAACGCGCCGACGCCATCATGGACGACTACAACATGGGTCTCATCACCAACAACGAACGTTACAACCAGATCATCGACGTCTGGACCAACATCAACACCAAGTTGACGAAGGCCGTGATCGACACGTTAGTGAACGACAACGACGGTTTCAACCCCGTTTACATGATGTTGGATTCCGGCGCTCGCGGTTCGAAGGAGCAGATTCGTCAGTTGAGCGGTATGCGTGGTCTGATGGCCAAGCCGCAGAAGTCGGGCGTCGAGGGTGGCCAGCAGGTCATCGAAAACCCGATTCTCTCGAACTTCAAGGAGGGTTTGTCGGTGTTGGAGTACTTCATTTCGACGCACGGTGCCCGTAAGGGTCTGGCCGATACGGCGTTGAAGACGGCCGATGCCGGTTATCTGACCCGTCGTCTGGTCGATGTAGCGCAGGATGTCATCATCAATGAGGAGGATTGCGGCACGTTGCGCGGTCTGACGGCTACGGCCATCAAGCGGAACGACGACGTGGTGCAGACCTTGTACGACCGTATTCTGGGCCGTACGGCTTTGAACGACGTCATTCACCCGTTGACGGGCGAGGTGCTTTGCAAGGCAGGCGAGGAGATTACCGAATCGATTGCCGATGCAATCGAAAAATCGCCGCTCGAATCGGTCGAAATCCGTTCGGTATTGACCTGCGAATCGCGCCACGGCGTCTGCGCGAAGTGCTACGGCCGCAACTTGGCTACGGCCCGCATGGTACAGAAAGGCGAGGTGGTCGGCGTCATCGCGGCGCAGTCCATCGGCGAGCCGGGTACGCAGTTGACGTTGCGTACGTTCCACGTCGGCGGTGTAGCCGGCGGCACGGCGGTCGAAACCAACGTCGTTTCGAAATACGAAGGCCGTTTGGACATCGAGGAGTTGCGCACCGTGAAGGGCAAGAACTCCGCAGGCGAACCGATCAATATCGTGATTTCGCGTCAGTCGGAGTTCCGCATCGTCGACCCGAAGACCGAAATCGTCCTCTATACCCACGCTTTGCCGTACGGTTCGACCCTCTTCATGGCCGACGGTGCCGAGGTGAAGAAAGGCGATCTGATTTGCGAATGGGATCCGTACAATGCCGTTATCATCTCGGAATACGAGGGTAAGGCGGTCTACGACAGCGTAATCGAGGGCATTACCTATCGCGACGAGCGCGACGAACAGACGGGTCTGTCGGAAAAGGTGGTCATCGAATCGAAAGACCGCATGAAGAACCCCGTCATCAAGATTGTCGACAAGGCGGGCGAGGAGGTCAAACAGTACAACCTGCCTGTGGGTGCGCACGTCGTCGTCAAGGACAACGCCCGCATCAAGGCCGGCGATATTCTCATCAAAATTCCGCGCGTGGTCGGCAAGTCCGGCGGCGATATTACCGGTGGTCTGCCGCGTGTTACGGAGCTGTTCGAGGCCCGCAACCCGTCCAATCCGGCTATCGTTTCGGAGATCGACGGCGAAATTTCGTTCGGCAAAATCAAGCGCGGTAATCGTGAAATCATCGTTACCTCGAAGCAGGGCGATGTGAAACGCTATTTGGTTCCGCTGTCGCGTCAGATTGTCGTGCAGGAGAACGACTTCGTGAAGGCCGGCGGCGCGCTGTCGGACGGTGCTATCACGCCGTCGGATATTCTCAACATCCTGGGCCCGACGCGCGTACAGGAGTACATTGTCAACGAGGTGCAGGAGGTTTACCGCATGCAGGGCGTGAAGATCAACGACAAGCATTTCGAAGTGATCGTCCGTCAGATGATGTCGAAAGTGAAGATCGAAGACCCGGGCGACACCCGTTTCTTCGAGGATCAGATCGTCGACAAATGGGAGTTCATGGACGTGAACGACGAATTGTACGACAAGGTGGTCGTTACCGACGCGGGCGATTCGACCGCGATGCAGCCCGGTCAGATCGTTTCGTTGCGCAAGCTGCGCGATGAAAATTCGAGCTTGAAGCGTCGCGATTTGCGTCCTGTGCAGGTGCGCGACATCGTGCCGGCCACTTCGACGCAGATTTTGCAGGGTATCACCCGTGCGGCGTTGCAGACTTCGAGCTTCATCTCGGCGGCTTCCTTCCAAGAGACCACCAAGGTGCTCAACGAAGCGGCCATCCAAGCCAAGACCGACCCGCTGGAGAACCTCAAAGAGAATGTCATCTGCGGCCACAAAATTCCGGGCGGTACGGGTCTGCCGGAATACGAGAATCTGATTGTGGGTGCTAAAGCCGACTTGGAATCCTTGCAGCAAGCGCAGTAGAATTCCGAGTTGCGGATCAATCGAAAGCGGAACGGGCTTCCCTAAGGAAGCCCGTTCCGCTTTTTCATAAATTATGTTTTTTGAAAAATAGTTTCGGAATTATTTTCCGCCGTTTTCGAGCCATGCGATGAACTCGGCGGTTTTGGCTCGACTGACGAACGAATCGATGTCGCTCTCCGGTTTCAGTTTGAGTTTCAACCGATTGCCCAGCCGTTTCGCGACGCTTCCGATGCCGTCGCCCGAAATGATGCAACTGCGCGAAATCCGGAAGAAGCGAGCCGGGTCCATCTCTTCGCAAATCGTATCCAACGAGGTGTCCATCAGATACTTTTCTCCTGCAATCGTCATCAGATAGGTGCTGCCCTGCTCGGAGTAGAAGTAGGCGATTTGCGACGTCTCGACCATGACGAGTTTGTCGTTGAAACGCAGCAGGTAACGTTGTTTGTAACGCGGTTCCGGCCGTGCCGCGAGCGCTTCCCGCAGCTCGCGCAGCTGCCCGAGGTCGAATCCGGTCTGCCTGCGGCGGTTGCGGCAACGGTCGACGGCCCGTTGCAGGTCGGGCAGTCCGATGGGTTTCAATAAATAGTCGATGGAGTTCACCTCGAAGGCTTTGACGGCGTAGTGGTCGTAGGCCGTGGTCATGACTACGGGACAGGCGATCGTCGTGCGTTCGAAAATGTCGAACGCCTGACCGTCGCCGAGCTGGATGTCCATGAAAATCGCATCGGGAGCGGGGTGGCTTTCGAGCCAAGCGACGCTCTGATCCACGCTGTCGAGCAGCCCGCAGATCGCGATGTCCGGAAAATGCTGCACGAGCAGGTGGGCCAGCATCTGTCGGGCGACGGGTTCGTCTTCGATGATGAGTACGTTCATGACCGGTTTCAGATTAGGGGCAGTTCGACCCGGAATTCCGTTTCGTTCTTTCGAACGACGATTTCCCGACCGAGTATGCCGCGGTATTGTTGCGATATGTTGGCCAGCCCGAAACGGGTGCTTCCCGACCCGTTGTCGGCGTAGCGGGGTTGCAGGTTGTTGACTACGGTGATCCGTTGCGGCGTGGCTTCGATGACGATATGCAAAGGCTTTTCCGATCGCACGATGTTGTGTTTCAGTGCATTTTCGATCAGCATTTGGAGACAGCAGGGAACGATGTAACTGTTGGAGGCTTGCGGATCGATGCGGTATTCGACTTGGAATCCGTCGGGAAAACGTACTTTCAGTAGGTCGATGTATTGGCGGGTGAAAGCCAGTTCGTCGCTCAGCCGCACGAAGGTCTCTTTTTCGTTTTGGAGCATGTAGCGGTAGAGCGACGCTAATTTGCGGATGTATTCGTTGGCTTCGGGGTTCTTGTTCTCCTCGACCAATCCGCTGAGGATGTTGAGCGAGTTGAATAGGAAGTGGGGATTGACCTGTTGTTTGAGCAGGCTGTAGCGGAACTGGGCCAAGTGGCGTTTGTCGCGTTCGCGGTGCAGCTGGGTGCGGGTCAGCCAGATGTAGTCGTACGCCAGCACGATGAGGTAGATGATGATGTTGACTAACAGCAGCAGGACGCTCGTTTGCAGGAACGACCCTTCGGCGAAGGGGGTCGGCGTACCGAAAGGAACGTCGTAGCCGATGACGAGCGCGGTGAGGACGGCGAGCAGCATCGTTTCGATGACGACGCCCGTGATGTGGAGCAGCGGCCGGTCGTACCAAGCCCGTCGGCGGGAGATGCGGATGTAGATGATGTTGCAGCAGACGAGCGTCAAGGTGGCTAACGAATTGCTGAACAGCACCCGAAAGAAGTGCCGGAATACATCTTCGGTGAGGTAGTTGCTGAAAAAGCGCGAATAGCCGATGCGCAACAGCATGATGATGCCGAGCACGAACAGCACCTGCCGGATGTCGGGGCCTCCTTGCGAAACCGGCCGGGTCGTCGGCGCCGGTTTATCGTCCGAGGGCTCCGGATGCCGGAAGAGCCGCAGCAGAAAGAGCACGCCGAATCCGAGGATTTCGGTCGTGAGCATCGTGGTGATGACGTGGACGATCGTATCGTTGGCGATGGCTAATCGCAGCAGTTTGGCTCCGTAGGTGCCGATGATGAATCCGATGATGTTGCCGACGATGACCCAAGCGGCCACGACGTCGATGCTTCGTTGTTTGCGGAAACAGATGATGCTGATGAGGGCGATCGTCGCGGCGGTCAGCAGGAGTTCGTCCTGCACGCCGAACGCTTGGCACAGGATGACGATGCAGGCGTGCACTAAGGCGAACAGGTGGATGATGGATGCGGTGCGAAGCTCTTTCACGGCGAAAAACGGTCTCTCAACTCTTATTCAAAAGTAAGAACTTCTGCCGAATAATCCAAATTTTTCCGTTCAAGGCATTTTTCGAACGGTTCGTCCCCGAAAATCCACCGTTCGGGGGCGGAGCGTTGTTTTTCTCGATCGTTTTGTTAAAATTTGCATAAGCAACCTAACCGCTATTCCTAATCGACATGAAAAAACCTAATTTGTCCTTCTGGCAAATCTGGAATCTCAGCTTCGGCTTTCTGGGCGTGCAGATCGGCTACTCGCTTCAGAATTCGAATACTTCGACCATCTTCGAATCGTTGGGCGCCGACGTGCACCAGTTGAGTTATTTCTGGTTGGCGGCTCCATTGGCCGGATTGGTCGTGCAGCCCATCGTCGGGCTCTTTTCCGACGGCACATGGACGCGCTTCGGCCGGCGCATTCCGTTCATTCTCGGCGGAGCGATCATTTCGACCCTCGCTTTGGCGCTGATGCCGAATTGTCCGGCCTTGCTGGCCTTCGCTCCGTTGGCGATGGGCGCATTCATCCTCTTGTTCATGGATTTGTCGTTCAACGTAACGATGCAGCCGTTCCGCGCGTTGGTGGCCGATATGCTCAACGACGAGCAAAAGACCAAAGGCTATGTCGTCCAAACTTTCCTAATCAATCTCGGGGCAGTCGTCGGCGCCGTGCTGCCTTTGCTGTTGACCCATCTGGGCGTCTCCGACGAGGTGCGGCCGGGCGAGGTGGCCGATCATATCGCCTATTCCTATTATATAGGCGGCGCCATTCTGTTGGCTACGGTGCTCGTTACGTCGTTCCGCACCCGCGAATATCCGCCCGAAGAATTTTCCAAATATGACGGTGGAGCGAATGCAGCTGAAACAGCGACGGCCTCCGATGCGGGCGAACGGCTTTCGTTCCTTGCATTGATGCGCAACATTCCGCGTGTAATGTTGCAGTTGGGCGTCGTGCAGTTTTTCTCGTGGGCATCGCTCTTTCTGATGTGGACCTATCTGAAAAGTGCTATCACGGGCGTCGTTACCGATCACGAAACAGGTGTGGTTCTCTCGGAGGGCGCTACTCAAACGTGGGTCGGCGTGCTGAACGGCATCTATCCGATTCCGGCGTGTCTCGTGTCGCTCGTCATGGGCGGGGTGGCCGCTCGTTACGGCAATAAACTCGTCTATGCGGTGAGCCTGTTGTTCGGTGCCGCCGGATTCCTCGGGTTGACGCAATTGCACGACCAGTATGCCCTGATGCTGCCCATGATCGGCATCGGCATCGCGTGGGCCGGTATTCTGGCCATGCCCTATTCGATCCTCTCGCGAGCGGTCGATGCCCATCACATGGGCGTTTACATGGGCATCTTCAACTTCACGATTACCATCCCGCAGATCGTCATCGGATTGACGGGCGGTCTGATCGTGCAGCATGTTTTCGCCTCCGATGCGATGTCGATGATTGGTCTGGCCGGCGTGTTGATGCTGTTGGCGGCCGTTTCGGTATATTTCGTTAAAGAGAAATAAGATGATTGCCTGTTGCCTATTCGATTTGGACGGCGTGCTGGTCGACACCGCTCGTTTCCACTATCGGGCGTGGGCCGACTTGGCGCACGACCTCGGATTCGAGTTCACGCCCGAGCAGGGCGAAGCAACCAAAGGCGTGAGCCGGATGGCGTCGCTCGACATCGTGCTGCGGGCCGGCGGCATGGAGAACCGCTTCTCGCAGGAGGAGAAAGAGCGTTTGGCGGCCGAAAAGAATGCCCGTTATTTGAGCTACGTCTCGACCATGACGCCCGACGACGTGTTGCCCGGCGTGCGCGACTTTTTGGCCGATCTGAAACGGCATGGGGTCAAAATCGCCCTCGGATCGGCGTCGAAGAATGCCGGAACGATTCTCGACCGGTGCGCTTTGCGCGACGTATTCGATGCCATCGTCGACGGCACGCTTGTCTCGCGGGCCAAACCCGACCCCGAAGTCTTTTCAAAAGGGGCGGAGATGCTAAACATCGTCCCCGAAAAATGCGTCGTCTTCGAGGATGCGGCGGCGGGCATCGAAGCGGCGGCACGGGCCGGTATGCGGTCGGTAGGCGTCGGCGGTGATCGTTCGCTCGCCCGTGCGACGACGGGGATCACGACATTCGAAAATTTCACATACGAAGCACTATGCAAAGCAATCGATTGAATCTGGGCATCGACCCGTGGTTGTTGACCGAAAACGATTTCGACCCTTCGCGCGTGAAGTCGTCCGAATCGCTCTTCGCGTTGGGCAACGGCGTGATGGGCGGCCGCGCCAACTTCGAGGAGCGCTATTCGGGCCCCTCGTTGCAGGGCAACTATATCGGCGGCGTCTACTATCCCGATAAAACCCGCGTAGGGTGGTGGAAGAACGGCTATCCCGAGTATTTCGCCAAGGTGTTGAATGCCGCTTTCTGGATCGGGGTCGACGTGCGCGTCGACGGTGAGGAACTCGATTTGGCGCAGTGCGAGGTGAAACGGTTCTACCGCGAAATGGACATGCGCCGTTCGGTGTTGACGCGCCGGATGACCGTCGTCCTGAAAAACGGGGCCGAAGTGGAGGTCGAGGCCGTGCGCTTCCTGTCGTTGGCTCGTCGCGAGTTGGGCGTGATCCGTTACAGCGTTACGCCTGTGAATCGGGATGCCGAAATCACCTTCTCGCCCTACATCGACGCCGACGTGCGGAACTCCGACGCCAACTACGACGAAAAGTTCTGGGAACCGGTGCGCACCGAGGAGGATGCCACGCAGAGCCGCACGCGGAAAAGCGGTTTCGAGGTCGCTTGGGCGCAGGCCGTCGCGTTGGACGGTGCGCAGTTCGCCTGCGAGACCGTGCCCGAGAAACCGCGTCGGACGGCGACCGTGCGCTGCGGAAAGGGGACGACCGCAACCTTATATAAATATACGGGCATTTGTTCGTCGTTGAACCATCGGCCCGAGGAGTTGTCGGCTGCGGCGCAGGCTGTGGCGGCCGATGGATTGCAGGCCGGTTTCGATGCGTTGGTGAAAGAGCAGGAGGAGGCTTGGGCGGCCCGCTGGCACCGTTGCGACGTCGTTATCGACGGCGATGACGCGGCGCAGCAGGGCATCCGGTTCTGCATCTTCATGCTGTTGCAGACCTATACGGGCGTCGATACCCGTCTGAACATCGGCCCCAAGGGATTCACGGGCGAGAAATACGGCGGCGTAACCTATTGGGATACGGAGGCTTATTGCCTGCCGTTCTATCTTTCGACCGCCGGACAGGAGGTCGCCCGCGAACTGCTCGTCTATCGCTACAACCAGTTGGACAAGGCGATCGAAAATGCCGCCAAATTGGGTTTCAAGGAGGGGGCGGCCCTCTATCCGATGGTAACCATCAACGGCGAGGAGTGCCACAACGAGTGGGAAATCACCTTCGAGGAGATCCACCGTAACGGGGCTATCGCTTACGCCATTTTCAATTATATCCGTTATACCGGCGACCGGGCCTATCTGGCCGAGGGCGGTTTGGAGGTCTTGTTGTCCATTGCTCGGTTCTGGGCGCAGCGCATCACTTGGTCGGAGGCGCGGCAGCAGTATGTGATGTTGGGCGTTACGGGCCCCAACGAGTACGAAAACAACGTCAACAACAACTGGTACACCTCCTATATCGCTTGCTGGTGTATGCGTTATGCGGCCGAGGCGGCAGCTTGGGTGCGGGAGAACCGCCCCGAGGCGTATGCCTGCATCTGCGCGAAGCGGCATTTCGACGAATCGGCCGAAACGGCCCGCTGGATGGAGATCGTTGACAAGATGTATCTGGGCGAAGACCGCGAACGCGGCATCTTCCTCCAACAGGACGGTTATTTGGACAAGGAACAGGTACTGGTCAGCGAACTCGATCCGGCGGAACGTCCCATCAACCAGAAGTGGTCGTGGGATCGCATCCTGCGTTCGTGCTTCATCAAGCAGGCCGACGTGCTGCAAGGCATCTACTTCTTCCAAGAAAACTTCGATTTGGAGACCATTCGTCGCAACTTCCGGTTCTACGAGGCCCGCACGGTGCACGAATCGTCGTTGTCGCCTTGCGTTCATGCCATTCTCGCTGCAAAGATCGGCGAGGCGGCCAAAGCCTACGAACTCTATCTGCGCACCGCGCGCCTCGATTTGGACGATTACAACCGCGAGGTCGAGGAGGGGTGCCACGTTACCTCGATGGCCGGTTCGTGGTTGGCTGTGGTCGAGGGCTTCGGCGGGATGCGGATGGCCGACGGCGTGTTGAACTTTACGCCCCATCTGCCCGAAGCATGGCGGTCGCTCGCCTTCCGCGTCGATTATCGCGGTCGGATATTGACCGTTACCGTAACGCACGAGGGCGTCGAGGTGCGGAATGAGGGCGAACCGGTCGAAATCGCAATCGGCGGCGAACGTCGCCGGTTGCCCGATGACCGCCGATGACCGAACAATCCGGTTGCGGGCGGCGAAAGGTTGCGTCGTTCGCGCCGACAAAATAGAAAACGAATAACCAAACCAATCAACCAATTATTAACTAACACAAAGGACTTTATGAAAAAAGTTGCAGCTATGTGTTTGGGTATGATGCTACTATTTGCGATTACCCCCCCCCTGATTGCCCAAAGTGGTGATTATGAGGTAAATGGCGTCGTCGTCGATGCCTCCGGCGCTCCGATGGTCGGCGTTTCGATCGTGGAGCAGGGAACGGTTCGCGGCACGACGACCGACATCGACGGTCGGTATGCGTTGGCCGTAACCGGCCCGAATTCCGTCGTCGAAGTGAGCTTCATCGGGTACAAACCCGTAACGCGTGTCGCTTCGTCGGCCGACTTGAAGCATGTGGTGCTCGAAGAGGACCTCACGTCGCTCGACGAAGTGGTCGTCATCGGTTACGGTACCGTCAAGAAGAACGATGCGACCGGTTCGGTCGTTACGGTCAAGGCCGACCAGCTGAACAAAGGTATGGTTTCGTCGCCCGCCGACATGTTGCGCGGTAAGAGCGCCGGTGTCGTCATCACTTCGGGCGACGGTGCGCCGGGTTCCAAGTCGACCATCCGTATCCGCGGCGGTTCGTCGCTCAATGCGTCGAACGATCCGTTGATTATCATCGACGGGCTGCCCATTACGAACGACGACATCAGCGGCGTCAGCAATCCGCTGGCGTCGATCAACCCCTCCGACATCGAATCGTACACCGTGCTGAAAGATGCGTCGGCGACGGCCATCTACGGTTCGCGTGCATCGAACGGCGTCATCATCATCACGACCAAGAAGGGTTCGAGCCGCGATTCGGCCATTCCGCACGTCGACGTCGACTTCACGGCTTCGTTGAGCCACAATTCGAAGTACGTCGACATGATGAACGCTTCGCAGTTGATCGAGGCGGTTCGCGGTTATTACGGCGAAGACAGCAACGCTTTCCGCGCATTGGGCCTCACCTACGGCGGCGAGCAGAAATTCTACGACACGGACTGGCAGAAGGAGGTTTACCAGCTGGCTCAGTCCTACGAAGGCAACATCAGCTTGACGGGCAACGTGAACTTCGACAAGGCGGCGAAGAATGCGATGCCCTATCGCGTATCGGTCGGTTATCTGAACCAAGACGGTACGCTCAAGACGTCGAACATGACGCGCGAGACGCTCGCCATTTCGTTGAATCCCCAGTTGCTGAACAAACACCTGTCGGTCAACTTGAATGCGAAGGGCATGAACATGGACAACCGCTTCGCCAATACCGACGCTGTGGGTGCGGCCGTGTCGTTCGACCCGACCAAACCCGTTTACGACCCTCACGGTCTGAACGGTTATACGTGGTGGCATAACGGCAAGCTCGGCGCGGACGGCTATCCGGAACTCACGCAGTCCAACTACAACTCGCAGGCTGCCCAGAACCCCGTCGCTCTCTTGAACGACAAGCTCGACGAGGCCAACGCCAAACGCTTCATCGGCAATGCGCAGATCGACTACAAAATCCACGGGTTCGAAGACCTGCGCGTGAACCTGAACCTCGGTCTCGACTACTCGAAGTCGAACGGTACGGTCGATGTGGCTCCGGGCCGCGAGCAGTCGATGCACGACATGAACCAGCTCGGCAGCGGTTACCACAAGGACTATTCGCAGATGAAGCGCACCCAGACGTTGGAGGCCTACATCGCCTATGCCAAGACGCTCGGCCGCCATTCGTTCGATGTGATGGCCGGTTATTCGTGGCAGCACATCTACAAATCGTCGGCGGAGCAACAGTTCCGCGCTGACGGTACTGCGCCCGATGCACCGAATTACTGGTTGACAAAACCTTTCATCGATAAGGAGGAGCAGTACCTCGTTTCGTTCTTCGGTCGTGCCAACTATTCGTTCGACAGTCGTTACTATCTCACGGCGACGATCCGCCGCGACGGCACCTCGCGTTTCTCGAACAACAAGTGGGGCGTATTCCCCTCGGTGGCCGTCGGCTGGAACATCTCGAACGAAGGATTCCTGAAAGACAGCCGCGTACTTTCGAACCTCAAGCTGCGTTTGAGCTGGGGTGAAACCGGTCAGCAGGAGGTCGGCGGTCTCTACGACACGCTGCCCACCTATGTCTTGAACACATTCGGCAGCTACTACCAGTTCGGCGACAAGGTCATCATCCCGATCACGCCTCAGGGTTACAACGCCGATCTGAAGTGGGAGACCACCACCACCTACAACGCCGGTGTGGACTACGGATTCCTCAATGGCCGTATCTACGGTTCGGTGGACTTCTATTATCGCAAGACGACCGACATGCTGAACTACACGCCGATCGCCGCCGGTGCCAACCTCAAGAACTATCTGAACGCCAACATCGGCGACATGGAGAACACGGGCGTCGAGTTCGAAATCAACGCCGTGCCCATCGAGACCAAGGATTGGAACTGGACGATCGGATTCAATGCTGCTTGGAACAAGAACAAGATTACCCGTCTCTCGGCCGAAGATGGTACGGAGGGTTATCTGGGCGTATTTACCGGCGGTGTAGCGGGCGGTACGGGCAACAACTGCCAGGTTCACCAGACGGGCCATCCGACCTATTCGTTCTTCGTATTCCAGCAGATTTACGACGAGGCCGGCAAGCCGATCGAGGGCATGTACGTCGACCGCAACAACGACGGCAAGATCGACGACAACGACCGTTATTGCTTCAAGAAGGCCGCTCCCGACGTTACGCTGGGCTTCAATACGCAAGTGTCGTGGAAGGCGTTGACGCTGGCTGTTTCGGCTCACGCCAACATCGGCAACTACGTCTATGACAATATGTCGTCGAACAACGAACTCCTGTCGGGTGCCTTCACCGCTACGAACTTCATTGCGAACCGCAAGGCGTCGGCCGCAGCTACGGGCTTCGTCCGGGAGGCGCAGTATCTGTCGGACTACTACGTGCGCAATGCGTCGTTCCTCAAGCTTGACAACATCACGTTGAGCTATCGCTTCGCGTTGGGCCGCAAACTTTCGCGTCCTATGTCGTTGAGCGTATTCGGTACGGTGCAGAACGTCTGCACGTTCACGGGCTACGAGGGCATCGACCCCGAAATCTACTCGGGCATCGACAACAACATGTATCCGCGTCCGCGTACCTACATTCTCGGTGTGAAATTCAATTTCTAATCCCCAAAAACGACTGTAAATTATGAAAAAGTATAAAGTCTTGATGATGACCTTCGCCGCAGCATGTATGCTGGGTGCAGGTTCGTGCACGGGCGATTTGGATACACAGCCGATCGACCCCGATGTACAGCTCCCGCAGGATGTGCTTTCGTCGCAGGATGCGTTCGAGGCCGTGCTCGCGAAGTGCTACCAAGGTTTGGCCGTTTCGTCGTCCTACGGCGATGGCGGCGACCCCGACATCGCCGGTCTCGACGGCGGTACGGGCCAGTATTTGCGCGCCTTGTGGAACATGCAGTGCCTCACGACCGATGAATCGGTTTGCTGCTGGAACGACCCGGGTGTCTTCGACCTCCACAACCAGTGCTGGACGGCTTCGAACATTCTGGTGTTTTCCATGTATTCGCGTATTTATTATCAGGTGGGTCTCTGCAACGAGTTGATCCGTCAGATTCATACCAACGTCGCCGGCATTCCCGATGCCGAGTTCCCGCAGAAGAACGCCTTCATCGCCGAAGCGCGCGCGTTGCGGCTGTTGAGCTACTACCACGCCATCGACATCTTCGGCAATGTGCCGTTCGCTACGGAAGCCAATACGGTCGGCGCTACGGGCGGTGCCCGCATGGAACGCGGCGAGTTGTTCGATTGGATGGAGAAGGAGGCGCTCGAATTGCTCGACAGCGGCAGCGCACTCGCGGACGAGGGTAAGAACATCTACGGCCGTTGCGACAAGGGGATGGTGCGGATGATTCTGGCCAAACTCTACCTCAATGCCGAAGTCTGGAAAGGCACCCCGATGTACGACAAATGCTATGAACAGAGCGCGATCATCCGTCAGAAATATAGTCTGCACAAGAATGCGGCCGATCCGTCAAAGAGCTTTGCCGAGCTTTTCATGGCCGACAACCATCGCTGGACGAAGAATACCACCTACAACGGCGACGAAATCATCTTCGCGGTCGAGTTCGACGGTCTGAACACCCGTTCTTACGGTGGTACGAACTTCCTGATCTTCGCAGCTGTGGGCGGCGACATGGATGCTGCTTCGTTCGGGATCTCTTCGGGTTGGGGCGGTCTGTCGGTTACACCGGAGTTCACGGCGAAATTCAATTTCGACAATGATGCCCGCGCGATGTTCGATACGCTGTATGGTCCGAGCATTGAATCGCTGACAGTTTTTGAGAGCGGCGGTTACAAATCGACGAAATTCACCAACATGAAGAGCGATGGAACCCCCGGGCAAGCGAACGGGTTCGTCGATACCGACTTCCCCTTGTTCCGTGCGGCCGACGCTTATCTGATGATGGCCGAGTGCGCCGCTCGCGGAGCCGGTTCGATGTCCGATGCGTTGAACGCTTTCAACGAAGTCCGCGAACGTGCCGGTCTGCCTGCCGTAACGTCGTTGACCAAGGAGGCCGTGCTCGACGAGCGCGCCCGCGAAATGATGTGGGAGTGCTGCCGTCGTCAGGACTTGATTCGTTACGGCCTGTTCACCACGAACGATTACCTGTGGCAGTACAAGGGCGGTCTGAAAGAAGGACAGCGGGTGGACGATCATTTCAATCTGATGCCCATTCCGTCGTCCGATCTCAATTCGAACGGCAGTCTGGTACAGAATCCGGGTTATTAATCAGAGTATGAATCGATAAAAACAGCAAACGATGAAAAAGTTATTTAGTATATTGTGTCTTGCGGCGGCCGGTCTGTGGTTCGGATCGTGCGAGCAGGATCATATCGACGTCATCTACCATCCGTCGGATGTCGTCGCCCCCGGGGCGGGGACGCTTACCGGGCCCGTGGACGGTGTTCTGTCGGCTGAAGGCGAGCCCATCGTGTTGACCTATACGAAAGCCGACTACAACGTGCCGACCAACGTGAACTATTCGGTTTACGCCGATCTCGCGTCGGTTGCATCGCCCAAGGAGGCGGCTTCGGTGCTTCCCGATCTCTCGACGATGACCCGTATCTCGGCGGCTGTCGTCAGCACCGACCCTGCGACGATCACCATCCAGCAAAAAGATCTCAACAGCGTGTTGCTCGATTGGGGCATTTTGCCCGGTGAGGAGTGCACGGTGCGGTTCATCGTGGTAACCAATCTGGCTACCGACAAAGGTACGTCGGTCGAAGGAACGGAGTTCTATTCCAATGCGATCATCGCACAGTTTAAGCCCTACAATGCTGATATCAACGATGTCGATAAATACGAGCATGTTTGGGTCATCGGTGCTTTCAATAGTTGGGATTTCAAGAAAGTTGAGCAGTATCTTTACGCTTACAAGGGCGGTTCGACCTACACGGGCCTCATCGACTTCGGTGAAAAGGCGTCCAACGGTTTCAAAATGACCGGTGTAGCGGGCTGGGACGATTCGTGCAATTGGGGCCCGGACAAAGCCACTCTCGCTTCGCTCGAACCCGAAGCAGCTTCGATTCAGTTTGTAACGGGCGGCGGTGCGCAAAATGTTTCGTGCTATTCCAAGCGCTTCTACATGTTCGAGTTCGACAAGACGTCGCTCGTGCTGAAGAAATCGTGGTCGGCCGACAAGATCGGTATCATCGGTCTTAACGGCGACTGGGAAAACGACATCGTGATGGAGTACAACGCCTACAAACACCGCTTCTATGCCGATATTGAGGTTGCTGCCGCAACCGAAATGAAGTTCCGCGCCGACGGTGGCTGGGACTTGAACTGGGGCGTTGATCTGGCGAAAGGCGGGGGTAACATTCCGGTCGAAGCGGGCAACTATCGTGTTTACCTCGACTTCAACAACGGCGAGTACACGTTCGACGATAAGATGTTCGGCAAGGAAGAGCCGACCGCTCCTGCCGGCGCCGCTGAACCGAAAGAGTAGTAAGCTGGTGCGGAGCGGTCTGCGAACGACCCTCCGCCCGCTTTTTTGGTCGGCGTACTTTGACCGGTGCGCCGACCTCGAACGAATCGAAACCGACTAAAACGAAATACCGATGAGAAAGTGGAACATTCTTTGGCTGGTTGCCGCGATGTGTTTCGTTGGCTCGTTGTGCGGCCTATGCTCGTGCAGCAGCGGGGAAGACGAACCGCCCGTAGAGCCGCCGACCGAACCGACGGAAATAGCGGTCGCTCCCGATGAATGGGACGGTGTGAAACGCGCCGATATTACCTATCAGCTGCTGGTCTATGCCTTTGCCGATTCGAACGGCGACCGGTTGGGCGACTTGCAGGGCATCACTTCGAAACTCGACTATTTGCAGAAGTTGGGCGTCTCGGCCATCTGGCTGTCGCCCGTCCATCCGGCGGCCTCGTATCACGGGTACGACGTGAAAGACTACGAAGCCATCGACCCGCAGTACGGCACGGAGGCCGATTTCCGCGCATTGATCGAGGCGGCGCATGCCCGCGGCATCCGCATCTACATGGATTGGGTCATCAACCATACGAGCCGCGAGCATCCGTGGTTCCGCGCGGCCTTGGCGGATGAAAAAAGCCCCTATCGCGATTATTTCATCCTTTCGACCGACCCGCAGGCCGACATCGAAGCCGGACGTATTCCGATGATCGCGACCGAAGGAGCTGCGGGCTACGATTCCGGTCAGTGGTTTTCGACCCCGACGTCCGATGCCGGGCCGCAGCGTCTGAAATTCACGCTCGACTGGAGCGGCGCGAACAAGACCCTCAAAGTCGAGAAAGTCGAACAGATCGAAAACACGGGTACGCAGGCTACGTACAAATGGCTCTATTTCGGCGAGCAGGCTTCGAATCATGCGTTTTACGACCAGGGCAACGGAATCTATACGTTGGCCGTCGAGTTCGCGTCGCCGTGGGGGTGCCTCGTGCGGACGTCGGCCACGCAGTGGGACAATTACAAATGGGGCGCTTCGTCGGCGACGCCGATGCAGTGGGGTGTGCCGTTGACGCTGGCCAACGGCGAAACCGCCAAGGATATTTTGCTGCCCGGCATGGAGGTGTTGAAGTATCATTCGCATTTCTGGACCGAATGGTTTGCCGATTTGAATTACGGCGCGGTCGCCACATGCGAGCAGTCGCCCGCTTTCGAGGCGGTCTGCTCGGCAGCCGAAAAGTGGCTCGACATGGGGGTCGACGGCCTGCGCATGGACGGGGCGAAGCACATCTATCACAATGCCGCTTCGGACGAGAATCCCACCTTCTGGAACAAGTTCTACACGACGCTCGACACCCATTTCCGGCAGTCGCATACCGCGCCGCTCTACATGGTCGGCGAGGTATTCTCGTCGGCTGCGGAGGTCGCTCCCTACTATAAGGGGCTGCCCGCCTGCTTCGAGTTCGACTTTTGGTGGCGGCTCGAATCGGCCATCAACAGCGCGACGGGCTGCTATTTCGTGAAGGACATCCTTTCGTATCGGGCGCTTTACAAGTCGCATCGCGCGGACTTCATCGCTGCGACGAAACTGTCGAATCACGATGAAAACCGCGCCCGTTCGTCGCTGAACGATTCCGAAGCGCGGGCCAAATTGGCCGGTGCTGTGCTATTGACGGCTTCGGGTTCGCCTTACATCTATTACGGCGAGGAGTTGGGCTATGTCGGCAAGAAAGAGGGCGGCGACGAATACGTTCGTGCGGCGATGAAGTGGGGCGACGGTTCGACGATCGACTATACGTCGAAGGTGCCCGCCGGTATGGCTTCGGTCAAGGAGGTCGCGGCGCAAGAGAGCGATCCCGAGTCGATGCTCAACGTCTATCGCCGGTTCGCCGTCGTGCGCAACACCTATCCGGCGCTGGCTGCGGGCGAAATGACGCCCCATGCGGTTTACAACGACCGGAACGAGCAGTACAAGCAGATTGCCGCGTGGTATCGCACGGCCGACAAACAGCGGATGCTTGTCGTGCACAACTTTTCGCCGGCCAGCTCGGTCATCCGGCTCGACGACCCCATCGAAAAGGCGGTCGCCCGGCTCGGAACGGTGTCGGCCACCGTCGACGGTTCGACCGCTACGGTTCGGCTGGATGGGTATTCGTCGATCGTCTTCCTGTTGAAATAAAATCGTGAGGCTATGAAAAAATGGATGTGGATCATCGGGGCGTTGTTGGCGGTCGCCTGTTCGTCGAACGGGCCCTCCGTTGCAACGGCTCCGCATGCCGATTGGAGCTATCAAGCAGTCGTTTACGAGATGAACGTGCGGCAATATACGCCCGAAGGAACGTTTGCGGCAGCGGCCCGCGAGCTGCCGCGCCTGAAAGAACTGGGCGTCGATGTCGTGTGGCTGATGCCGATTTATCCCATCGGCGTCAAGGAGCGCAAGGGGACGTTGGGTTCCTACTATGCGATTTCCGATTATTGCGCCGTCAACCCCGAGTTCGGGACGATGGCTGATTTCGATGCCTTTCTGGCCGAAGCGCACCGGTCGGGTTTGTGGGTGATTCTGGATTGGGTGGCCAACCACACCTCGCCCGATGCCCGTTGGATCGACGAACAGCCCGCCGATTGGTATGTGCGCGATTCGTTGGGAAATACCGTCGTGCAGTACGATTGGACGGACATCGCCAAGCTCAACTACGACAAGGCCGACATGCGCGATGCGATGCGCCGGTCGATGCGTTTCTGGCTCGACAAGGGGGTCGACGGATTCCGTTGCGACATGGCTTGCGAGGTGCCGATTTCGTTCTGGCGCGAGACGTTGCCTGCCTTGCGGCGCGACTATCCCGACCGTTATTTTCTGGCCGAGGGTGAAAATCCCGAATTGCATGTCGATGCGTTCGATGCCTCCTATGCTTGGGAGTTGCATCATTTGTTGAACGACATCGCCCAAGGGAAAAAGGGTGTCGCCGATTTGCAGGCCTATATCGAAAAGGATGCTGCGGCGAATCCCGCAGAGGCGTTCCGGCTGATGTTCACCTCGAACCACGACGAAAATTCGTGGGCCGGAACCGAGTTCGAACGGATGGGCGAGGCCGCACGGGTGATGGCCTTGCTGACCTTCACACTGCCCAACGGACAGCCGTTGATCTATACGGGGCAGGAGATCGGATTCGATCATCGTTTCGCGTTTTTCGAGAAAGACCCCGTACCGGCTTGGCCGGCGAATGATTTTACCGATTTTTATCGGTCGTTGATTCGGCTGCGGCACGGCAATCCGGCGCTTGCGGCGGGTGAGCGGGGCGGTCGGATCGTCTATCTGGCGAACGATGCACCGGAGCATGTGATGCTCTTTGCGCGTCGGGTGGGGGAGAACGAAGTGTTGGTTGCGGCCAATCTGTCGGTTTCCGATGCGGTGTTGACGTTGCCGTTCGACGATGCACGCCACGAATTTTTCACCGGTCGGCGTTATGCCGGCGGTGAACGGACGACGATTCCGGCATGGGGCTGGCTCGTGTTCGCGCGGGAGATCGAAAAGTAAAAATGTATGGCCTTGCGATCCGTACCAGTTAATAAAAAACTAACTTTGCTAACCGAACTTGTTTTGAAACGATTGTTTATGACTTTGGCAGTTGCCGGATTGGCCGCTTGCGGCACGCAGCCGGCATTCGACCCCGATTCCGTGGCCGATGCTGCGGACGAGGTAACCCGCGTCGAACCGCTTTCGTGGTGGACGGGGATGCGTACACCGCTCCAGTTGCTCGTCAATGGCGAGGGAATCGCCGCTTGCGATTTGCGGATCGAAGGCGGCGAGGGGGTGAAAATTTCGGTCCTTCATCCGGCCGAAAGCCCGAATTACCTCTTTGCCGACGTTGAAATCGCCGACGATACAGCGGCCGGAACCTATTATTTGGTCTTCTCGCGCGATGGGCGCGAGTTCAAGGTGCCGTATGAAATTGCGGCTCGTCGCGAGGGCTCGGCCCAGCGGAAGAGCTTCTCTTCGGCGGATGCAATCTATCTGTTGATGCCCGACCGCTTCGCCGACGGCGATCCTTCGATCGATACGGTTGCTACGATGCAGGAACCGGCCGACCGCAGCGCCTTCTTCGGTCGGCATGGCGGCGACTTGCAGGGGATGATCGACCATCTGGATTACATCGCCTCGTTGGGCATGACCGCCGTCTGGCCTACGCCGCTGTTGGTGGACAACGAACCGCAGGGTTCCTATCACGGATATGCCTGCGGCGACTATTACCATATCGACCCGCGTTTCGGTACGAACGACCTTTACCGCGAGTTCGTTGCCAAGGCCCACGAAAAGGGGCTGAAGGTGATTATGGACATCGTTACGAACCATTGCGGCGTATCGCATTGGTGGATGAACGACCTGCCGTTCGCCGACTGGATTCATCAGTTTCCGGAGTACACCGGCACGAACGTCTGCTTCTCGACCAACATGGACCCCAATGCATCGCGCTACGACCTGAATTTGCAGGAGAGCGGCTGGTTCGTTCCGTCGATGCCCGACATGAATTTGGACAATCCCTTCGTGTTGCACTATTTCCAGCAGTGGGCCGTATGGTGGGCGGAGTTCGCCGATTTGGATGGCTTCCGCGTCGACACTTATCCCTACAACGAGAAGGGCCCCATGAGCGTGTGGTGCGCTTCGGTGCGTCGGGAGTATCCGGAGTTTAATATCGTCGGCGAATGTTGGACCTCGTCCATTCCGCAGCTGGCTTATTGGCAGGGCGGCAATGCGAACAAGGACGGTTTCGATTCGCATCTGCCCACGATTATGGATTTCCCGTTGCAGGAGGCCCTGTGTCGGGCTTTGCCGACCGATTCGTTGCGTTGGGGCGAGGGGATGACCCGCGTTTACGATTGCCTGTCGCACGATTTCGTCTATCAGGATGTCGATAACCTGCTGATCTTTGCGGCCAACCACGATACCGAACGTATCGGCGACGTCTTGCGCCGGAATCCCGACCGGCTGAAGCTGTCGATGGCGATGCTGGCCACGATGCGCGGCATTCCGCAGATTTTCGCAGGCGACGAGATGATGTTCACCTCGAAAGACCGTTCGCAGGGACACGGCGGCCTGCGGGTCGATTTCCCGGGCGGTTGGCCGGGCGATGCGAAGAATTTGTTCGACCCCGCCGGACGCACCGGCCTCGACAAGGAGTTGTTCGATTATACGCAGCGCCTGTTCCAGTGGCGGAAGCGGACGCCCGTGCTTCACACGGGGCGGACGATGCACTTCTTGGCACGCGACAACACCTATGCCTATTTCCGCTACGATGACGAGACGGTCGTTTTCGTCTTCATCAACAATTCGCGGGGCCGGAAACAGGTGCCGTGGTCGCATTACGCCGAGCTGGCCGCCGATTTGAAAGAGGGCCGCAACGTGCTGACCGACGAGACGATGACGGTCGACGACCGGACGACCGTCGGCCCGCGTCAGGCTTTGATCGTGGAGTTCAAACGCTAAACAGAACCGAATTATGAAAAAACTGTTGATAGGCTTGTTCGCCTTGTGGACGATGGACGGTGCTACGGCACAGGAGACCTTGCAGTCGCCCGATGGAAATCTGACTTTGCGCTTCGCGCTGGCCGATGACGGTGCGCCGACCTATGCGCTCGATTACAAGGGGCGGGCGGTCATCCTGCCCAGCCGGCTGGGACTTGAATTGCGGGGCGATGCGCCTGCTGCGAAGTTCAGCGAGGGGCTCAAGAAACGCGATTTCGGCGCCCCGGTCTCCTTGTACGACGGATTCGAGCAAATCGGAACGGAACGTTCGACTTCCGATGAAACGTGGGAACCCGTGTGGGGCGAGCAGGATCGCATCCGCAACCATTACAACGAAATGACCGTCGCATTGCGCCAGCCGGCCTCGGGACGGGCCATGAACCTCCGTTTCCGGTTGTACGATGACGGGCTCGGCTTGCGGTACGAGTTCCCCGAACAACCCGCGCTGACCTATTTCGTCATCAAGGAGGAGCGCACGCAGTTCGCCATGACGGGCGACCACACGGCCTACTGGATCCCGGGCGACTACGATACGCAGGAGTACGACTATACGATTTCGCGGCTTTCGGAAATCCGGTCGCTGATGCCGGCGGCCGTTACGCCCAATTCGTCGCAGACGGTCTTTTCGCCTACGGGCGTGCAGACCTCCCTGCAACTGAAAACGGACGATGGCCTGTATATCAATCTTCACGAGGCGGCGTTGGTCGACTATTCGTGCATGCACCTCGACCTCGATGACCGGAACATGGTCTTCACGTCGCATCTGACGCCTGACGCACAAGGGTGGAAGGGCTACATGCAGACCCCCTGCCATACGCCGTGGCGGACGGTCATGGTCTCCGACGATGCTCGCCAAATCTTAGCGTCGAAGCTGATCCTCAATCTGAATGAACCCTGCGCATTGGAGGACACCTCGTGGATCGAGCCGGTGAAGTACGTGGGCGTCTGGTGGGAGATGATTACCGGCAAGAGCGATTGGGCCTATACGAACGAACTGCCGTCGGTGCATGTCGGCGAAACGGACTACACGAAGGTGCGGCCCAGCGGCCGTCATGCCGCCAACAACGAGAAGGTGAAACGATACATCGACTTCGCTGCCGATCACGGGTTCGCGCAGGTGCTGGTCGAGGGGTGGAACATCGGTTGGGAAGACTGGGTCGGTCATACGAAAGACCGCGTGTTCGATTTCGTAACGCCTTACCCCGATTTCGACATCGAGGCGCTGAACGAATACGCCCATGCGAAGGGCGTGCGGCTGATGATGCACCACGAAACTTCGTCGTCGGTCCGAAATTACGAACGCTGCATGGAGGCGGCCTACACGCTGATGAACAAATACGGTTACAATGCCGTGAAGAGCGGTTACGTAGGCGACATCGTGCCGCGCGGCGAACACCACTACGGCCAGTGGATGAACAACCACTATCTCTATGCCGTGCAGCGTGCCGCCGAGCATCGCATCATGGTCAATGCCCACGAGGCGGTGCGTCCTACGGGTCTGTGCCGCACCTATCCGAATTTGATCGGCAACGAGGCGGCCCGCGGTACGGAGTATCAGGCGTTCGGCGGTTCGAAGCCGCATCACGTAACGATTCTTCCTTTCACGCGGTTGCAGGGCGGCCCGATGGATTACACGCCGGGCATCTTCTCGATGGAGGTTTCGAAGCTCAATCCCGATAACCATTCGCATGTCAATTCGACCTTGTGCAACCAGTTGGCGCTCTACGTTACGATGTATTCGCCGTTGCAGATGGCGGCCGACGTGCCCGAACATTACGAGCGCTATGCCGATGCGTTCCGGTTCATCGAGGAGGTGCCGGTCGATTGGTCGGAGAGCCGTTATTTAGCGGCTGAGCCCGGGGCCTATATCGTGGCGGCGCGTCGCGAGAAGGGCGGCGAACGGTGGTTCGTCGGTGGGGTTACGAACGAGGAGCGCCGCACGATGGAAGTCGCCTTGGATTTTCTCGATCCGTCGAAAAACTACGTGGCGACGCTCTATGCCGATGCTCCGACGGCCGACTACGAGACGAACCCCGAAGCCTACGTCATTCGTACGGGCAAAGTCTCTTCGGCGTCGAAGTTGAAGATCGACATGGCTCGCGGCGGCGGGTTCGCTTTGTCGATTCGTGCATTCGATCCGTCGCAGGATGCGAAGCTAAAGCGGCTGAAATAACAGAATGGAATTATCAAGAAGCGGCAGGGCGGTCAACAATGACCGCCCTGCTACTTTTCTTACGATACAACGTTACGGGTTCCGACCGAAGCCCTCGCCAAGGCGGGGGTTTGGGGGTGGGTCAAATCTGCAAACGCGGCTTTGCCGCGAGAACGACTATTGGACCCGTAAATCCATCCACTAACTTATATAGTTACCCTGTTTCGTGGATGGTTGCCATAGTCAGAATGCGAATTTGATGCCCGCCGTGAAATTGGCACCGTATTCGGGATACCATGGGAATCGGTACAACCGATGATTCAATAGGTTGTCGCCATCCACGAAGAGACCGATCCGTCCCGTAACCTTCCAATCGAATGCGACCCGCAGATTCATCGTCGCAGGGGCTTCGAAAGTGCTTTTCCCCTCTGCTCCGAGCGTATCCGTGTAGAGCAGCGTCCATTTGCGGGCCGTCTGACCGGAGAGCGAGGCTTCGAAGGAAACCCGCTTCACGGCATAACGGATGCCGAAATCCGCTTCGAACGACGGCGCACCGTTGCCGAAATCGAGGTCGTCATTATACAAATAGCTGTGCACGCCGAGCTTCATCCGCAACGAACTGACCGGATGGAATTCGGCCTCGCCGTGGAACGACGTAACCGTCTGTCGGGCCTGCCGAGGATTCAACGTGCAGGCGGCGGCCAAGACGGTCTGTTCGGCCGTATCGTACAGGCCTGTGGCATACCAATAATTGTGGTGGTCGCGTATCGAAAAGGCGGCGTAAATCCGATAGGAGAAGCGGTTGCGCCACAAGTCGCCGCGAATGCCGAGCCGACCGTTGTAATCGACCGAACTTTTATTGAGGAGGGTGGCGGGCGTTACATAGGGGCATTGGAGGGTCAGCGAACGATAGCTGTTATCGTGAACGGAACCGTCTACCTCGAAGAACGGCCGGAGCTTCCGTGTGCCGAGGTCGAAATCCAGTCGGACGAACGGCAGGAGATAGTTCTGGTTCTTCGTGCCGGAGATCCGGTCGTGATAGTAATCGGCTCCGATTTCAAGATTCATCGCACCGCGTTCGGTTCCGTAACGGGCGCTTGCATGGATGCGATGCTCCTTGAACTCGGCGATCGAACGGCAGCCGCGGAATTGATCGTAGCCCACGGCGAGCAGGAAACGGCGCCGGCCGAATGCCCGTGCGATTTTTCCGCTTGCATGGAACGATGCCTGACGGGGCCGGTTGTCGTTGTTCGTCCAGACCGTTTGGTCGAAAAAGAGCGAATGCGAGACGGACACGTCGAAATTCACGCGGCTCAAATCCTGAAAATCATCGCCGATGCGAATCCGGACATCGGCATCGCCGTAGTCGATGCGGGCGCCGGGCGCCACCGGAAACGGATTGGCTGTCGTAGAGGCTACATAAGCGCCGTAGCGGTGATAGAGCCGGTTTTCGTACGAAACGGCCCCTTCGAGCAGATGACGCCCGAGATACAGGCCCGTCGCTCCCCCGACGCGGTTGAGCATTTGCGCCGATTGGTTTTTGCATCCGAAATCGTTGCGAATATCGGCGTAAAGTCCTTCGTGATGGAGGTATCCCACGACATAGCCCGTATTCGGATGTTGGGTCGCAGCCTGAAATTCGGCGACCGAACGGAGCGGATAACCGGCCCCGAGTTTGAGGTAGCACGGCAACGGACGATTGAAACTCCAATAGGTTACCGTCGTCGGCCGGATGGGTTGCAGTTCGAGCGCGGTATTCAGCGAGACCGGCGTAACGGAATAGCCGATTTCGGGCCGCATCTGCGTCGTGTCGGTCATATCGGGCGTTATGGCGAGTTTGGCGGCCTGCTCGACGCTTGGAACGTACTCTTTCGTTACTTCGACCTGTTTTTCGACTTGGGCTTCGACCCCGAGGGGGCCCATTGCGCACAAGGCGGTTAATAAGATGTATTTTTTCATCGTCAGTGTCAGTTCAGTTTGCGGAGGCAGGCGGCGGCTTCGTCGATGATGCCGTCATCGGCAGGCGAGTAGCCGTTCACGATACTTTGCCAAGTGGCTCGTGCTTGGAAATCGTCTCCCTTGCGGAGATAGACCTCTCCCAACAGGAGGTAGGCCTTGGCTAACCAATAGGCTTTCGGTTCGCGCTCGGAGTAGGCGAAAATCGCCTGCTCGGTCCGATCCAGATCGCCGCTATCGAAGGTCTCTTTCAGCAAATAATAGTTGGCGGCGGAACCTTCGGTCGTGCGTACCTCTCCGGACAGCTCCTTATATAGTCCGGATGCTTCGTTGCCGTTGCCGGCCATTCGGTGGTATTCGGCCAGTGCGAAAGTCGCTTCGCGACGGGCCGTTGCACCGGCATCGGAGCGGCTGCGCACCTCTTCCGCCATGCTGCGGATGCGCGTGCGGTCTCCGGCGGCAACCGTCGCACGGACGTAGCCCGTCATCGCCTCTTCCCGTTCGGAGTCGGTTGGCGCAGCGTCGTAGAGCCTGCGGAACGCAACGGCCGCTTCGGCATATCGCTGGTCGGCGAAAGTCATTTCCGAAAGGGTCTCCAATACCTTGAGCGTATAGGAATTGTTCTCTTCGTTCGACAGTTCGGTCAGCGTTTCGATAGCTTTGTCGCGCTCCTTGCTGCGAAGGTAGCAATCGCTCAATAGATAGAGCGCGTCGCGTCGGTAATAGCCTTTGGGGTAACTCAATAGATAGCTGCGGAGCGATTTGGCTGCAGTCTCGCAATTTTCGGTGATGTAGAGTTTCTGCGCCGCGGCATACGACAGCGAATCGCGGGCGAGTGCGGTTAGGTCGCTTTCGACGCCCGCTTTGGCGGCATAGTCGAAGTAGGCATCCGCATCGCCGCGCGAGATATAAATGTCGCGGATGCCCTGCATGGCGTCGCGGGCTTCGGACGAACGGGGCGCCGAAGTAACGATCATGTCGTAGTATTGCAGCGACTTGTCGCGGTCGCCCAGATTGAGATAGGCCAGCCCCAAATCCGAAAGCGCCTGCGAACGGTGCGCCGAATGAGGATACTGCCGGATGAACTTTTCCAGCGCAGCGGCCCCGTCGGCATACCGTTCCTCGGCCATGTAGCTGCGTCCCAGCTCGAATTGGGCCGATTCGACGTAATCGCCTTTCGCGTTGGCGATGATCTGTTTGAGGGCCTCTTGTTTCAGCGCCGGTTGCTCCATGCGTCCGAGCGTCATGGCCCGTTGGTATTGGGCGTAGTATCGGTTCGCGTCTCCCGCCGCGATGACTTGGTCGTATTGCTCGAGCGCCTCCTCGAAACGGCGGTCGACGTAGCGGATGTCGCCCAACCGGTTGCAGGCGTCGCTCCGGTAGAGGTCGTTCTGCGGGTGCAGGGCGAGAAATTGCTGGAAATTCGTTTCGGCCTCCTCCATGCGCTCCTGCGAGAAGCGGCAATAGCCGAGGTTGTACCAAGCCATGACGTACTCCGGTTCGCTCTGCGGCGCACGGCGGAGATAGCGGTCGTAGTGGGTCGCGGCAGCGGCATAATCGCCCTGCTCGAAAGCGATTTCGCCCAACCAGAAGTCGGCGAGCGCCGTGTATTTCGGACTGACGTTGACGGCTGCCGATTCGGTCAGATAGCGGCTCGCGGCCGCGCGGTCGCCGGATTTGTAGGCGTTCAGCCCACGGAAGTAGGCGATTTTTTGCAATGCGGCCCGTGTTTCGCCGTCCTGCGCGGGCATGGAGCGGATGGCTTGATAGGCCGCATCGTAGTCGCGCGAATTGTAGTAGGCGGCGATCAGCAGCGTGTGCGCTTCGGCCGCGCGCGGTGATTGCGGATAACGCTCGATGTAACGTTGCAGCGCATGAATCGCATGGTTATAAAAACTTTCGCCCGATTCGTATTGCAGTTTGGCGTAGTTGAACAGGGCGTCTTCGGCGATGGCGGCGTCGAAGTCCGTAGCTGCTGCCACAGCGAACGACTGCATGGCCGCCTGCTTGTCTGTTGCCCGCAGGTAGCAGTCCGCCAGATGATAAGAGGCGTTCTGCGTCAGCGCATCTTCGGTTCCGCAGGCTTTGCGCAGCCAGTCGGCCGCTTCGTCGTAACGAGCGGTACGGTAGAGTGAGAAGCCCATCAGGTAACAAGTTTCACGGTTTTCCGCTCCTCCGGCTGCGAGATAGTTATGTAAATGGTCGAGGGCGGCGTTGTACTCTTCCAGCCGGAACCACGATTCGGCGATGATGCGTTCGATTTCCGTCTGACGTTCGGCGGACGCTTGTGCGGCCAGTTCGTCGCCGTTCTCCACGACATACCGATAATTCCCCTCTTGGAAAGCCAGTTGCAGGAGATAATAGGGGGCCACGTCGGCATAAGCCTCGCTATGCAACAGTTGTTCGAACCCTTGGCGGGCACGTCCCTTGCGTCCTTCGGTGTAGTCGACATAGGATTTGTAGTAAAGGGCGTGGTCGGCCAGTTCGCTGTCGGACGGAATGCGGTTGAGGTGTTCGTACATTTCGGCGTAGTTCCCTTCGACGAACGCGATGTAGCCGCATCGGAAGTCGTATTGTTCGCGCCGCGATGCGCTCAAAGCCGAACGGTCGGTCTGGCGGAACCATTCGCCCGCCTGCTCCAGATTGTCGTTCGCACAATAGAACGATCCCAATGCGAACCGCACGTCGTTCAGATAGGTCGAGCCCGGGTGGGTTCGTTCGAACTCCAAGAGGGCCGTGGCGGCATCGGCGCTGCCCAGCTCGACGGCACACGCTGCCAGATAGAAATCGGTTTCTTGAATGGCTGCGTAATCGGTGGGTTGCAGATCGGTACGGGCCAGCCGAAATTCGTGTCGGGCATCGCTCCAGCGTCCGTATTCGAATAATTCCCGCCCTCGTCGGAGATGGCGGGCCGTTTCGGGGGTCATGGCGGGGACGTTCGTCGCGCAAAGAAGTCCTAATGCCAGAAGAGATCTTGCGATTCGCATGTTGTGTCAGCCTATTAGTCTTCCGCCGAGACCGTGCGTCTCGCATGCAAGCGGTGCGATGCCGATGCAAGCCTTTCGGAGCGGAGGATTTATTGGGTACAAAGATACGAAAAGTCGAGCGCAGAAGCAAGCGATAGCTTGATTATGCCGAGACGGAGTATCTTCGACGAAGTCAAAGATAGGAATTTTTATCCATCAGCCGTCTTTTGGGGAACGATTCTTGCCCGAAAAACGAGAGATTCTTCCTAATATATAATATAGGTATGATTGAAAAAGTAACTTTGCATCTGACGGATGGCGTCCGTTTTGAATCCGAGGGCGAACCGAATTGCGATACGATGAATCCCAAAGCCCTGCTGCTCTATGCGGGCGCGAAGTGTGCTGGGTTGACGGCCCTGCACATCTTGGGAAAAGAACGTATCGTCCCGAAACGCTTCGAAATCAGTTTGTCGGGTGAGTTGACCACCCCGACGGTGCAGGCGGGCAGTGAATTTCGTTCGTTCCACGTCGTTTACAATATCGAATGCGATACGGATGTCGACCAGACGAAAATCGGCCGTGCGGTGAAGTTGGCGCAGGAAAAACATTGCGGATTGATGCAGATGCTGCGGAAAATCGCACCGGTTACGCCCGAATATGCGGTCGCCTGCACGGAACCGGCGGTCGTATGACGAAACGAATCGAAACGAGGTTCGGGAGTGTAGCCGGTAGGGTACACTCCTGTTTATTTTTTACGAATAATGATTTTTTGGTACTTTGTATTGCCTAATAGTAAATTTTGTATTATATTTGCATCGTGAAAGTAGTAAGAGAGTCAGAGGAACTGAAAAATTGCACTGAAAAACAGGAAACCTTACGATCATGAAACAGACTGTCAATGTGAATATCGGGTCGATGCCGTTCACCCTCGACGAAGATGCTTATCAAGCCTTGCGCGACTATTTCGCCGACGTTCGCAGCCGCTTGCCCGAGGACGATACCGAAACGGAGGCCGATGTCGAAACCCGTATGGGCGAGATTCTGCGCGAAAAGGTCGCTTCGCCCATGTATGTCGTGTCGCTCGACACCGTGCGGGCGGCTATCGCCCGCCTCGGGACGCCCGATTGCTTCGGCGCCCGCCACGACCAACCCCGAAGCGAAGAAGATGCCCCGACGAACGGGCGTCCCGACAAACTGCGCCGTTCGCGCAACGATCGTTCGATTGCCGGTGTCTGCGGCGGTTTAGCCGAGTATTTCGGAATCGATTCGAGCCTGCTGCGTTTGATTACGCTGCTGCTCATTCTCTTCGGCGGCATCTCCATCTGGATCTATGTCATCCTGTGGATCGTCATTCCCGAGGCCCCTGCGCAGTTTACCCTGCACGATACGAAGGGCCGGAACAAATAAAAAATTATCGTCTTATGGAAACGAATGAAAAAAAACGACTTTATCGCACGCGAAACGGTGTTCTGGCTGGCGTGTGCGGCGGAATTGCGGAATTCTTCGGACTGAACACGTCGACGATCCGTTGGGTTACGTTGTTGCTGATTCTCTTCGGCGGTCTCTCCATCTGGGTTTACATCCTCCTGTGGCTGATCGTCCCCAAGAAACCGAAAAACCTGTGATGCCATGACCGAAGATAATGTGAAAGCGCAGATGCGCAAGGGAATTCTGGAGTATTGCATCCTCGCCATTCTTTCCCGCGAAGATTCCTATGCTCCGAAGATCATCGCCGAACTGAAACAGTCGGAGATGATCGTGGTCGAGGGTACGCTCTACCCGATCCTCACCCGGCAGAAGAACGCCGGATTATTGACCTATCGTTGGGAAGAGTCGCCGCAAGGCCCTCCGCGTAAGTACTACACCCTCACGGACAAGGGCCGCGAGTACCTCGCTTCGTTGGATGCCGCTTGGGAGGAATTGGTGACCCAGATACGAACCATTCGCCACGGAAAAGAGGAAAATTAACCCGAAACATCAAATAATCGAAAAAATCATGAAAACCTGTTTGTTGAAAATCTTCGTCCTGATCGGATTGTGCTTGGGACTGTTGGTGATTCCCACGAGCTGTTCGGCTACGCGCCGTTCCGATAAGACGGTCGTATGGGACGGCCGCCGCACCACCGTCAGCGGAAGCGGCAACTTGGTTACCCGCACGAAAGCAGCGCCCGATTTCCGTGCCGTCAGCGCTGCGCGGGGCATCGAGGTCGTCATCGGAGGCAGCAACAAGATCGTCATCGAAGCCGACGACAACGTGCTGGAGTATGTGATTGCCGAAGTCGAGGGCGGAACCTTGCAAATCAGCCTTCCAGAGAAGGTAAACGTGCGCAATGCGTCCATTACCGTGCGGATTCCGAACAACGGGAAGATCGAGGCCCTCCGTGCATCGAGTGGCGCCGAAATCCGTACCGAATCGGCGTTGAAAGCCTCCGATATGGAGATTCGCTTGTCGAGCGCCGCTTCGCTGGACGCCGCGCTGAAGGTCAAACAGTGCACCATCCGCATGTCGAGCGGCTCGGAGATGAAGGCGGCTGCCGATTTCGGACAGTGCACCGTCGGTTTGTCGAGCGGTTCGAGTGTCCGACTTTCCGGCAAGGCCGATGCGCTGTCCGCCGACCTTTCGTCGGGGGCCGAACTGAACGCATTCGAGTTGGATGCCCGCATGTGCGAGGTCGAGGTGTCGAGCGGGGCCGAAGCCGAGGTCAACTGCTCCGGCGAACTCACGGCCCGGGCCTCGAGCGGCGGAAGTGTCAAGTACAGAGGCGATTGTCAGGTCGATAAACAAAGCAGCTCCGGCGGCGAAGTCAAAAAACGCTAATCCGAAAATCCGCGTATCATGAACGAAGTCAAAAAATGCAGCATATCGGGCGTCGCGTTCACCTTGGACAACGATGCTTACGAGGAGTTGGAGCGTTACATCGAGAGCCTCCGACAGGCTTACAAGAATTCGCCCGACGGGGCGGAGATTATCGCCGACATCGAGGCTCGCATCGCCGAACTGATCCTCTCGGCGCAGGACGGCGGACGGGTCGTCGAGAAACCGCTGGTGTTGAACATCATCCGGCAACTGGGCAGCGCGCAGGATATTTCCGAAAAGGAGGAAAATCCCGATGCCGACCTGCAATCCGAATCGCCCCGCATCCCGCGCCGCCTCTACCGCGACATCGAAAACGCCAAGTTGGGCGGTGTCTGCGCCGGTCTGGGCCGTTATTTCGGCATCGACGCCGTGTGGATTCGGTTGGGTGTCTTCCTGCCGATTCTCCTCAAAATCGTTTTCGGATCGTATTCTTGGTTCTTCGGCAATGTATTCGGGAACATCTTCGGGGTCTTTCTGCTCTGTTATTTGGTCATGTGGTTCGCCGTGCCAGTGGCCCGTTCCGCCCGTCAGAAGTTGGAGATGAACGGCGATCCGATCACGACCCAGTCGGTGGCCGACACGACCGCTGCTGCGGCCAATGACGTCGACAGCAAAGCCAAATCCGTCGTGGCCGAAACCGTGTCGGTATTCGGCAAAGTCGTGTTGATCTTGTTGAAACTTTTCGCCGGCCTGCTCGTTTTCGGATTGATCTGCGCCGCCTGCGCCTTGATCGTCGGTTTGATCAGCGTGGCCGTCGGCGGATACGAATTCCTGCACCTCTCGCCCGATGAATACTCCATCTGGCTGCCGATTACGGGCATCTTGGTCGTGCTGGTTCCCGTTTTTCTGTTGATTTACGTGCTGATGTGTCTGATTGCTTCGCGCAAGCCCGGCGGCAAAACGATTCTGGCAACCTTCTTGCTTTGGATCGTTACGATTATCGCTTGCGTGGTTTTCGCGATTCGCGCCGATGTTACCGACGGGGTGCGTCATATCATACGCGGCAAAAGCATCCGGATCGAAACGCCGCGTCCCGATATGGAGGAGTTGGAGCAGCAGCTCGAAGCGTTGGAGAGTTATTCCATCGACATTCGGGACAGCACCAACAATGTGAACATCACCGTGCGGGCGAACCGCAAGGCACCGAACAAAGAACGTCCGGTCGTCGTCAAACAGACGCAGACCGATACGATTCGTTGACCGTTAGTTGAGTTGTTTAGATAAAGTTCATCGAGAGCCGTCCGCCCGACAATCTGTCGGGCGGACGGCTTTTCGTCGGGGCGTCGGGCGGACTATTGGCTTGCCGCGAACGTTCAGCTTTTATGGGTCATGATGTCGAGCACCATGCGGTCGGTTTCGTTCATGCCGTCGCGGCCGATGCGGGTCAGATTGCGGATGCAGCGGTCGACATCCTCGTCGATGATGCCCTCGACCGGCGTAACGCAATGACCGTCCATCGCCATCATCGCCGACAGCACGGCCGTTGATACGCCGCTCATCAGTTTCATCGCGCAGCTCGGTTTCGCGCCGTCGCAAATCATGCCTGTCAGATTGGCAATCATGTTCTTGACCGCCGCGACGATTCGATCGTAGTCGCCGCCCATCAGGTAAGCGATGCCGCAGCTCGAACCGGTTGCTGCCACGACACAGCCGCACAAGGCCGAAAGCCGTCCGAGACTTTGTTTGATGTAAATCACGGTCAGGTGGCTTAACGTCAAGGCCCGAACGGTTTGTTCCTCCGATGCGCCGATCTGTTCGGCGTAAACCACCACCGGAAGCGTCGCCGCGATGCCTTGATTGCCGCTTCCCGAATTGCTCATCACAGGGATTTTCGCACCGGCCATGCGGGCGTCGCAGGCCGCCGAAGTATAGGAGAGAATGCGCGAAAAGAGGCTGTCGCCCATCACTTTCAGCTCCCGTTCCCGACGGAGCGTGCGACCGACGCTGTGTCCGTAGTCGCCCGTGAAGGCTTGTTCAGCCGCCGCTTTGTTCAACCGCCGCGATTCGAGGATGAAACGCAATTCGTCGACCGGCGTGGTCGTGGCGAATTCCCATACGCGGGCGAGCGAAAGGCCGACTGCCTCTTCGGTTTCTTCGGCAGTCGCCGGTGTCCGTTTGTCGAGCGTCGCCTGCCCATCGCGGGCCGCATAGACGAAACGGGTATGTCCTCCGGCGATGATGGCCGTTGCTGTGTGGCCAGCAGCCGAGACCTCTACTTCGATATAGAGTTTCTCGTCGATTTCCTCTTTGAGTGCGATGGCGATGCCCTTTCGGTCGATGAACGCCTTGCCGCGTTCCACGGCTTCGGGCGTAACATCGCGCAAGACCTCCAACTGGTATTCCGATTTTCCGACCAAGGCACCGAGCGCCACGGCGATGGGCAGACCGATCATGCCGCCCGTGCCCGGAATTCCGACGCCCATCGCGTTTTTCAGGATATTGGCGCTCAGCCGGACGTCGATGCGTTCCGGTTGGTGGCCGAGTTCTTCGGTTGCGCGGGCCGTGCAGAGTGCGACGGCAATGGGTTCGGTGCAACCGATGGCGGGCACCACTTCGCGATGGATGAGCGCGATGATGCGCTCCCGTTCGGGTTTCGGTATCATGGGGAATCGGGAATTAGCTTATTTGAAAGCAAAGATACAAAAAAGCGCTTCGAATCCGAAGCGCTTTTCTTTTTTTGCGAACGATGCGTCGCGTGGTTACTCGCTCAGCGGGGTAACGCTGACATAGGAGCGACCCTCGCGTTTCTTGCAAAACGAGACCGTTCCGTCGACCAAGGCGAACAACGTATGGTCTTTGCCCATGCCGACGTTCTCACCGGCATTGTGTGCCGTGCCGCGCTGACGGACGATGATGTTGCCCGCCTTTGCGAACTGGCCGCCGAACAATTTGATGCCGAGCCGTTTGCTTTCCGACTCACGGCCGTTCTTCGAACTACCTACACCTTTCTTGTGTGCCATGATGCTTCGTTTTTAAGGTTTATGCAACGATTTCTTCCACAAGAATCTGCGTCAGCGCCTGCCGGTGTCCGTTGCATTTCTGGTATCCCGTGCGGCGTTTTTTCTTGAACACCAAGACTTTGTCGTCTTTGAGGTGTTTCAGAATCTTGCATTTCACTTCGGCGCCTTTCACCACAGGTGCGCCGACTTTGACCTGACCGTCGTTGTCTGCGAGCAGGACACGGTCGAAACTTACGGACGAATTTTCATCGCCCTGAAGACGGTGGACATAAAGTTTCCGACCTTTTTCAGCTTTGAATTGCTGACCTGCAATCTCTACTATTACGTACATTTGTTGTGAACAAAAGGGTATTTGAACCTTTTTAGCGTGCAAATATACGCATTTTTATCGGAACTGCAATACCCGAGGCCGATTTTTTCGGCATCGCCGGTCTCTGGCACGGTTTTGGGCGAGGAGCTGCGCGCCGGAAGTGTTGTGCCGGCACACAGGGAGGATCATGCACCGTCGTATATTGATTGTTGCCGAAGAGCCGTTCGTGCGCGATGTCGTTCGTTTGTCGTTGGTCGGATTGGGCGCCGAGGTGCGCTGCACGTCCGACTGCGAGGGGATGCGCGCATCGTGCCGCCGTGCGACTTTCGATCTGATTATCGTCTTGCAAGCGGCGATGTTCCTGTGCGGCGGCAATCCCGTGCGCGAGGTGCGGCCCGTCGGCCTGCGGCATCCTGCGATCTATGTGCTGTCGTGGCAGCAGGCCGAGCAGACGGTGTTGAGCCTGCTGGAAGCGGGCGTCGACCAGTATATGACCTTTCCGGTGAATCTGCAACGGTTGCGCCGCAAGGTGGCCGACGAACTCGACCGACGATTGTGAACCCGATGATCGATACGCTTTATAGGATTTATACGGTTCTCGCGCTCGCGGCAGCGTGTGTGTTGTCGATAGGCGCCTTGTTTGCCGCCTTGCGCGAACGCCGCCGGCGGGGGCACGATGCGATTCTGCGGGCCAAATATCTGCATGCGTTGATGCTGGCATTGAGCGGCGACGAAGGACGGATGCCCTATTTCCCGCTTTTTGGCCATTACGGCACCCGGCTGTTGTTGTGCGAAACCATCGCGGGCCTCGTGTCGATTACCTATGGACTAAATACCGCGCTGTTGCGGCACGCAATCGACCGCTACGGGCTCGACCGCTGGATGTTGCGGCATGTCCGTCGATGCCGAGGCTACCGGCGGGCGCGGGCGTTGGCCCTGCTCGCGTGTCTGCCCTCCGATGAGACGATGGCTGCGGCCGTCGTCCCGTACCTTCGGAGCCGGAATCGTTATGTCCGGTTTTACGCATTGACGGTGCAGTTGGCCGTCGATCCGGCGCACGCCTTGCGATACATCGAATCGTATCCCGGCCCGTTGTCGGCTTCGGAAGTGGCGGAGTTGATGGCTTTGTTGCGGCGCGGCATCCTGCCGGTTGCCTACGGGCCGTTGTTGGAATCCCGTTCACTCAACCTGCGCAGGGTCGGATTGGCCATTGTCCGGCAGTTCGGCATCGAGGAGGCCGAAGGCCGGCTGTTGCAGTTCGTGGCTGACTCGTCCGAACCCGAGCTTGGACGGGAAGCGCTTTATGCGTTGTGTTCGCTGCGCTGCTCCCTGCTGCGGCGCGAGGTGGCCGTTTTTATCACGGGGATGAATTTTCGGGAACGTCGCGCGTTGTTGCGCTGCGTGGCGCTCGAAGGCTACGCCCTGAATACGATGCAGCGGCTGTTCGAAGACGAGGAGCAGCCCTATTACGAAACGCTCGTGCAATCCTATAAACGTTCGTTGGCATGAAAGTCGTCTTGTTACTCCTGTTGTGTGCTGTCAGTGCGGCCGCCTGCCTCGTTTTGCGGTCGGTGCTTCGGGGGCGGGACAAACGGTTGCTGCTCCGCGATGCGCACGGCATCGGCAGCAGTCTGTCGGAGGAGATCGGCATTTCGGTGCTGTGCAGCGGCATCGATACGCCCGAACGGATCGATGCGCTGTTGGGTTCGGAATACACCCGTTTCGAAGCGATCGTCGTGCTCGACGCAGGCGGTTTTCCCGAGGAGTTCGCCCAGTTGACGGCCCGTTACCGGATGATTCGGGTCGAATGGCACGGCTCGCAGGAGTTTCCAACGGCAGGCATCCGTTCGCTGTGGCGTTCCCGACGGCGGAGCTGTCGGCGGTTGGTGCTGGTCGACCGGCCGCAAAGAGCGGGCGGGACGGCTTCGGAATCGTCCGTTGCCGATTGGAATGCCGCCGCTTCGGTAGCGGCCTACGATTATCTGCTTCCGTTGGACGCACGCACGGTGTTGTTGCCCGATGCCGTGTTGCGGTTGGTGGCGGAATTGGGCGAACATCCGGCCGGTGCGGTCGATGTCGTGCGGTCGCACATCGGGATGCCGGTCGCGTTGATTGCTCGCGATGTCGTGATGGAGGCCGGCGGCTTCGGAAAGCGGTTGCTGCGGCGGGTTCCGCGACGGAAGCGGCTGGAGCTGTGGGAACCGTTGGCCGGTCGGGCGGATGCGGCGAAACGGATTCGGGTGGAAAAGCTCGTGCTTCGGGTGGCGGTGATCGTGGCGTTCATCGTTACGGGTTGGGCCGCCGTGGCGGGCTATTGGACGGGAGCGGCCGTAATGGCTACGGTGGCGGTCGTCGCAGGGGCCGTTGCTTATGGGCGGCAGGCGCTGGCGCCCAATATAGAAGGCGTTTATTTGAAGAGACGATCGAATAAAGGCGATTCGTAACGTTCGATAGAAAGGCACCCCTTAATTATTGTGTTAAAAAATTCACAATATCGCGAAAATATCGTATCTTTACCATGACAACCGAGACTACGGAATACCAAATACGCACGACGATGATAAACGACGAGGTGAAAACTTATCTGTTGCCGCCGCTGTTCAATGCGGCGGTTCGGGCCGGCGCCGCCATCATGAAAGTCTACAAGCATTTCGACGACTACGACATCAGCATGAAGGACGACAAGACCCCGATCACGGTGGCCGATCGTCAGGCCCATCGCACCATCCGCGAGTATCTGGGCCGCACGCGGATTCCGGTGCTTTCGGAAGAGGGGCGCGCGATGCGTTACGAGGAGCGCCGCAACTGGGAGCTCTATTGGTTGGTCGACCCGCTCGACGGCACGGTCGAGTTCATCAAGGGCAACAACGAATTTACGGTCAACATCGCCTTGATGGAGAACAACATCTGCATCGGGGCGGTCATCTACGTGCCCTATTTCGAGAAGATGTACGTCGCATGGCGGGGGAGCGGGGCTTTCCTCAAAGAGCACGTTCCGGTCGATGCCGAGGGCGAATACGATTACGCCGCTATCCACGAGGCGTGCCGTCGGTTGCCGCTCGTCGACGAACCGATGCACGACCATCTGGTCGTTGCGGTCTCGCGGTCGCACCAAACGCCCGAGACACATGAACATATCGATCGGTTGCGTCAGCAGCGAGGCGACGTAGAGGTGGTGGAGCAGGGCAGCTCTTATAAATTTTGCCTCTTGGCCGAAGGAAAGGTCGATTATTATGTCCGTACGACGCAGACCTACGAATGGGACACGGCGGCCGGCGAACTGATCCTCTCTGAGGCGGGCGGGCATATCGAATCGTTGCCCGATGGCCGTGCATTGCGTTACAACGAAGCGGATTTGCACAATCCGTGGTTCGTGTGCCGGTCGAAATTTTGCAAATTGTAGGTTTTTCGGACAAACATCGAACAGGAGGACAGCCGCTCCGTGCGATTTTTTGTGCGGGAAGCGGCGGATTTACGCACGATTTTTATACCTTTGTGCCACGAAAATCATAAAACTGCATCATACCCATGGGAAGAGCATTCGAATATCGCAAAGCGCGTAAACTCAAACGCTGGGGGCACATGGCCCGTACATTCACCAAAATCGGCAAGGAGATCGAAATCGCCGTCAAGGCGGGCGGCCCCGATCCGTCGGGAAACACCCGTCTGCGTATCTTGATTCAGAATGCCAAGGCCGAGAACATGCCCAAGGAGAACATCGAACGGGCAATCAAACGGGCGACCGAAAAGGATGCGGCCGATTACAAGGAGGTGATCTACGAAGGCTACGGCCCGCACGGTATCGCTTTCCTCGTGGAGACGGCGACCGACAATACCAACCGTACGGTGGCCAACGTGCGCATGCACTTCAACAAGTGCGGCGGCGCATTGGGCAACAGCGGTTCGGTGGCATTCATGTTCGAGCATAAATGTGTGTTCAAGTTCCATCCGGCTGTGGGCGTCGATCCCGAGGAGTTGGAGCTCGACATGATCGACTTGGGCGTCGACGAATTTTACGCCGAGGAGGACGGCGTAACGGTTTACGCTCCCTACGAATCGTTCGGGGCCATTCAGAAGTGGTTGGACGACCGCGGTTATGAAATCGTCTCCGGCGAATCGGCTTATCTGCCGATGGATACGAAGGAGTTGGACGCCGAGGGGCGCGAATCGGTGGAACGGTTGGTCGAGCGGCTCGAAGAGGACGACGACGTAACGAACGTTTATCACAACATGAAAGAGGAGGAATCGGCCGAATAGGATTCCGATAGGGGTTTGCGTATAACCCGCCCTTACTAAAACGCCGCTCGACAAAATCGAGCGGCATTTTATTTCGGATAGGACCGACCGATCGTCTGTTCCCGATTTTGCAGGCCCATGCTGAAAAAGTATTGCGGACTGGGAAATTTGGCTATATTTGCAACAAAACCGCCGCCATGAATAAAGTCATCACGGAGATCACCCCGCTTTCGTCTCAGGACTGTTTCTATCTGATCGACCGTTACAAAAGCAAATTCGATTACCCGCTGCACCGGCATGCCGAATACGAACTGAATTTCGTGGAAAACTGCAAGGATGCACGGCGCATCGTCGGGGACTCGGTGGAAATGCTCGGCGATTATGACTTGGCTTTGATCGGGGGCGGTCTCGAACATACGTGGGAAGCCTATCGGTGCACCCATTCCCGCATCAGGGAAATTACCATTCAGTTCTCTCCCGATCTGATCGACGATACATTCTTCGGCAAAAACCAGATGCGAACGCTCAAAGAACTGTTCGAACGGGCTAAATCCGGCGTGGCATTCGAGATGCCGGCTATCATGCGGCTCTATGGCAAACTCGATTACGTAACCCATGCGCAACCGGGTTTCTATCGGGTCATCCGAATCCTCGAAATCCTGTATGAATTGTCCGTCGATGAACACTATCACGAACTCGCCAGCGCCTCGTTCTCCAACAAGGGGGCGGCAAGCGATTCGCGTCGCGTGTACAAGGTCGAGGAGTTCATCTCCCAAAATTACCGGCAACCGATTCGGCTTCGCGAACTCGCCGATATGGCGGGCATGACGCCGACGGCTTTCAGCCGATTCTTCAAATTGAGAACGGGGCGGACCGTTTCCGATTACATCATCGATACGCGGCTCGGATTCGCCGCTCGCAAACTCGTCGACAGTACCATGTCGATCGTGGAAATCTGTTACGATTGCGGCTTCAACAATATCTCGAATTTCAACCGCAGTTTCAAAAATAAAAAGGGTTGTTCGCCGAAGGTCTTTCGCGAAAACTATCGCAAAAACAAAGTGATCGTATGAAATCGTTCGCCGATTCATGCGATTCGGCGGACAATGATACTATTTTATCCGATCATTATATTCTCGAATCTTTTAACGGACTATCGGTTCCTCCGATTTGAGGTCGTTCGTGCGTTTTAGCGCAAGGCGAGCCGATTGACTGTGTGTCGCTTCAGGGTGGGCGGATCTTGCGGCTGTCCGTAACGGTCGATGTGCTGCCGAAGGCGGCTTCTTGTAATAGTTCGATCCCGATATTCGATGGACTTCGATGCCGGTGGGCGTGTACCGAATCAGTTTCGCCTGTTGCGGAAGCTCGATTCGTCGCGGTAATTCGTTTTCAGTCATACGTTTTCAACCTCGAATGAATAGGGGTAATGGAAACCGGGCGGAGAAAATCGGTTTGAGGTCATAATAGTATTATATTCCGGTAATATAGTATTTAATTATCGGCTTATTTCGCGCTACTTTTGTCCATGAACGGTTCTCATGCTGTTTGTGTGAAAAAAGATACTAACCTTAAATCTTAGCGAATATGAAAAAACTCTTTATCGCAATGATGATAGGCTTGTGCGCGTATGCTTTTGCTCAAAACAGGCCTATCAACGGTTTGGTGCTCGATGCCTCTACCGGAGAACCGCTGGCCGGAGCTTCGGTCTATGCGGTCGACGGTCGAATCGGAACGATCACGGGTGCTGACGGCCGTTTTGCGCTCTCCGTACCCGACTTGTGCAAGACTTTGGAGATCGACTTCCTCGGTTATGAAAAACGAACCGTCGCTCTTCTTTCGTCGAAGACCTATTACGAGGTGGCGATGGAGAGCACTCAGGCCGAAATCGATCAGGTAATCGTGATCGGTTACGGTACGGCGAGAAAAAGCGACCTGACCGGTTCTGTGAGTTCGATCGGTTCGAAAGACCTCGTGAAATCGAATCCGGTCAGCCTCGAAAAGGGCCTTCAAGGACGGATGTCCGGTGTGAACGTCGTGCAGAACGACGGTGCGCCCGGTTCCGGAATCAGTGTGCAGATTCGAGGCACCAACTCGTTCCTCGGAGGGACGGAGCCGCTTTACGTCGTTGACGGAGTGCCCATTACGACCTCCAACGATCAGGAATCGATCAATTTCGAAGAGAATACCTATTCCTATCGCAACGCTTTGAGCTTTCTCGATCCGAACGACATCGAATCCATCGAGGTGCTGAAAGACGCCTCTTCGACGGCGATCTACGGCTCGCGCGGGGCGAACGGCGTCATTCTCGTTACGACCAAAAGCGGGGCGGGGTTGGCGTCCAGCAGCGTGGTGAACTTCAATTATAATTTCACGTTGAGCAGTCCGGTTCGCAAAATCCGCATGCTGACCGGACAGGAATACGCAGCCTATCGCAACGAATCGTATGCCAATACGCAACTGGCCAACGGTGCGAGTTATACCCAGAGCGATCTGCCGTTCCCGGGCATGGAAATCGAACAGTCCGGCTATGTGAAGGGCCCCGAGGATTTCGGAACGGATCCTTACTATTGGCAAGAACAGATATTCCGGACGGCGCAGTCCCACAACATCAATCTGACCGTTTCGGGCCAGGGACGCGGAATGGACTATTCGTTGAGCGGCTCCTATCTTTCGCAGGAGGGAACGATCATCAACTCCGATTACAACCGTTACGGGTTCAAGATCAACTTCAACAAACAGGTCAATTCCTGGCTCAAGATGGGCACCTCGACGAACATCTCCTATGCCAAGTCCAATATGCTCAAAACGACGATCGACAGTCAGGCGAACGGCACCGAAGGTGTTGTCCGTTCGGCGTTGATGTATCCTCCAGTCTATACGGTGGACGACGAAATTTCGAAAGACAACGAGTTTTCTACGGTTACCACGCCGACGCTTTACACGCAGGCGCTCAACGAACATAAGAACATCAATGTCTATACGTCGAACTATGCCAACATCTCGTTGACGAAACATCTGATGTTCCGTTCGGTCTTGGGTTGGAACTATTCGGCGAACGATGCCAATCAGTATTGGCCGGTCTATCTTTACGAAGGACGCAACGTCAACGGCAAGTCGTATGCCGGCGACACTTCGTGGAACTCGCTCGTATGGGACAACCTGCTGATGTACAACCGGAGTTTCGGAAAGCACAACATCGCGGCGACCCTCGGTTCCTCCTGGGAGGAATCCCATTGGTACAACAAGCGCATTTCGGTGCAGACGTTCGGTACCGACATCACCAACGGCTGGCTGTTGCAGGATGCGGCGACCGTCAATACGCCCTACTCGTCGAAAGGCGATTCCCGACTTTTCTCGATCATCATGCGCGCATCGTATAATTACGCGAACAAGTATTACCTGACTTTTACGGGGCGTGAAGATTATTCGAGCAAGTTCGCGAAAGGGAACCGTTCTTCGTTCTTCCCGTCGATCGGCCTCTCGTACCGGATTTCCGAAGAGGCGTTCATGGGTTCGGCCCGTAAGGTGATCGATCATCTCAAAATACGTTACAGCTACGGAACTTCCGGCAATCAGGCAATCAACTCTTATCAGACTTTCGCCTTGATGCGATCGGCGAACTACCCGTTCGGCAACTCCGTGCAGAACGGATTCGCGCCCGATCCTGCCAATCCGGGCAATGCGAATCTGAAATGGGAAACTACGCGTCAGCATGACGTCGGATTGGAGTTGCGGTTGCTGAACCGAATCGACCTTACGGTGGACTATTACCACAAACGCACCGAGGACCTATTGCAATACAAGGAGGTCGCATACAGTACGGGGTTGCAGCGGGTTCTTTCCAATGCGGGATGCGTCGTCAACAAGGGTTGGGAGATCGGTCTGAATGCAACAGTAATGGACAAGCCGCATTTCACGTGGAATGTCGGAGGAAACATCTCGTTCAACCGCAACCACCTCACCGATTTCAACGATGCGCCCATGTTCCCCAACTCGTTGTGGAATACACTGCGGCCGTTTGCCATGCAGAACGGGCATGCGATCGGCTCACTGTACGGTTTCGTGGAAGACGGAATCTGGAGTTCGCGCGAAGAGGTCATCCGCAGCGACCAGTTCCAGGCGCAATACCCCGGCTATACGGTCAACGATAACAACCAAGCTACCGAACTCATCATCATGCGGAAATGGCTGGGGGAAATCCGTTACAAGAATCTGGACGACGACCCCAACATAACGGATGACGACCGAACGTACATCGGCAATACGAATCCCGACTTTTTCTATGGACTGAACATGGACTTCAAGCTCTACAATTTCGACCTGAGTTTCCTGTTTCAGGGCGTGCATGGCAACGATATTCTGAACATGAACAGTTTGCGCTTCTACGACATCGGCAATTCCAAGAACCTTCCGCTGGAGGTTTACCGCGAATCTTGGACACCCGAGAGCGGAGGAACTGCACCCAAGAATTTCTACGACAACGGCCGGACGATCCGTTTCTCGCGGCGGTATATCGAAGACGGTTCCTATTTGAAATTGCGCAATATCCAGCTCGGCTATACGATCGACAAACCTTTCAAGGGCGTATCGGCTCTTCGGATTTATGTCGCCATGAATAATGTGTTTACGATTACGGACTATTCCGGTTATGATCCGGAGGTGAATTCGTTCGGCTCGGATCCTGCGCTGCGGGGTGTCGATTCGGGCGGTTATCCTCAAGCTCGGAGTACGGTGTTCGGAGTCGGTTTAACCTTTTAATCAATAGCTTATTATGAAAAAGATAATTTTGGGTTTGATTTCGCTCGCATCGCTGACGGCCTGTTCGCTCGACGAAACGCCCTATACCGTTTCGAGCGAGGAGCTGGCTAACAGCCAGAACGGTGCGGAACAGTTGGTTACGGGTATTTACAACTGTTTCTGGGATAGCTACATGATGAAAAAGACCTACATGGAATGGTTGGATATGGACCACGACCATGCCGGTGCGGAGTCGTGGGTCATGTCTGGCGCCGGTGAGGGGAACGTAACCACCCATTGGGGCTACAACAACAGTTCCGATTTGTGGAATGTCTTTTACCAGATGATTAGTCGGGCCAACAAAGCGATGGAGTCCATTGCCGAGAACGGCGATCTGACGCAGAACCGAACGATTAGCCAACTTTATGGCGAAGCTTTGTTCCTGCGGGCATGGGCTTACTTCCATTTGGTGCGGATGTACGGAGCCGTGCCTTTACGGCTGGCCTATATTCAGGAGAACGATCTGGAACGCTCGCCGGTCAAAACGGTCTTCGAGCAGATTGTCGAGGATTTGAAACAGGCGTGCGATTACATGAGTTATCGTTCGGAAGGCTCCGTGGGCGAATGGGGGCATGCCGACAAGACCGCCGCGCAGTTGTTGCTGGCCAAAGTGCTGTGTACGATGGGCAGCGGATCGCGCGGTGCGAACGGAATCGAGATGATCGTGCCGATCAAAGGGACGGATATCCGTTATTCGAGCGATCGGGAGGCGCTGGCCGGTTACCGCGAAATCGACGCTGAGGCGTGCTATCGGCAGGCCAAAGAGTTGTGCGACGAGATTCTGAAACGCAAGGGTGTGGATTACGATCTGATGCCCGCCTTCACCGATGTGTGGGGAACGGTCAACGCCCGCAACAAGGAGTTCATCTGGGGCGTGGCATCGAGCAGCAGTCAGGATTATCAGACGGAGCATTTGGCTATCTACTACTCCATGCCTCCGTTCGGCGGACAGCGCCGGTGTTTTATGGCCGAAGGGCTGTACGACCAGTACGAACAGCAGGATCATCGGCTCGTATATGGTGTGTTCCACTATTTCGCGACCGGTTACGACAACATGTTCAGTTACGGATGGGTCCCTTATCCCAACGAGACGGAGTACAGTTACGAAGCGATGCCCGAGAACCTGAAAAGCCACTGTTCCAAGTGGTACGGCAATTTCGCGAAATCGACCCCGACCATTGCCAAGTGGTACATCGGCGATTTGCAGAAGCTGGAACCCCGTATGGCCGTCGACGGGAACAGCGTGCAAGAGGATATTCCGTTGTTGCGGTTCGCCGAGGTGTACTTGTTGAAGGCCGAGGCCGAAATCGAATTGGGGAATGTTTCTGCCGGTATCGATGCCGTGAACGAAATCCGCCGTCGAGCCAGAGCGTCCGAGCTGCCGCAGACGAGCGATGTCGTCGAGGCGCGCAGTTGGGTGTTCAAGGAGCGTTCGTTGGAACTGGTCGCCGAATTCAACCGTAAATTCGACCTGTTGCGCTGGGGACTGTACCTCGACGTTATGAACGGCACGGTGTCGGTAAAGGCCTACGGTTACACCAATTCCAAGGTGCGCGAACGTCGCAATCTGCTTTACGCCGTTCCGACGGCCGAGGTTACCGAAAACAAGTTGTTCGGCCCGAACAACCCCGGGTGGTAAATCCGTAACGAACGGCTTTCAAAAAAGATGTGTATGGAAATCGGTTATCGATTCTGGCGGGTTCGGGGATTCCGGCTTGCGGCTGTCATGTTGCTGGTTGCAACCGGAAGCCCCTTGAACGCCCAATTCATTCATAACCTGACCGGCGACCGGCGACCGTGGACCCAACCGGTCGAAGTCGAGGGCGGCGATTATCGGTTCGTCGTGTTGGCCGACAAGACCGGTGGCCCCGAGACGGGTGCATTCCTGCAAGCGATCGAAGAGGTCAATCGGCTGGCGCCTGATTTCGTCGTCTCGATCGGCGATCTTGTCGACGGGTATGTCGCCGCGCCCGAAGCGATTCGGGAACAATGGCGACGGTTGTTGGCCATGACGGAACGATTGGAGGCGCCGCTTTTCTTCGTAGGCGGGAATCATGACTTGTCGAACGAACCGATGCGTCGGGAATGGATTGCTCGATTCGGCGCGACCTATTATCATTTCAACGTCGGACGCGATTTGTTTTTGGTGCTCGATACCGAAGAACAAGGCGGAATTTCCGAACGGCAAATCGATTATTTCACGCAAGTGCTGCGCCATTGGAAGGGCCGTTGGATTTATCTGTTCATGCACCGGCCGTTGTGGTATCCGCACGACCACGGCGGATTCGAATCGATTGATTCGCTCTTGCAGGGGCATGACTACACCGTTTTCAGCGGGCACGAGCATCGTTATTACAAGGAGCTGCGCAATGGTCATGCGTATTACATCATGGCGACGACCGGCGGTGATTCCGCTCTGCGGGGAAAGCGACTGGGCGAGTTCGATCATTATTTCCACATTACGGCCCGCGATCCCGCGCCGGTTATCGCCAACCTTTCGTTGGACGGCATGTTGCCGGACGATGTCGTGAACAGCGAGACCAAACCGATGGTCGATGCGATGACCGGAATGAATTATATCGAAACCGTGCCGGTTGTGTTGTCCGGTGAATCCCCCGAATCGTTCGATTTTGAGATCAAGGCGGTCAACCGATGTGCCCGGGAGATGGCTTTTACGGCGACATTGCCCGATATCGAAGGGCTGACGTTCTCCCCGTCGCATATCGAAGATCGTATCGCTCCCGATTCGGAACGAACTTATTCTATTCATGCGGTCAATGCCTCGAAACTATCGGCCGAGCGATTCGCTCAGTTCCCCGTACGGAGTTCGTGCGGTTATCGGTTGGCGGGAGAGCCGGTCGTTGTCTCGACGGAAAAAACGATGCTGCTCGACTGGAATCGTATCGTGCGACAGGGGGAAGCCTGCTGCATCGTTTGCGACAATCCAGACTATATTGGGGAGCGTTGGGACTGGCATGGCCCCGACGACGGACGATTTACCCTTCGCGTCGAACGGATCGGGGAGGAACTGGTCATAACGGTCTCTACGACCGATGATCGGTTGATTCGGTCTGCCGATGCGACCGCTCCGCAGGATCGGATATCCGTTTTCCTTGCGACCGATGCCGCCGACGGATTCACCGATCAGGTTCGGTACGATTTCGTGCCGGAGAAACCGATGCAGGGAGGAACGGAGCAGAAACATGGAAAAGAGCGAGGTTCGTGCTGGGCCGAAGACAATGGCATGACGGCGGAACTGACCGTTCCGATGAGCAGTTTGCAGACGGATCGCATCCGGCTGAATGTGGCGTTTACCGATAGCGACGACGACCGGAACACGAAACCGTCGGTCTTGTGGTGGAAACCTCCATGGGGCGGTTCCTCCGATTTTGTCGGGTCGGGCGTATTCGTTTTTCGATAAATTTGTCTGTGCACGATGAAAAAAAAAATTTCGACATTGTTCCGCATGCGATTCGAAGCCTTCCGCACAAGCTGCGGTTGCTTCCATGTGCTGTTGTCCGTAGCATTGACCGGACTGCTCGTTTCCTGTTCGGCGCAAGACGCACGGACGATGACGCCGCGCGAGCGGTTGCTTGCACGGTTGCACCGGATCGAACGGCTAAACGGTTGTGTTTTCGGACACCATGACGACCCTGTCTACGGTCATGACTGGGACGGATGCGGGATCAGCGACGTGAAAGCCGTAACGGACGATTATCCGGGGCTGATGAGCTGGGATCTCGGGTTGATAGAATACGGAAGCCCGCGGAATCTCGATGGCGTACCGTTCGACCGCGTGCGTCGCGAAGCAATCGCGCAACACGATCGCGGGGGCCTCAATACGTTCAGTTGGCATCTTCGGAATCCGGTTACGGGCGGCGATTCCTGGGATGTCGAAGGCCATGCGGTACGGGCTTGTCTTACGGAGGGGACGGCACTTTCCGATACGTTGCGGCGATGGATTGCCTCGGCGGCCGATTTTCTGGGCGAATTGCGGGATGCTTCGGGACGACGCATCCCCGTGATCTTTCGTCCCTGGCATGAACATACCGGAGACTGGTTCTGGTGGGGCGAAAGTTTGACCTCGCCCGAAGACTACAAGGCCTTGTGGCACCTGACCCGAAGCCTGTTCGATGAAAAAGGTGTCGATAATGTCGTATGGGCCTATTCGCCCGATGCGACTGCTTCGGTCGATGAATATGTCGAACGTTATCCGGGCGACCGTTATGTGGATATATTGGGAGCCGACATTTATCATTTCGACGGAGAAGAAGGAGTGGCGGATTTTCTGCGACAGGCTTGTTTGCAACTCGATGCGGTAACGGCCCTCGCTGCACGTAAGCGAAAACCGGTCGCCTTGACGGAGACCGGCAGCGAAGGAATCCCCATGAAAAACTGGTTTACGGAGGTGCTGTTACCCTTGTGCGAACGTTATCCCCTCGTCTATGTCTGCGTTTGGAGGAATGCGCATGATCTTCCGGCTCATTATTACACGCCGTATCCGGGGCATCCGGCGGCGCCGGATTTCCGTCGGTTTTACGAATCGCCGCACATCTGGTTCGCCCGGGAAGTGCAAACGAAATGCCCCGATCCGGATGGGTCGAATCCCGCATACGATTGAATATAGAATCCTGTTTGTCATGAATTTCGAAGAGAGAAAACAACTGATCGAACGACGTTATGAACAGCTCATCGAACGTCCCAACGTTGCGATCGAAGGAAATGGCGTGTTCCGCCGCTACGAATATCCGGTATTGACGGCCGAAATGGTTCCTCCGTTTTGGCGTTACGACTACGATGCCGCGACCAATCCCTTCTTCATGGAGCGCATCGGCATGAATGCCACGTTCAATGCGGGGGCCTTGAAATGGGAAGACCGTTATCTGTTGATGGTTCGGGTGGAGGGGAGCGACCGCAAGTCGTTTTTCGCTCTGGCGGAAAGTCCGACGGGGATCGACCGGTTCCGGTTTCGGGATCGGCCGGTCGTCATACCCGAAACCGAATCCCCCTGTACGAATATGTACGACATGCGGCTTACGCGCCACGAAGACGGTTGGATTTATGGGCTGTTTTGCGTGGAGCGCCATGACGACACCCGTCCGCACGACCTTTCGGCGGCTACGGCGACCTGCGGCATTGTCCGCACGAAGAATCTGATCGACTGGGAGCGGCTGCCTGATTTGAAAAGCCGCTTTCAGCAGCGCAACGTGGTGTTGCATCCCGAATTCGTCGGCGGACGATATGCCCTGTACACTCGGCCGCAGGACGGATTTTTCAACGCCGGCAGCGGCGGAGGAATCGGGTGGAGTTATGTCGACGACATGACGCGGGCCGAAATAGACGAAGAAGTGATCGTCGATTCCCGATGTTACCATACGGTGAAGGAGCTGAAAAACGGAGAGGGTCCGGCTCCCATCAAGACAAAGCACGGGTGGCTGCACCTTGCGCACGGGGTACGCCGTTGCGCCTCGGGGTTGAGGTATGTGCTCTATCTGTATATGACGGCCCTGGACGAACCGTGGCGAACCGTCGCTGCGCCGGGCGGTTATTTCATGGCTCCCGAAAACGGGGAATATATCGGTGATGTCATGAACGTCCTCTTCTCCAACGGTTGGATCGTCGATGACGACGGCACGGTATTCATCTATTACGCTTCGAGCGACAAACGGTTGCATGTGGCGACTTCGACGGTCGATCGATTGGTCGACTATTGCCTCCATACGCCTGTCGACGGGCTGTCTACGAGCGAGTCGGTCAAAACGATCGATGCCCTCATCGATCGCAATCTCGCCTTGATGTACGGCAAATAAGCAGGGTCTCGGTATGGCTGCATTGCGCGAAAAGATCGGTTATGGATTCGGCGATATGGCGTCGTCGATGTTCTGGAAGATATTCAGTTACTATCTTCCGTTTTTCTATGCGCATGTTTTCGGACTGACGGTGCGGCAGGCTGCGATGCTGTTCCTCGTTACGCGTATCTGGGACGCGGTTTCCGATCCGTTGATGGGGATCGTCGCCGACCGTACGGTCTCGCGATGGGGAAAATATCGTCCCTATTTGCTGTGGGCGGCGCTTCCGTTTTCCCTGTGCGGAGTATTGTTGTTTTCCACGCCGTCGTTCGGACCCGATGGCAAACTGATCTATGCTTACGCCGCCTATCTCCTGATGATGACCGTGTACACGGTCATCAATGTCCCGTACGGGGCGATGCTCGGCGTCATTACGACCGATTCGAACGAGAAGACGCTCTTTTCGAGTTTCCGCATGTTTTTCGCTTACGGCGGTTCGTTTCTCGCTTTGGCTTGTTGGGAGCCGTTGTGCAGCTTTTTCGAGACGCGGTGGCACGTCGCGTCGACGACCAGTTGGCAATGGGCCATGATTGTGGTTGCCGTAGGTTGCTTCATCTGTTTCCTGCTTTGTTTTCTGATGACGCAGGAGAAAGTGAATACCCGAAATACCGTGTCGGTAGGTGCCGATTTCAAGGCTTTGTTGAGGAACAAACCTTGGTGGATGCTGATCGGCGCAGCCCTGTCGAACAATCTTTTCAATACGGTCCGCGGGTCTGCGGCCGCCTTCTATTTCGCCGACGTGATCGGCGGCCATGCCTCCTTGTCGTTCTTTGCATGGAAATTCGCCTTTTTTGCCGGGTTGTTTCTCTCTGTCGGCGAGATTGCCAACATGCTCGGGGTTGCTCTGGCGACTTGTGTAACCCGCCGAATCGGCAAAAAACATACGTTCATCGGGGTCGAGGTCGCGTTGATTCTGTTCAGTATCGCCTTTTTCTATCTTCCGTGTACGCAAGGCGGGTATTGGGGAATGTTGATGCTGCAAGTCGGAATCTCCGTCGGTACCGGTATCGTCTCGCCGCTCATCTGGTCGATGTATGCCGATGTCAGCGATTACGCCGAATGGAAATATCGGACGGCCTCCACGGGTTTGATTTTCTCGTCCGCCTCCATGGCGCAAAAATTCGGCAGCGCTTTCGGTGGTTCGGGGACTTTGTGGATACTCGGAGCTTTCGGTTATGTAACGGTTACGGGAAATGCCGGTCTTGCGCAGACCCCTTATGCGCTCGACGGATTGCGTTATTTGATGAGCTTCATCCCTGCGATGATCGCTGCTGCGGGATTGCTGACGATCAGCTTTTATCCGTTGACGACGGAGCGGATGCGCAGAATCGACGCCCAGCTACATCTGCAACGGGTTCGACAAAACGAGCGGTAGAGAAATGATGAATGAAGTGAATCTTTCGATTTTCCGTCAGGAGTTGATCGACGTCTTGCAACGGAATATTCTTCCGTATTGGATGAACAAGATGGTTGATCCGCGCGGCGGCTTTTACGGACGGCGCGACGGCCGCGACCGGCTCGATCCCGATGCTCCCAAAGGTGCCGTCTTGCATGCCCGTATTCTGTGGACGTTCGCGACGGCTTATCGGGTATTGGGCGAGGAAGCCTATCTTCGCGTTGCCGAATATGCCGAACGTTATGTCGTCGAGCGGTTTCTGGATGCCGATTACGGGGGAGCCTATTGGTCGCTGACCGCCGACGGGACGCCCCTCGACGAGAAAAAACAGTTTTATGCGCTTGCATTCATGCTTTACGGATTGGCGGCTTATCATCGTGCGACCGGCGATGCCGGTGCCTTGCAACAGGCGATCGCCTTGTTTCGTGCCATAGAGGAACACAGCAGCGACCGCCGATTCGGAGGATACATCGAGGCGACGACCCGTTCGTGGGCCCCGATCCCCGACATGCGTCTCAGTTCGAAAGACCGGAATGCCTGCAAGACGATGAACACCCATTTGCATATCATCGAAGCCTATACAGAACTGTATCGGGTGTGGCGCAATCCCGAATTGTTGGAAGCGATTGTCGCCCTGCTCGATCTTTTTTTTACGAAGATCGAAAATCCCGAAACGCACCATTCCGTCCTTTTTTTCGATGAACATTGGCGACCGCTCGATCGGGGCATCTCCTACGGGCACGACATCGAAGCCTCGTGGTTGTTGCTCGAAACCGCGCGCTCGCTTGATGATCCGCTTCTTTTGCGCCGTGTTGTGTCCTACACAGCCCGAATGGCCGATGCGGCTTTGCAGGGACTTCGGGACGATGGTTCGTTGATCTATGAAATCCGGGACGACGGAACGGTCGACGACGATCGTCATTGGTGGGTGCAGGCCGAATGTGTCGTGGGACAATTATACCGGTATCGGTATCATGGTCGTTCCGAAGCCTTGTCAGCGGCTTGGCGGACTTGGAAATATATCGAATCCCATTTGGTGGATTCCGCCGGCGGCGAGTGGTATTGGAGCCGTCGCGGAAGAGACGGGACGATCAATTTCGAGGACGACAAGGCCGGTTTCTGGAAATGTCCGTATCACAACAGCCGTATGGTGTTGGAAGCGGTGGAACATATTTTCGGAGATTGACGGTTCGTGCATGAACGAGCGGCGCGAACACATCGAATGTTGCAAGCCGTCGGCTCGCGGCTCTTAAAACGTTGGATATTCTTCCGACCGCGTTAATAAAACTGCACGAAACGGCCCCGTTCGGTCAGACAGTAGGGACAGAAATCGGGTTCGTGTTCCGTGAGCGCGAGGTTACCGCATACGGGGCAAACCGTATAGGTTCGGATCGTGTCTTGCGGATGTCGTCGGTTCAGGCTCTGTTCCAACAGGATGATGTGCTGCCGGTCGCCGGCGTCGGCCCGAGCCAGAATCTGGGCCGCATAACGGTTGCCCGCCGACATGGCCCGATGAATCTCCTTGCCGCTTCGCGTGTGGAGCGATTGCTGTTCGTAGCGCAGACTGCGTTCTAAATTGCCGTCGGTCGTGCCGCGGAACACGATTACCTTGACCGGCGGTTCGTAGTGCCCGCCCAACCGGACGATGGCTTCGGCGCAGATGCCCTCGTGCACCCGTTCGGAGAGCGCCATGGCGCGGAACAGGCGTGCCGTGTGCTCCTGCTGTTCGCGATGGGCGATGTCGGCGAAGTATTCGTATTGCATCGACTTGGCGTGTTTGCGGCGGCCGCAGGCATCGAGATCGGCGAGCGTTTCGGCTTGACGGGGTTTCGTAGCCGGCCGCTGTTCGTGTTTTCGGGTCGCGGCGTAATAGATCCACGTCAGTACACCGGTGGAGAGCACGAAAAGCAACAGAATGAAGAGGGGACGCACTTTCATGTTTCGACGTTTTGGTTGAGGGGTGCGCCGAAAAGAGCATCTTTTGTGCCAACGGACTTGCTACGGCTTGGAAATGTAGAGAAAAATCGGCAGCCGCGATCCGTATCCGCCCCGATAGCGGGTGTATTCGTAGGTCGGCAGCGGTTTGCCATTCAGCGGGTCGAGCAGCCAGCGGCGGACGTAAACGTCGCACCGTTCGATGCGCAGGGTCGTATCGGCGGCGATGCGGTCGCGCATCTGCCACCCAGCCCGCCGGAAGAAGTTGCCCCGACCGGCCCTTTCGGCCCGTGCTGTGGCATCGAGGAACCCTCGGTCGCGGATTTCAGCAGGCTTGAAACGTCCCAAGATCAGCAGTTTCGCATTCGGACGCTCTTTGCGCAAGTAGTTCGATAGCATGTAAGCCATCCGTTCGTTGCGGCAAAGCAGCAGGCCCAACGTATCGCACAGCTCTCCGCGGTCGGACGAAAGCGAGCCTTCGATATAGAGGTAATTGTTTCCGGGTTCGGTGTAGTGCGGAAAGAAACGGTCGCCGTAGTAGAGCAGGGCGAAATCCAGTCCGTCGGGTTTGTTGAGCGTGCGATGAAAGTAGGAATAATCGTTGCGGCAGGTACGGACGAGGTCGCGCACGACCGCTTCGTTCTCCACGCCGTAGAGCGCCACGAGCTGGAGGCCCATCGAGTCGATGACAGCGGCCGTGTGGGCGATTTTGCGGCGGTAACGTTCCGTGTTCCAGTGCAACCGCCCCTCGGGTGTATAGTCCGTATCGTTGTAGAAAGGCGAGACGACCGTATCGTAAAGCCGTTCGACATCGTAATAAGCGATGCCAATCCGCTGGGCTGACGACCGGTGCGTGCACAAGCTCAGCGACAGCAGCCAAAGAATCGCAAGTCGGCGCAACATCGGTTCTGAGGTGTACGCCTACTTCGTTTTATAGGCGCATTTGTACTTGCCCTTCGCCAGATTGAGCAATTTGCCCTTGAGCAGGTTGCGGCGCAACGGCGAAACGCGGTCGGTGAATACGATGCCTTCGATGTGGTCGTATTCGTGCTGGATAACCCATGCTTTCAGTCCCGTGAACTCCTCGTCGTGGGGTTGGAAGTCGGTGTCCAAATAGTGCATCCGGATGGATAGCGAACGCTTCACATCGGCGTAGAGCCCGGGAAACGACAGGCAGCCCTCGCTGTAAATTTTCGTCTCGGTCGAACGTTCGTAGATTTCCGGATTGATGAAGGCCCGTTTGTAGTCCGCACAAGTGGGATCGTCTTCGGCCCACGGCGTGCAGTCGATGATGAACAGCCGGAGACTGCGGCCGATTTGCGGCGCAGCCAATCCGACGCCGCCGGCCTCGCCGAGCGTCAGAAACATGTTCTCGATCAGCGTTTTCGTTTCCGCCGCTGTGTCGGGCGACAGCGGTTCGCAGGGCTTGCGGAGCACTTCGTCGCCGTATATTACGATAGGGTAGATCATAGTCGTTCGTTCGTTTGCATTCGTTCCATGTATCCTTGCAGGATGATCGTCGCCGAAATTTTATCGACCAACGCCTTGTCGCGGCGGGCCATGCGTCCGATGCCGCTGTCGAGCATCGTCCGGTGGGCGATGACCGACGTCAGCCGCTCGTCGTAGAAAACCACCTCCTTGTCGGGATAGGCCTTGCGGAGCCGTGCGGCCAGCGGTTCGATGTAACGCCACGTCTCGGACGGGGTGCCGTCCATGCGCGACGGACGTCCGAGCACGAGAATGTCCACTTCTTCTTTAAGAAAATAGTCCGCCAGCCATTTTTCGAGCGCTCGGGTCGGAATAGTCTCCAACCCTCCGGCGATGATGCGCAACGGGTCGCTCACGGCGATGCCCGTGCGTTTCGTGCCGTAGTCTATCGCAAGGATGCGTCCCACAACCTCACGCGGCTTACAGGTTCAGCTTTTTGAACAGCTTGCGGTAGGAGCACTCCTCGTCGACCATCGCATGCAGGGCATCGATCGCCACGCGCTCCTGTTGCATCGTGTCGCGGTGGCGGACCGTTACGGTGTTGTCTTCGAGCGTCTGGCCGTCGACCGTGATGCAGAACGGCGTGCCGATGGCATCCTGCCGGCGATAGCGTTTGCCGACCGAATCCTTCTCGTCGTAAACGATGTTGTAGTCGTATTTCAGCAGATCGACGATCTCCTGCGCCTTTTCGGGCATGCCGTCCTTTTTGACGAGCGGCAGCACGGCTGCCTTGACCGGAGCCAGCGCCGCAGGCAGCCGCAATACGACGCGCGTATCGCCGCCGTCGAGCTGTTCCTCGGTGTAGGCCGCCGACATTACTTGCAGGAACATGCGGTCGACGCCGATCGAGGTCTCCACCACATAAGGCACGTAGCTCTCGCCCGTCTCGGAATCGAAGTATTGAATTTTCTTGCCCGAGAATTTCTGATGGTTGCCCAAGTCGAAATCCGTCCGCGAGTGGATGCCCTCCACCTCCTTGAATCCGAACGGGAAATTGTATTCGATGTCAGTTGCGGCATTGGCGTAGTGGGCCAGTTTGTCGTGGTCGTGGAAACGATAGTTATCGTCGCCGAAGCCCAGCGCGCGATGCCAGGCCATGCGGGTCTCCTTCCAGCGGTTCCACCACTCCATTTCGGTGCCCGGGCGCACGAAGAACTGCATCTCCATCTGCTCGAACTCGCGCATGCGGAAGATGAATTGCCGGGCGACGATCTCGTTGCGGAACGCCTTGCCGATTTGTGCGATACCGAACGGCAGTTTCATTCGTCCGGTCTTCTGCACGTTGAGGAAATTGACGAAAATGCCTTGGGCCGTCTCCGGTCGCAGATAGATGGTGTTGGCACCGTCGGCTGTCGATCCCATCTGGGTCGAGAACATCAGGTTGAATTGGCGCACCTCGGTCCAGTTGCGCGTGCCGGAGATGGGGCAGACGATTTCGCAGTCCAGAATGATTTGGCGCAGGGCGTCGAGATCGTTGGCATTCAGCGCATCGGCGAACCGTTTATGTACGGCGTCGCGGTGGGCAAGCATCTCGACCACACGGGGCGACGTGGCGCGGTATTTGGCTTCGTCGAACTGTTCGCCGAACCGTTTGCGGGCCTTTTCGATCTCCTTTTCGACCTTTTCGTCCTGTTTGGCAAGCCAGTCCTCGATCAGCACGTCGGCGCGATAGCGTTTTTTCGAATCGCGGTTGTCGATCAACGGGTCGTTGAACGCGCTGACGTGGCCCGATGCCTCCCACGTGCGGGGGTGCATGAAGATGGCGGCGTCGAGACCCACGATATTGCCGTGCAGTTTGACCATCGAGTCCCACCAGTAACGTTTGATATTGTTTTTCAGCTCCACGCCGTTCTGACCGTAATCGTAGACGGCTGCCAGGCCGTCGTAGATTTCGCTCGACGGGAATACGAATCCGTACTCCTTGCAGTGGGCGACCAGTTTTTTGAAAAGTTCTTCCTGCGTCATCGTGTATCTCGTTTTTTTAAGTTTTCGCGTCTGCAAAAGTACAAAATAAGGCGATTATATACAAATTTACACGAACGGTAATCCAAAACCGTAAGACCTTGCGGGTTCCGACTGAAGCCCCCGCCGAGGCGGGGGTTTAGGGGTGGGTCAAAACTGCAAACGCGGCTTCGCCGCGAGCGGCACGACCGACGGCCATGTAAAACCGTTCGCCAGCTCGATTCGGTGTAAAATGGGATATAGTTACCCAAAATAAAAAAGGGAATCCGTCGTATGTCGCTGCGGTTTTTTGCGGTCGGGGTCGTTCCGTTTCAAGAGTAGCCGGAACAAGGTAGCTACGCGCTTGCATGCAACGGTCGGAAAGTCGCTGCGACGAAGATGCCGCAACTGAAATCGCCGACGATTATCCGGGAGAGGGCGTGTTTGTGCGCAGGTCTCGTTATTCGAGCAGTCCGGCGCCGCGGAACGAAAATTCGCCTTCGTGCGAGAGGATGAGGTGGTCGAGTAGCTGAATTTCGAACAAGGCGGAGGCTTGAGCGATCCGAGCGGTCATGATTTTGTCTTCGGGGCTCGGCTCGGCGGCTCCCGACGGATGGTTGTGGATCAAAATCAATCGCGAAGCCAATAGTTCGAGGGCTCGTTTGACCACGATGCGCGGGTCTACAACGGTCGCCTGCACCCCGCCTTGACTGATGCGTTGCCGTTCGATGATGCGGTTCGATGCTGTGAGATAGACAGCCCAGCACTCTTCGTGGGCAAGTCCTTCCAACTGGGGCCGGAACAGGTGTACGATGTCGTTGCTTTGCCGAATAACCACGTCGGCATCGACCGCCTGTTTGGCCGCTGTGCGTCGGCCGTATTCGGTCGCTGCCATCAGCAGTTGCGCCCGTCGCAGGCCCAATCCTCCAATCATCCGCAACCGCGACAAGTTGAGCCGGCCAAGCCGTTCGATCGATCCGCCGACCTCTGTCAGCAACTGTTCGGCAATCGTTTCGTCGCCCGTCAGTACGGTCAGCAACTCTTTGACCGTGAGCGATTCGGCTCCGTGCAGCGCGATTTTGTCGTTGAGGGAATCCATCTTGGTGGCTCGGCTCCGTGAGGCCGTTTAGAAGGCCTTCGGCAGGTGAAAGGTCGTAGATTACAGAGGTTTATCGGGTGAGCCGGTCGTAATGGTCGAGCAGCGAGGCGCATTGTTCGTCGTTCATGGCGTGGGCGACCGAGTAGGCGGCCTGTTGTTCCGCCTCCTTTTTCGATTCGCCGGCCCCGAATCCGACCTCCATGCCGTCGATTTCGACCGTGGCGCTGAAATGAGGATGTGAAAGCGAACTGCCTTCGTCCCGATTCGACCGGAAAACGATGCGATGATGTCCTTTTTGGCACCATTCGATCAACCGGCTTTTGTAATCGGGGTCGGAGTGGGTCAGGTCGTCGATATTCAGGTAACGGTAAAAGAGGCGGTTGATGAGCAGCCGGTTGACGAATTCGTAACCTTGATCCAAATAGACTGCGCCCATCATCGCTTCGAAAGCGTCGCCGAAGATGTGTTTTTGGGCTAAACCGGCTCCGGCACCTGCGATGACCTGTTTGTCGAGCCCTAATTTGATAGCCAGCGCATTGAGCGACTGCCGCGAGACGATTCGCGACCGCAACTGTGTCATGAACCCCTCGTCCTTGTCCGGAAACTCGATGAAGACGTAATCCGATGTTACGGTCTCGATGACGGCATCACCCAGAAATTCGAGCCGTTCGTTGTTGATCGGCTGTCCGTCGTCCAAAACCAAAGAAGCTGACTTGTGAATCAAAGCCAGCTTGTAGAGTTCGATGTTGTGCGGAATGAATCCGAACAGATCATCGACGAGTCTGTAATAAGTCTTGTCCCGACCGAAATTCCTCCGAAAAGGGCGTAAGATGAAATCCACCACGGCGGGACAGCGCGTTTCAATATTTGCGGAAAATGACCGTGGCGTTGTGGCCGCCGAATCCGAACGTGTTGCTCAATGCGCAGTTCACTTCGCGTTTCTGGGCCTTGTTCAGCGTCAGATTGAGCTTGCTGTCGATTTCGGGGTCGAGTTCCTTGCAGTTGATGGTCGGGGGCACCGTGCTGCGCGTGATGGCATAGATGCAGGCCAATGCCTCGACTGCGCCGGCTGCACCCAGCAGGTGGCCGGTCATGGATTTCGTCGAAGAGATGTTCAACTTGTAGGCATGTTCGCCGAATACGCCCGTAACGGCTTTCAACTCGGCGATGTCGCCCAGCGGGGTCGACGTGCCGTGAACATTGATGTAGTCGATCGCTTCCGGTGTAAGATGCGCGTCTTTGAGTGCGTCGCGCATAGCTTTCATGGCGCCCAATCCCTCCGGATGGGGTGCCGTGAAGTGGTGGGCATCGGCCGATGCGGCACCGCCTACGATTTCGCAATAGATTTTCGCACCGCGGGCTTTGGCGTGCTCCAACTCTTCGAGAATCAGGGCGCCGGCACCTTCGCCGATGACGAAGCCGTCGCGGTCTTTGTCGAAAGGACGCGATGCCGTGGCCGGATCGTCATTGCGCGTCGAGAGCGCCTGCATGGAGTTGAATCCGCCGACAGCCGGCTCGTTGACGGCTGCTTCCGAACCGCCTGCAACCATCACGTCGGCTTTGCCGTAGCGAATAGCGTCGAAAGCGGCGATCATGCCGTGATTCGAGGAGGCGCAGGCCGAAACGCAGCAGTAGTTGGGTCCCATGAAGCCGTACTTCATGGAGATGAACCCTGCGGCGATGTCGGAAATCATGCGGGGAATGAAGAATGGGCTAAACCGAGGGGTCATTCCGCCCTCGGCATAGCCCAGACATTCGTCGAAGAACGATTTGAGACCGCCGATACCCGAACTCCAGATGACACCGACCTGTTCCTTATCGATGGCATCCAGATCGAATCCCGCATCTTCGACGGCCTGCGTAGCGGCCACGAGGGCATACTGCGTGAAGAGGTCGTATTTGCGCACCTCTTTCCGGTCGAAATGTTGGGCTGGATCGTAGTTTTTGACTTCGCAAGCGAACCGTGTCTTGAATTTTTCGGCGTTGAAATGAGTGATCGCTGCGGCGCCGCTGACGCCTTTTTCCAGATTCGAAAAATATTCTTCAACGTTGTTGCCGAGCGGGTTGATGGTTCCGATACCCGTTACTACTACTCTTCTTTCTGCCATATCGAGACTCTGGTTGTTCTTGATGCAAAATCCGAAAATCTGCGTCCGTCCTTTTTCTTGCGGAGAAGCGGATCTCGGTTCGTCTTCTGTTATACTGATAGTAAATTATTTCTTGTGCTCTTCGATGTACTTGATCGCATCGCCTACGGTAGCGATCTTTTCAGCGTCCTCATCGGGAATCGTGATGTCGAAAGCTTTTTCGAACTCCATGATTAACTCTACGGTATCGAGCGAATCTGCACCGAGGTGGTTCGTGAAACTTGCTTCGGGAACGACTTCCGATTCCTTGACACCGAGTTTGTCGACGATGATCTCGACAACTTTGGATTGAACTTCTGACATAATCGTAAATTTTTAGTTAAACAATATTATTAATACGGTTGTTTTTCTAATTACCCTCTTATTATGCGGCCATTTTGCTTCCCGTTCGGTTCGTTTACTGCCGTTCCGTTTGCGGCCATCCCGCTAAACGGGGGTCATCCATCGCAACGCTCGATTTCCTGCTTGCCTCATCGGTTCCCGAGCCGGAAACTTTCGATTTTATGGAAATCTGCGCAAAAGTAACACTTTTTTTATTACTTTTGACAAAACGCACGTTTTTTTTGTTGACAATTTTTCCGACAAATGGAACAATCGTTTGTGCAAATCGCTAAAATGTAATCGCTTATGAAATTGCTGTTGATCTCCAATTCGACCAATGCCGGCGAGGAGTATCTGCGTTATCCGATGCCCGAAATCGCGACGTTCCTGCGGGGCGTCCGCGAAATCGTATTCGTGCCGTATGCGGCCGTAACGTTCTCTTATGCAGCCTACGAGCGGAAGGTGCAGGCCCGTTTCGCGGAATTGGGTATCCGGGTCCGTTCGGTGCATCGGGCCGAAAATCCGGCCCGTCTCGTCCGCGAGGCCGAGGCTATCTGCGTCGGCGGGGGCAATACGTTCGCATTGGCCAAAAAGATGCAGGAACAGGGGCTGATGAAGGCCATTCTGCGTAAAATCAAGGCCGGAACGCCGTACGTGGGATGGTCGGCCGGAAGTAACGTTTGTTGCCCGACGCTCTGCACGACGAACGACATGCCGATCGTTCAGCCCGAATCGTTCCGGACGATCGGCGCCGTGAAATTCCAGATCAATCCCCATTACCTCGATGCCAATCCCGAGGGACACGCCGGCGAGACGCGCGAACAGCGCATTTTGGAGTATATCGAGGCCAATCCGCGCCGTTGGGTCGCCGGTTTGCGCGAAGGGTGCATGCTTCGATACGAGAACGGCCGGTTCGAATTGATCGGCAAACGTCCCATGCGGATGTTCCGCAAAGGAATCGAACCGTTCGAGGTGCAACCCGGCAGCGATTTGTCGTTTCTTCTTTAATAAAGGGTATCGGAGACGCCATGAACGACTTTCCGAGAAGGAGTGCCCCGATGACGACTGCCGAAATCGGTCAGGCAGGCGAACAGGCTGCCGCAGAGTTTTTGCGCCGTGAGGGATACGAGCTGTGCGCATTGAATTGGCGGAACGGCCGTTACGAATTGGACATTGTGGCTTGCAAGGCGGGGGAGTTGCACATCGTGGAGGTCAAATCCCGTCGCGCTGGCGGCCTGACTGCTCCCGAGGCAGCCCTGACCCCGCAGAAACAGCGCGCCCTGTTCCGTGCGGCTCGCGCGTACGTCGCTTGGACGCATTGGGAGGGCGAAGTGCGGTTCGATCTGGTCGCCGTGGATTGTCATGCCGACGGCTCGATGGAGGTGCGTTTCATCCCCGATGCATGGCAAAGCCATTGGTAAGTTTTGCACTCTTGGCAGATTATGCTACCTTTGGGCCGCTTGAAAAATTGTGGATTGCAAATCTCCCTGTCGCGATGTGGTTTTATGATCTCGGTTTGATGATTTACGCATGGGTCGTTCGGCTCTCGGCGTTCCGGCATCCGAAGGCGAAACTTTGGGTGGAGGGGCGCAAGGATTGGTTCCGCCGCATGACCGAAGCGATCGACCCGGCCGCCCGCATCGTCTGGATTCATGCCGCGTCGCTCGACGAATTCGAGCAGGGGCGTCCCGTCATGGAAAAACTTCGCCGGACGCATCCCGAATACAAAATTCTTTTGACCTATTATTCGCTCTCCGGCTACGAAATCCATAAGCACTACGAGGGGGCCGATTATATCTTCTGTCTGCCGCTCGATACGCCGCGCAATGTCCGGCGTTTTTTGGACGTGGCCCATCCCGAAATCGCCGTTTTCGTGAAGTACGGATTCCGGTTGAACCTGTTGCGGGAGTTGCGTCGCCGGCGGGTGCGTACGTTCGCCCTGTCGGCCATCTTCCGGCGCAATTCGGTCTTTTTCAAGTGGTACGGCGGTTGGTGGCGTCAGGCGTTGGAGACGTTCGAGGTGCTTTTCGTGCAGAACGAGGAGTCGAAAAAATTGCTGGGCGGATTGGGCTTCGACAACGTAACGGTCGCAGGCGATACGCGCTTCGATCGGGTTGCCGACATCGCGGCCCATACCAAACGCATCGCCATCGTCGAGCAGTTCCGCGGCGACAAACGGCTGTTCGTCGCCGGTTCGACGTGGGGCCCCGACGAGGAGTTGTTGATTCGCTTGATGAACGACAATCCCGACGTGAAGTTCGTCATCGCGCCGCACGAGATGGACGAAAGCCGCATCGAACGGTTGATGACCGAAACCGAAGGCGGCGCTTTGCGTTTCACGCAGTGTTCGCCCCGTACGGCCTACGGCTCGCGGCGGTTGTTGGTGCTCGATACCGTGGGGATGTTGCCTTCGGTCTACGGTTATGCGACGTGGGTTTATATTGGCGGCGGGTTCGGTAGCGGCATCCATAGTACGCTCGAAGCGGCTACGTTCGGGCTGCCGATTGCGTTCGGGCCGAACTATCTGAAATTCAAGGAGGCGTGCGAATTGGTTACGCTCGGTGCCGCTCGTCCGGTGGCGGATTACGAGGCTTTGAAGGCTTGGTTCGTGCCGCTGCGGGACAACGAGAACTTTTTACAGAAAACGAGCCGCATCGCCAAGGATTACACTTCGCGTCATCAAGGGGCTACCGATATTTTCTTGAAAACGGTTTTTCATTAAGGGCGGTTCCTGCTTTGGGGTGTTATCGACGGGCCGAATCCGGTTCCCGATGCCGTTTTCCGGCGATGCCTTCGCTGCGCTTGGCCGAACCTGTTTCGAATTTGTAAATTTCGTTTGAAAACGGTATCTTTGTTTGCGTATTTCCGTAGCGGATTCACGGATGACAGCCGCCTCCCTGAACGCCGCTCGGTCTATCGCATGATTGACACACGACATAAAAGCAGAGCAAGGTTCATGATTATTTTCAGAAAATCGATAATCCTCGCCGGAATCCTCTTCGTTTCCGTCGTCGGGGTGCAGGCCCAAAAGCGGACGACCCGTCAGACGCGCGAGGAGTACATCGAGCGTTACAAGTCGATCGCCATCGGCGACATGGAGCGTTACGGCATTCCGGCCAGCATCACGCTGGCACAGGGTATTTTGGAATCGGACAGCGGCAACAGCCGGTTGTCGGTTCAGTCGAACAACCACTTCGGCATCAAGTGCAAACGCAATTGGAAAGGGGCGCGGGTCTACCACGACGACGACGCCAAGGGCGAATGTTTCCGCAGTTATCCGTCGGTCGAGGAGTCCTACCGCGACCATGCGGAGTTCCTCGACCAGTCGCCCCGCTACGATTCGTTGTTCGCCTATTCGTCGACCGATTACAAGAGTTGGGCGCGGGGGCTCAAGGCGGCGGGTTATGCCACGGCACCCGATTATGCGCAGCGGCTCATCCGCATCATCGAGGAAAACCAGCTTTATCTGCTCGACCGGCCCAACGGAAGCCGCCTTTATGCTTCGCGCAAGCGGGTGTCCGGTAAGCACGGCCGTGCAGGAATCGGTAAAGCCGCTTCGGGTGCGGCGATTGATCCGGACAACTATCGGGTTACCGTTAACGCGCATAACGGATACAACGTTTATACGGCGAACGGCGTGCATTACGTGTTGGCCAAAGCGGGCGACACGTTCGAAACGATCGGAAAGCAGTTCCGCGTGTCGGCACGCAATCTGCGCAAATTCAATGATCTGACGGACGGGCAGTCGCAGCCGTTGAAGGACATGCCGGTTTACATCGAGCGGAAAAAACGGCGTTGGACGGGCGATACGGCGATCCATGTGTGTCGTGCGGGCGAGACGCTCTACACCGTAGGGCAGATTTATGGCATCCGCAGCCGGTCGTTGGCGAAGATGAACCGGTCGTATGCCGGCGACGCGGCGCTTCCCGCAGGATTGGAAATACGAATCAAATAAATATATATTCTTGCATGTGCCGACGATTCTCACCCAAATTTTCGAATCCGACCCTCGGTGTTCGCCGCCTGCGGCGGCGTATGCAGTTTTGACCCACCCCCAAACCCCCGCCTTGGCGGGGGTTTCGGGCCGAGCTCCGGAAAATAGCGGGTTTTACGACCGTCGGTGCATGAAATACTAAAATAATAAACGGAATCATGGACAATTCCCCGTTGCGGACGAAGATTCTGGAAGAGGTCGTTCGCAAATCGAATCTGAAACAAAAGGTGTTCGACCAAGCCTTTTCGGCTTTCAACCTGTTGAAGGAAACCCTGTTGGAAATGGCTTCGGAGTTGGACGACGCTTTGGAGGGCCGGCTCGACCGCCGCGTCCGGATCGAATACCGCGACCGCGGCAAGTTCGAGGCGCAGTTGCAGGTGGCCAACGATCTGCTCCTCTTCCGCATGCACACCGATGTCTTTCAGTTCGCTGCCGACCATCTGTTGTGGCAGAATCCCTACGTGCAGGCCGACCGCGAAAACGCCTATTGCGGCATCATCGACATCTATAACTTCCTTTCCGATTCGTTCAAGTTCAACCGCAATGCCGACGAAGGGTATCTGATCGGCCGGATCTTCATCAATCGCGAACGGCGTTATTTCGTCGAGGGCAAAGGGCAGACTTCGATGCGGGTCATGCACTTCGGCGAGCGGGAGATCGACCGCGAGGCTTTGGTCGTCATGTCGGAATCGGCGATCCGTTTCGCCCTCGATTTCGACCTTTTGACGCCGCCCTACGAAGAGAACAAGCGGGTTACGGTCGACCAGTTCAATACGAAGATGGACAATTCGAAGTTCGTTACGGGCAAGCGGCTCGGCTACGATTTCGAGGTCGAAGATATTTGAGGATGAAACGGAGATTTTCGATAGGGGCGATCGGATGGTTGGCCGTCGCATTAGCTCCGACGGGCGTTTCGGCTCAAAACGAGTTCGCCGGAATCGCACGATTGCAACAGATGAATGCGCACGTTAGCGGCATCCGGTCGATGGCCGATGGGGAACATTATACCCTGTTGACCGACGAGGGGATTTTGCGTTATCGTTACGACAGTGAGACGGCGGGCGAACAGCTCTTGCCGGCGGGGGCTCCGAAAGTCGACGATTATGCTTTTTCGCCCGACGGTCGGCGGATTTTGCTCGCTTCGGGGCGGACGCCGATTTATCGGCATTCCTATACGACGACCTACTATCTTGTGCAGGACGGCAAGATCGTTCCGGCTTTGCCCGACGCCCAAAAGCCGCGCGACGCTTCGTTCTCGCCCAACGGCCGGATGGTCGCTTACTCCGACCGCAACGACCTCTACGTTTGCGATTTGGAGCGGCAGTCCACCCGCCGCATCACCGACGGCGGCGAATGGAACGCTATTATCAACGGGACGACCGATTGGGTCTACGAGGAGGAGTTCGGCTTTACGCGGGCTTACGCCTTTTCGCCCGACAGCCGACGGTTGGCCTATCTGCGCTTCGACGAGCGCGAGGTGCCGATGATGGAGTTGATGCGTTACGACGGCAAGTTGTACAATCAAGCCTTTTCGTTCAAATACCCTAAGGCCGGTGAACGCAATTCGACGGTCGAGTTGTGGGTTTGCGACCTCGCTACGGGGCAGCGCGAACGCATCGACACGGGCCCCGAGACGGATCAGTATATTCCCCGCATCGGCTTCACGCCCGACGGCCGGTTGTGGTTCTACCGGCTCAACCGGCGTCAGAATCGCTTCGAAATGATCGTTTGCGAGCCGCACGGCGCCCAGCGCACGGCCTACTCCGAGGGGGCGCAGCAGTATGTCGAACGGGTCGACGCTGAGACGATTACGTTCGTCGACAGCGACCGTTTCATCGTGCGTCAGGAGGGGCACACGGGCTACATGCACCTCTATCTGTACAGCGTTCGCCGCGGCCCGCTCGCCCAGTTGACCAAAGGCCCGTGGGAGGTAACCGATGTCGTTGGCACCGACGGCAAACGGGTGTGGTTTCTTTCGACCGAGACGTCGCCGCTGCGCCGGAATGTTTATTGCGTGGGGTTGGACGGCAAGGGCAAACGCCGCCTTACGGCCGACGAAGGGTTCTATTCGGCGGTCGGAAGCGCTGGCATGAAATACCTGCTCACGACCTTTTCCAACGCCCGAACCCCCAACCGGATCGCTATTTGCAAGGGCACGGGCGAACCGGTGCGTACGTTGGCCGACAGCCGCGAACTGACCGCTGAACTGGCTGCCTCGCAGCGTCCCGTCAAGGAATTTTTCACCTTTGCAACCGAGCGCGGCGATACGCTGAACGCCTATATGATTCGGCCGCGCGATTTCGACCCGTCGAAACGCTATCCTGTTCTGTTGACGCAGTATTCCGGCCCCGGGTCGCAGTCCGTGCAGGACAAATGGTCGTTGGATTGGGAGGACGCTTTGGTCGACAAGGGGTATATCGTCGTGTGCGCCGACGGTCGCGGAACGGGATTCCGCGGCGAGGCGTTCAAGAAATCGACTTACGGGCGGATGGGGGCCTTGGAGACCGAAGATCAACTGTCGTTCGCGCGTTACATGGCGGCACAGCCCTATGTCGATTCCGAACGGATCGGCATTTACGGCTGGTCTTACGGCGGATTCATGGCGTTGAGCTGCGCGCTGAAAGGACACGGACTGTTCCGGATGGCGATTGCCGTGGCGCCCGTTACTTCGTGGCGGTTCTACGATACTATCTATACCGAAATCTATAACGGATTGCCGCAGTACAATGCCGCTGGTTACGACGACTATTCGCCGCTCAACTTTGCGCGGATGTTCGACGACCGGAAGACGCGGTTGCTCTTGATTCACGGCACGGCGGACGATAACGTCCACTTCCAGCATACGGCCGAGATGGCCCGCGTGCTCAATCGCTGCGGCAAACGTTACGACATGATGGTCTATCCCGACCAGAATCATTCGATGCGTCCCGACGCGATGCAGGCCGTGCGGCAGAAGATGATCGATTACACGTTGGAGCACCTTTGAACAATGACCTTTTCCTGTCGCATCGACTCGCTCGTCGGCCCGTTGACCGTCGTTTTCGATGAATCGGCCGTTACGGCCATCCGTTTCGGCGATCGGGTTCCGGACAATGCTGTTTTGGTCGAGCCGACCGATTCCGCTGGGCTGGAGGTGTTGCGGCAGGCGGTGCGGGAGTTGGGGGAATTTTTCGCTGGTGAGCGGCGGAACTTCACCGTGCCGCTCGCGCCGGTCGGCACGCCGTTCCAGCAGCAGGTTTGGCAGGCGTTGCAGACCATTCCTTACGGTGCGACTTGCAGTTATCGGGACATCGCTTGTGCAGTGGGGCGGCCTGCGGCTTGTCGGGCCGTCGGCATGGCCAACCATTGCAATCCCATTCCGATCCTCATCCCTTGTCATCGGATCGTCGGGGCCGATGGACGTTTGACCGGTTATGCCGGCGGATTGGCGATTAAATCACGGTTGTTGCAATTCGAACGGGAAAATTGCGGCGAATCCTTGTTGCCCTTTTAGAAAGCGTTTTTTTCGTTTGCGGCTTCTTGGGAGCCGCGCGAGCCGCAGCCTCGGCGTGCGGAGGCTCGCTGTACTCGCTCCGCAGGCTGCGTTCCGCGATTTTTGAAGTTATTCGGGTGATTTTTCCCGACCTAACAGAATCCGGGCCTGCGCTAACGCTGCATCGGTGATGCGGCTGCCCGAAAGCATCTTGGCGATTTCTTCGACGCGCTCTTCTTCGGTCAGACGGGTGAGGTCGGTGTGCCCTTCGTGCTTGTAGACCACGAAATGGGCCGTGCCTTTCGAGGCGACCTGCGGCAGGTGCGTGATGTCGACCACCTGCATCGTCTTTGAGAGCCCAACGATGATTTCGCCCATCGCATCGGCGATGCGTCCCGAAACGCCCGTGTCGATTTCGTCAAATAGAATGGTCGGCAACTGCATCCGTTCGGCCAGCAGGGCTTTGATCGAGAGCATCACGCGCGACAATTCACCGCCCGATGCAATTCGTTCCACCGGCTGCGGTTCCCGATTTTTGTTCGCCGTAAAGAGAAACGCCACCGCGTCATTGCCCGTGCGTCCCAACGCCTCGCTCGGGGTCAGTTCCACGCGGAAAATCGTATCGGGCATGCCCAGCTGGGCGAGGGTTTCGAGGATGCGGCCGGCAAACTTCGGGGCCTGTTTCGCGCGGGCGTCATGTAACTGTTTCGCAAGCGTTCGTGCCTCATTTTCGACAGTTTGCAGCTCTTTTTCGGCTTCGGCGATTGCTTCGTCGCTGTGGGCGATTGCCGATAATCGGGCGGCATAATCGTCGCGGACAGCAATCAACGCTGCTTCGTCCGCAGCGCGGTGCTTTTGTTGCAGCGAAAGTAGCAAATCCAGTCGGTTGGTGAGCTTTTGCAGTCGTTCGGGGTCCGCGTCGATGCGTTGCCCGTCGGCCGTAACCGAAGCGTCGATGTCTTTCAACTCCTCAATGACGGCATGCAGCCGGCCGGCATAGTCCGCCGCGGCCGGATAGTTGGCCCCGAGACGGGCGAGTTCGTTTTCGGAGTTGCGCAGGAGGGTCAGGATGCCTACCTCATCGGTATCCAGCGCGTTTCGCAAATTGATAAATGTTTCGCCGATGCGGTCGGCATGTTCCAGCACCGCTAATTCCGCTTCGATTTCGGTCTGTTCGCCCGCCCGCAGCGCGGCGGCCGTAAGTTCTTCGCTCTGATAGCGGAGCCACTCTTCGTCGCGGCGGCTTGCTTCGGCGGCTTCGCGCAGCGCGGCGACCTTTCGTCGCAGTTCCTGCATACGAGTGTAGGCCGCAGCGTAACGGGGCAGCAGGGCGCTGTTCCCGGCCATCGTGTCGAGCGCCGAAATGCGGAACTCCTCCGACGAAAGAATCAAATTCTGATGTTGCGAATGGATGTCGACCAACCGTGTGCCCAATTCGCGCAGCAGTTGCAGTTGTACCGGCAGATCGTTCACGAAGGCTCGGCTTTTGCCCGCCGGCGTGATGATGCGCGTGAGGGTCGTCTCGGCGGCATAGTCCAGATCGTTCTCCTCGAAAAACGGCTCCAGTCCGAGGCCCGTCAGGTCGAATACCCCTTCGACCCGACAGTTGCGGGCCGTGTCTTTCATGGCCGAGCCGTCGTTCTTCGCGCCGAGCAGCAGTCCGAGCGCGCCGAGCAGAATCGACTTGCCCGCACCTGTTTCACCCGTAATGATGTTTAGGTGCGCGTCCAACTCCAACTGAAGCCGGTCGATCAGCGCATAGTTTTCGACTGTGAGGCGGCGTAACATGCCCGTAGATGGTTTTCGATTTTATCGGCGATGCGGTTCGCGACCTCCGCTTTGCTCAATAGCGGGAGCTCTTCGCGGCCCGAGCGGTCGATGAAACTGACTTTGTTCGTGTCGCCGCGAAAGCCCGCACCCGCATCCCGCAGCGAGTTCAGTACGATGAAGTCGAAGTTCTTTTTGTGCAGTTTGGCTTCGGCGTGGGCCTGTTCGTCGTGCGTTTCCAAAGCGAATCCGACCAGCAGCCGGTCGCCCTTGTCGGCGCCCAATGCGGCCGCAATGTCGCGGGTGCGCTTCAACGTGAGAGTCATCTCGCCGTCGCCCTTTTGCAGCTTCCGGTCGGCGACTTCGGCGGGGGTGTAGTCTGCAACGGCGGCACACATAACGGCTCCGTCGGCTTGCTTGAAAGCCTCGACCGCGGCATCGTACATTTCGGCGGCCGACAGCACATCGACCCGCTCGACACCGGCCGGAACGTTGAGCGACGTGCGGCCGCTGACCAATGTTACCGCAGCACCGCGTCGGGCCAGCTCTCCGGCGATGGCATACCCCATCTTGCCCGACGAGTGATTTGAAAGGAATCGCACGGGGTCGATTGCCTCGATGGTGGCGCCGGCCGTTACGACGAAGCGCTTACCTTGCAGCCTCTTTTTTTTTTCGGTGAGCAGTTCGCCGACGAATGCGGCGATCGTTTCGGGTTCGGCCATCCGTCCCTTGCCATGCAGCCCGCTCGCCAGCTCGCCTTCGGCCGGTTCGACGATGCGGACGTCCCGTTCGGCGAGCGTCCGCAGGTTTTGTTGCGTGGCTGCGTGCGCATACATGTCCAAATCCATCGCCGGAGCGACGACGACCGGACAGCGGGCCGAAAGATAGGTCGTCAACAACAGATTGTCGGCAATGCCGGCAACCATTTTGGCCAACGTATTGGCCGTGGCGGGAGCGATCAGGTAGCAGTCTGCCCATTCGCCCAACGAGACGTGCGAATGCCAAGCACCGTTTTCGGGGTCGAAGAACTCGACCCGAATCGGATGTTTCGACAGCGTGGCCATCGTCAGCGGCGTGATGAACTGTTTGGCGAGCGGTGTCATCACCACCTGCACGTCGGCACCCGCCGTAACCAAGAGCCGGCACAGCTGTGCGGCCTTGTATGCGGCGATGCTTCCGGTAACGCCCAACAGAATGCGGCGCCCTTTCAGACTGACAGCCAACTCGTTCTGTCCCATATCCGTACGATGCGGAATTCGTTATTTTTTCGGGGCGGCGTTACTCCTTCTTGGCGGGTTCGGCCATCCGGTATTGCAGTTCGTGGTCGAGGAACTCCTCGGTCGCGATGATGGTCGGTTTGGGCAGCCGTTCGTAGTAGCGCGAAATTTCGATCTGTTCGCGATTCTCGAAGGTCTCCTCCATCGACGTGTCGGTCGGCGACGAGAAATCGGCCAGTTTGCGGTTGAGCTCGGTTTTCAGTTCCGTGGAGATTTGATTGGCCCGACGAGCGAGGATGTTGACCGTTTCGTAGATGTTGCCCGTTTCTCGGTCCAAGTCCACGAGCTTGCGCGTAATGGTGTTGTTCGGAATGTTCTTCTTGATTTCCATCGTATCTATCAGCTATTGTTATCGGATTTGTTGCGTGCGAGGTAGTCGCGGGCGTGTTTGGCCATCCGTTCGACCTCTTTCATGTGCTTCGATTCGGGATAGGCCTCCTTGAACGACAGATAGGAGTCGAGCATGGAGAGGTAACGATCGGTCTGCTTCTCGGCGACGGAGTTGCTGGCCAGCCGGTATCCCGCATCCACGATGAGGAACATGATCTCCTCGCGGTGTTTGCTTTCGGGGTAGAGTTTCAGCGCGTTTTTCAACGCCACGATCGCCGACTTGTAACGCCCGATTTTATAATAGGTATAGGCGTTCAGATAAGCCTTCTCATGCAGGCGTTCGGTCAGCTCCGCATTGATTTTTTCGAACTCCTCGATGCGGTCGCTGTTGGGGTAGTGCGACATGAATTCGTTGATGGCGACCAACGCCTGACCCGTTCTCGTCTGGTCGCGCGTAGGGGCCGGCGAGAGGAAATAGTGGCAGAGTGCATACATCCCCTCGGCATCTTCGATGAAGGCGCTGCGACCGAATTTACGGCGGAATTCGTCCAGCAGGGTAGCCGCCGTGTCGTAATCGCGGTTCTTGAATTTGCAGCGGGCATTGTAGAACGAGATCGTATCTTCGCGCGACGTGCCGTGATAGTAGCGTTCCGCCCCCTCGAAGAGGGTCGAGGCGCGCGACCACTTCTCTTTTTCGTAGTATTCGAGGGCTTTCGCGTAAATCTGGTCGGGTTTGCCGGATTTCAGTACCTGATTGATACCGGCGCAGCCGCTCAACAGGGCTACGAACAAGGCTCCATACAAAAGATGTGGAAAGAATGATTTCATCGCTGTCTCGTTTACGGCGCTTATCGTGCAAAGGTACGCATAAATTATGCGATTTCCAAAATTTTTATTAGCGCGGTAGGTCCTTAATACGGGTCGGTAGGCCTTCTGCGCTGCCATATATTTAGGAGATAAAATTTTATTAACAGATGGGTTCGAAGGGTTTATAAAAATGCGGCTCCTTTGGAGCCGCGCGAGCCGCAGCCTCGGCGGGCGGAGGTTTTTTGTTAGTGGCTCCGCAGCCTATCTTGCTTTTGAACCTTTTTATTGCTTCCCTATTTCCTTTGCAGGCTGCGTCCCGCGATTTTGCAGGCCGGAAGCAACTATTTCCTTAAATTAAAGTTTCGACACAAAAAAGGATCGGGAATGTCATCGACATTCCCGATCCGCAAGTAGTTTTTTATTTACGGAAGCGCAGACGGCTTTCCGATCCGTATTATGGCTCTATCGCGCTAATGAAAATCAAAAGCTATGTCCAAATGCAAACCTTCGTCGCCGCTTTTGATGCGGATGTTCCCGGGTTGGCTGTTCGGCCCTTGTTGCTTGATGGGCTTGAACGACTGAATGGCGGGAATGTCCAGCAGGAACGACAGATCGCCCTCCGGAAATGCCGGCATCGTCTTGCCGTTTCCTCCGACCGGTTCGCGCGGGGTGAACAGCCGCAGGAAAATCCCGTCGCTCAACGCATAGACCGTCAGCGGGGCGGTCGGGTTTTCGAGCGTCGCCCAATAGAGATTCCCGTGATAGCCTTTGAACTCCGGATAGACCAACTGTTCGAAATCCGCACCCGTCGCCGTATCGTTGTAGGCTTTGTGCCAGATGCCGTAGCGGGCGCCTGCCAGACGGTTTTTCCACACCCGATAGGGGCCGCGACCTAACCAGCGCATCCCCGTACAAGCCGTTTCGGGATAGGAGAAGGTCAGCCCCAAATTGTAGACTTCGTTGTCCATGAAGGCATCGTCGAACCCTTGGCCGCCCGATGCTCGGTTGAGCAGCAGGGCATTCATGTGGAGCAGGCCGTCGTCGGTCAGCCGCCAGACGATCGAATCGACGCCTCCGCTGTAGCGGGCGCAGTAGACGGCGCCTTCCGGCGTATTGCGGATCGTGCTTTTCGCCGGTTCGTAACGCATCTTCATGCCGACTGCTACGGGGCCGTTCGTGAGCGGAATCTCCGTGCCGTCGGGCTTGCGGATGCCGCACAGCATGCCGGTCGCCGCATCGAACGTAACGTGTACCCCGTTGTTTGTTAGCTCGATTTTGCCGTTGTGCTGCTCCGCGCGGGCTGCCCCGGTCGGTTGGCCGGCCTTGTATTCGCGGGCGAAATAGGGCGCTGTCAGACGAATCGGATAGCTCCATTCACAGATGCTTTGGCCGTCGGGCCCGAACGCCTCTAATTCCAACAAATCGCCGTCGAAGAACGTTTTCGGCAGTTCGAAACGGGCCGTGCGGGTCTCGCCCGGGGCGGCATTCGGAAGCATCACTTCGCCGCTGGCAACGACGGACGGATTCGCTTCGCCTTGCAACGGCGACGGGGTGCGAACTACGCGATAGTTCATCCGGCAGCGATCGAGATCGGTGTAGATGTATTCGTTCGTTACGCGGAACGAACCGTCGAAATGCGAGGTGATGGCGAACGGCCGGATCTGGATCGGCGACCATTGTTCGCGGATGGCGTAGTAGCTGCCCTCCTTTTCGCGGCGCGGGCCGACGATGCCGTCCGGTGCATTCGAACCGTCGGAATCGAGCTGGCCGCCGCGGTCGGTGCGCATGGGAGCTTCGTCACAAAAGGCCCAGATCATTCCGCCTGCGAAGTAGGGCGAGGTGCTCCAGCGATCCCAGAAATCGCGCAGTCCGGCGCCGCCGCCTTGATCGTACATGGCGTGCATGAACTCGGTGGGCAGGAAGACCTTGTAGCCGTTCGCCAGACGCCCGACGCCGGTCAGATAGGCCGGATAGTGGTGGGTGTCCAAATCGTTGAAATCGGCCCACGGATGGATGACATGCCGTTGCTGCAACGGGTCGTGTTCAGCGAAAAGTTTGTCCAATTTTGTGTTCCAGCCGCCCTCGTTGCCGTTGCCCCAAAGGATGATGCAGGGGTGGTTGACATCGCGTTCGAGCATCTCGCACAGCAGCTTTTCACCGACTTGCATGTCGTAGGCATCGTGCCAACCGGCCAGTTCGTTAAGGTAGAGCAACCCCAACGAATCGCACATATCTAAAAAATGTTCGTCGGGCGGATAGTGCGAGCGGACGGCATTCATGTTCATGCCGCGGATGAGTTCGGCATCCTGACGGCTCATCGCGGCACTGGTCGCACGGCCACCCTCGACCGAAAACGAGTGGCGGTTGACGCCCTTCACTACCAGCTTTTTGCCGTTCAGATAGAGCCCGTCTTGCGGGAAGAACTCCAGCGTGCGGAAGCCCGTGCGGACTTCGCGGGTCTGGACGACTTTTCCGGCAGGGTCGCACAGCTCCAGCCGAACCGTATAGAGATGCGGCGTCTCCGGCGTCCATGGCTGCACATCGGCCCAGCGGCTTTCCGCAAGGGTTACGGTCTCTTTCAGCGGCACGGTTACGCTCGCAGCGCCCGATGCGTCATGCAGCGGGGTTCCGTCGGCCAAATCCTTGACCGACAGGCGCAGCGTGTAGCCGTCGGCTTTGTCCGAGAGTTCGGTCCGGCAGCGCAGCGTTCCGTCTTGAAGACCGTCGACCACGAAATGACGCAGGTGCACTTCGGGCACGACCTCCAACCACACAGGCCGGTAGATGCCTCCGAACAGCCACCAGTCGGCCTTGCGTTCGGCGGCGTTGATGGATTCGTTGGCCGAATGTTTCGCCACCTTGACTTCCAACAGGTTACGGCTTCCGAACCGGAGCTGCGGCGTGATGTCGTAGCCGAACCGATAGAATCCGCCTTGATGGAGCTCGCCTGCGGATCGGCCGTTGACGAACACTTCGGTGTCGGTCATTACGCCGTCGAACCAAAGCTGTACACGTTGGCCGTTCCAGCTCTTCGGAACATCGAACCGATAGCGATAGGTGCCCTCCTCCTTGCTCGGTTGGGAACCGCGCACCGTGTACCAGCGTCCGTAGGTATAGTCACCGAATCCTTGCAGCTCCCAGTTGCAGGGCACTTCGATTTTCTTCCACTTCCCGCTGTTCTGGCCATCGGTGCAGCGGAACTCCCACGTTTTCGTGTCGTCGATGCCGGTGCCCGAAAGATAGATCCGTTCCGGATGCGGCGTTTGGGCTGCGACCGTGCCGCAACCAGCGGCCAGAACGAGGGCCAGCAGTCCTTTGTAAAGCGATTTCATAAAAAGCGGCGATTAGCGGAGTTTATAAACTTCGGAACCGGCCAGCAGGAAGCAGCCCGTACCGTAATCCTCGAAGTCGGGTACCGAATCGTAAGCGACCGGTTGGCCGTCTTTTGGCTCTTTCCCCGTGCCCTGCACATAGCCCAAGAATCCGTTTTCGTGGACGGCTTCGTTGACCATCGCATTCCAACCCTTGATTGCAGCCGGCAGATACTCCTTGCGGTCGAGCACGCCGTTGTTGATGCCCCACGCCATGCCGTAGACGAACAGCGCCGTGCCGGTCGTCTCCTTGCCGCCGAAATCGGATTCGTCGAGCAGATTCACGTTCCAGAATCCGTCGGCGCGCTGGCAAGCTTTGGCGGCCTTGCACATCGATTGCAGATCGGCTACATAGGTGGCCCGATGCGGATCATCCGCCGGAAGGTCTTGCAGAACGCGCACCAAGGCGGCTACGACCCAGCCGTTACCGCGCGACCAGTAGCAGTTTTTGCCGTTGGGCGACTTGTAGGGGGGAACGAAATCCTTGTCGCGCCACCAGAATCCCTCTTTCGGATTGTAGAGACCGCCGGCCAGCGTATTGCGCGACCAAGCGTACATCTCCCACGCCTTTTCGTAGTAACGCGGATCGTTTTTCAGTTTGCCCAATTTGACTAAAACGGGCATCCCCATCTGGATGGCGTCGATCCACGTCCAGTCGTCGACCTGCGGCGTATTGACGAGCATGTTCATGCAGGCGATGGTCTTCGTCAGCATCTTCGGCTCGGGGGTCAGGTTGTAGAGGTCGATGTAGGTCTGCGAGCAGCAGTAGTTGTCGGCGTTGCGGGTCGTCGTGTTGTCCTGACGCATGCCCCACTTGTGGAACTCGGCCCAGTCGTAGGCATAGTCGTAGTAGCGGTTTTCGGGATAGATGGAGTAGAGGGCCATCAAACCTTCGTAGTAGACGCCGCGCGTCCAGATATTCGATTCGTAGGTCTTTTTGCGCGAGAAGTAGGGCATCACGGCCGTGGGGTCGGCATACTTTCTCATGAAGTAGTCGTTGACCCGTCGCATGGCGGCGAGCGTTTCGCGCTGCGGCGGGATTTCCTGTGCCGTCGTGGTTGCGGCGATGGCCAGCGTGAGCAGGCTGATAAGTAGTTTTTTCATATTTTTATTAATTGGTTGTCTGGAATCTGTCGGTTTGTCTATTTTTCGCATCTGTCGGCTGAGGCCGGCGGTTCGGTCGGTTTCGGGCTGGCGGGTCGATTCAGCGCACCTTCGCTTTGATCGGACAGAGCCTTACGGCACCGCTCAATCCGGCCGGTTCGACCGGCCATTTCGAGGTGTTGAGCAACCGGCCGTCGGTGGAGCTGACGATGTTGGCATCCTTGAAGATGCGCCATTCCACGCCGCGCCGGTCGAGATCGGCGATCAGATTGGCCGGAAGGTTCGTTACTTCGATTTCGATGCGGTTGTCGCCCGCCACGAGCCACTTCGTAACATCGAGTTCGAACGGTACCGACCACGCCGTGCCGGCTTCATGGCCATTGACCCGAACGCGGGCCGATTCATGCACTTCGCCCAATCGAAGTAGCCACGCATCGGCTGCACGAGGATTCGCTACGGTGAAGGTCGCCGTGTAACGACCTGTTCCGCAAAGCCGTACGAGGTCGGCGAGTGCACGTTCCGTCTCGGTCGAGCGTGCGTTGCGTTGCGCCGCAGCATCTTTTAAGGCCGTAGGTTCGTCGTCGTTGCGAAGCACTGCTTCGGAAGTCGCTTCGGGCAGCGGAACGAGCGTCGTCCACGAGTGGGGCTCGGCGATGGCGAAACGTCGGTCGACTGCCGGCAGCGATTGCGGGAAATCCAATTGCCAACCGTGGCCCGAAACGGGGGTTCCGGTGGCTTCGTAGCAGACCCATTTCGGAAGCGAGGCGGCGGTCGTTTGCGAACCGCTCTCCAACAGCAGCGATTGTCCGGGTTGCAGTTGCAGCGCGACCTCCGTCGTACCGTGCGCCGTCTTGCGGGAATCGGCGATTCCCCGACGTCCGGTCAACGGGTCGGTTACGATGATTCGGTCGGCTTCGATGCCCAATTCGACCGTGCCGTCGATCGCTTGGCCGTTCAGCAGGGCGATGAAATAACGGTAGCCGTCGTCCGTGCGGCGGCGGGTCAGCTGACATCCCGCCTTTTTGAGCGGTTCGTATCGGGCGCCTGCCGTCTCTGCCAGCTCGTTCAGATCGCTTCCCGTGATGATTCGGCCCGCTCCGTAGGGGTGGATTTCAATTTGGGCGAAATCGGCGGCGGGCAACCGACGGGCAAATTTCTGGAACGTGCGGCGGCGGGCTTTGAGCTTGCCGAATCCGGGAACATCTTCGGGATAACGTTCCGTAAAGACGACCGTTGCGCCGTCGTTCGCCAGCGCGAGCAGCTTTTCGAGCGTCCCGACCGGAATCAATCGGCAGTTCGGCAGGACGATCGCTTTGTAGCGAGTGCCGCCTTGGGTTACGATCGAACCGTTTTCGACCCGCGCACCGGCCAGATAGCAATCCGAAATGTAATCGGCCTCGTATCCGTTGCGAACGAGCGAGTTCATTGTCTGTTTCAGTTCGGGCATGGTCTGGCCCATCTTGTGGATGTCGAAGAGCAACAGGTTGCGGCCGCGTTGCGAGTCGCTGATGTCCTCCATCGGGATGTAGAGCAGCAGTTCGTTGTCGGGCCGACCCGCTTGCAGGAAAGATTGGCAGCGGCCGATGTATTCGAGCATCGCACCGGCGTCGCGCCAGAGCGGAGCCGTGGGCGACAGGTTGATGGAGGCATAGAAGAGCCATCCGGGGAAGGTCGCATTATGGGGCGAGTAGGGGGCACCGTGGAAATAGACGTGGTTCACGCCCGAGGCCAGAATCTGGTCGATTTCGGGTTTGCAGCTGGCTAATGAGGTGCGGAAATGTTCGGTGAGCCACGTCAGCGTCTCGCATGAAGTCAGCGGTTTGCCCGTGACGTGGGCCGCCGACGAGGCGAATTTCAGCACCGCCGGATCGGCGTCGCTGTGTTTGGCATCGGGGTCGTGGCGCAGGCCCGGGATGTTGAACTCCGTGCGGCCGAACGATTCGCATTCGGGGATGTCGACCGCCGCATAGAAATCGAAAATGTTCCCTGGCGAACCGTGCGCCTGGTTGCGGACGCGGCTGCCGTGCGAATGGGCCCAGTCCGCCCATACGGTCGTGAAGTTGCGCAGCAGCATGTCGGCCAGCGTCTGCCGATAGTCGCGGACGATGCGGGCCGAAAGGTCGTCGGCGCCCTCGGCGGCAAATTCGGGCAGATAGTCCTGCAGCCGGTAGCCGTGGTCGCGTTCGAACTCCGCGAGCAGCGTCTTGTCCCAGCTGGAGCCGTATACCTCGAACGAATCATTGAAGAAGGTGTCCGGCCATGGGGCGCCCGAGGCGGCGAAGGCTTCGTCGAAACGGGCCAGATAGTGCTCTACGGCATCGCGGTTGTAGTGGTTCAGCACATAGCCCACGCCGCCCGGCGCGGCGCGTTTCACCATCTGGAACGTGCGCCCCGCATAGAGCGCATAGAGCGTCCATTCACCGGCGGGAGCCTGCCAGTCGAGCAGGCCGTCGGCATTCACCCGTGCGGTCAGATCCAGCCGTTTGCCTTTGTCGCTGACGGCTTGCAATGCTTCGAGCGTCGCCACCTTTTGTTGTTTCGCATCGGTCGGGCGCAGGGGTTCGGTCAGCCGTTCGCCGCCCCGCAGCGTCTGTTTTTCGAGGATGTATTTCTGTGCGCTTTCGTCCGTCGAGACCCACGGCCCGCCGAAGGGCCAGCCCGTGCAGTTGCTCATGTCGACTTGAATGCCTAATTCCGCACCCCGTTCGACCGTATAGCGATAGGCGTCCATCCAGGCGGGCGAAAGGTACTCCAAGTCGTTGGCTTCGTTTCCTTTGACGCCGTAGATCGGGGTGATTTCGACCCCGCCGATGCCCTCGCGGGCGAACTCCGAGAGGTTGTAATCCAATCCTTCGCGGTCGACAGCGCTGCCCAACCACCACCAACGGACATAGGGTTTGTGTTCGGGACGCGGCCCGCGGGCTTCCGGCTGCCGGTCGGCCGGTTGCGCGGCTTCCGGACGCGCAGCCGCTCCGGCCGCACCGGTCGAAAGGAGGGTCGCCGCAGTTGCGAACGAAAGCAAGATGTGTTTGAAATCCAGATTCATAGGTCTTATTTTCTTTGGAGGGTTACGGCCATCAGACCGATCACCACGTCGTTCGATAAAGTTTCCAGTTCCAGTCGGTCGAGTTCGCGGGTCGGGTCGAGCGGAATGTCCAGCAGGATGCCGGCCCCGCCGTCGATCAGTCGGCCGTAAACGCCTTCGATGCCCAATTCATCACCCAACCGGCGGCTGATGCGCCCTGTGCCGAAGTGGATGCGATAGGGCGGTACGCTGCCCGCAATCGGTCGGAACGCTCCCCTGTCATAATAGATGTCTTGTTCGATGGGTACCCACGTCGTCGGATTGACCAATTCGACCGCTTGTTCTGTGCCGTCCTTGTAGCGGATGCGGACGACCCCGTTCGCCATGTTGTATTGCATGTGGTTCGTCGAGCCCGCCATCATCAGATAGGCGTGCGTTGCTCGGCCGTACAGCGGCACCGAAGCCGTGTCCGGATAGTTGTCCCACAGCGAAGTGTAGCAGATGTTCGCTCCCGTCTGCGGCGTACGGAACGCGATGCCGAGCGAAGTGTGTAGCAGGCCGTCTGCACCGACGAGAGCCCGCAAGCCGCTGTCGTCGATTTCGGCCGTCTGCGTCGGATGGCACCATTCGCCGATCCCTTGCGACGGCAGTTGCAAGGTCGTGTAGGGCGGTCGGGGCGAGAGGTAGCGGTTCTTGAAAATATCGCTGACCGAGGCGTTGTATTCCATTGGGATCGGCTCGCATCGCTCGGGAATGATCGCGTCGAATCCGCCCGCCGGCGCCGTCGTTTCGGATCGGGATGTACTTTCGAGTCGCGGGAGTTCTTCGGGACGCCACCAGCGCAGCGAACCGGCTGCGACTTCGTGGAAGCAGGTAGGGCCTACGCATTTTTCGGCTCCCGTGGGACGGATTTTCGGAAAGTTGCCCCATACGATCTCCACTGTCGCCTGACGGTCGGTGCCCGCCTCGATGGCGATGACGGCAGCTCCGATGGATGGCTCGATTGCGCTCCAGTGGGTCGTTTTCCCATTGACCGTTACGCGGTCGACCTTGCCGCGAGCGGCGACTTCCAACCGAACGGCGAGCGGTTCGGTAAAACGTTGTTCGATGCGATAGGTGTCGCGGTTCCCGTTTCGACGGAACGTGTAGGCGATGTCCTGCATCGAAATTTCGGCTTCGTTCCATGCTGCGGGGAACCCCGGGTGCAGCGTGATTCGTCCGTGAAGGGCATCGGGCCGGATGCCGTACAGCCCTTCGACCATCGCGCGGCTCCAGACGCCGATCGGATCGCCGAAGTCGCGGTAACATTCGCCGCGGGCCGCATCGTAATAGCTGATCTGGCCGAAGTTGAGCGGCGAAGCGCCCATGTACATGTTGTCCAGTGCCGTGCTTTTCATCAACCGGAACGCCTCTTCCGGACGGCCCGCCTGCCAGTAGGCCAGCGCCGTGTGCATCACTTCGGCGATGGCCACGTTGTTGATGCTCCACGAATATGGTTTCCAATCGGACGTGGAGATTATGGCATAATCCCCCTCTATTCCCTCCGCCGTAACGGGGATATGCGGGATTTCGGTATCGACGTAACGGGTCGCCGCATAGGCTTGGAACGGGTCGGCCGTCTCCGAGTCGATGGCGTGATAAATCGTCCAGACGGCCGCATCGGGATGGAGGCGTTTGTGGCCCATGAAATCGCGGTATTCGGCCCAATGGCCGCGATCGTTCATCCACAGCACGGTGTTCATTGCCGCAAGAATGGCTTCGGCCTCTTCGCGATAGGGGGTCGGGTCGCGGCCGATCAGCTCGGCAATCCGCGCCGCTTGGCGGTTGGCATAGTAATTATAGGCCGACGAATGGGTTACGGCACCGGCCGTATAGTAGAGCGCATCGCTGGCCCAGATGCAGCAATAGGCATCGTAGAGATGATCGCCGTCGGGGTCGTAGTTGCGTTTTTCCCACGCCAAATGCCGCTCGATGACCGGAAATATCCGGCGGGCGTACTCCTTGTCGCCCGTCCATGCGAGGTGGCGCAACAGTTCGTCGATGTAGCACAGATTCATGTCGTAGTGCGACATTTCATCCTTCTTGCCCGGGCGGCGGGTGATGTAGCCGTTGCTATACATCGGCGTGCCCCACCGTTTTTCGGCCCGTGCCAAACGGAGCGTCGTGTCCTGCCGCGGATGGGGTAGAACGGGCGGCACGTCCGTAATTTGATTGGCCGCATAGGTGTCGAAATGTTTGCGGGCACGGTCGTGCCAGCCCAACGCATCGCCCACGTAAGCGCCGCGCCATCCGCTGTAAGGCGTGCGCCAGCCTATGGCGCCGTGCAGCCATGCCTCGCCGCTCCAAATGCCGTCGGCGGCCAGCGCAAGGGCCTCGCCGATCGGGGTGATGTAGGGGTCGGGCGTGCGGATGTAGAGCGCTTGCGCAAGGTCGGCGCGTTGGGCTTCGGCTTCGGCGAAACGATCGGCCAAAGCTTGTTGGGTCGTGCAGTCGGCCTGCGTCGCATCGGGATAGATGGCTAAATAACGCACCTCTTTCGGGACGAGCGTGAACGTGGCTTGCAGCGATGGATATTCGGTGAGCTTAATCCGGTCGGTGGGAAGCGTCAGATGAAGCAGCGCCCGCTGTTTGACGCCGTATTCCACCGTAACGCGATGGCCGTCGACGCGGTAGCGATTCCCTTTGCAGTATTCGGGCTTGAAATCGAAGCAGTCGGGTTTATCCACCCCGAGGTCGCCTTCGCGATAGAACTTTTTATCGGCCACGCCGCCGAAAGCGAGGTCGATTCGCTCCGGACGGGTGCCCGTGTTTTCGATCCGCCACAGCGCCGCATCTTCCGACCGCAGGACTTGCGCTTCGATTGTCAGCCGGTCGTCTAACCGATAGTGCATCCGCCCCGCTTCGTAGCGGGCCGTGCAGTGGTCGTAGTCGATGCCGAATTGCAGGTTGCCACCCATGCGGGGCAGGTAGAGGCCGAACTCGGGCCGGTCGCTGCACTCCATGCGGAAGCCTGTGTGGGCGCCGTAAAGGGCCCGATTGAACCGTCGCGTGCCGTCGGTGATCTCGACGCCGTTTCCGGCGGGACGGTACCGCAGCGTACGCGGCGCATCGGACGGCAGGTTCCATGAATAGTCTTCGTTGACAGCGGTCGGTTTCACGCTTTGGGCCAGCGCGACGGTCGGGGACAGCTCACCGGAGCCGCCGGCCGTCAATAAGACGAGTGATAGCAGAATACGTTTCATGGTTCGGACGGTTTAAGGCAGGGGTCGGAGACCTTCCCAGCGTACGTTCCACGTGCCGTCTTTCGGGAAGCCCGGATTTTCGGTCTCGCAGCCGTCCCAGCCGGCGCACATCAGCGCCACGGTGGTCAGCAAACCGCCGTTCCCGGGAAGATAGCAGCGCAGCCGCGCATCTTGGTAGTTGTGCCCGTTGACCAAATAGGTGTTCGTGCGTTTGTCCATCATTAGCGCATCGACAGCCTTTTCGGGCTCGCCCATGCGGACGGCGTTCATGGCGGTCATCGGATAATCCCAGCCCCATGTCTTGTCCCAGTTCCAGTTGTCGTATATCCAATCGAATGTGTCGTGCATGATCGGCGCCTCTACGAACGGCGACGCAGGCAAAATGCCTACGGCCCCCAGTACGGCCATGTGGTCGGAGGTGAACCGAATCTCCTGATAGGTATTTTCGGCGGTTTCGGCTGCAAGATAGAGCCCGTCTTTGGCGGCCAGCGGCGACAGTTTGGCGATAATCGTGTCCCATTGGGGATTGCGGGGCTTGCCCATCCGTTCGCGCCATTGCTGTGCTACGGAGAGCCCGAAATGCCAGTAGGCGAGCTCGAAAGGCGGATTGACCGTTTCGGCTGGCCGTAGGGTCTCTTGGGCCGGAATGATGCCTTTGAGCGTATAGCGGTCGTTCGCCTCGTCGTAGGTTGCGAACGAAGCCATGAAATTCGCCGACTCTTCTACGAGTTCATGGTATTTTAATAAAAAGTCGGCGGAAGGATCGGCACGATAGACCAATTCGGCCAAATAAATCAAATGCGGTTGTTGCCAAATAAGGAACGACCCGATGTCCGACGGCGCCTCGATGCCCGACGGGTCGGTCATCTTCATCCAGCGGAGGCCGTCGAATCCCTGCCGCGCGGCGATTTCGCGGGCGACGGGTGCGGCCGTGGCATACCATTCGAGTGCACGGGCGAGCAGCTTTTCGCGTCCCCAGAGGGCGAACTGTGCTTCGTGCCACCAGATCATCTCCAAATGGAACTTTCCGAACCACGAATTGTAGGTCAATCCCGTCTCCTGGGGCGGGTAGTTTCCGGCGCATTGGATGCCGAGCAGGTATTGCGACAGGACGACGCGCCGTTCCAGTTCACGGGCTCGCGGGTCGGTGCAGCCGCTGAAATCGACGGCCGCACCCGCTGTCCAGTAGTTTTGCCAGTAGGCGTTGGCTGCGGCGAGCGTGGCATCGAAAGAGGGTCGGGGGGCCGCAGGGGCTTCGGCGTAGAAGCCCGCTTCGAAGGTGTAGCGGTCGGCCGTCGGCGTCAGCACGAAACGGTTGCGGTCGGTTTGTGCGAGCGTGGCGCCCGTAAAGTCGAGCGAGACGTAGTAGGTCGTAGCATCCAATGTGCGGCGGATCAGCGCATGGCCGTCGCTTTGCTCGACGATTTCCGAACGATGGGCATGGTCATTCGCCCAGTCGCAGGCATCGTCGCTGTGTTGGCCCGTCGGATAGGGGAAACGGAGGACGATGGGTAGGGCCGCAGCCGTGCGGATGTCGGCGGCTACGATGTCCTGCGTCGGGTGGCATACGGTCGTTACGGCGACCTCCTCGCCGTTGACCGTAAAGCGCGAATTGATTTGCCCGTTCCACAGATCGAGTTTCTGCCGGATGTCGTCGATTGCTTCCGGTGCAAGCCCGTCGAACCCGATACAGCCGAGGTGGAGCCGATGCGGATTGGCACGATACCAGTCTGCTGCTTCGTGTTGGCGTCCGGCTTCGTCGAATTGCACGGAGTAAGGTTCTGTGCGGCCGCGTCCGAAGTCGTAATCGCGCAGCGTTTCGGCGTGGGTATATTTGGCGGGGTTGGGAAAACTGTGCCACCCCCATTGGCTTTGCGTGCCGAGGGGTACGCCGTTCCGGTAATGTTCCGGAAAGGTTTGCAGACCGGTTGCATCGACCGTGAAGGCGAATCCGCCGTTCCCCACCGAGAGCGAGGCGAGCGAATCGACCCGTTCGACGATCGGATTGTTTCGGCTCACGAGCGCTCGGCGGTCGATCGGGACGGGCGGCTGCGTGCAGGCGGAGAGGCAAAACGCCGTCGCACAGACGATAAGGAACCGTTTATTCATATCGCGGGTGTAGTTGGTTTTTCGGTCGGTCGTATCGAAATGTAAATATAGGATTTTTTTCGGAGAATACCGCCGTTTCGCCGGAAAAAATCGCAGGCAGCGGGCCGGTCAGGCATGCGGTTCGGCCGGCTGCTCGCGCCCGTAATTGCGGTAGGCCGAGGGGGTGGAGCCCGTGTGTTTTTTGAAGATCGTGAAGAAATGTTCCGTTGACTTGTAGCCTAACGAATAGGCGATCTCCTTGATGGAAAGCTGCGTTTCGGCGAGCATGCGTTCGGCGCGTCGCAATTTGAGCCGTTGGAAGTAGTTTGCCGGAGCGTGCCCCGTGTAATCCTTGAACGTTTTGCGGAACCACGAGTAACTCAGATTCAGTTCTGCGGCCAACTCTTGCAGGTCGAGGTCTTCGACAACCTTCTTCTCCATGATGATTTTCGCCCGTTCGATCGCCTGCTCCAACCGGTTCGCCGCTGGATGGTCGCTTCGGTTCCGTATCGCATAGTTCAGCAGTCCGAGCATGTGGCAGACGATGCCCGTGAGCAGGGGTTGCGGTGCGATTTTCTTGTCCGAAGCGATTTCGAAAGCCCGTTCGTAAAGCCGGGTCAGTTCGTTGTTCGGCCCGATCGTCCACAGTTGGCACCCCTTGTCGAGCTCCAATAGTTGCAGCATCCGGTCGAACGTGCGTCCTTCGAATCCGATGTAATACTCGATCCAACCCGTCGCATCTGCCGGTCGGTAGGAGTGCAACTCGCCCGGGCGCAGCAGAATGACGGTACCCGGGTCGACGTCGACGGGTTGCGTATGCGCGGAGCGGAACCGGCCTTTGCCCTGCGTGATGTAGAGCAGTTGCCATTCGTGCAGGACGCGGCCTTTCGCCGGATCGAAGAAGTAGTCGGCCGGATGCACTTTGAGCGGATATTCGCTGTGCGGCGCGATGCGCTGCGACCCGATGGCATTGACCACGGTGTTGAATTTCAGGTCGTTTTCGCCGGCTATCAGGTATTTGAACACGGCGGTCGATGGACTGGGGATCGTTTCTTCGGTCATCTCTGGTTCGTACAAAGTTTCACCCCGCCGCGGAGAACCGCAGCAGGGGTGAGGGGTTTTTAAGCGTAATTAGCTCCTGTTATGTATCGACGGTTTGTTACCTCCGTTTGTTGGTCCGCCTCTGGTCGCTCGCCGCCTCCGGCGTCGTACACAGTTTGGGCCTACCTCCCCGCCTTGACGGGAACGTCGGTTGGAACTCCGATCGGTCGATACGCCGCGTGGGTCAGAGGTTGAACGCCTCTTTGAGTTCGTTCATCTGGGCGGCGGACATGCCTTCCGGAACGAAGCCCATGTTGCGGGCGGCGATGTAGATGAGCGCCGATTTCGAAAGGACGTCCACTTGGTCGAATGCCTCGAAAATATCGGGGCCGACGGCGCATACGCCGTGTTTTTCCCACATCACGACATCGTACTCTTTCAGTTGTTCGATGGTGGCCTCGGCCAGTTCGACCGACGACGGCATCTTGTAGGGGACGATGCCCAAACCTTTCGGACAGAATGCCCGCGTTTCGGGAATCATGCTCCACAGCAGATTCGTCAGCACGTCTTTTTTCAGAAATTCGGGGTTGTGGGTCATGGCGACCAATTCGATGGGATGCGTATGGATGGCGGCCTTGTAGCCGTTGCCCGAAGCGATCATCTGGTTGTGCATCGAGAGGTGCGACGCCAGCTCCGAGGTGGGTTTCACCGCTTTGTCGGCGATGATTTCGTAGTGGGCGCAGTCATCGGCGATGCGGATGACCGAACCGTTGTCCATCGGCCAGCGGGCCAAGTCGCGCATACGGCGGTTGGTGCCCTTGCAGAAGAAATAGCAGCCTTTCAGATGGGGCAGCGTCGTGCCGATCGGGTATTTTTCGCTGATGGGAGCCATCGCGCAGATCTCCGCATCGACGTGTTCCGTGATGTTGATCGTGATGTTGCCTCCGTTGCGTTCGGCCCAGCCGCGCTGCCAGAGGTAACCGGCGACTTCGGCGACTTTGTCGATTTCGGCTTTCAGCGCCGGTCTGTTTTCAAGTATGGATTTCATGTTTGTCGTTAGTATTCGGCCGGAATCCTTCCGGCCGTATGTATGTTTATTCGTTTTGGTCTCTTTTCTCCGACCGTCGGCAGAGCGGTTCATCGAACCGCGCGAGCCGCAGCCTCGGGCGGCGGAGGCTCGCAACAGCTCCCCTCCGCAGGCTGCGGCCGCTCATGCGAACGGAAAGTCGGAAAAAATCAAATCAGTTGTGGCAGGAACGACGATACGATCAGTACGACGATGCCCGCGATGAGCACCGCGACGGTCTTTTTCGAACATCCTTTCCACTCTTTGAGAATGATGCCCCAGACGTTCGAGAATACGACGTTCAACGCCATCAGGATGCAGAATGCGAAGGTCATCAGTACCGGCGATTCGGTCAGGAATCCTTTGCCCAAGGCCAGCCCGAAGAATTGCGAGTACCACAGCGCTCCGGCAATCAGACAGAACAGCAGGTTGTTGCCCCAGACGCTCCCTTGGCGATAATCGCCCCACGTCTTGTTGCGGCTGTTCTGGTAGAAGCAGTATACGGCATTCGTCGCGAACCCGCCTAATGTTACGAGGAAGGTTGCCGGCAGCGACCGGAACATCGGGTCGACCCCTTCGAAAAAGAGGTTCTGGCCCTTCGCCAGACCGATGTTGAAGCAGGCGCTCATAAATCCGGCCAGCAACGCCACGAGGATGCCTTTCGGGAAGTTGAAATCCTTGACAGCGGCGCGTTTTTCCTCCTCGCTCAACGAGGCGGCTTTCATGCTGCCGGCCACGCCGATGATGGCGATGCCCACGAGCGTTACGACCACGCCGATGATGACCGAGGTCGTCAGATCGGCCGCATGGCCCGTGAATACCGGTGCGAGAATAGTGCCCAATCCGGCGCAGGTTCCTAACGCGATAGATTGGCCGAGCGCCACGCCGAGGTAACGCATCGACAGTCCGAACGTCAATCCGCCGACACCCCACAGCACGCCGTACAGGATGGTCATGCCCGTCGCGGCAGGGTCTTGCGTGAAGAGTTCGCAGAGCGAGCGCCCTTCGGGCACGGCCAGCATCGCCCCGATCAGAGGCAATACTAACCATGCGAAGAACCCTTGCACGATCCAGTACGATTCCCAGCTCCACTGCTTGATCTTGTTGATTGGCACGTAGCAGCTCGACTGGCAGAATGCACCGACGGCGATAATCAGTAGTCCGATAATGATTTCCATCGTTTAGAAAGCAATGTGATAGAGTTTTTCGATCTCCTCGACCGACGTCGGACGCGGGTTGCCGCCCGTGCAGACGTCGTTGAACGCTGCGACGGCCAGCGCCGGAATATCCTCCTCCTTGACACCGATTTCGTGCAGATGCTGCGGAATGCGGATCGACAGCGAGAGGTCGCGTACAGCCTTGATGGCAGCGGCGACGCCTTCATCGACCGACATGCCCTTTGTATCGACGCCCATCGCCTTGGCGATGCCGAGGTATTTGGCGCGCGAAGGCGATTCGGCGTTGTACTCCATGACATAGGGCAGCAGCAGCGCATTGGCTACGCCGTGAGGCGTGTCGTAGAACGCGCCCAACGGATGGGCCATCGAGTGTACGATGCCGAGACCGACGTTCGAAAAGCCCATACCGGCGATGTATTGCGCTTCGGCCATGCCGTTGCGGGCCAAGACATCCTGTCCGTTCTCCACCGCATTGTAAAGGTGCTGGTGGATCAGTTCGATGGCCTTCTCCTCGAACATGTCGCTCATCGTCCACGCACCGGGTGTAATGTAGCTCTCGATGGCGTGCGTCAGGGCATCCATGCCCGTGGCGGCGGTCAGCCCTTTGGGCATCGACATCATCAGTTCGCAGTCGATGACGGCGCACGTCGGGATGTCGTTCGGGTCGACGCAGACCATCTTCTTCTTGTGCTCCTCGTCGGTAATCACGTAGTTGATGGTTACTTCCGCAGCTGTTCCCGCCGTAGTCGGCACGGCGAACGTCGGTACGGCTTTATGACGAGTATTGGCGACCCCTTCCAGCGAACGCACGTCGGCGAATTCGGGATTGTTCGTGATGATGCCGATGGCTTTGGCCGTGTCGATCGACGAGCCGCCGCCAAGTGCCACCATGCAGTCCGCACCCGATTTCTTGAAAGCCTCGATCCCCTGTTTTACATTCTGAATCGTGGGATTGGCCTTGATTTCGCTGTAAATCTCGTAGGGGATGCCGGCTCCGGCGAGCACCTCTTCGATTTTGGCGGCGACGCCGAATCGGATCAAGTCCTTGTCCGTAACTAAAAGCACCTTTTTGTAGCCGCGTTTCTTGATTTCGTCGGCGATGACGCTGCGGCAGCCAGCTCCGTAGTAGGAGGTTTCGTTCAGTACGATGCGATTCATCTCTAATCGTGGGTTAGCGTTTCGAAGTAACCTCTTTTTCGTATTGCTGTACTTCGGCGATGTACTCCTCGCCTACGGGCACGTTGTTCTTCATGCAGAACATGTCCCAAACGGCGCCGAACGGCAGCGATTTGCTCTCCTCGAGCAGGGCCAGCCGTTCGAATCCCTTGCCTGCGGCTTCGTATTCGCGCAGCGTCTTCAACGGCTCGAGCAGGGCCAGCAACATGCACTTCTGCGTCGCGCGCGAACCGATGACGTAGGCACCGATGCGGTTGATCGAAGCGTCGAAGTAGTCCAGACCGATGTGCACCTTGTCGAGGGCGTCGCAGCGGACGATCTCCTTGCAGAGTTCGAGCGTATCGTCGTTCATGATGGTTACGTGGTCGGAGTCCCAGCGTACGGGGCGCGATACATGGAGCATCACCTCGGGCGTGAAGAGCAGCAGCGACGAAATTTTGTCGGCCACGATTTCGGTGGGGTGGAAGTGGCCCGTGTCGAGCGTAACCATCTTGCCGCGGCTCGTGCCGTAGCCGATGTAGAAGTCGTTCGAACCTACCGTATAGCTTTCCAGACCGATGCCGAATACCTTCGATTCGATGCAGTCCTTCATGTGGTCGTACTTCGTGGCGAAAATCTCGTCGAGCGAGTTCTTCAGCAGCTCACGATAGTACATGCGGTTGACCGTCAGGTCTTTCGAACCGTCGTGCACCCATACGTTCATGATACACGGATCGCCTTGTGCCTTACCCATCTCTTCGGCGACGGCACGGCAGCGTTTGGTGTGCTCGATCCAGAAGTTGCGGATGGCGGGGTCGGGATTCGAAAGCGTCAGATCGCCCGATTTCGGATGCGAGAACGACGTGGAGTTGAAGTCGAGCTTCATGTTGTGCTCTTTGGCCCATTGCATCCAGCCTGCGAAGTGGCGCGGTTCCACCTGGTCGCGATCGACCTGTTCTTTGCCGAACTCGCCGTAGATTTCGTGCAGATTCAGACGGTGGTTGCCCGGGATGTAGCTGGCCGCTTTCAGAATGTCGGCACGCAGTTCGTCGATGTTGCGGGCCTTGCCCGGATAGTTGCCAGTGGTCTGGATACCGCCCGACAGCGAGCCTCCGAGGTTCTCGAAGCCTACGACGTCGTCGGCCTGCCAGCAGTGCAGCGAGAGGTGGATTTTTTGGAGGGCATCGAGTGCCTTGTCCGTGTCGACGCCGATGGCGGCATAGCGCTCTTTGGCGATTTCGTAAGCCTTTTCGATAAGGGATTGTTTCATGGTTCGTTTTTTATTAGGTTGTTTTTTGTTTTTGTCAGTCGGTATTGGCTCGAAACGGGCGCATGGCTCGTTTTCCAGCCTATTTTTTCGTTATCCGTTCGAACTTCCGGTAGGCCTCTTCCCAGCGGGCGGGTTCTTCCGGTTCGAAACGGTGCGTCGTAATCGACGCGGCCGTCATGCGGCGCATCTCTTGAAGCGTATCGGCCAGTCCCAACGCTTTGGCCTGTACCATGATGTTGCCGATGGCCGTGGCTTCCGAAGGTCCTGCCACGACCGGCAGTCCCGTCGCTGAGGCGGTCATGCGGTTCAGCAGCTCGTTTTGCGCGCCGCCGCCGATGACGTGGAGCACCCGCAACTCGAACGGTGCGAGCTGACGGAGTTTGTCCAAGACTTCGCGGTATTTGAGTGCCAGACTGTCGAAGATGCAACGCATTACGGCCGCATCGTCCGCCGGTTCGGGCTGGTTCGTGTCGTGGCAGTAGGAGCGGATGGCGGCCACCATGTCGGTCGGTGCAGCGAAACGGGCGTCATCGGGGTCGATGAGCGCGGCGAACGGCTCGGCTTGCGAGGTCATCTCGACGATTTGCGGATAGGAATACTCTTTTCCGGCGGCTTTCCACACGGCGCGACACTGCTCCAACAGCCACATGCCCGTAATGTTTTTCAGTACGCGGGTCGTTCCTTCGACGCCTCCTTCGTTGGTGAAGTTCATCGCGAAACTCTCGTCGGTGATGATCGGTTCGCGGGTCTCGATGCCCATCAACGACCAGGTGCCCGACGACAGATAGGCGAAATGTTCGTCTTCGGCGGGTACGGCTGCGACGGCCGAACCGGTGTCGTGGCCGGCTACGGCGATGACGGGCACCTTGCCGAGCCCCGTGGCGGCGCAGATTTCGTCGCTCAACGTGCCGATGACGTGCCCGGGCAAGACGATTTCGGGGAACAGCTCCGGTTTCACGCCCGCCGCTTCCAGCAGCGCAGGGTCGATCTTTTTCGTGCGCGGATCCATCAGCTGCGAGGTCGAGAGGATGGTGTATTCGCAGACTTGGTTGCCCGTGAGCAGATACGAAAGCGCATCGGGAACGAACAGAATTTTGTGGGCCGCTTCTAATGCCGCATTGCCCTCGCGACGGGCGGCGAACAGTTGGTAGAGCGAGTTGAAGTTCATGATCTGGATGCCCGTGCGGTCATAGACCTCGCGGCGGGGCATCCGTTCGAAGAATGCCTCCGGAGCACCGTCGGTGTAAGGGTCGCGATAGGCGCGGGGCTGGCCCAGCAGCTGGCCGTCGCTTCCGATGAACACCATGTCCACGCCCCACGTGTCGATGCCGATCGAGTCGATAGCGATGCCTTTGGCAGCGGCGCGGCGCAATCCCTCGCAGATGTCGTCGAACAGCGCGTAGAGGTTCCAATAGTAGTGGCCGAAGATGCGGGTCAGCCGATTCGGGAAGCGGTTCAGCTCCTCGGTTCGGAGCTGCCGACCGTCGAGCGTGGCCAGAATGACCCGACCGCTCGTGGCGCCCAGATCGACGGCTATGATGTGTTTCTGTTCCATGATGGGGTTATGCGTTTTGGTTGGTTTCGTTAAGGTTCGTCGTCGGCTGCCGCACGGGGCGTTTCCATGGAGGAACAACCGTTCCGAGGCTACCGATTCTCAAAATTAGCGATTTTCCTTCGGTGCGGCATGAACGAAATGATTTTAAGACTGTCCGTTTTGATTTTGTCATTCGCCTAAATAGTACGACGGCACGGGCGATTGGGGATACCCCTGGCTGCGTTCGACGAGGTAGCTGCGATAGATGGGGTCTTGCAGCAGCGTCGTCCGCCGGTCGTCGGCCGGAATGCAGGTCGAGTAGATGCGGATTTCATTGCCGACGGCCGTAACGATCTCTTCGCGCCAGTCGCCTTCGATGTCGCCGATCAACAGAATCGAGCCTTCGATGCCCTCGGTCAGCGACGTGTCGGGCCATTTGACGATCTGGTCGCCCCGAAGCGTTTCGCGCAGCCGGTCGGCGTCCCACCAAATCCAATTGCGGCACGGCGGTATCTCTTTGACTTCGGCAGGGAGCGTTTCTCCTTGTGCCGTTAGCAGATAGCGCAGGTCGCTGCCGCCTTTGCGGTCTTCCGAGGCGAAGCATTCCAGTCCGGCGTGCGTCGGGTCGATGTCGGCGACCATCGCATCGCCTACGTGGAACGTGTTGCGTCCGATGTTCCACAGTTGTTCGCCGGTCGCTGCATCTACGCAGCAAACGCCGCGTCCGTCTTCGTGATGCACTTCGACGCCCATCAGCACCTCCATTCCGGGCCGTGCGGGGTCGATGTCCGTCAGATAGATTTTGTCCGGATGGCCCACGCCCGCCGACCATAGCAGCGAACCGTTGTCGTCGAGCATGCAGGCTCCCAGCAGGATTTCATCGCGACCGTCGGCATCGACATCGCCCACGACCATGTTGTGGGAACCTTGGCTGCGGATCACGGGATTCTCTTCGTCGCCGTCCCAGCGCCAGAGGCGGGTCAGCTTGCCGTCGTGCAACTGCCAAGCGTCGACTAACATGGCCCGATAGGTGCCGCGGGCGGCAAGGATGGCGGGCGTGCGGCCGTCGAGGTAGGCCATGCCGATCTGGTGGCGGCTTTGGCGATTGCGGTCGCCCAATCGCCACGAACGTTCGGGCCACGGGGCGCGGGCGATCTCTTCGCCCGTCTCTCCGTCGAGGACGACCAAATATTCGTGGCCGTTCTGCACGTGGTGGGTCTCGTCGCGCGTGCCGTCGGGACAGATGCGCAGGGCCACTTCGGCCCGCCCGTCTCCGTCGAAATCATAGACGGCGTAGGGCGAGTACCATACGCCCGGTTCGACCCCTTCGCCCAACGAATAGCTCCACATGCGGGAGCCGTCGCGCCGATAGGCGGCAATCGTGTAGACCGAATCGAAGTGCCGTCCCTGCACGCCCGGGTCTACGCCCGTGGCCGGTGTGCGGACAACGAATTCGAACGCTCCGTCGCCGTCCAAATCGCCGATGCCGAGTTTGCCCACGTCGCCTTGCGTGCGGAAGGCCACGTAGCGGGGCGCCTGCCGCAGAATACGGAAATCCGCAGCGACCCATTGCGAGGCAGTCTCATTCGGACGGGTTCCGGCTGGGACGACCCGATATTCGGCAGGCCCCTCGACCGGATGCCGGTCGATGAAATCGGTCGTGCGCGTAACCGGACGGCTCGTCAATCGTTTGACACGACCGTTCGTCCGTCGGTAAAGGTGGAATCCCGTATCTTCGGGGTCGTCGTTCAGCAATCGCCAGCCGAGATAGATGCCTTTCCCGTCTTCCGACAGACGGGCGGTCAGTCCGCGTCCGAGTTTTTCGCAGACGCGCTCCGAAGCATAGCCTTCGACCTGCGGCTTGATTTCGTGGTTCGGTTTGAGCACTTCGTAGTTGTAAACCCGTTCGCGCGGGTCTTGGGCTGAGGCGCAGAGCGCCGTCAGCAAGGCTGCTGCCAGCAAAATTCGTTTCATAGTTCGTTATTTTCCTAATTCGATGCAACCCATGATGAACGGCCCCGTAGCTTTGGCGTCGTTATCGCGGATGCGTTCGCCGATGTAGTATTCGAAACTGCCGTCGCGGTAGGGATTTCCGCCCAGACCGCCCACGGCGCAGCAGCGGGTGAGCGTCAGCGTGCCGTCGGCGTTTTCGACCAATAGCTGCTTGCGGAGGCCGTCGAAAGCCTTCTCGGCATATTGCCGATAGGAGGCGTCGATGAGCCCCTTGTTGACCGCTTTGGCGTAAGCGTACATGAGTTGCGCCGTTACCGAAGCCTCTGGATAGTTTCCCTCGCGTTCGGGACAGTCGATGACCTGATACCACAGTCCGTCGCGCTGGTATTTGGGCAGTGCGTCCGCGAGCCCCTGCACGAGCGAGACGACGAAGGCCCGATCGGGATGGTCGGCCGGAATGAAATCCAGATTGTCCACTAACGCCATGAACCACCAGCCGATGCTACGGCCCCAGAAATTGGGCGAATGGCCCGTCGCGGGATCTGCCCATCGTTGCGAACGGCTTTCGTCCCACGCATGGTGATAGAGCCTCGTTGCGGCGTCGTAGGTATGTTCGTGGCAGAGCTTGATTTGTCGGACGGCTTCGTCGATGCAGGCGGGCCGGTCGAACTCCGCACCGAATTGCGAGAGGAACGGCGAGGCCATGTAGAGGCCGTCCAACCACATCTGATGCTGGTAGATCAGTTTGTGCCAGTAGCCGCCGTCGCAGGTGCGGGGTTGCAGTTTCAGTTGGTGGAGGAGCACATCCATCGCCTTGCGGTACTTCTCCTTGCCGGTCTCGCGGTAGCAGTCGAACAGAACTTTTCCCGAATTGATAAAATCGAGGTTGTAGGAGGCGAGGTCGTACAGATGGATGTTTCCTTCGTCGTCCACGAGACTATCGGCCCATTGCTCCACATAATCGAAATAGGTGCGGTCGCCCGTTGTTTTCCACATGCGGAGCATGGCGCAGCATCCGACGCCCTGCGCGTAGCCGAAAAAGAGGCGTTTGCCGTGATCCAACTGCCATGCTTCGGGGAAACGTTGCATTTCCGAATCGGCGAACCGGCGGGCATAGGATTTTGGGGATTTTTGTTCGGTGGCGGTCGTCGCGGTTGCGGCGGTGTGCGTCGTCGAAGCGGTGGTTTTCACGGTTCCGGCCCCCGCCGCCGGCAAGGTCGCTGCCAGCAGCAAGGCGAACGTGCAGAAGCAAATTCGTTTCATGGTCATTCAGGTATGCGGTTCGATCGAGTTCGGTTCATTTCGTCGATCGGTTTCGGTTCATTTTTACAAATGTAGGAAATTTTACGTAATTATATACTTTTATGTATCTCTATTTTTGCTCCGGATTTTCAAATCCGACCGTCGTTTTTCACGGCCTTTGGCCGTGTATTCAGTTTTGACCCACCCCCAAACCCCCGCCTTGGCGGGGGCTTCGGTCGGGTAGCCGAAATCAATCAAGTTTTACGACTGTTGGCACGCCGATGTATATAATCACCAAATTTTCTTCGAATAACCGAGCATTTTGCTACCTTTGCCGCGAATTTAATCGGAAAAAACTATGGCTTGCAACTTATTGAAAGGGAAGAAGGGATTGATTTTCGGGGCGCTCAACGAGCAGTCCATCGCTTGGAAAGTGGCCGAACGGGCCGTCGAGGAGGGTGCCGAAATCGTCCTGACCAATACCGCCGTCTCCATTCGCATGGGCACCATCTCCAAACTGGCCGAGAAGTGCCATACGATCGTCGTGCCGGCCGATGCGACCAGCGTCGAGGACCTTGAAAATCTGATCGACCGTACGATGGAACACTTCGGCGGCAAGTTCGATTTCATGCTCCACTCTATCGGCATGTCGCCCAACGTCCGCAAGGGCCGCACCTACGACGATCTGGATTACGACTATTTGCTGAAGACGCTCGATATTTCGGCGATCTCGTTCCATAAGGCCATTCAGGTGGCCCGCCACAAAGATGCTATCAACGATTGGGGTTCGATCGTCGCGTTGACCTACATCGCCGCCCAGCGCACGTTGTACGGATACAACGATATGGCCGATGCCAAGGCCTTGCTCGAATCCATCGCCCGCAGCTTCGGATACATCTACGGACGCGAAAAGCATGTGCGTATCAACACCGTATCGCAGTCGCCCACGCCGACGACGGCCGGCAACGGCGTGATGGGGCTCGGCGATCTGATGACCTTCGCCGACAGCATGTCGCCGCTCGGCAACGCCACGGCCGAGGATTGCGCGAACTACGTGCTGACGCTCTTTTCCGACTTGACGCGCAAGGTAACGATGCAGAACCTCTATCACGACGGCGGTTTCTCGTCAATGGGCATGTCGCGCCGCGCGATGAAGACCTACGAGAAGGGCATGCGGTTCGACGACGTGCACGAAAATCAGTATCCCTTCGGCAAATGACCGTTTGCAGCGGGATTCCGACCGGAACGGCGAGGTGAGATTTCTTGATTTTTCATTTCCGAATCTTAATTCTTATTTCTACCTTTGCCGGTGCAATTCGTTTCAATCGCAGCGTAATGAAAGTATTGACAAGCGTCGAAGCGCTTCGCAAGGAGTTGGATCGCGTTGATCCGCGAGGCGTCGGATTCGTGCCCACCATGGGGGCGCTCCATGCGGGACACCGTTCGTTGGTCGAGCGCGCTCGCAAGGAGAATGCCACCGTCGTGGTGAGCGTCTTCGTCAACCCGACCCAGTTCAATGATAAGAACGATCTCAAACATTACCCCCGTACGCCGGAGGCCGATGCGCGGTTGCTCGAAGCGGCCGGCGCCGACTTCGTGCTGATGCCGTCCGTCGAGGAGATCTATCCCGAGGAGGACACCCGTGTGTTCGACTTCGGGCAGATCGACAAGGTGATGGAGGGTGCTACGCGCCCGGGCCATTTCAACGGGGTCGCGCAGGTCGTCAGCCGTTTGTTCGACATCGTGCGCCCTGCCCGCGCCTACTTCGGGGAGAAGGACTTCCAGCAGATCGCCGTCATCAAGGCGATGGTGCGCCAGTTGAATCTGTCCGTCGAAATCGTCGAGTGTCCCATTGTTCGCGGTGAGGACGGCTTGGCGCTTTCGTCGCGCAACACCCTGCTCGACGCTCTCCACCGCGAGGCCGCTCCGCATATCTATGCCGTGCTGCGCGCCGCCGTCGAAAAGTCGCACGAATTGACGCCTGCCGAACTCGAAAAATGGGTCGTCGCCGAAGTGGAGCGCGACGAGCGATTGAAAGTCATCTATTATCAGTCGGTCGATGCGCTGACGATGCAGAAGGTCGCCGACTGGAGCGACGCCGAACGCATTCAAGGCTGCATTGCCGTGCAGGCCGGCGACATCCGTTTAATCGACAACATCCGTATCCGATAATGAAATTTCAGATCGAAGTCATCAAATCGAAAATCCACCGCGTAACGGTAACCGAAGCGAACCTCAATTACGTGGGCAGTATCACCATCGACGAGGCGTTGCTGGAGGCCGCCAACATGATCGAAGGCGAGAAGGTGCAGATTATGGACATCAACAACGGCGAGCGGTTGGAGACTTATATTATAAAGGGGCCTCGCAACAGCGGTTGCATCTGTCTGAACGGTGCGGCTGCGCGTAAGGTGCAGGTCGGCGACGTGGTCATCATCGCGTCGTATGCCTTGATGGATTTCGAGGATGCCAAGCAGTTCCGGCCGTGGGTGATCTTCCCCGACACGGCGACCAACCGGATCATCGGCAAATAATCGGAGGAGCGGATAAGCACTTTCGAGTAAAATTTTCCTTTGCCCCCTTGCCTTACATTGCCAAGAGGGCTTTTTTGTTGAAAAATTTCGGCCTGCCGAGTCGTTTGTTTCGTCTTTGGTCGTACGGACGAATCGGTTATCTTGTCGAAGAACAGCGATATAATTAAAACGTTTTATGCTACCTCGCCGTACCAGTTAACAAAAAATTCCTATATTTGTGGGTTGAAGGGGTTAGGGAGCGATGGATATCGTGCTTTCGATAGCGGCTTGTTTGTTGGCGATATTGGGTATCGTCGGTGCTGTCGTGCCTGTGCTGCCCGGCCCCGTGCTCGGTTATTGCGGGTTGCTTTGCATCGCGGGCGTTTCGTTTTCCGAGACCGATGCCGCAACGCTGTGGATATGGGGCGGGGTTACGTTGGCCGTTACCGTTGCCGACTACGTTCTGCCCGCATGGATGGCCAAACGCTTCGGCGCTTCGCATGCCGGTGCCGTCGGCGCGACGATCGGGGCCATTGCCGGCATCTTCGTCTTTCCGCCCATCGGGATTTTGTTGGGGCCTTTCGTCGGAGCCGTCGTGGGCGAGTTGATCCACAACGGGGAGGATACGGCCCATGCCGTTCAGGTCGGTATCGGCTCGTTTCTCTCGTTCATCGTCGGTACGGGATTGAAATTGTTCGTGTCGATCGGACTGGCGGTTTTGATCGTCATGCAGTTTTTCGTCTCGTCCGGCAGTTGACGACGGTTCCGCTTATGAAATATCCCCTCCCATTTCGAACACCTCGAACAGAACGATAACCAATTAATAAAAAAACGGATGAAGAAACTTTGGTTTTTGGCGGTAGTCGTCGCAGCGATGCTTACCGCATGTTGCAGCAAGTACAAGTACGAGAGCGTGCCCGATGACCCGCTCAAAACTCGTATTTATACGTTGGACAACGGTTTGAAGGTCTATATGAGCGTCAGCAAGGAGAAGCCGCGCATCCAGACCTACATCGCCGTGAAGGTCGGCGGCAAGAACGATCCACACGAGACCACCGGTTTGGCCCACTACTTCGAGCACTTGATGTTCAAGGGCACCGAGCAGTTCGGTACGTCGGATTACGCGGCCGAGAAGCCGTTGCTCGACGAGATCGAACAACTCTTCGAGACCTACCGTCAGACCACCGACGAGGCTGAACGGGCGGCGATCTACCACCGCATCGACTCCATCAGTTACGAGGCTTCGAAGATCGCCATTCCCAATGAATACGACAAGTTGATGGCTGCTATCGGCGCCAACGGCACGAACGCCTATACATTGCAGGATATGACCGTCTACGTCGAGGACATCCCGTCGAACCAGATCGACAACTGGGCCCGCATTCAGGCCGACCGCTTCCAGCATCCGGTCATCCGTGGGTTCCACACCGAGTTGGAGACCATCTACGAGGAGAAAAACATGTCGTTGACCCGCGACAGCCGCAAGGTTTGGGAGGCGCTGGATGCCGCCCTCTTCCCGCATCACCCCTACGGTACGCAGACCGTGCTGGGTACGCAGGAGCATCTGAAAAATCCGTCGATCACCAACGTCAAGAACTACCACAAGACCTACTATGTGCCCAATAACATGGCCGTCTGCGTGGCGGGCGATTTCGACCCCGACGAGATGATCGCCACCATCGACAAGTATTTCGGTGCGATGGAGCCCAATCCGAACCTCCCGAAACTGGCGTTCGAGCCCGAGCAGCCCATCACCGAACCGATCGTCAAGGAGGTCTACGGCCTCGAAGCCGCCAACGTTACGTTGGGCTGGCGTCTGCCGAGTGAAAAGGCCGGACGTGTGTCCGAGGTGGGTAAGGTGGCCGGTCAGATTCTCTACAACGGCCAGGCCGGTCTGATCGATCTCGACCTGAATCAGTTGCAGAAAACTTTGAGCAGCTACGGTTATTACTCGGGACAACCCGATTACAGCACGTTCCTCGTTGCCGGTCGTCCGAAGCAGGGCCAGACGCTCGAAGAGGTGCGCGACCTGCTGTTGGGCGAAGTAGCCAAACTGCGCAACGGCGAGTTCGATGAGACGATGCTCGAAGCCATCATCAACAATTTGAAGCTCTCCGAAATGCAGTCCATCGAGAACGACCCCGCCGACCTCTACGTCCAGTCGTTCATCTACGGCATCGACTGGGCCGATCAGGTACATTTCATCGAAAATGTTTCCAAAGTAACCAAGCAGGACGTGGTCGATTGGGCTAACGAGTTCCTCGGCCCCGAGAGCTACGCCGTCATCTACAAACGCGAGGGCGAAGACAAGAACGTGCAGAAAATTTCCGCTCCGAAAATTACGCCCATCGTAACCAACCGCGACCAAGAGAGCGATTTCCTCGCTGAAATCAAGGCAACGGAGGTGAAACCCATCGAGCCCGTTTTCGTCGACTACGACAAGGATATGGCGAAATTCACCGTGAAACCGGGCGTCGACGTGCTCTACAAGCAGAACGAGACCAACGATCTGTTCCGCCTCTCCTACGTTTTCAACACCGGTTCGGAGCGTGATCCGGAACTGTCTACGGCTTTCGATTACATCAGCTACCTCGGTACGGACACCCAGACCGCCGAGGAGATCGCCAAGGAGATGTATCGCCTTGCCTGCTCGTTCTCGTTCGGTGCCGGCGCCAACCAGAGTTCGATCACGATCACGGGCTTGAGCGAAAACATGGATCAAGCGATGGAGATCGTCGAGTCGCTGATTCTCAACGCTGTGCCCGACGAGACCATCCTCATGAACCTCAAGGCCGATGCGTTGAAGAGCCGTGCCGACAGTAAATTGAGCCAGGCCCGTTGCTTCAATGGCTTGCAGCGTTATCTGTTTTTTGGTGGCGACTTTATCAAGAAGACGACGCTGACCAATGCCCAGCTGGCCGCCCTGACCTCCGAGGAGCTGCTTTCCAAGGTGAAAGCCCTGACCGGCAAGGCCCACGAGGTGCTCTACTACGGTCCCAAGAGCGAATCGGAGCTGAAAGAGAGCCTTGCCGCTCATCATAAGACGGCCGAAACGCTGGAGCCGTTGGAGAAGAAGTTCACCCAGAGGCAGCATACCGATAAGAGCGAGGTGGTTTTGGCGCAGTACGATGCCAAACAGCTCTATTACATCCAGTATTCGAATCGCGGCGAGCAGTTCGACGAGGCCAATACGCCGGGCATCACGCTCTATAACGAGTACTTCGGCGGTGGCATGAACTCGGTGGTATTCCAGGAGATGCGCGAGGCGCGCGGTCTGGCATATTCGGCATGGGCCATGATGTCGGAGCCCTGGTTCGCGAAGGGCGAGTACAGCTTCTACGCGTTCATCGCCACGCAGAACGACAAGATGCGGCAGGCCATCGAGGCATTCGACGAAATCATCAACAACATGCCCGAATCCGAAGCGGCGTTCACCATCGCCAAGGAGGGCATTCTGGCCCGTTTGCGCACCGAACGCACGACCAAATCCGACGTGCTGTGGAGCTATCTCGACCTGCGCGACTTGGGGCTGACCGAGGATCGCAGCAAACTGTTGTTCGAGACGATTCAGAACATGACGCTGGCCGACGTGAAGGCCGTGCAGGAGAGGTGGGTGAAGGATCGTCCCTACATTTACGGTATTTTGGGCGACATCAAAGACCTCGATACGGATTATCTCAAGACGCTCGGCCCCGTGAAGACCGTATCGTCCGAGGAGATTTTCGGCTATTAGTGCTCTTTCAATGGATAAGGGCCGTCTGCGTGTAGCAGGCGGCCCTTTTTGTCGTTTCGGCCGATGGATTCGGTCGAACCTAATTAATAACGGAAGTATCCTTTTTTGGCTTGTTGCTTGATTGGGGTAATTATTTGCGGCTCTCAAGAGCCGCGCGAGCCGCAGCCTCGGCTGGCGGAGGCTCGCTTTGCTCACTCCGCAGGCTGCGTCCCGCAATTTGCAAGCTCGAAACAGCTATTCCCCATTAATAATAGGTACAGTTCAGCGTCTCCGGCAGCGGGGTCGAGGCGTTGCGGCGCCAGACCATCGCCACGTCGTGCGACAGATCGCCCGTCCCGAAATCGAAGCCGTCTTTCGAGCGGAAAGTTACCGGAACTGCTCCGGCGAATCCGTAGGTCGCATAAAAATCGCGCAGCCACACTTTTTCCGGCGAGGGAATCAGAATCGCGGCATCGTCGCCCTGTTTGTCGATGCGGCGCATCGCCTCGCGCATCAGTTGTGCCGCCAATCCGCGACGCCGATAGGCCGGTGCGGTCGCCACGCCGTAGATGTAGGTTGTGCGGCCTAATTCGCTGCGGAACGGAAGCAGGTGGAGCATGGCCGCCGTTCGGCCGTCGCAGGCGGCGGTAAGCATCCGATGACGGGCGTAATAGCGGATTAGGAACGAATCGACGAACGCTTCATCGTCATCGAACGCCTGCATCCAGAGCGTTTTGCAGGCGATTTCGTCCGGATGCAGATGGATGGCTAAATACTTGTGCGCGATCTCGATCGGATGATAGGAGCGTTTCGCTCGCCGCAGACCCTCCAATCCGAGGTCTTCCTCGCGGTTGATGAGCGTGAACCGCTCCGGTAGATGTTGGGCGAAAAGCTGGTTGATGACCGTGAACGCGCCGTCGTAGGTCGTATCGGCCTTTTCGATGTGGGTGTCGAACGTGTGGTCGTTGACCGCCGAACCGTAGGTGAACGCTACCAACTTTTCACCGACGTAGATACACCCGCCGCGCAGTCCGAGCTGCTCGTAGTGGGCGAATCCGCGCCGCATGGCCACCTGTTCGGCACAGAGTTCGGAGGTATGCCCTTCGTGTGCGCTGCGCCATTCGCGTTCGAGCCGCATACATTCGTCGAACCGGTCGGGCGTCAGCTCCTCGTAGCGGTAATCGGGGTATGCGGCCGTAAAATGGTTGATGTGGTTGCGCTTGGGTTGGTAGCGGCGGCCTGCCAGACGGCGCAGATCGTCCGCCGCATAGATATAGTCCTCCTGCGCACGGTCGGATTCGAATGCGAACTGGCCCGCATACCTGTTGCGGATCAGCTCGCGGCCGCGATCGGTCAGCCCGATGATGCGCAGCCGCTGCCCGTGAGCATGGGCATCTTCGCGCAGCACCGGAATGAGCGGGGCGAAATCGCCCTCGCCGACGGGCTGCATGTAGCCGATCTTTTCGCCGCCGTCGATGTGGAAGCGGATGACCAAAAATCCGTCGACTTCGGCCCATGCGCTGCGGAACACGTGCAGCCAGCAGAACATGTTGGCGAATGCGAGGTTGCAGTCGGTCGTTTCCGCGTGCATCGTGTAGCGTTCGATGGCCGCGCGATCCTCGATGCGTATGGGCTTGAATGCGATCATTCGCAGGCTTTCAGCGACAGGTCGAGCGATTTGATTTGATGGGTCAGCGCACCCACCGAAATGAAATCCACGCCGCAGGCCGCATATTCGCGCAGGGTTTCCAGCGTAATGCCGCCGCTCGATTCCGTTTCGCACCGTCCGGCGACCTTCGCCACGGCCTGCCGCGTCATTTCGGGCGTGAAGTTGTCGAACATGATGCGGTCGACGCCGCCCGCAGCGAACACCTCGTCGATGTCCTCCAACGTGCGCACTTCGCACTCGATAGGGAGCTGCTTTCCTTTCGCACGCAGGTATTCGCGGGCTCCGACGATGGCCTGACGGATGCCGCCCGCGAAATCGATGTGGTTGTCCTTCAACAGAATCATGTCGAAAAGCCCCATGCGGTGGTTCTCGCCGCCGCCGATCTTCACCGCCATTTTGTCCAATACGCGCATGCCGGGCGTGGTTTTGCGGGTGTCGAGCACCCGCGTGTGCAGCCCTTCGAGTTGTTGCACGTAGACGGCCGTGCGGGTTGCCACGCCGCTCATGCGCTGCATGATGTTCAGCACGATGCGTTCGGCCTGCAACAACGAGCGCAGACGTCCGGAGACGTAGAAAGCCACGTCGCCGGGGCGGATGCGGTCGCCGTCGTGCAGGATTTGTTCGAATTGCATGTCGGGGTCGAGCCGGTCGAAAACCATGCGGGCGATTTCGATACCGGCGAGGATGCCTTCCTGCTTGCACAGCAGGCGCATGCGTCCCCGTTCTTCGGCCGGTATGCAGCAGAGCGACGTATGGTCGCCGTCGCCGATGTCCTCTTTGATGCAGAGTTCGATCAGTTCGTCGACAAAGGGTTTGTATTCGGGTTTCATAGTCTGTCTGAAATGGATGCGAGGACGAGCCCCGTTTAGTCGAGCATCTGCCCCACGAATGTTACGCGATGCGTGCCCATGCAGGTGAATTCGAGGGTGCATTGGACGTTGTTGATGGCACCTTTGAGGCCGGTAATCGGGTAGTTTGTCTGGTCGGTCCAGCCGGCTCCGGCGATGTAGGCTTCGGGCGTGAGTGGCCCTGCGGTTGTGAAGGTCAGATTGGGACCCTTCCCCGGCGTGTAGATAAGGGTGTTGATCCGCATTTCGAGTGCCGGCATGGCTGCTGCGAAACGCATCTGGTGCATATAAATGGAGAGCGTGGTTGCCGGAGCGAGGAGCGTTGGGCGTCCGTCGCCGACGATGTCCAAACGGGCATTCTCGTCGACGAAGGTCGTTCCGTCGGGATTGGTTACCGTCGAGGTGCCGAGAAATTCCATCGGATCGTCGTCCACGATTCTTCCGTTGACGATTTCGTCGTTGACGTTCTCGAATTCGGGGCCGTTGTCGTTGTCGTCGCAAGCGACGCAGGTCGCCAGCATCAAAGCGAAAAGAAAGAATTTTTTCATCATGGTACTTTATGGTTTAGTTTTCAAAAAAATGCAGTCGTAAGCCTTTGCTCGCCGCCCTGCGCTTCCGTTGGTCGGGCAGGTTGCGCGGGGCGCACGATTATACGCCTGCAAAGATAGTCGCTTTTTACCTTTCGAGCATCAATTTCCCCTCGAAAACGATCCGACGGAAGCCTGCTTCGTGGGGCCGCAGTACCTCGGGGACGACGCTTCCCACCTTGAATGCAAGATTCGCGCCGATTTCCGGAATCGAAGTCAGCATACGGATACCTATTCCGAATGCCGGAACAGGTAAAGCAGTTGTTTCATAATCATGATTTTTGTAGGTTGATACTCAGTGTGATGCCGAATGTGCGGGGTCGTCCGCGCTGGACGAACTCGTGGCCGATGGATTTGAAATAGAAGACGTCGTAGCGTTCGTTCGCAAGGTTGCGGCCCCAGAAATCGAGCGTGTAGCGCGGATGCTCGATGCGGATCGAGGCGTCGAACAGCGTGTAGAAAGGTTGCACGAGCTTGTTTTCCTCGTTCCATCGGATGCGGCCCGTGCCGCGCAGCCCCGCCTGCACGACCAAATCGCCTAACCAGCGCACGCCCGTCGGGAAGCGCTTCATCGCCGAAACCGAAAGGGTGTGCTGCGGTGCGTAGGGCAGGTAGTTGCCGCGAAAATCCTGCCGCCCGTTGTCGTAGCGGATGAATCGGGCGTCCGTGTAACCGTAGGCGAACGACAGGTCGAGCGTGCGCCACGGGGTGCATTGCATGGCCAATTCGGCGCCCCACGAACGGGTGCGGCCGGCGTTGGTCATCATGCGGCCGGTCGACGAACCCGCCGGAAAGACGGTCAACTGCTGGTCGCGGCAGTCGATGTAGAAAAGGGCGAAATCGCCCCGCACAGCCCCCTCCATGCACGAAAAATGGCCGCCGAATTCGTAGTTCCAACTGTATTCGGGCTTGTAAGACATGATGTCTTGCTCCCGATAACCGGCGTTCGACAGCATCGCCTGTTTCAGTTTCTCTTGCAGGATGTCCGAAAAAATCTGCGTATTGAATCCGCCCGCCTTGTAGCCCTTGGCTACCGTGAGGTAGAGGTTGCGCTGTTCGTCGAACGCATAGAGCGCCGAGAATTTGGGCAGCAGTTCGGCATAGGTGTGTGCGATGCGGTTGCGGTCGTCGACGACGGCCGTTCGGGCGATGGGCTCGCCTCCGTCGATGTGCAGTTTGTAGTCGAGCGCGCTCTGGCTGTGGTAGCGAAGGGTCGTGCGCTCGATGTCGACGCGCAGACCGGCCGTGAAATGCCACCTGCCCGCCGTGAAACGCGATTCGTGATAAACCGCCCCGCCGTAGGAGGGCATCCGGAAGTCGGAAGCGAGCAGCAGCTCGTCGGCATTCTTCTCGAACCGGATGTTGTCTAAATGGCCGTTCGCATGGGCGAAGATCAGTTCGTCGATGCCCGTCTCTTTGAACTGTACGGGCGCCTCCATCATGCCGTGGCGGTAGAATCCGAACAGACCGAACAGCCAGCCGTAGCGCCGGTCGTCGTGCGAACGGAAGACGAGGTCTTCGGTGAGACAATGTTCGCGCAGGGCCTGCCGCAGCGTGAAGTAGGAGAGCGGCAGAAAGTCCTGATCGAGAATCATTTCATCGTCGGAATACTGGTATCCGGTGAGGGAGGATACGGAATACCGCGCCGCATCGTATCGGATCGTCAGCCCGTCGCTCAACAGCGTGCGCGAATAGCTGCACGGGTCGTTGTAGGCGATTTCGCCGCTGCGGGCGACGATTCGCCCCTCCCGCTCGATGTCCGGCCCGACGTAAACGTAGGGATAACCGCCCTGTTCGAGCGACGATGCGGTGAAGGTGTTGTCGATGCGCAATCCGCGATCGTTGCGCCATTGGAGTTTCAGCCGCCCGCCGCCCGTCCGCTCCCAGTCGCACCGTTCGCCGGTCGCTTCGTTGCGGAACAAGCCGTCGCCGTGCTTGAAAAATCCCGTTACGGCGATGCCCAGATCGGGGTGCAACCGGTTGTAGCTCGATGCCCGCAGCCGGAGGGTGTTGCCGCTGGCGTATTCCATGCCGATGCGCACGCCTTCGTATTGCAGCGGCGAGAGCGTGTAGACGTTGATGACGCCTCCCATCGTGTTGCGACCGTAGAGGGTCGATTGCGGGCCGCGCAACACCTCGATGCGTTCGGCGTCGGCCAGCTCCACGTCGAAGTTGTTCTTTTGCAGGATCGGCACGTTGTCGATGTTCAGCCCGACCACCGGTTGGTCGATGCGGGCACCCAATCCGCGTACGTAGATCGATGAGGTCATGCGCGAACCGTAGTCGGGCAGGTGGAGGTTGGGCACCCGCTGCGACAGCCCTTTCAAGGCGTCGATGTGTTCCCGCTCGATGACGCGGCTTCCTGCGATGGTCGAGGCCACGGGCTGCGAACGCAGGGCCATTCCCTGTTTGATGGCCGTTACTTGAATCCGGTCGATGACGAGGGTCGTGTCGGCCGGGGCCTCCTCGATGAATCCGGTGTCTGTTCCCTCCGCTCGGGCCGGCAGAATCCCGAGGACCGCCCAGAACAACGGCAGGAGGAGCGACGCTGCGCGGCGACTATTCATGGTGATAGGGTTCGTTGTTGAGGATGGCGAAGGCCCGATAGAGCTGTTCGGCGAAGAGCGCCCGCACGATTTGGTGGGAGAAGGTCATGCGGGAGAGCGAAATCCGTGCGTCGGCCCGCGCATAGACCGCATCGGAAAAGCCGTAGGGCCCTCCGATGACCATCACGAGCCGTTTCGTTCCGCTGTTGAGGCGTTTTTGGAGCCATACGGCGAACTCCGCCGAACGCATCTCCTCGCCCCGTTCGTCGAGCAGCACGACGCAATCGTTTTCGGTGAATTGGCGCAGCAACGCTTCGCCCTCGGCGGCGCATTGCTGACGGGGCGTCAGGTGGCGCGTATTACGCAAATCGGGCAGCGTCGTCATGGCGAACCGGCAATAGTGATTCACCCGCTTGGCGTAGGTTTCGACCAGCGAGGCGACCTCTTTCGAGTCGGTTTTGCCTATGACGATCAGTTCGATTTGCATAAAATTCATTAACTTGGTATTTTCGCTTCGGAAGGTTGTCGGGGCGGCATTCGGCTTCGACAGGAATAAAAAACGGGAGCGCCGTTGACCGTCGAAAGCTTGTCAGCAGTCTATCGCGCTAATAAAAAATCCGTGTTCCATTCGCCGTCGGCATCTTCATAGAAGACCGGACGTGCCGGTTCGACCGATTTGAGCCACTCGTAGGCTTTGTAGAGGTTGTAGCCGTTGCCCGACGGATTGCCCAGCGCATAGGCGATGACACAGGTGAAGTTGCGCGAACGGTAATACATTGCCTGCACCCGTTGCAGATATTCATCGGCCAGCGTCGGATCGTTCGAGGGCGTGCCTCCGAGGCTCCGGTCGTTGCGCCGTTCGGGCGCGTGGATGTTCGCCCGATCGACGACGTAAAGCCCCAGTTCGTCGCACAAGGCATAAAACCAAGCCGGTTGCGGATAGTCCGGACACAGCGTATTGTAGCCTTGCTTGCGGATTTCGAGCAGCTGCGAGCGGGTCGCCTGCTCGTCGGACGGTACGGCATTGTACCGTTTCGGCTTCAGTTCCACTTCTTTCCCGAACTGCATGAACCGTCCCTCGGCGAACTCCGGCCGACCGAAGCCGATTTTCAGCGGCATGTACTCCTTGTAGGTGCCGTCGCGTTTCGTGAAGAGCATCACCTTGTAGAGCGGCGGATTCTTGACGGTGGCGTTCCGGCCCGTCGTTACGGTCGGCTGCCATTTGTTCTCGTAGGCGTGGTAGATGAAGGGCTGGAAGTGCAGCGTGTCGACCGAACGGCCCGGCAACGTCGTCTCGGCGATGTTGAAATCGAGCAGTTTGCCCTGCGGCGAATAGATGTCGTAGCCCATCGTTACGGGTTCGTCGTAGTTGAACCGGTTCTGCACGATGATCCGCAGATCGAGCATGGCGAAGTCGCGCCCCAGCGTATCGGGCCCCAGCGCGATTTCGAAGTCGCGGATCGACCGTTTTTCCTGATAATAGAGGTAGCTGCCGTCGAACGGTTTGCCGTGCACGGCCCCGCGGGCGTCGAGGCTGTCGCGGTCGTTGAGAAGCACCAGTTTGAAGTCGTTGGCTCCCTGCCGGATGTAGTCCGTAAGATCGAATTCGGCGGGTGTGAGCGCATCGGCGATCTCGGCTGCCGGCCGGCCGTTCACCCACAGTTGATAGGCCGTCTGCGGGTTTTCCAGATGCAGATAGGTGCAGCCGTCGGTCCAGACGTAGGGGATTTCGATGGTTAGACCGACGATGGCCCGCAGCGGGCCTTCGGTCGTGAGGCGCACTTCGGGCTGGAAGTCGATGCTGTGGCCCGAACGGGCGCGGACGCGGGATTCGGCGTCGTGGCGGGTATCGTAGGGAATGACCTCCGTGCGGTGGATGCGGCCGGTCTGCTGGGCCGTTGCGGCCGTGCAGAGGAGCAAGCCCGCACAAAACAACAAGGCGTGTTTCATGGCGTGTCGATGTAAGGCGGTATACAAGCAGACAAAGGTACCTTTTTTTTGACAAATCGCAAATTATCGCTAACTTTGGCAATTCGGAAGAAATCTTCGCTTACGAGAATTAAAGGAAAAAGATATGAAAACGCAACGGATTGTTGAGATTCTGAAATCGGGCGTCGCGGATACAGACCTCACCGTACAGGGCTGGGTGCGTACCAAGCGCGGCAATAAAAATGTGGCGTTCATCGCATTGAACGACGGTTCGTGCGCCGCTAACTTGCAGATCGTCGTCGACTTGGAGCAAATTCCCGAATCGGTGCTGAAAAACATCACGACCGGCGCCTGCATCCGGGTCGACGGCCGGTTGGTCGCTTCGCCCGCTTCGGGGCAGCGCGTCGAGGTGCAGGCAAAGGCGATCGAGGTCTACGGCACGGCCGATCCCGAGACCTATCCTTTGCAGAAAAAGGGCCATTCGCTGGAGTTCCTGCGCGACATCGCCTATCTGCGTCCGCGTACCAATACCTTCGGCGCCGTGCTCCGCATCCGGCACGCCATGGCCTACGCCATCCACGAGTATTTCAATAAGAACGGATTTTATTATTTTCATACGCCGATCATTACCGCTTCGGATTGCGAGGGTGCCGGCGCGATGTTTCAGGTAACGACTCTCGATCTGAACAACCTGCCCAAAAATGAGGAGGGCAAGGTCGATTATACGCAGGATTTCTTCGGCAAATCGTGCAACCTGACCGTCTCGGGCCAGTTGGAGGGCGAGCTCGGCGCGTTGGCTTTGGGACGTATCTATACGTTCGGCCCGACGTTCCGCGCCGAAAATTCGAATACGCCGCGCCATGCATCGGAGTTCTGGATGATCGAACCCGAGGCTGCTTTCTTCGACTTGGAGGACAACATGGAGCTGGCCGAAGATTTTCTCAAATATCTGATTCAGTATGCATTGGACAACTGTGCCGAAGATTTGGCTTTTATGAACAAGATGTGGGATCCGGAACTGCTTGACCGTCTGCATTTCGTCGTGGAACACGACTTCAAGCGGCTGGAGTACACCGAGGGCATCGAAATTTTGAAGGCTTCGGGCCGCAAATTCGAATTTCCGTGCGACTGGGGCTGCGACCTGCAATCGGAGCACGAACGCTACTTGGTGGAGGAGCATTTCAAGCGTCCGGTCATCCTCATCAACTATCCGAAGGACATCAAGGCCTTCTACATGAAACAGAACGTCGACGGCAAGACCGTGCGCGGAATGGACGTCCTTTTCCCGAAAATCGGCGAAATTATCGGCGGTTCGGAGCGCGAGGCCGATTATGGCAAACTTCATGCAAGGGTGCAGGAGCTCGGCATGAACGAGCGCGAGTTGTGGTGGTATTTGGATACCCGTCGCTGGGGTTCGGCGCCGCATTCGGGCTTCGGTTTGGGATTCGACCGCCTGCTGATCTTCGTTACCGGATTGACGAACATCCGCGATGTGCAGCCCTTCCCGCGTACGCCGCAGCACGCCGATTTCTGATCGAACGCAGAAAAGATCGAACTTCGGGAACCGGCTCGGCGCGGCACGCATGCCGACGGAGCTTCGGCTCCCGATGTTGATTTTTTATTAGGAAGAACATGGCAATCAATCAGAAGCAGATTTTGTCGCTTCAGCAGAAGCTCTCTCCGCAGCAGATTCAGATGATTAAGCTGCTGGAGCTGCCGACCGTGCAGTTGGAGCAGCGCATCAAGCAGGAGATCGAGGATAACATTGTGTTGGAAGAGGAGGAGCGCCCGGCCGAGGAGACGGAGGAACAGCCGCAACAAATATCTGTGGACGAGTACCTGCGCGACGACGATACCCCTTCCTACAAAAGCCGCATCAATAATTTTTCGAAGGACGACAAGCAGCGGCCGGTCTATCTGACCGAGGGCCGTTCGCTGCATGAGTATCTGATCGAGCAGTTGGGCTACCGCAACTTGTCGGAGCGCGATCGGAAGTTGGCGGTCTATTTGGTGGGCAGCATTGACGAGGACGGCTATCTGCGTCGCGACTTGGAGTCGGTGGCCGACGACATCGCTTTCACGGTGGGCATCGAGACCACGGCGGATGAACTGGAACGCCTGCTGGACATCATCCACGAACTGGAACCGGCCGGCGTCGGAGCTCGCAACTTGCAGGAGTGCCTCCTGTTGCAGATGGCGCAGAAAAAGCTCAACACCCGTGCCCGCCGGTTAGCCCGCAAGATACTGGCCTCTTATTTCGACGAGTTCGTCAAGAAGCATTACGAAAAACTGATGTCGCGCTTGCAGGTCTCCGAGGAGGATTTCCGTGAAGCGATCGCCGAAATCCGACGCTTGTCGCCCAAGCCCGGCAACCTCTACGCCGAGGGCGGAACCGACACGACGCCTTACATCATTCCCGATTTTCTATTGGATTATCAGGACGGCCGTTTTTCGTTGTCGCTGAACTCCTACAATGTGCCCGAAGTGCGCATCAATCACCGGTATATGGAGATGATCCGCGACATGGTTTCGTCCGACGGAACCGTGAAGGAGCGGGACAAGGAGGCGTTGCAGTTCGTCAAGAACAAAATCGACTCGGCGAAGTGGTTCATTTCGGCCATCAAGCAGCGGCACGACACGTTGATGCGGACGATGCAGACCATTCTGGATTACCAGACCGAGTATTTCAAGGACGGCGACCAGTCGAAACTCCGCCCGATGATTCTCAAAGACATCGCCGACCGTACGGGGTTGGACGTTTCGACCATTTCGCGCGTGGTGAACAGCAAATACGTGCAGACGCAGTTCGGCATCATCCTGTTGAAATCGCTCTTTTCGGAGGCGATGCAGACCGAGAGCGGCGAGGAGGTGTCGAGCTACGAAATCAAGAATATCCTTCAGCAGTGCATCGACGAGGAGGAGAAGCGCCATCCGTTGACGGACGAGACGTTGATGGACATTCTCAACGCCAAGGGATACCGCATCGCCCGACGTACGGTAGCGAAGTATCGCGAGATGTTGGGTATTCCGGTCGCGCGTCTGCGGAAACAGATTTGATGCGGCGAAGAGACGAAGTGGTCAGCTCATGCCTCGCAGTTTTTCATTGAGTACAATCTTGCTGACCGTACCCCTTTCCGCTTTGCCGAATGATAATCCGACCGAACGACCGCTTTGCTGCCGGTTCGACTGACGACCCGACCGACCGATAAAAAATGAAGACGACGATGAATTACACGCGATGGGCGAACGGCCTTTCGTGGGCGCTGCACCCCTTTTTGCAGCCGCTTTACCTGATTACGCTCCTGTTGACCTGTACGGTTTTCGCCGGTTACTCGTGGACTGTGCGGCTTTATCTGTGGGGCGTGGTCATCCTCTACACGATGTTGATTCCCGTGCTTGCGCTCTGTATTTTGCGGGCGCTCGGACGTCTTTCCGATTTCCGCATCGACAACCGTAACGAACGGACTTTGCCATTGTTGATCGGTGCGGTGTGTTATCTTTTGTGCGCGTTGACCTTGAGCCGAATCGGTTCGGCCGTCTTCATCCGCAAGTTCATGGTGGCGGCCGCCTGTTGCGAGTTGATGGCGCTCTTCGTCTCGTTGTGGTGGAAAATCAGCCTGCATCTGACGGGTATGGGCGCTTTGACAGCCATGTTCGTTACGATGAACTTCATCGGCGTCGGGAACATGCTCCTGCCGTTGTCCGTCATCGTGCTCGCTTCGGGGGCCTTGGCTTCCGCTCGCCTCTACTTGGGGTGCCACAACGGCGCTCAAATCTTCGCCGGCTTCTGCGGCGGGTTCGTCGTCGCGACGTTAGCTGTCTTGTTTTTGTAATCCGTTATATGCACTCTCTTTTCGCCACGGAGGAAAGTCTGCAGTGAAATAACCGTAGTCCGTCCGCTTCAGAAAGCAATCACTTTTCCAAATCGTCGAGCCAAATCGTCGCCATCGCATCCGAGGGCATCCGCCAGTCGCCGCGTGGCGAAAGCGCTACCGAACCGACCTTCGGGCCGTCGGGCATCGCCGAACGTTTGAACTGTTGGGCGAAGAACCGCCGGAGAAAGACCGTCAGCCATTTGCGGATGGTCGCCCGATCGTAGCTGCCGCGGAAAGCCTGTTCGGCCAACAGCAGGATTTTGGCCGGACGATAACCCGCCCGCACGAAGTTATAAAGGAAAAAGTCGTGCAATTCGTACGGGCCGACCAAATCTTCGGTCTTTTGGGCGATTTTCCCGTCCGCATCGGCCGGCAGCAGCTCCGGACTGACCGGCGTGTCGATGATGTCCAGCAGCGTCGCGCGGGTCGCAGCGTCCGGCTCCGTGTCGGCCGCCCACTTCACCAAATGGCGGACGAGCGTTTTGGGAACCGATGCGTTGACGCCGTACATCGACATCTGATCGCCATTGTAGGTCGCCCAGCCGAGTGCCAACTCGCTCAAATCGCCGGTGCCGACGACCAATCCGCCTTCCATGTTGGCCGTGTCCATCAGTATCTGCGTGCGTTCGCGGGCCTGTGCGTTTTCGTAGGCCGCCGAACGGTCGGAAGCATCCAGTCCGATGTCGGAAAAATGTTGTTCGCAGGCTTTGCCGATGGGAATCTCGCGTACCGTAACCCCCAAACCGTGCATCAGCTCCAGTGCATTGTGATAGGTGCGTCCCGTGGTGCCGAACCCCGGCATGGTGATGCCGATGATCCCTTTGCGGTCGAGTTGCAGCAGATCGAACGTGCGCACGGCGACCAACAGAGCCAGCGTCGAATCCAGCCCGCCCGAGATGCCGATGACCGCTTTCGTGCTATGCGTGTGCTCCAAGCGGCGGGCCAATCCGTGCGCCTGTATATGAAACAGCTCTTCGCACCGTTCGTTGCGGCGCTTCTCGTCGTGCGGCACGAACGGCAGCGGGTCGATGTCGCGGTCGAGGGCCGCAGCCCGCAACCCCTCGGGCACCTCCATCTCGATGACCGTGTTTTCGGTCGTGGATTCGTTCATGCGGAACGAGGTGTTGCGACGTCGTTCGAACTCCAACCGTTCGATGTCCACATCCGCGACGGTCAGCCGTTCCTCCAACGAGAAACGCTCCGCTTCGCGCAGGATGATGCCGTTTTCGGCGATCAGCGCGTTACCGGCGAATACGAGGTCGGTCGACGATTCGCCGAATCCCGCCGAACAATAGACGTAGGCTGTGAGTGTGCGCGACGATTGCTGAGCCACCAACTGCCGCAGATAGTCGTATTTCCCTGCGCTTTCGGGCGAGGCCGAGAGGTTGAAGATGACTTTGGCTCCGTTTTGCGCCAGATGCGACGAGGGCGGAACGGTCGTCCAGAGGTCTTCGCAGATTTCTACTCCGAATTCCACTCCGTTGACTTCGAAGGTCAGCCCCGCACCGAAATCGGCCTCTTGGCCGGCTACCCGAATGGTCTCGTCCTCGATGCCCGCGCCCGATGCGAACCAACGGGCTTCGTAAAATTCGGCGTAATTCGGAATGTAGGTTTTGGGGACGACGCCCAGCACACGGCCTTGTGCGATGACGGCCGCGCAGTTGTAGAGGGACGAGCCGTGGCGCAGCGGCATGCCGACGATGAGTGTCAGCGGCAGCTTGCGCGAGGCCTTGACGATCTCCGACAACGCGTGGTCGGCGGCATCGAGCAGCGCGGATTGCAGGAACAGGTCGCCGCAGGTGTAGGCCGTAACGGCCAACTCGGGATAGACCACGATTTCGACCCCGCGTTGGGCGGCTTGCTCCGCCAGCGCGATGATGCGTTCGGCGTTGGCCGTGCAGTCGGCGACGCTTACGTGCGGAATGGCTGCCGCGACTTTGAGAAATCCGAAGTTGTCCATACGTGCGTTATTCGCTCCAAAGCGTTGCAAGGTTCAGAATGACCTGTTGCGCCTTGCGCATGGTCGTCAGCGAGCAGTATTCGAATTTGCCGTGGAAGTTCATGCCTCCCGTGAAGAGGTTGGGGCAGGGCAGTCCCATGAACGAAAGCCGTGCGCCGTCCGTGCCGCCTCGAATCGGCCGTACGAGCGGTTTTACACCGGCCATCTTCATGGCTTGCAGCGCCTTGTCGATTACCTGCGGATGGGGTTCGACCATCTTGCGCATGTTGAAATACTGGTCTTTCAGAATCAGATTCAGCACCCCGTCGCCGTACTTCTTTTTGAGCAGATCGACGCACGACCACAGAAAGACCTTGCGTGCCTCGAACCGGTCGGCGTCGTGGTCGCGGATGATGTAGCTGACCGTCGCCTGCTCGACCGTGCCGTTCAGCCCGACGCAGTGATAGAAGCCTTCGTAACCCTCGGTGTGTTCCGGACGTTCCGCCTCGGGAAGCAGACGCTGCAGGTCGCAGGCCACCTCGATGGCGTTAATCATCTTGTTTTTGGCATAGCCCGGGTGGACGTTGCGTCCTTGAATCTCGATTTTGGCGCTGGCAGCGTTGAAGTTTTCGTACTCCAATTCGCCCTCCATGCCGCCGTCGACCGTGTAGGCGAAGTCGGCGCCGAACGCCTTGACGTCGAAGAAATCGACGCCGCGGCCGATCTCCTCGTCGGGCGTGAATCCGATGCGGATTTTGCCGTGCCGCACCTCGGGATGGGTCAGCAGATATTCCGCCGCGGTCATGATTTCGGCTACACCGGCCTTGTCATCGGCCCCCAACAGCGTCGTACCGTCGGTATGGATGAGTGTATGGCCCTTGAAAAAGGCGAGTTCGGGAAACTCCGCGACGCGCATCGTGAGCTGGCCGTTCAGCACGATGTCGCTGCCGTCGTACTCCTCGATGATGCGGGGCTTGACCTCCGCGCCGCTCATGTCGGGCGAAGTGTCGACGTGCGCGATGAAGCCGATGACCGGCGCCTGCTCCAGCCCTTTCGAAGCGGGGATGGTGCCCATGACATAGCCGTATTGATCCATCGAGACCTCGGTCATGCCGAGCATCTGCATCTCGTCGCGCAGCGCGGCGAGCAACACTTTTTGTTTTTCGGTCGAAGGAAAAGTCGTGCTCTCCTCCGACGATTGCGTGTCGTAGGAGACGTATTTCAGAAATCGTTCTTTCAGTTCCATGGCGTCATGCTTTTTTATGATAATAGTTGTGCCAGTTCACCAATCCTAACAATCCGTTGGCCGAATTTATCCAAGCCAGAAATTGGAGGATGCCGCTGGTCGGAGCATCGGCAAAAAGATAGATATACGCCAAACTGCCGATACCCGATACGATCAACAGCATGCTGGCAGCCAGCATCAGATAACCGAGCGTTTTTTTCATGCTATGCCTCTTTTTTCGCCCGCATCGTGTGCCAAATCATGTAGACGGCCAGCGCGATGTACATGGCCAGACCGGTCCATTCGGCGGCGTTTGACGATGCCCAATCGGAAAGATACCAATCTACCTCCAAGAATTTGAGCAGTGCGCTCACGACACCCATCAACGCGCCGCCGGCGATGAAGCCCGATGCAATCAACGTACCGCGGTCGAAGCGGGCTTTGTTCAGCGCCTTGTCCTGCGAACGGTTCGAAACGAACCATGCAATCAGACCGCCCACGACGAGCGGAGCGTTCAACTCCATCGGGATGAACATACCCAAGGCGAAAGCGAGGGCCGGAACGCCGATCGAGGTCAGCACCAGCGCCAAGGCCGCACCGCAGAAGTAGAGCATCCACGGCGTTTGCCCGCCGGTCATCAACGGTTGGATGACGGCCGCCATCGCGTTGGCCTGCGGAGCGACCAACGCCCCTTCGCCGACGAACCCATACGATTTGTTCAAGATAATCATGACGCCAGCGACGGTCGCCGCAGCAACGAATGTGCCGAGGAATTTCCAGGTCTCCTGCTTGCGGGGCGTCGTGCCGAGCCAGTAGCCGATTTTCAGGTCGGTGATGAATCCGCCCGCCATCGAGAGGGCCGTGCAGACCACGCCGCCGATTACCAGCGCGGCCGTCATGCCGGTCGTGCCGCTCAGCCCGACGCTTGCGAGGATGAGCGAGGCCAGAATCAAGGTCATCAACGTCATGCCCGAAACGGGGTTGGTTCCGACGATTGCAATGGCATTGGCCGCTACGGTGGTGAAGAGGAACGCGATGACAAAGACAATCAGCAAGGCCGTAATCGATTGTACCCAACCGTCGAGCAGCCCGAAGTGGAAGAAGACGAACACGCAGACGAGCGTGGCGATCAGAAACGACAGGATGCGCCGCATCGGCAGGTCGCGCTGGGTGCGTTCGACGGATGCGGCGGTCTGGCTGCCGCCCTTTCCGCCGAACTCCGAAACGGCGAGCCCGATGGCCTGCCGGATGATTTTCGATTGACGGACGATGCCGATGATACCGGCCATAGCGATGCCGCCGATGCCGATGGGTTTACCGATGTAAGCGAACAGATTTTCGGGCGTAAACAGTGCCTGCGGGTCAGCCAGCAGGTCGGGGCGCGTGATGCCTAACAGCGAGGCCAGCGAAGCCGCGTCGATGCTTTCGGCAAGCGAGCCGACCAACGGCACGATGAGGAACCACACCAAACACGAACCGGCGGTGATAATCATCGCGTATTTCAGTCCGATGATATACCCCAAGCCGAGCACGGCGGCCGAGGTGTTCAATCCGAATACCACTTTGAATTTATCGGCGACCATCGAGCCCCATGCGCAGATGCGGGTCGAAACCGATTCCGTCCACAGCCCGAAGGTGCCGACCGCGAAGTCGTACAGTCCGCCCACGAGACCCGATATGGCCAGCAGTTTGGCTTGGTTGCCCCCTTTTTCGCCCGATACGAGCACTTCGGTCGTGGCCGTGGCTTCGGGGAAGGGGTATTTGCCGTGCATCTCCTTGACGAAGTATTTGCGGAACGGGATCAGCAGCAGGATGCCTAATAATCCGCCGAACAGCGACGAAAGGAATACCTGCCAGAAGGCGGCGTCCAGTCCGAGGATATAGAGGGCCGGCAGGGTGAAGATGGCGCCGGCAACGATAACGCCCGACGAGGCGCCGATCGACTGAATGATGACGTTCTGCCCGAGCATGTTCTTTTTGCCCAATACATTGCCCATGCCGACCGCGATGATGGCGATGGGAATCGCCGCTTCGAAGACTTGTCCGACCTTCAGCCCGAGAAAGGCCGCGGCCGCCGAAAAGAGAATAGCCATCGCAACGCCCATGATGACCGAATAGGGGGTTACTTCGCGGGGCGAGGTCGAAGCAGGCATCAGCGGGGTGTAGGTTTCGCCCGGCTTGAGTTCCCGATAGGCATTTTCGGGCAGCGAGATATTGTTTTTTTGTTCCATAATCGAGGGTTTGTTCGGTTTGTTTTGGTGGAAGGCGTTTTATTCGGCGCTCGTCGGCTGTCCGTTTTTTAGGTAATGACCGGACGGCTCGCCGGAGCGAACTTCCAACGAGCCGGCGGTGGAACGGCTCTTATCGGTTGTCGCCGTTGCCGGAGATGCGGTGCCGTTCCATGCGCGAATGCAGTTTGTCGACATTCATCTGCGCCACCTCGTCCAGTTTGTAGCCGAGGTCGTGGGAGAGCGTCGCGCAGTACCACAATACATCGCCGATTTCCTTGACGATTTCGCGGCGTTTCTCCTCCGTAAATTCTTCGTGGCCGTCGCGGATGACCTTTTTCACTTTGTCGGCCACTTCGCCCGCCTCGCCCGTCAGACCGAGCGTGGGATAGATGATGCGGCGGTTTTCGGGATAGATGGCCGTTTCCAATGCGTGTTGTTGATATTCGTTGAGTGTCATGATAGATGGATTTTTCGGACAAATTTAGCGATTTTTCGGTTAAGTTCTTGTCGGAATGAAAAATTCGTTTTATTTTTGTACGCCGACGGGGGATTAGCTCAGCTGGTTAGAGCGCTTGCATGGCATGCAAGAGGTCACGAGTTCGAATCTCGTATTCTCCACAAAGAGAGGTGTCTGCGCTATGCGCAGACACCTCTCTTTGTGCGGATGATTCCGCGTTTACAAATCCACTATCACCTGCTCGAGCCCGATGCTGTGCGAACCTTTTATTAAGATGAGCGCATTCGATAGGGGAGAGGCCTTGAGTGCAGCTGCGAGTTCCGCTCGCGAAGGATAAAGCGAAATCCGTTCCGGTTGTTCCATTTTCGGGTGTTGAGGCGCGTCCTGCGAAGTAGCCCCTGCGAGCGAAGCGTATGCCTGTGCGTACTCCGGCCCGACTAAAAGCACCTGCACGTCCTCCTGCCGGGTCGCCAGCCGGATGATGTCGGCATGCTCTTGCAAAGACCATTCGCCCAACTCGAGCATGTCGCCCAAAATCAAGACGCGCCGTGCGCGAGGAGCCAACGGACGGCTTAAAAAATGCTCGATCGAAGCCCGCATACTCGATGGATTGGCGTTGTAACAATCGACAATCAACGTGTTTCGCTGCGTTTCGAGACGCTGCGAACGGTGGTTTTCGGGCAGGTAATCGGCAATGGCCCGCCGGATGTTTTCGTCCGGAACGCCGAACCGGCGTCCGATCACAATGGCAGCGGCGATGTTGAACCGATTGTAATCGCCCTCCAACCGGCTCTCGAATCCGTCGGCGATCGACGTGGCATAACGTTCTGCATGAAGCCGCGGATGTTCGGCAATCATTTCATTCAGAATCGGGTCTTCGGCGCGGACGAATGCCCAACCGCCCGAATCGTCGAGAAAATCGTAAAGCTCTCCTTTGCCGCGTCGCACTCCTTCGGGCCCGCCGAAACCCGCTAAATGGCAATGCCCGATGTTGGTGAGCAAACCGTAGTCGGGTTCGGCGATGGATGCTAATCGCGCGATTTCGCCGCAGGCACTGGCACCCATCTCGACGATGCCGATTTGGATGTCGGAGGTCATCGAGAGCAGGGTGAGCGGCACGCCGATATGGTTGTTGAGGTTGCCGCGGGTGGCGTAGACCGTATAACGTTCGGCCAGCACACGGCTGACGAGCTCTTTGGTCGTCGTTTTGCCGTTGCTGCCCGCTATGGCCAAAATGGGGATGCCCAAGGCACGCCGATGCTCGTGGGCCAAATCCTGCAAGGCCTCCAAGGTGTTTTCCACCAAGAACATGCGTGGGTCGGTGGCGGCGATTGCCGGATCGTCCACTACGGCGCAAACGGCCCCTTTGTCGAGCGCGTCGGCTGCGAACCGGTTGCCGTCGAACGTGGCTCCGTGCAATGCGAAAAAAATCGACCCGGGTTCGATGCGGCGCGTGTCGGTCGAAACCTGCGGATGTTCGCAGTAAAGGTCGTAAAGTCGGTTTTCCATCAGATGTGCTCTTCGCCGTTGTGGAATTTCACCTCGTCGATGAACTTTTTGATGTTCTGTTCGTCGGAGCGGGGGCAAATCATCAACACGTCGTCCGTGTCGACCACGATGTACTCTTTCAATCCGCTGATGACCGCGATTTTGTTCTTCGGGAGCGAAACGATGCTGCTGCGCGTGTCATAGAGGAAGCACCCCTCCGACGGAATCGCATTGGCATAGCGGTCTTTGCGCGAATGCTGGTAGACCGACCCCCACGTCCCGACGTCGCTCCAGCCGAACTCCCCGCAACGGACATATACGTTGTCGGCCTTCTCCATGATGCCGAAGTCGATGGAGATGGCGCGGCACTCGGCGAAGGCGATTTCGACCGCCTGTTGTTCCGCGTCGGTGCCGGCCGCTTTTTGCACGGCGCTGAAAAGCGCATGATGTTCGGGCAGATAGTGGGCGAACGCCTCGATGATCGACCGGATTTTCCAGACGAAGATGCCCGAATTCCAGAAGAACTCGCCGCATTGCAGGAAGGTCTGGGCCAGTTCGAGGTCGGGTTTCTCGGTGAAGCATTTCACTTTGCTGATGGGCTTTGTGTCCGACACTTGGATATAGCCGTAGCCCGTGTCGGGGCGTGTCGGCTTGATGCCGACGGTCATCAACGCATCGTGCGCCTCGGCAAAGTCGAGACACTCGCCGATGATGCTGCGGAAGTCCTCTTCGTTGAGAATCAGGTGGTCGGACGGCGTAACGATCATCTTCGCATCGGGGTCTTTCGCCGCCAGCATGTAGGCGGCATAGGCGATGCAGGGGGCTGTGTTGCGTCCGACCGGTTCGCACAGCACCTGCCGTTCGTTCAGCTCGGGCAGATGTTCCAGTACGAGCGAACGATACTTGTGGTTGGTTACCACCATGAAGTTTTCCGGCGGAACAATTTTAGAAAATCGTTCGTAGGTCTGGCGGATGAACGATTTTCCGGTTCCGAGAATATCGAGAAATTGCTTGGGCCGGTTTTGGCGGCTTTGGGGCCAGAATCGGGAGCCGATGCCGCCGGCCATGATGATGCAATAGGTGGAGTTTGCCATAGAGGTTGTAAGAGATATGTTGATTCGACAAAGTTAAAAATTTTTCGTAACTTTGCCGCCTGTTCCGTGATTAATTTGTCCCGAACCATGAAAATAAGGTTGTTTACCATACCCAATCTGCTGACGCTGATGAATCTGTTGTGCGGGGCAATGGCTGTGCGCTCGGCATGGATGCTCGGCAATCTGACAGGGGCTTTCTGCTGGATTCTGGCGGCGGCCGTTTTCGACTTCTTCGACGGATTCGTGGCGCGGCTGCTGAAGTCGGATTCGGCGATCGGCGTGCAGCTGGATTCGTTGGCCGACGATATTTCGTTCGGTTTCGCTCCTGCGGCCGTGCTCTATGCGCTTTACATACGGATGCCCGCAACCGGATGGGTGGGGGATAAGGCAGGGTTGATTGTCTTCGTTTTCAGCGCTTTCGCTGCGCTGCGTCTGGCCAAGTTCAACGTCGACGACACGCAACATACCGAGTTCTGCGGGCTGCCGACGCCCGCCGCGACCTTGCTCTGCACCTCCATCGCGATGCTGACCGAATTGCGCGGATGGATCGTGCCGCGCGAGGGGGTGTTGGTGCTGGCGGTGGTCGTGTCGTTGCTGATGATTTCGCCGATCCGGATGTTCTCGTTGAAGTTCAGCGGATTCGGATGGAAAGAAAACGAACTGCGCTACTCGTTTTTGGCTTTCTGCATCGGGTGGATCGCCGTGTTGAGGGCCTGTTCGATTCCGGTCATTATCGTTGCGTATATCGTGATTTCGACCGTTCGTTGGCTTTTTGTCCGCAAGAAGGGTAAATAAACCGAATCGTTGCATGAACCGTCGTTTGAAACTGATCGTCTGGCTCGGGGCGCTGTCGTTGGCGCTGCCGGCGACGGTCTGCGCACAACGGTTCAACGCTCGCGACATCATGCGGGCGCAGCAGCAGGGGCGGGGCAACGAACTCTACGGCTCCAATCCCTACGAACAGACCGACGAAGAGGAGGACGGGCAGCAGAATCCGCAAGATACGACCAAAGAGGAAAAACGGATCCGCAAACCGCTCGAATCCTATTTTTTCAGCGATTCGATTCGGGCCTTGAACAACTTCCAATGGAATCTTCGCCGCGGGTATAATCGTGTGGAGATTCAGCCGCTCGATACGACGCTGACCGACTGGCGGATCGACTACCCGTTCTATCGCGAGGGGGTGGGCGACATCGCGCAAGGCGGTTTGGGGCAGGCATCGCTGCCGCTCAATTATTTCCGGCGTCCGCAGGATTTCGATTTCGAGTTCGCAAGCCCCTATTACGCCTATATCTACACGATGGAGAACGTGCCGTTTTACAACGCCAAACGGCCGCTGCTGCGGTTGACCTACATCGAATCCGGCCAGAAACGGTTCCGCGAGGAGAATTTCAATATCATGCACGCACAGAACGTCTCGCCGACGACCGGTTTCAACGTCGATTATAAATCCCGCGGCACGCGCGGCCAGTATCTGTGGTCGCGTACGAAGAACCACAACCTGTCGGTCGCTGTCAGCCATACGGGAAAACGCTATGCCGTGCATGCGGGCTTTTTCAACAATCACATCGAGAAGCAGGAGAACGGCGGCGTGGTCGGAGCATGGGCCATCGCCGATACGACCTTCGAGATGCCGTCGGGCGTGCCGACGAAATTAGCCGATGCCAAAGCGCAGAACACCTATCGCAACAATGCGTTTTTCGTTACGCAGTCTTACGGCATCCCGTTGCAGCGGATGACCGAATCGGATTTCTCGATGGCCGGCCTTTCGGCGGTCTACATCGGCCATTCGTTCGAATACAACTCTTGGAGCAAGGTGTACAGCGATATTCGGGCTCCTTATACCAACGAACGCGACCACCGCAATCCCGACGGCAGCTTCGAGCCGGCCGAATACGAATACTATAAGGATTGGTACATCGATCCGTCGCGGACGCGCGATTCGCTCTACGAGCGGGTCATTTCGAACCGCTTCTTCGTGCAGGCGCAGCCGTGGGATCGAAACGGGGTGGTCGGCACGATTGATGCGGGGATCGGCATCGATCTGCATACCTATTCGCAGTTCCACCTCACCGGATACCTGTCGGGCCGTTACGACAAAGTGTCCGAAACCAGCTACTTCGCCTACGGCGCCGTAGGCGGGAAGATCAAGAAATATCTCGACTGGGATGCGAACCTCAAGTTCTATCCGTCGGGATACCGAGGCGGAGACCTCACCATCGGCGGCCATCTGTCGTTGATGGGACTGCTCCGCGGACACCCTCTGATTCTCGAAGGCAGCTTCACGATGGAGCGCCGCTCGCCGAACTATTGGCAGGAGAATCTATTCTCGAACCACTATGTGTGGTCCGCTCCTCTCGGTAAGGAGAATGAAACTCGTTTTGAGGTCAAGTTCGAAGTGCCCGATTACGCCTTCGAGGCGGGGGCTTGGTTCGGATTCGTCGACAACAAAATCTATTACGACGCCGACAGCCGGATCGCCCAATCGGACGGAAACGTAAGCCTCACGAGTGTGTATGCCCGCAAGGATTTCCGCTTGGGCGGACTTCATTTGGATCACAGGGCATTGTTGCAATGGAGTACGAGTCAAGAAGTTGTACCCGTTCCGCTTTTGAGCGCCTTCCTCTCGTATTACTACGAGTTCTGGGCGGTGCGCAATGTATTGCGTCTGCAAATCGGTTTGGACGGTCGCTACCATACGAAGTATCATGCGCCCGGTTTCAATCCGGCTTTGTCGGCGTTCTACAACCAGCGGGAGATCGAGGTGGGGAGCTATCCCTACGTGGATCTGTTCGTCATGGCCAAGTGGAAACGAATGCGGATATTTCTCAAATATCAGCATCTGAACAAAGGACTGTTCGGCGAAGGAGCCTATTTCTCCGCAGCGAATTATCCGCTGAATCCGGGCATGTTCAAAATCGGTATTTCGTGGGGATTCTATGATTAGCGTACTGTATTGCACGGTGTAAGCTGCCCGCAACACAGATTTTTATGCTGAAAAAAACGGTTTTAACCTTTGCGTTCTTAACCATCATGACCACTTTTTACGGCTTCAACGCCCGTTACGGCGTTGCGGTCGTGTCGCTCGACAACGATCCGACGGTTTACTGCAATCCGTTGTTGCGCGAGGGCGATTACGTGATTTCCGCCTACGATGCGATCATTCGCAACATCAGCGAGCGGGAGGGTAACGACTGGCGGCTGATGTCGGCCATCGCCTATCACGAATCGCGTTTCCGTTCCGATCTCGTTTCGCATCGCGGCGCTCGGGGCTTGATGCAGATCATGCCTTCGGTGGCGCGGCAGTTCGCGGTTCCGGCGGAGCGGGCCTCCGAGCCCGAAACCAATGTCTGGCTGGCGAACAAACTGTTGACGAGCATCTTGGGTTCGTTGCGTCTGCCGGCCGAGGTGTCGGAGCGCGACCGGATGTCGATGGCGTTGGCTTCGTACAACGGCGGGGTCGGACATGTGAAGGATGCTCGGCGGCTGGCTCGCTTCTATGGCGAGAATCCCGATTCGTGGGAAGTCGTCGCGCGTTACTTGATGCTGGAGTCCGAGCCGGAGTATTATGGAAACGAAGTGGTCGAATGCGGACGTTTTACGGGTGGCCGGCGCACGCTGGCGTATGTGGACGACGTGTTGGGACGCTACGATAAGTATTGCCGTATGGCCGCGAAGTAAGGCGGTCGGAATAGAAAGTAAACGAAAGGGTCGGTGTCGTGCCGATCCTTTTTTCGTGCAAATCGAATAGGCTCGCTGCTGCGGCGGGCTCGAATAATTCTGCAAATCGGTTATTCGGATTTTGAATTAAATTCCTACCTTTGCACTATGATTACGAAAAGTTTGCTTGAACCGATGGGATCGTGGGCGTGGTGGCGCTCGTGGTTCCTCATTTTTCTGGGTTGCGCCGTGATGGGAACGGGTTTCGTGCTCTTCATCAACCCCTATAAGTTCGTGCCCGGCGGTGTTTACGGCATGGGCGTCGTGCTGCACAATGTCTTTCCGTCCATTCAGGTCGGTACGTTCGGTTACATGTTCGATATTCCGTTGATGATTATCGCCGTGTTGATTTTCGGCGGACAGTTCGGTACCCGCACCGTCCTCGCGGCGATGTTCACGCCGGGTTACATGAACGTTTTGACGAAGTTGGTCTATCCGAACGATGCGGCGGTCGAGGCGCTCGACCCTGCGCAGTTGTTGGGCGGTCGGCTCGACTTGTCGGGCGATCTGTTCCTCGCTTGTCTGATGGGGGCTGTCATCATCGGTGTCGGCATGGGGCTCGTCGTGCGTCAGCAGGCGACGACGGGCGGTACGGACATCGTAGCGATGCTGCTTCAGAAATTCGCGGGCATCAAGTTCTCCACCGGCATTTTCTTGGCCGACGGCTTCGTCGTTTTGGCCGGTTTGGTCGTCATCGGTTTCGGCTTGGGTATGGAGCAGTCGTCGGGCGAAGGGTGGTTGTTGACGCTCTATTCGTTGATTATCATCTACATCACCTCGCGGGTCGTCGCCTACATGCTCGACGGCGCCTCGTACGACAAACTGTTGTTCATCATCAGCGACGACATCGACGGCTTGAAGCAGTTCATCCTCCACGACCTCGACCGCAGTGCGACCTACATCAAGTCGCGCGGCATGTACACGGGCAAAGACCGCGACATGATTTTTTTGGTCGTGAGCCGCAAGGAGGTGCGCCAAGTGCAGCACAAAATCCGCGAAATCGATCCGAAGGCGTTCGTCGTGGTAACCGACGCTTACGATACCTTCGGCGAGGGATTCAAGCCGCTGCCCGATACGGACACGATTCAGGCGGAATAGCGAATCATTCCCATAGCGAAAAATTATCCGATGCAATTCGATAAGCATGCGTTGCGGCCCTTGCAGGGCGACGGCCGCAAACTCTTCGTCGAGACCTACGGTTGCCAGATGAACGTCGGCGACACGGAAATCGTCGTCTCGGTGATGCAGGCCGAGGGGTATTTTTACACCGACCGCATCGAAGAGGCCGACATTATTTTAATCAACACCTGTTCGATCCGCGACAATGCCGAACAGCGCATCTGGGGGCGGTTGGCCGAGATGAAACGCTTGCGGCGGGCCAAACCCTCGCTGTTGGTCGGCGTCATCGGTTGCATGGCCGAACGGTTGAAAGAGAAACTCGTAGAGGGGCCGTGGGGGGTCGACATCGTGGCCGGTCCCGATGCTTATCGCGACTTGCCGCGTTTAGTGCGCGAAGCCGAATCGGGCGGCAAAGGGGTGAACGTCCTCCTCTCGACGGAGGAGACCTATGCGGAGATCGCGCCCGTACGTCTCGATCGGAACGGAGTGAGCGCTTTCGTCTCTATCATGCGCGGTTGCAACAATTTTTGCTCCTATTGCGTGGTGCCCTACACCCGCGGACGCGAACGCAGCCGCGATGCGGAGACCATTCTGGCCGAAGTGCGCAGCCTGTTCGAAAACGGTTATCGCGAGGTTACGCTGCTCGGGCAGAATGTCAACTCCTATCGGGCCGGCGAGGTCGATTTCCCCGAGTTGATGCGTCGGGTGGCCTCCGTTTCGCCCTTGTTGCGCGTGCGGTTCGCGACGTCGCATCCCAAGGATATGAGCGACCGGCTGTTGGAGACGATGGCGTCGATGCCCAACATCTGCCGTTCGATCCATCTGCCGGCCCAGTCGGGAGCGACTTCGATGCTCGAACGCATGAACCGCAAATATACGCGGGATGGGTACCTCGATCGGATCGCCGCTATCCGCCGCTATTTGCCCGATTGCAGCATCACGACCGATCTGATTGCCGGATTTTCGGGTGAAACCGAGGAGGAACATGCCGCCACCTTGTCGTTGATGCGCGAAGTGGGGTGCGATTTCGCCTACATGTTCAAATACTCCGAACGTCCGGGAACGTTCGCGCAGCGGCACTTGCCCGACGATGTACCCGAAGAGGTCAAATCGCGGCGATTGTCTGAAATCATCGCTTTGCAGAACGAATTGGGCTTGGCCGCTTACCGGCGCGATGTGGGCCGTGAATTCGAAGTGTTGGTGGAGGGAACGTCCAAACGCGATGCCGGCAAGCTCTCGGGGCGCACCTCGCAGAACAAAGTGGTGGTATTCGACCGCGGAACGCACGGTGTGGGCGATTATGTCCGTGTCCGCATCACGGGCTGCACGGCGGCGACGCTCTTCGGCGAGGCCCTCGATTGACCGGAAGGGGGGCCTGAATCGGAAATGAAAAAGCTAGGCGGGGCGGCGTGAAGCGTCGCAAAGGATACTTTTGGTTTTATATTTACTGAATAAAAATGCGATTCGACGAACTGGATTTGGAAGAGGAGATTCTCGACGGTCTCTATGATATGAATTTTCGGGAGATGACGCCCGTGCAGGAACAGACCATTCCTATCATCCTCGAAGGGCGCGACATCATCGGTTGTGCGCAGACCGGCACGGGCAAGACGGCCGCCTATACGCTTCCGTTGTTGAACAAGCTGTTGCTCGAAGGGAATGAGGACAACGTAGTGAAATCGGTCATCATCGTGCCGACGCGCGAGCTGGCACAGCAGATCGACCAACAATTTCAGGGATTTTCGTATTATCTTCCTGTTTCTACGACGGTGGTCTATGGAGGCGGCGACGGCAAGGGCTGGGACGTGCAGAAACGGGGCATGCTGATGGGCTCCGACGTGGTGATCGCCACGCCGGGCCGCATGATCGCCCACTTGCAAAACAGCGGCATCGACCTTTCGCATGTCGAATATCTGATTCTCGACGAAGCCGACCGGATGCTGGACATGGGCTTCAGCGACGACATCATGCGCATCGTCTCCTTCATGCCCAAAGAGCGGCAGACCATTCTGTTCTCGGCGACGCTGCCGCCGAAAATCCGCACGCTGGCCAAGACGATTCTGCGCAATCCGGCCGAGGTCAATATCGCCATATCGAAACCGAACGAATCCATCGACCAGTCGGCCTACATCTGTTACGAAAGTCAGAAATTGGGCATCATCCGCGAATTGTTCGCCGAGCCGAGCGGATCGAAAACCATCATCTTTTCCTCTTCGAAACTCAAGGTCAAGGAGCTGGCCCACACGCTCAAACGGATGAAACTCAATGTCGCGGCGATGCACTCCGATTTGGAACAGGCGCAGCGCGAGGAGGTGATGCTCGCATTCAAGAACAACAAGGTCGATATTTTGGTCGCCACCGACATCGTGGCCCGTGGTATCGACATCGAGGACATTGGCTTGGTCATCAACTACGATGTGCCGCGCGACCCCGAAGATTATATCCACCGGATCGGCCGTACGGCCCGTGTCGATGCGACCGGTAGCGCCATCACCTTCGTCAGCGAGGAGGATCAGGGCCGGTTCCACCAAATCGAGAAGTTCATCGAACGGGACATCCGCAAGGCCGATCTCCCTGCGGCTGTGGGCGAGGGCCCGAAATATGCACCGGCCGAAAATCGGGGACGCGGCGGGCGGCGCGGTCGCGGCGGTGCAGGCTCCGGCGATGGACGGCGGGGTCGTGGCGGGCGGAATCGTCGGAACGGCCGCAGTCGGCAGGGGAGCGATGCTCCGGCAGCCGCCGCATCCGACCGTCAGACGGAGATGCAGCGAAACACGGCGGAAAGTCCGGCGGAATCGACGCAGCCATTGGATAACGAACATGCTTCGGGACGAGGCGAAGGCAATCGGGGGACGCGCGACCGGAAGCGGCGTCATCGCGGAGGCCGCCGCCATCGTCGGAGTAACAAACCTGCAGCCGAACCGACCGGCGAATAGGTAAATGAATAGGTAAAAGATTCCCCTGCGGCAACTGATGCGGCAGGGGAATTTGTTTGAATTAAAGAAAGGCGGAATAGAAAAGAGCCGCCCTTCACGTTCTATTTGAAAAAGATCGAAGAAATCTCCTTGTAGTTGTGGACGCGCTCGATAACGTCGGCGAAGATGTCCGCAACCGACAAAACCGTGAATTTGTGCAGATCGTGATCCTCTTTCAGCGGAATCGTGTCCGTTACGATCACCTCTTCCAGCGCACTGGCATTGATGCGGTCGTAGGCCGGCCCCGAAAGTACGGGGTGCGTAATGGCGGCCCGCACGCTCTTGGCTCCGCGCGACATCAACATATCGGCTGCCATGCAGATGGTGCCCGCCGTGTCGATCATGTCGTCGACGATCAACACGTTGCGGCCTTCGACCTCGCCGATGGCCGTCATCTTGCCGACGACGTTCGGTTTGGCCCGCTCCTTATGCGAGATGATGATGGGCGTGCCGAGCAGTTTCGCATAGGTGTTGGCCCGTTTCGCGCCGCCCATGTCGGGGGCGGCGATGGAGAGATCCTGAATGTCGAGGCTCCGGATGTAGGGCACGAAGATGCCGCTGGCATAGAGTGCATCGACCGGCACGTCGAAAAATCCCTGTATCTGATCGGCATGCAGATCCATCGTCATGATGCGGTCGACGCCGGCGGCCATCAACAGATTGGCGACCAGCTTGGCGCCGATCGGCACCCGCGGGCGGTCTTTGCGGTCTTGGCGGGCCCATCCGAAGTAGGGCATCACGGCCACGACCTTGTAGGCCGATGCGCGACGGGCGGCGTCGATCATCATCAGCAGTTCCATCAAATTGTCCGTGGGCGGGAACGTCGACTGGATGATGAACACCGTGCAGCCGCGGATGGATTCGTTGAAGCAGGGCTGGAACTCTCCGTCGCTGAATTGCAGGACTTCCGCCTGACCGAGTTGGGTTCCGAAGCTCGCGGCGATCTTGGTGGCGAGGTATTCGGAGCCGCGACCGGAGAAAATCTTGATTTTGTGGATGGCCATAGATTTACGGGATTAAAGGATGGCGCAAAGATAGGACAATGCGTCGAAAAAAGAGGCGATGTGGCCGTATTTTTTCAACATTCGGTCAACCGTTTCCGAGGCACGTCCCGATGAAATCGAGTATATCCTGCTGACCGATGCGCTTTTCCGAGGAGCTGACGAACATCGGCGGCAGCTCTTCCCACTGTTCGCGGAGCGCTTCGCTGAAGCGGGCGACGCTGCGTTCGGCTTGGGTTTTCGAGAGCTTGTCGGCCTTCGTGAAGACGATGCCGAACGGGATGCCGTTTTCGCCGAGCAGCTCGATGAACCGCAGGTCGATGCGCTGCGGTTCGAGCCGGATGTCTACCAGAACGAACAGAAAGTGAAGCCGTTCGCATCGGAGAACGTAATCCGTGATGATCTTCGCGAAATCGTCGCGCGTCGTTTTCGAGGTGCGGGCATAGCCGTACCCGGGCAGGTCGACCAAATACCATCGGTCGTCGACCTTGAAATGATTGATTAGCCGCGTCTTGCCCGGCGTACCCGAGACCTTGGCTAGCCCGTTGCGGCCGGTCAGCAGGTTGATGAGCGACGATTTGCCCACGTTGCTCCGGCCGATGAACGCGATGTCGGGCAGCGCATCTTTCGGTACTTGCGCGATTCGCTCCGAGGAGCCTTTGAACTGGACGTTTCGAATCTGCATGGCGATGCTCTTTGGCGGATGCGTCGGGCTCGTACGGCCCCGACCCGCAGCGAATTTTTCGTAAAAATAGGAAAAATGGCGCGAAACGCAAAAGGGCCCCGTTCATTCCTTCCCTCTGGCTCCGTTCACCCGATAGCGTTGCCGTTCGCCGTGCGTGATTACATAGGTGTACTGTTTGCGGAATCGGTCGAAGGTGTTTCGCGCCACGTCGTATTCGCGACAGATTGCCGCAATGCTCTTCCCGCAGTTCATCATCCGGACGATCTTCACCCGATCGTCGATCAGTTGTTGCAGTTTGGTGTAGCTTCCCTTGCGTCGGCCGAGCACGATGCCCTGCTCGCGCCGGAGGGCCAGCGCCTCGCGTGTCCGCATCGAGATGAGGTTGCGTTCGATCTCCGCGACCAGCCCGAAGGCGAAACAGAGTACCTTGCTGTTGATGGTGTCGTCGAACGAATAGCGGTCTTTGGTGCTGTAAAGCCGCACCTCTTTTTTGAGCAGTTCGCCGACGATGGCCATGATGTCCGTGAGCGTGCGGCTGAGACGGGACAACTCTGTAACGATCAGCGTATCGCCCTTTTTCATGCGTCGCACGAGCGATCCGAGTTTGCGTTCGCGCCCCGATTTTCTGCCGCTCACGACCTCCGTAACCCAACGGTCGACGCGCATGTTCCGGCTGTCGGTGAATTTCGAAATCTCGTTTTGTTGATTGGCCAGCGTTTGTTTACCGGTGCTGACCCTCAAATAGGCAATAACCATTATTCTCGTCGCAATTTATCATCGAACTATCGGACTGAATGGACAAGCGTCCTGGTTTTTCGATTGCAAAAAATGGGCTAAAAGTGTTCCTCCGGTGATGATAAATCGTTCATTTTCTGGTTACAAAGATAATAATTTATTTTTCTTCGACGAACGTTTTTTTCAATAAAAAATTACCCCCCCCCTACGGCTCTATAACTAATTGATTAACAATTAGTTATAGAGCAATAAAAAGTAAGCGTATTCATGCGGGCTGAGCAATCGGACCGAATTAACTAAAAATCGAACGATTTCGGTTCGCTCCATGCGCCCAACCGGCCCGTTTCGATGTCCATCGAACTGCGCGTGTTGACCTCTTGGAAGGTGATGCCCTCCAACGTCGCACCGGTGAACTCGCCGTCCGGATCCTCCAACTCGAACGTCAACTGCGTAAGCACGTGCTTGAACGTCAGTTTGTCGGGCTTCACATTGCAACTGCCCACGACCGGCCCGGCATACATCACATCTTCCTGTCCACCCAAGACGAAATGCAGCACGGGTGCCTGTCCGGCCGTCGGCATCGCTACAAAGTTGTCCCCCGAAGTACCGCTGGCGGCATACGGATGATAGGCGCAAAACTTGACGAAGTGTTCGGGCTCCATCGGATAATAATAGGTACCCGCCCAATGGATCGTACCGTCGGCGTCGATACCCGACGTCTTCACGTTGTCCATGAGCAACGACCCGTTCCACACGCCGGCAGCCGGAGTTTGGCTGTCGGTCTCCATGCCGAAAATGCCCACTTTGTCGCCGGCGTACTGCGCCAAGTCGCTCACATTGTCGATGGAGGCACGGGTGGCGTTCTGCACGCCCAATCGAATCACGCCGCGTGCGTCCAAATCCTCCCGCGTGGAGCAACCCGCGCACAAGCAACCTACGGCGATGAGTGCGATCACCGATTTCATAATCGAAGTTCCGTTTTTCAATTCCATAATTATCTGTCTGTTCATTGCTGATTCTTGGTTCCCACGACCGTACCCGAACCGGTGCCGCCCGTCCACGGACGAACGTCGGACTTCAACGTACCGTCTTCCATCACTTTGAGTTCCACTTCCAACGGGATGTCGATCGGAATGACACCGCCGCCCGCTTCGATGATCTCCTCCATCGTGCCGGTAACGTCGATCGAAACATTCACCGAAGTCCCGTCCGCTTTGGTCAATTTCAGATAGACGACGTGGATGCCGCTGGCTCCAGCCTCGGGCATCAACAGGTCGAGCACCGAAAATCCGGCGACGAAATTGTACGACTGACCTTTCTGCGGTTTCGTTGCGTCGAAGTCGACACTGGCCGAAGTCGTCGAGCAACGCCCCGTCGAAAGATTGAGCGATTCGGAAACGCCCGTAAATACCCCGCTGCAAGCCGCGATGACCTCCGGACGATCGATCTTGAAATAGAGCTGAACCTGCTTGACCGAAAGGTGCGGAGTAGACGTTTTCTTGACCGTCTCTTGGTAGGGAACCGTCAGCGTCGACGGGTCGCCCTCCTCGCCCTCCGAACGATCGAAGCCATTGGCGAACATCAGATTACCCGCCTGCTCGATGCGGTTGGCCAACGCCTCCTGTTGCGTAGACCGGCTCGCTTTGGCCCCCGCTTTTTTCACGACGCCGACTTCGGCCGTCTCGTATTTGCCCATGTTGCGGAATTCGAGATTCGCAGCATCGGTATTCATCACGAGCATCCGATAATTTCCGGTCGGCAACTGACCGCGAAAGCCATTGAATCCATCCTCCGAATTGCATTCGGGAGCGTCGTTGTTATAGACGAGCGCCTGCTCCCCGTCGACGGGGTAAAAGATGAATTGCTTACCGGCCGGCCGTGCGCTTCCCCAATTCAAAGCGACCTCGACATATCCGATCTCGGCCCGTTTATCCAAATCCTCTTCGGTACAAGCTCCGGCAAGCAACAAGCCCATAACCATGCTCCCGAATGCCAGACCTTTCATTATCTCTTTCATAACTTTACTATTCATTTCTCTCTACAACCCTATCGCCG
>CANQDE010000004.1 GCA_947591475.1 uncultured Alistipes sp.
TTCCGAACAGAGAAGTTAAGCTCACTCACGCCGATGGTACTGCGATTCGCTCGTGGGAGAGTAGGTAGCCGCCTCTTCAAGCCGAGTAGTTCAGTCGAACTGCTCGGCTTTTTTGTTTTGGTGCCCTGCTGTGCGGGATTTACTGTCTGCCCCTCGCCTTGAAGAGGCGGCCGGTGCCGCCAAGTACAGACAATTCCCCTACCCCCCCCCTTGAGAAGGGGGACTTTGGTTTACATGCTAACAACGGAAAGGATGGTCTGAGTGCGATTACTTGGATCGACCTTTGAAACGAAGTTCAAGCACGGTTCTTGGTGTCGTGTTTTATCTTGCTTTTGCCCCTTTCGTGCCAATGAGAAAGGGCGATTCGTTTACGAATAGGATCGTATCAATAAAAAATCGTATATTTGTAAACAAAATAAAATAAAACCGATGCGGCCGTCGGGGTTCCGACGACCCGTCCCAAATGGCTGCAACACATGAAACACATTACCACGAAACGAATTTTTCAGGTCGTCGCCGTCCTCGCGCTCGCAATCACCGCAACAGGGTGCGACGCATTCCGCAGTCTGCGCGATTCGAATGGCATGACCGCACAAGGACGCCCCTACGAACTTATCATCGTCTGCGGGCACGAAGCATGGAACGGCGAATTGGGCGATTCGCTGCGGGCCGTTTTTACTGCGCCGGTGCCCTATATCAATCAGACAGAACCGATTTTCGACGTTCTGCGCATTACCGAACGGGGCTATACGGGCACGGTCGCCCAGCACCGCAACATCCTGAAATTGATCGTCGATCCGACGTTGCAACAGGCCGAGGCGGGCGTGCAATATGACGTTACGGCCGAACCGCAAATCATCGTTACGCTGCAAGGCCCTACGCAGGAGGCTCTAACCGAATACCTCGCCGCCCATCGGACGGAATTGGTACAGGCTTTCGAGCAGGCCGAGCGCGACCGCGCCATCCGCTACGCGGAGCGATATTTCGCACCGGAGGTGAGCAAGGCTATCGAAGCACGGTTCGGCGTTCGGATGAAAGTGCCGCGCGGCTACATCGTAGCGGCATCGCAGCCTGATTTTCTGTGGGCCCGTTACGAGTATCCAGAGGCCGAACAGGGATTTATCATTTACTCCTATCCCTACGAAGGGCCCGAATCACTTTCGCCGGAGGCGTTGCTCGCAGCCCGCAACCGGTTCACCGCCCGTATTCCGGGCGAGGCCGCCGGCTCCCACATGACTACCTCGGACGTCATCGAACCGAGCTATCGGATGTTCCGGTTAGAGGGACGTTTGTGGTGCGAGCTGCGCGGATTCTGGGATCTCGCAGGCGGTTTCATGGGCGGCCCGTTCGTGAGCTTCACGACGGTGGACACGAAAACGAACCGCGTATTCACGCTCGACTGCTACGTCTTTTCGCCGAAATTGCACAAACGCAACTTCGTTCGAGGCGTAGAACACTTGCTCTACCAAGTCCATTTCGATTAACCGCCGCTTTTGGAAGCGGTTCCTGATGCGATGGAGTGTACACTGTGCTTATTAAGGCTTTTTTCGCTGCCGACCGTTTGAACGGGGTCCCTTATGCGGTGGAGGGTTCCGATGCTTGGTAAAGTTATCTTCGCTGCCGATTGTTTTCCCCGAAAACGGTAGGTAGCGACTGCGACTTTCTAAAGCAGAATAACGGTCTATCGCATAAGGAAGCCCGTTCAAACGGGCTGACCCACTGATAAGAATGCAACTATTAGGACTTTTCTTTTTGATTATCTACTCGTTAGCCATCCTCGGCGTCATTCTGGTCATCATCACTGATAACCGGAATCCGTTGAAGACGGTGCCGTGGACCGTCGTCCTGTTGCTCGCGCCGGTCGTTGGACTGGTCTTCTATTTCTTTTTCGGACAGAACCTCTCGAAACAGCGCATCATCTCGCACCGTACCCGCAAACGCATCCATACCCGCCTCGAAGCCGCCGGATCGGCCGGATGTCCTCGCATACCGGACAAATGGCAACCGCTTTCGGAATTGCTCGTCAATACCATTCAGGCCGTGCCGCTCTACGGGAGCCACCTCACGCCCTACACCGACGGGCAGAGTAAAATGGAGGCCTTGCGCGAAGCCATCGCCGCTGCCCGCCACCACATCCATCTGCAATACTACATCTTCTGCGACGACCGCACCGGCCGCGAATTGCGCGATTTGCTCATCCGCAAGGCCCGCGAAGGCGTCGAGGTGCGCATTCTCTACGACGACGTGGGATGCGCGCGCGTCAAAAAGCGATTCTTCAAGGAGATGCGCCGCAACGGCATCGACGTGCGGGCTTTTTTGCACGTGCAGTTCCCGCTCTTCACCAGCAAGGTCAACTATCGCAACCACCGCAAACTCGCCGTGATCGACGGCCGTATAGGATTCCTCGGCGGCATGAACATCGCCGACCGCTACGTCGACGGTACCGGATGGGGAACGTGGCGCGACACCCATTTCCGCATCGAGGGCGGCGGCGTTACCGGATTGCAGGCCTCGTTTTTGAGCGATTGGTCGGCCACGACCAAACAGCCCCTCACCGACGCTGTCTATTATCCCGCCATACCGCACTTTTCCGACGGAGCCGCCATGCAGCTCGTTTCGAGCGGGCCGTTCGGGAAGTGGCGGGCGCTGTTGCAGGGCGAAAGCTATGCGATTGCCAACGCCCGTCAACGCATTTGGATACAAACGCCCTACTACCTTCCCTCGGAGGTATTGAACACTGCCTTGCAGGCGGCCGCCTTGGCCGGACGCGACGTGCGGCTGATGCTGCCCGAACGATCGGATGCCCGCATCGTCGATCTGGCCTCGCATTCGTTTTTGGACGACATGATGAAAGCTGGCGTACAGATCCTTTTTTACCGGCCCGGATTCCTCCATGCCAAAGGGTTGATTATCGACGACGATCTATGCGTCATCGGGTCGGCGAACATGGATTTCCGCAGTTTCGAACACAATTTCGAAGCCAATGCGTTCGTCTACGACCGCGATTTCAACGCCCGCATGAGTGCGATTTTCGAACGGGATGCCCAACAATGCCATGTCGTAACGCCGAACGAATGGTTCCACCGACCGCGCCGGCAACGCCTCGCCGAATCGTTCATGCGCCTTTTCGCGCCGCTGATGTAAAACGGCCGATGTCTTTCGAACCTTTCGATAAACCAACTCGGAATCATGAAAAACGATTCTCTTGAAAAATACCGTATTTTGGGCATCGACCCGGGCACGAACTACATGGGTTACGGCGTATTGGAGGTCGAGGGGCGCACGCTGCGCTCGGTCGTATTGGGAGCGATCGACTTGCACAAGATGACCGATCCCTATGCCAAACTGCGCTACATTTTCGAGCGGGTCGGGGCGCTCGTCGATGAATATCGACCCCGCGAGGCGGCGCTCGAATCGCCTTTTTTCGGGGCCAACGTGCAGTCGATGTTGAAATTGGGACGTGCGCAAGGCGTGGCGATGGCTGCGGCGCTCAGTCGCGGCATCGCGGTGGCGGAATACGCACCGTTGCGCATCAAACAGTCCATCACAGGACGCGGTGCCGCCACGAAAGAGCAGGTCGCAAGCGTCATTTGCCGGTTGCTGGCTATCGACACCCCGTCCAAATACGATGCGACCGACGGTATGGCCGCTGCCTTGTGCCACTATTTCGCTACGACCAGTCCGTTGAACGCGGCGTTGGGCAATGAACGGGTAAAGGGGCTCGGCGGTGGAAAAAAAGCGGCTTCTAAAAATGGGTCGCAAAGTTGGGAGCAGTTTCTGCACGCCCATCCCGAACGGGAAATCCATTGAGCGGCGGACGTGCGCAGCCGAATGATTTCGCCTTAATTATTTACTTTCTGACGATGCGTTTCGTACCAGTTAATAATAAAGCGGGGCGAAGACTGCGGAGTGGACGCCGATAGGCGGGCCTCCGCTGGCGGAGGCTTCGGCCAGCGCGGCTCGAAGAGCCGCTTTATTATTAGTATGGGACGCATGGTTTTCGGGTAAAGGAGGAAACGGTGGGCAGCGAAGAAAGCGTTGAAAAACACTGGAACGCTCCAACGCATAAGGAAGCCCTTTCAAAAGGGCCGGAAGCGAAGATAACGGTCGAAAGCAAGATAACAGTTTACCGCACTAATAAAAAATTTTTATCTTTGCACAGTTTGTCGGGCCGAGAATATCCGACAGGCACGCTACCGATCATTCTGCCATGCGACTGAAACCGCCGAAAATAATCCGTCGACTGATGCCCGATCTGATTTGGGAAATCGACGATGACGAGGGGGTGTTCCTTACCTTCGACGACGGCCCGACGCCGGGCATCACCGAGTGGATTCTCGCCACGTTGGACAAGTACGACGCCAAAGCGACCTTTTTCGTTCTGGGGAAGAATATCGAGATGTACCCCGATCTGTATCAGCGGATTCTCGATGCGGGCCATCGTGTCGGCAACCATACCTATTCGCATCAGAAGGGGTGGGGCATGAGCCTCGAACGCTATACGGAGGACGTCGATTTCGCCAACGATTTCATTCACAGCAAGCTGTTCCGGCCGCCGTATGCACAGATTACGCCCGCGCAGACCCGTCTGTTGGCGCAACGTTACAAGTTGGTGATGTGGGACATCCTTTCGCGCGACTACAATCGGCGGTTGTCGCCGCGCACCTGTCTGAAAAACGTTACGAAATACCTCGAACCCGGCTCCATCGTTGTGTTCCACGATAGCGTCAAGGCCTTTCGCAATATGCGTTATGCGTTGCCGCGCACGTTGGAACGGATCCGACAGATGGGGCTGAAATGCAAATCCATTCCGCTTTGATTCGATTGTTGCCGTTATGAACCTTTTCGATTTGCTCGTTTATATCGTGCTCGCGCTCGCCGTGTGGAACGGTTGGCGGCGGGGGTGCATCGTGCAGTTGTGCAGTTTGGCCGGATTGTTCATCGCTGTATGGCTCGCCGCGCAGTTCGGCGCTGAGGTCGGCCGGTTCGTCGGGCTCGAAGGCGAAGCCGTCGCTCCGGGCGGATTCGTCATCGTGTTGTTGGCGGCCTTGTGTGCTGCAGCCTTGGTTGGTCGTTCGTTGCGTAAGTTATTGCATTTCGCCGGTTTGGGATTCATCGACGTTTTGTTGGGCATCGCCGTGGCCGTCGTGAAATATGTGCTTTTGCTGAGCGTGCTTTTCACGGCGTTCGAACGGATGAATGCCCAATGGCGGATCGTCGAACCGCAGACGATCGAACGTTCGAAAACCTATCGTCCGATGTTGAAGGTCGCCGATCGGGTCTTTCCGTTCGTCGAACGGCTGTGGCAGGAGCAGGTCTTTATGGATTGGCCCGACGAGCAAAGCGGTACGGATATTTGAGGCTGCGCGGCTTTTGCGCGGCGTACGGATTCATAACCGGCGGGAGCGTCGATAACGGTTGAAAGCAAAATAACGGTCTGTCGCACAAATAAAATTTTCTTTTTCACAAAAAGTTTTTTAACTTTGCAACCCCGAGTGGGAAAATGAACGATCGAGGTCGGGCCGCATGGTGCGGAACTCCCTCACCGAGTTTGGATAGCATTGACCACTTAATTAATAAATAAGTAAAATGAACAATTACGAAACCGTTTTCATCGTCACGCCCGTCCTTTCGGACCAGCAGGTCAAGGAGGTCGCTGACAAATTCCAAGGTGTCATCACCGAGAACGGCGGTCAGATTGTGAACATGGAGGCGTGGGGCCTGAAAAAACTCGCTTACTCCATTCAGAAAAAGACCACCGGTTTCTACTTCCTGATGGAGTTCACGGGCGAGGGCAGCCTCATCGAAACGCTCGAAACGCAGTATCGCCGCGACGAGCGGATCATCCGTTTCTTAACTTTCAAGCAGGACAAGTTCGCCGTGGAGTACTCGGAGAAACGTCGTGCGAAACTTTCTAACAAACAGGAGGAGTAACCATGGCACAGGAAAACAAAGCTGCACAATCCGAAATCCGGTACCTCAATCCGGTGTCCGTCGATGTCAAGAAAAAAAAGTATTGCCGTTTCAAGAAGCTCGGTATCAAATACGTGGATTACAAGGACGGCGAATTCTTGAAAAAATTCCTCAATGAGCAGGGAAAAATTCTGCCCCGCCGTCTGACCGGTACGTCGCAGAAGTTCCAGAAGAAGGTCGCTCAGGCCGTGAAGCGTGCTCGCCACCTCGCCATCCTGCCCTTCGTAACCGATTGCATGAAATAATTAAAGAGGAGGAGACGACAATGCAAGTGATATTACTCAAGGATATGGACAAGCTGGGTTACACGAACGACATCGTGAATGTAAAACCCGGTTATGCGAACAACTACCTCATCCCACAGGGGTATGCGAAGGTCGCTACGGCTGCCGCGAAGAAGGTGTTGGCTGAGAATCTGAAACAGCGTGCGCACAAGGATGCCAAAATCCTGGCCGATGCGCAGGCTTTGGCCGAGACGATCGCCAATCTGCCGTTGACGCTCAGCGTGAAAGCCGAAGAGGGCAAATTGTTCGGTACGATTACGGCAACCGACTTGGCCGAGGCTTTGGCTGCGAAAGGCATTACGATCGATCGCAAGGCGATTGCCGTCGATGCTATCAAGACGGTGGGCGAGTACGAAGCTACTGCCAAGTTGCATCGCGAGGTGAAGGCGACCATCAAGTTCTCGGTGGTGGCTGCTGCTGAATAGTTTTTATCTTTTATCGGCGCAAGAGCCGTCGGTATGGGTCGGGAAGCTAACGTGGCTTCCCGACTTTTTTACCGCTTTTGAAAGCGGTTCCCGATGCGGTGGGATGTTTCGGTGCTTTTTATCGCTTTCTTCGCTGCCCACCGCTTCCCGCTTTACCCGAAAACGGTGCGATCCGTACCAGTTAATAAAAAAATTCGTATCTTTGTCCCAGACATATTGAAAGCGCATCGGCTTTTCTTCTTTGTTCGGAATTTGGACACTTTTGACAATAGAAGAATTTAAGTTGATGCTCGCGCTGTTTTTCGGCGTGGGCATTTCTTCAATCTTCTATTGTGGGCAGTCCAAAGCCTCGAACAAGGGTTGAGTGATTTGCCCGCTTTTTTATGCCCATATATACATTGCGGGGTCGGACCTATGGATAACCTCCTTGAAGTTTCGGTCATTCTGATTCCAAATGGAATTCCTTCGCCTGAATGATTAGATCGGTTTTCCGGCAGGCTTCGGCTCCGCTTTTTTATTAACTGGTACGGTTCACATTGTTTTTGAGGAAACGGTGGGCAGCGAAGAAAGCCTTGCCAAGCATAGTGGAAGGGCTACCGCGCTAATAAATATTGAGTTTCGATATATATTTTTTGATTTTCAAATTTTTTGTCTATCTTTGCGGACATCGAAAACCCCATTTCACAAGAGACGATTATGGATTTACTTACCGTAAAAAACGTCAGTAAGCAATATGTAGGGCACAAGGCGCTCGACGACGTGTCGCTCGCCATCCCGCGCGGGTCGGTCTATGGATTGCTCGGCCCCAACGGCGCCGGAAAAACGACGTTGATCCGCATCATCAACCGAATTACGGCGCCCGATTCCGGACAGGTCTTTTTCGGCGACCGCGAGCTTTCGCCCGACGATGTTTATCGGATCGGTTACCTGCCCGAGGAGCGCGGCCTTTACAAGAAGATGAAAGTCGGCGAACAGGCTGTGTTCTTCGCCCGTCTGAAAGGCCTTTCGCGCCGCGACGCCATCACCCAGTTGAAGGCTTGGTTCATCAAATTCGGTATTCAGGATTGGTGGAACAAGAAGGTCGAGGAGCTTTCGAAGGGCATGGCCCAGAAGGTGCAGTTCATCGTTACGGTGTTGCACAAGCCCGAATTGTTGATCTTCGACGAGCCGTTTTCCGGTTTCGACCCCATCAATGCCAATCTGTTGAAGGAGGAGATTTTGTCGTTGCGCGACCAAGGGGCTACGGTCATTTTCTCGACGCACAACATGGCTTCGGTCGAGGAGATTTGCGACCATATCACGTTGATTAACAAGTCGCATAACATTCTTTCGGGCAACGTGGACGAAATCCGCCGCCGTTATGGGGCCAACGTCTTCGAGGTGGCTTATCGGGGCGAAGAGGAGGCTTTGCGCAAGGCCGTCGGCGAGCGTTGCGAGTGGATCGACGGTTCGCAGAGCGAATCGATTTACCGTACCGTGAAGCTCCACGTGCGCAACGATGCCGACGTGCGCGCCGTCATCGCCGCAGCGAACGAAGCGGTCGAGTTGCGTTCGTTCCACGAGATCATCCCTTCGATGAACGATATTTTTATCCGCGCCGTTAACGGAAAACTCTGATGCAATGAAAAAACAACGCTGGGTTTATGGGCTCAACTTTTTGATGGGCATCGCCATGCTGCTTTGCTGGTCCCATTACGACCGAAACCTCTTTTTAATACTGGCCTGCTGCAATTTCACGCTTGCCGTGTGCGGCGCCGGACGAACGAAAAAACCGAAAGACCAAGAAAAATAACCCGTTGCCATGTCCAATACGTTTATTATCATTCAGCGCGAGTTCAACGAACGCGTGCGTAAAAAGTCCTTCATCATCACCACGTTGTTGATGCCCGTGTTGATGATTGCCCTCATGGTCGCTCCGGCGCTCATCATGCAGTATTCGAGCGGCGACGAGAAACGAATCGCTGTCATCGACGAAAGCGGTATTGTCGCTTCGCAGTTGCAGAGCGACGACGAGTTGATTTTCGAGCCGACCGACCTTTCGGTCGACGAGGCCCGCAAGGAGCTGACCGACCATTATGCCGTGCTTTGCATCGGTCGCGAGGTGCTCGCCAATCCGTCGGACGTGAAATTCTATGTCAATTCGTCGTCGTCGATCGCTGTCGAGGGGAACATCTCGAACCAGCTCGAACACATCATCGAGACTGAGAAACTGAAACAATACAACATCGACAATTTGCAGCAGATTCTCGACGAGGTGGAAACGTCGGTGTCGATGCAGACTTTCCGCAACGACAAGTCGCAGGAGGAGGAGACGCAGGCGCAGTCGTCGATTGCCGCCACGGCCATCGGTTACGTGCTCGGGTTCATTCTCTACATGTTCCTGCTGATTTACGGGGCGATGGTGATGCAGTCGGTCATTGAGGAGAAAAATTCGCGCGTTTTAGAGGTGATGGTCTCGTCTGTGCGGCCGTTCCAGTTGATGATGGGCAAAATTTTCGGTATCGCTTCGGTGGCCGTCGTGCAGATTCTGATTTGGGGCGTGCTTATCGGCGGCGTCGGGGCGGCCGTGCTTCCCCAGTTGATGCCCGATCAAATGGCTGCCGGCGTCGAAACGATGCAGGAGGGGGCTCCGCAGGCTGCCGAGGTGGCCGCGGCGTCCGATTTCGACCCTGAGATGATGCAGGCCGTGGCTTCGATTACGGATGCAGGCTATGTAACGAAGATTTTCGTATGCCTGTTGTTGTTCGTCTTGGGCGGGTATCTGCTCTACTCGGCGATGTTCGCCGCCGTGGGCTCCGCCGTGGACAGCATACAGGATGCCCAGCAGTTGCAGACGCCTATCATGGTGCCGATTATTTTGGCTTTGTTGATGATGCTGGCCGTCATCAAAGATCCCAATTCGCAGGTGGCGTTTTGGTTCTCGATGATTCCGCTCACTTCGCCCGTCGTCATGATTGCGCGCATTCCGTACGATATTCCGATGTGGGAAATCGTCTTGTCGTTGGTTCTGCTCTACGCATCGTTCATCGGGATGGTGTGGGTCGCCGCGAAGATTTACCGCGTAGGCATCTTCATGTACGGCAAGAAACCCAACCTCAAAGAGCTTTGGAAGTGGGTGCGTTATCCCTTTTAGATAGGCGATAGCAGACTAAAAAAGGCGGTGAAAAGGTTTTAACCTTTTCACCGCCTTTTTTTGATTAGAGAGGCAGGGACGTCGGTCCCCGAAAGAAAATTGATTTGTTTCGGCATCCCGACCGAAGCCCCCGCCAAGGCGGGGGTTTGGGGGTGGGTCAAACCTGCATACGCCGCCGCAGGCGGCGAGCACCGAGGGGCGGATGCGAGAATCGAGATAAAAATCGTGGGGACAGGCCGGTAAATAACCGCGATAAAATTACAACCGATCGAGACACATCCGAATCAGACGGGCACAGTCGCGCACTTCGTCGTCGGTGATGGTCAGCGGCGGTGAGATGCGGAAGGCCGTGTCGCAATAGAGGAACCAATCGCTCAGGATGCCGGCCTCCTTGAACAATTCCATGATGCGGTAGAGCTTGTCCGATTCGTCTAATTCGACTGCCAGCAGCAGGCCGCTGCGCCGGATTTCGCGGACGGCTGGATGGTCTCGTAACAACTCTTCGTAGAGGGCTCCCTTGCGCTCCACTTGCTCGACGACGCGATGATCCAGCAGATAGTTCAGCGCCGCCAACCCCGCCGCACAGCAGACCGGATGGCCGCCGAAGGTCGTGATATGGCCCAGCGTCGGATTGGTTTGCAGCGTGTCCATGATTTCGTGCCGCGCGATGAAGGCTCCCAACGGCATACCGCCTCCGAGCGCTTTCGCCAAGCAGACGATGTCGGGTGTTACGCCGTATTTTTGCATCGCGAAAAGTTCGCCTGTGCGACCGAAGCCGGTTTGTATCTCGTCGAATACCAGCAGGGCGCCTGTTTCGTCGCAGCGCTTGCGCAGCGCTTGCAGATAACCAGCTGCCGGCGTACGCACGCCTGCTTCGCCCTGCACCGGTTCGATTACCACGCAGGCGGTGCGGTTCGTAATTCGTTCCAACTGCGCGAAATCGTTGAATTCGATCGCCTCGAAGTCGGGCAGCAACGGTCGGAACGCATTTTTCCACTCTTCGCCTTCGGGCGCTCCCATCAACGCCATCGCTGCGTGCGTCGAACCGTGGTAGGCGCGGCGCATGGAGACGATGCCCGTGCGATGGGTGTACCGTTTGGCCAATTTGAGGGCCCCCTCGACCGCTTCGGCGCCCGAATTGACGAAATAGACGCTTTCCAAGCCCTCCGGCAGCAGTTCGGCCAATCGGGTGGCGTAACCGACTTGCGGCTTTTCGACCAATTCGCCGTAGACCATCACGTGCATATAACGGGCGGCCTGTTCCTGCACGGCCCTCACGACGTCGGGATTGGCATGGCCGACGTTGCTGACCGAGACACCGGCCACCAAGTCGTAATAGCGTTTGCCCTCGGGCGTGTAGAAGAACGAACCCTCGGCCCGTTCCACCTCGACCAACATCGGCGAAGGCGAAGTCTGGGCCACATGATTCAGAAACTGTTTTCTTAAATTGGTTTTATTCGCTGTCATACTTCGTTATTCGTACCAGTTAACAATAAAATTTGGGCGGAATCCTTGACGCTCCGACACATCCAGCGATAGAGTAATTCCGTGCGGGTCGGTTCATCGAGCCGCCAGTCGGCGACCGTGCGGCGCATCCGTTCCGCAAGTTGGTAAATCGTTATCGCCGCCGAAGCCGATACGTTGAGGCTCTCGACCATGCCGCACATCGGAATCCGCAGAAATTCATCGGCCGCCGCAATCACCTCGTCCGAAATGCCGGCGTGTTCCGTCCCGAAAACCAGCACGAACGGGCCTCGCGCAACATCGAACGTCTCGGGCGTCGTGTCTTCGCGATGGGGCGTCGTCGCGACGATGCGATAGCCGGCGGCCTTCAGCGAACGGAGCGCTTCGGCCGTCGATTCGTGCCGGATGTGGTCGACCCATTGTTCCGTTCCGCGCGTAATCATGGGATTGGGTTCGAACGGACAGACCGTTTCGATCGTGTGGAGCCGCTGCACGCCGAATGCCTCGCAATGACGCATCAACGCGGCGGCATTCTGCCCGTGAAACAGGTTTTCGGCCAGCACCGTCAGGTAGTTCGTCCGGAATTCGGCCGCGCGGCACAGCGTCGCATACCGTTCGGGCGTCATGAACTCGGCCAGTTGGTCGATGCGCTCCCGATACCATGCAAGGGGTTTATTTTCGGTATTTTTCATCTTCGTCGAGCATTTTCAGGTAGCTTTCGTAGCGGGCCGCCGCGATCGCGCCGTTGCGGACGGCTTCGATGACGGCGCAACCGGGTTCGTGGGTGTGTGTACAGTTGTAGAAGCGGCAATCCGGAGCGACCCGCATCATCTCCGGAAAATAGTGTCCCAGCTCGGCATCGTCGATGTCGATCAACCCGAATCCCTTGATGCCCGGCGTGTCGATGACCGCACCGCCGCCCGCAAGCGGATACATCGTCGAAAAGGTCGTCGTGTGGCGCCCCTTGTGGTGGCTTTGCGAGATTTCGCCCGTGCGGATGTCCAAATGCGGGTCGATGGTTCCGATGAGGGTCGATTTGCCCACGCCCGAGTTGCCCGACAGCAGGGTCGTCCCCTCGGCGAGCAGTTCCCGAATCGGTTCGATGCCGGCGCCTGTCTTTGCCGAAACTTCGATTACTTCGTATCCGATTGCTCGGTAAATGGCGGAAAACGCCGTTACGGCCGCATCGTCTTGCAGGTCGCGCTTTGAAAGGACGATAACAACAGGTATTTTGTAGGCTTCGCAGGTAACCAAGAAGCGGTCGACGAACTCCGTGGGGGTCGTCGGAGCCTGCAACGTAACTAACAGCAGCGCCCGATCGACGTTCGCCGCGATGATGTGCGACTCCTTCGAGAGGTTCGACGCCCGACGGATGACGTAGTTCGTCCGCGGTTCGATGTCGACGATGGTCCAGTCGCCTGCCTCGTCGGCCTCGCAGACGACCCGATCGCCCACGACCACCGGATTGGTCGACCGTGCGCCGCGCAACCGCAACCGTCCGCGGATGCGGCAACGCACTACGGTGTCGCCGTGCCGTACTTCGTACCAACTGCCGGTCGTCCGTACGACCGTTCCGGTGCAGGTCGGCGTCGCCATAACCGTCAACGGATTTTGAGCGTTACGAGTGTAATCGACGCGAGTAGCAGCGAGATGATCCAGAATCGGGTTACGATTTTCGTCTCGAACATGCCCTTTTTCTGGTAGTGGTGATGGACGGGGGCCATCAGCAGCAGGCGGCGTCCTTCGCCATACTTGCGGCGCGTGTGCTTGAACCATCCGACTTGCAGCATCACCGAAAGGCTTTCGAGCAGGAAGATGCCGCACAGCAGGGGCAGCAACAGCTCCTTGCGGATGCAAAGTGCGAAGACTGCGATGATGCCGCCGATAGCCAGCGATCCCGTGTCGCCCATGAAAATCTGGGCCGGAAACGAATTGTACCACAGGAAGCCGACCAATGCGCCGGCCATTGCAGCGGCGAACACGACCAATTCGCCCGTATCGGGGATATACATGATGTTGAGGTAGTCGGCGTAGACGATGTGTCCCGACAGATAGGCCAGCACGCCCAACACGGCGACGATCGGTATTGAGACGCCCGTTACCAATCCGTCAAGCCCGTCGGTGAGGTTGGCGCCGTTCGAGACGGCGGTAACGACGAGAATCGCCACGACGACATACAGCAACCACGTGGCGATGCGGTGGTTATGCGTGAGCCAACCGTAGTCGAACTCGTTGTCCTTGATGAACGGGATGGTCGTCTGCGTGGTTTTGGTGCTCTCCGAGTTGAGCACGACGCGCTGCTGGATGCTTTCGATGGGGGTTCCGTCGGTATCGACGAAAATGGTCTGTACGGGCTGCGTGATTTTCTCGCGGATGACGATGTCGGGCGAAAGCCACATGGTCGTGCCGACGATGATGCCCAATCCGACCTGTCCCACGATTTTGAACCGGCCGTTGAGCCCCTCCTTGCGATGGCGGAAAACCTTGATGTAGTCGTCTAACCCGCCGATGAACCCCAACCAGACGGTCGACACGAGCAACAGCTGCACGTAGATATTATCCAATTTGCCGAGGAGCAGCATCGGCACCAAGATGGCCAACAGGATGATGATGCCGCCCATCGTAGGCGTACCGCGTTTCTGGAGTTGGCCTTCGAGGCCGAGGTCGCGGATCTCTTCGCCGATTTGTTTGCGGCGCAGGAAGTCGATGACCGACCGTCCGAAGACGATGACGATCAGTAGCGACAGAATGACGGCCAACACCGACCGGAACGAAATATACTGGAACATCCCCGACCCGGGAATGTTATAGGCTTCATCCAAATACTTAAACAGGTGATAAAACATTTTTATTGGTGCGTTTGAAAGTAGTTTTGCTTATCTATGTTTGTGGTCGCTTCCCCGCCGCTTTTGAAAGCGGTTCCTTATGCGGTGGTACCTTATTACGGTTCGGGGTTGTCCTCTTCGCTGCCGAATGTTTTCCCCGAAACGGTCGGCAGTGAAGAAAGCCTTGGCAAGCATCGGATTACTCCAACGCATCGGGAGGCCCGTTCAAACGGGCCCAGTTAATAAAAAAGCTGCGCGAACCTCTTCGCGGTCATCGAAATGTCGTTTTTCATCGCCGATAATCTGATAGGTCTCGTGCCCTTTGCCCGCAATCAACAGCAAGTCGCCGGCTCGAGCGAGCATCGCTGCCGTGCGGATGGCCTCGCGCCGGTCGGCGATGCGCAGATAACGCGCCCCCTCCGGAACGCCTGCCACCATGTCGTCCAAAATGGCTTCGGGCTGCTCGTGCCGCGGATTGTCCGAGGTGAAAATCGTCGTATCGGCATATTTTACAGCGATTTGCGCCATTTCGGGCCGCTTCGTCCGGTCGCGGTTCCCGCCGCAGCCGCAGACGACCAATAACCGTTGCTGGGGCGTGCGGATTTCGTCGATGGTGCGGAGGACGTTCTCCAGCGCATCGGGCGTATGGGCGTAATCGACGATGGCCGTCGTGCCGTTCTCGGCCCGCACGACCTCGAACCGTCCGTTGACCGGATGCAGCGTACTCAAAATGCGCAACACCTCCTCGGAAGCGAAGCCCAACTCCACGGCGGCGGCATATACGGCCAGCAGATTGTAGGCGTTGAACCGTCCGAGCAGTCCGACCCACACTTCGTGGCTGTCGATGCGCAGCGACATGCCGTCGAGGTGCATCTCGATGATTTTGCACCGATAGTCGGCCATCGTCCGCAGTGAATAGCTTTTCACCGTCGCCGCCGTGTTCTGCACCATGACCCGACCGTTGCGGTCGTCGTCGTTGATGAGCGCGAAGGCTCCGGCCGGCAGGTCGTCGAAAAAGAGTTTCTTGGCCCGAATGTACTCCACAAAGGTCTTGTGATAGTCCAAATGATCGTGCGTGATGTTCGTAAAGATGCCGCCTGCGAAGCAGAGCCCGCGCGTGCGTTGCTGCACGATGGCGTGCGACGAACACTCCATGAAGCAATAGGCGCAACCCGCATCGACCATCTCGCGCATCATCGCATTGAGCCGGATAGGGTCTGGAGTCGTGTGGGTCGCTTCGATTGTGCGGTCGTCGATTTTGTAGACGACGGTCGAAATCAATCCCGCTTTATGACCCGCAGCGCGCACCAAGTCGTAGAGCAGCGTTGCGGTGGTCGTCTTGCCGTTGGTGCCGGTTACACCCACCAACCGCAGCGAGCGGCTCGGGTCGTCGTAGAAAGCTGCCGCCATGTCGGCCATCGCCGCGTGGGTATCGGCCACGACGACGTAGGCGACCCCGTCGGCCGGTTCTGCGGGCAACTCTTCACAGACCACGACGGAAGCTCCCGCCGCAATCGCTGCGGGGATGAATGCGTGTCCGTCGCACTGCGTGCCCCGCACGGCGAAGAAACAGTCGCCCGCATGGACGTTGCGCGAATCATAGGTCAACCCCTTGACGACCGTGGCGGCATCGCCGTGCAACGAAGCCCCGTCGACACGGCGCAACAAATCGGAAAGCGTGTGCGTCATGGCCTCGTTATGCTTCGTTTTTGCAACAGAGATTGCGGTCGCCGTAGCCGTTGTCGATTTTCGCGACGTAGGGGAACACCTTCGCTTCGCGAATCCAAGCCAGCGGGAAAGCGGCTTGCTCGCGCGTATAGGGATGCGCCCATTCGCCGCAAAGCTCCTGCGCCGTGTGCGGAGCGTTGGCGACGAGGTTGTCGGGCTGGCCGACAGCCGCTTCGCATTCGCGTTTGATGGCAATCAACGCCTCGATGAACCGGTCCATCTCCTCTTTCGGCTCCGATTCGGTCGGCTCGACCATCAGCGTCTCGTGCACGGGGAACGAGAGCGTCGGGGCGTGGAATCCGTAGTCCATCAACCGATGGGCGATGTCGCCGCAGTCGATGTTGTAATCCTTCTTGAAATGGGTCAAGTCGAGGATCATTTCGTGCGCTACGCGGCCCGTTTCGCCGGTGTAGTAGGTGCGGAACTCCTTGCGCAGGGCCGAAGCCATGTAGTTGGCATTGACGATCGCCATCTCGGTTACATGCCGCAACCCCTCTTCGCCCAACAGCTTGATGTAGCCGTAGGTGATGGGCAGCAGCATCGCCGAGCCCCACGGAGCCGATGCAACCGCCGTGATGCCCTCTTCGCCGCCCGTCGAAGCCAGCGGATGCGACGGCAGGAACCGCCGCAGATGTTCGGCCGCACAAATGGGGCCCACGCCCGGGCCGCCGCCGCCGTGCGGCATGGCGAAGGTCTTGTGCAGGTTGAGGTGGCAGATGTCTGCGCCGATGTAGCCCGGGTTGGTCAGCCCGACTTGGGCGTTCATGTTCGCGCCGTCCATATAGACCTGTCCGCCCGCATCGTGCACGATGTCGACGATTTCGCGGATGCGGCTCTCGAACACGCCGTGCGTCGAAGGGTAGGTAACCATCAGTCCGCACAGCTCCGAGGCGTACTCTTTCGCCTTCGCTTCGAGGTCGGCGACGTCGATATTGCCCTGCTCGTCGCAGGCGACGGTTACGATCTTCATGCCTGCCATGGCGGCCGATGCCGGATTGGTGCCGTGGGCCGATGCCGGAATCAATACCACGTTGCGATAACCCTGTCCGCGACTCTGGTGATAGGCGCGGATGACCATCAGTCCGGAGTATTCGCCCGCAGCGCCCGAATTGGGTTGCAACGAACATCCGGCCATGCCGGTGATCGTAGCAAGGTCGTGTTCCAGTTCGGCGATCAGCTCCGAATAGCCGGCGGCTTGGTCGGCCGGTGCGAAGGGGTGCATGTTCTGGAAACCGGCTAACGACAGCGGCTGCATCAACACGGCCGCGTTGAGTTTCATGGTGCACGAACCGAGCGAAATCATCGAGTTGGCCAACGAAATGTCGCGCAGCTCCAGTTGCTTGATGTAACGCATTAGGGCACTTTCCGAACGATAGCGGTTGAAGACCGGTTCGGTCAGGAAAGCCGACCGGCGCAACAGTCCGTCGGGAATCGTTTCGACCGTCTTTTTGACGGCTTTCGGTTTGCGGCCTTTGGCGGCGGCGAAGATGCCGATGACCGTTTCGATTTCGGCGGGGGTCGTTACCTCGTCGAACGAGAGCCGAACCCGCTCTTCGGACGGATAGAAGAAGTTGATCCCCTCTTCGAGGGCCAGCGATTGCACGACGGAGGCTTCGGCCTGCACTTCGAGCGTGTCGAAGAAGTGCGGTGCGGTCAGCTTGTAGTCGAGCGCTTCGAGGGCTGCGGCGACTTTGCACGCAGCGTCATGCGCATTGTTGGCGGCCCGTAATAATCCCTCGGGGCCGTTGTAGACGCAGTAGAAGCCCACCATCGAGGCCATCAGCGCCGATGCGGTGCAGATGTTCGACGTGGCTTTTTCGCGTTTGATGTGCTGCTCGCGCATCTGCAGCGACATGCGCAACGCGCGGTTGCCCAATCGGTCGACCGAGACGCCGATGATGCGGCCCGGGAGGTTGCGTTTGAACGATTCGCGGGCGGTCATGTAACCGGCGCTCGGGCCGCCGAATCCCATCGGGGTGCCGAGCCGCTGGGTCGAGCCCACGGCGATGTCGGCGCCCCATTCGCCCGGAGCTTTGAGCAAGGCCAGAGCCAACAGGTCGGCGACGGCCGTTACCGTAACGCCTTTTGCATGAGCGGCCTCCGCGAATCCGGCGTAATCGCGCACGGCGCCGTCGGCGGCGGGATACTGCACGATGGCGCCGAACTCCTTGCCCGTGAATTCGTATTCGTCGTATTCGTCGATGATGAGTTCGATGCCGTAGGGTTCGCTGCGGGTGAGCAGCACGTCGAGCGTTTGCGGGAAGATATTGCGATCGACGAAAAGCTGGTTGCGGCCCTCTTTGACCGCCTCGCGCGAGCGGCTGTTGAACATCATCAACATGGCTTCGGCGGCGGCCGTACCCTCGTCCAACAACGAACAGTTGCCGATTTCCATGCCGGTCAATGAGATGACGGCGGTCTGGAAGTTGAGCAACGCCTCCAAACGTCCCTGAGAGATTTCGGCCTGATAGGGGGTGTAGGAGGTGTACCACGCCGGATTTTCGAGGACGTTGCGCGAGACGGCGGCGGGCACGGCGCACGGATAATACCCCATGCCGATGAACGACCGCAGGGTGCGGTTCTTGTCGGCCAAGGCGCGGATATGGGCGGCGAACTCGTATTCGCTCATCCCCTCGGCGGGCAGAGCGAGCGGCTTTCTTAAACGGATGGATTGTGGGATGACCTGCGCGATGAGTTCATCGACCGAGCCGACGCCGATGGTGTCGAGCATCTCTTTGAGCTCGCCGGGACGGCTGACACCGATGTGTCGTTCAACAAATTTTTCGAACATTTTTATTAATGGCTTAGTATGTTATTTTTCTTTTCATCGCTTTCTTGCCTCCCGACCGGCCCTTCAAGATCGTGGTCGCCCCGACCGTTTTTTATTCAGCGTTGGTAACTCTTACCTCCTGTTGCGAGAGAGTCTCCACTAACGTTCGGAATGACATCGCAAGCGGCGAGGCGAAACATTCGTTTCGCACAGGACGGCCGAATTTACCCGCAACAACTTGTTGTTGAACGGGTAAATTCGGCCGGCATGTAGATGGACTTTGTCCATCGTACACTCGCCGCCGATTTATGCTCGGGTTTGCCGCGCGGCTGGGGGCGAGCTCGCCCCCAAAGAGCGCAACATCCGCAGGCTGGGTATATCAATAAAATGCGCTGCCGCCGATGAACTCGCGCAGGAGCGAGGTCGGCGGAACGGTTTCGGGCGTAATCGGACTGAAATTGTCCAAGAACTTCAGCAACCGACGCGCTTCGTCGTATTCCGGCACGGTGTTCGGCACCTCGCGCAGCAGCTTTTCGGCATAGGGCCGCAGTACGGCAATCTCATACAGCAGCGACGAGTTGAACATCACATCGGCATTCTCCTGATAGGGGAAGATGTGCCGTTCTTCGCCGCGCCGCACCGACGGCCAACGCGAAAGTGTGTTCAACGCATCCGATCCGCGCTGCGTGTTATCGCGGGTCAGCCGGCGCAGCAACCGGTTGTCCGTAGTCGAGATGCGCGACAGGTTGTCCATCGCCACCGACGTGAAACACGAAATGTAAATTTTGAACTTCTGCTCGTCCGGAATGCCCGGCGTCAGCCGCGGGTTGAGGCCGTGGATGCCTTCGATAATCAGAATCGAACGTTCGTCCAATTGCAGCGGGGCGTTGTGCCACGTGCGGCGTCCCGTGATGAAGTCGTAGCGCGGGATGTCGACGCTTTCGCCGCGCATCAGCCGTTGCAGGTGGTCGTTGAACAGCGGCAGGTCGATGGCTTCGAGCGCTTCGTAGTCGTATTCGCCGTTTTCGTCTTTCGGCGTCTGTTCGCGGTCGACGAAGTAGTCGTCCAACGAAATCAACACCGGATGCAGCCCCAACACGCCCAACTGGATGGCCAAGCGTTTCGCCGAAGTGGTCTTGCCGCTCGACGAGGGGCCCGAAATCAAGACCGTGCGGGTGCCGTTCGTGCGGTTGGCCTCTTCGATGCGGTCGGCGACCTCGGCGAATTTCCGTTCGTGGAAGGCTTCGGCGATCAGAATCAATCCGCCCGCATTGCCGGCCAGCACCTCGGCGTTGAGCCGCCCGACGGTCGGAACGCCCATCAACTCGACCCATGACTGGTATTCGCGGAAGATGCCGAACATCTTTTCCTGTTCGACGCCGGTGTCGAGCGTTTCGGGGACCGTGCGGCGGGGCAGCGAAAGGTAGAATCCGTTGTAGTAGGGTTCGATTTCGAACCGGTCGAGATAGCCGGTCGAGGGGGCCAGCGATCCGTAGAAATAGCCCGCCGTGTCGTCGAGCGTATAGAGACAGCTGTACAGGCGCGGACGGGTGTCCAACAAGGCGATTTTGTCCTCGGCCTTTTGGGCGGCGTAGATTTCGCGCACCTGCGACGTAAGCAGCTTGTGCCGCATGATGGGCAGATCGGCTGCGACGAGTTCGCGCATCCGTTTGCGGAGGGCGTCGGCCTCTGCTCGGTCGAACTCCGCGATGCCCTCCACTTCGCAGTAGAAGCCGCTCGGCCCCATCGAATGACGGATATGCAGCTTGCAGTCGGGATGGAGGTCGTGCACCGCCTTTTGGAGCAGAAACCACGCGGTGCGTTGGTAGACGCGGATGCCCTCGAACGACGTGATGTCGATGAATCGCACCGAAACGGGCGTATAGATTCGGTAGCTCAGCTCCTTGATGCGGTTGTCGACCAAGGCGGCCAGAAAGGGATGGGGCGCGTCGGCTCCGATGCGCCGTGCGAGTTCCGACAATGGGGTACCCATTGCCACCTCGAGCGTTTGCCCGAGGTTTTCGCACACGACTTGAATGGGTTCGGTCATATCGGAAAGATTCGCATGAAAAGATGGGTAAAGATAGGAATTATTTGTAATTTTGGCAAACGCTAATCGAATAAACGAATGATGATGAAGAGACGATTTTTCCGGTTTGCGGTTGCCGTTTCGGTTCTCGTCGCGGTTGCGGCCTGCTCGCCGCGCGAACGGACGCTCGTGCTGCTCTCGACCAACGATATGCACGCGCAAATCGACCGCTTTCCGCAGCTCGCGGCCGCCGTGGAGGCCTGTCGCGACACGATCGACAACGTGGTGTTGGTCGATGCGGGCGACCGTTGGACGGGCAACCCCTATGTCGACCGCACATCGACCCCGGGCATGCCGATCATCCGACTGATGAACCGCTTGGGCTACGATGCGGCGACCCTCGGCAACCACGAATTCGACCACGGACAGGCCCATTTGGGCAGGCTCATCGACAGCATGGAGTTCGCGGTCGTTTGCGCCAACCTCAAAAGCGACACCTGCACGTTCCCGCAGCTGCCGCCTTACACGATACTCGAACGGGACGGCATTCGTATCGGTCTGGTGGGCGTGGTAACCAACTATGAAGGGCCCGGCCATCCGGCGGGTCATGTGTCGAGTTTCGTGGGGCTGGAATTTCCCGATCCGCAGGCGATGGCGGCGAAGTATGCCGAAGAACTCCGTCCGCAAGTCGATGTATTGGTGCTCGTTTCGCACATGGGCGATGACCGCGACGAGGAATTTTTATTAACTTCGGTGGATAATGCTAACGAGGGGAGGAATGGAAAAGAAAAAGATGTCGGCAGTCCCTACGATGTCGTGATCGGCGGCCACACCCACGAAGTCCGCAACTCGGTGGTCGGCGGCACGCTGCTGACCCAGACGGGCAAGAACCTGAACAACGTGGGAGCGACGGTCATCCGGCTGCGCGGGCGGAAGGTGGTCGATTGTTCGTTTCGGTTGGTCGACCTTTCGACCTACGACGCGGCGGAACCGTATGCCGCTGAGGTCGTGGCCTACGAAGCCGACCCTGCGCTCAACCGGCCGGCGGGCCGATTCGTGAATGGAGCCGGCCGATTGGGCCTTGCCGGATGGATTGCGCGGACGATTGCCGCGGCGACCCGTTCGGAGGTGGGCCTCTATCATTGGGGCGGCGTCCGCTTGGATACGATTCCGGCCGGCGAGGTGAGCCGTGCGCAGATTTATGCACTGGAGCCGTTCGATACGGAGGTCGTCGTGTCGCGGATGACGCCCGACGAGCTGCGCCGCATCATTCTGGCGAAGTACAACGATTCGTGCAATCTCAGAGAAGCGCATCGGCTCGATTTGTTTGCGACGACGCCTTATACCATCGTAACCGATGCCGAGGATCGGGCCGTCGACGTGCGTTTCCCGCAGTTGCAGGAGGGACGGCCCTACCGGATTGCCTTCAACGATTACATCTTCAAGAATTATGCGGCGGTCGATCGGGCCAAAGGCCAAGTGCTTGATGGCGTGAGGGTCAACGAGCTGTTGTTGAAAGAGTTGGAGACCGGACGACCGGTTGCGGTCGATAACCGTCCCATCCAAACGGTTGAGGTCTCGGAGCGGCGCTGAAAAGGCCGCTTGCCGGCTTTACGAGAGTCAATTATCCCTTCGAAGCCCCCGCCAAGGCGGGGGTTTGGGGGTGGGTCAAATCTGCATACGCGGCCAAGGGCCGCGAGAAACGGCGGTCGGATTTGAAAAACAGGGCCGAAAATTATATGAAAGACCTAATTGCGGTTGCAAAAGAAAGGGGTCGTCCTGCATGCAGGATGACCCCTTTTCGGTCGGTATGCTTTTTCGAATGCGGTTACCAGATGATGACGCGCTCGTCTTCCGGCAGGAACATCGCGCCGTCCTGAATACCGAACGCATCGTAGAACGTTTGCAGGTTGCGCACCGTAGCATCGACGCGCCATTTGCCCAACGAGTGGACGTCCTGCTTGGTCAGTCGGGCGATCTCCTCGTCGCGGATGTTCTGCGCCCACAGCGTCGCATAGGCTAAATAGAACCGTTGGGCGGCCGTGAAGTTGTCGATCGGCTCCGGTTCGACGCCTGCTTGGGCATTCTTCATGGCCGTGTAGGCTACGCGCAGGCCGCCTTGGTCGGCGATGTTCTCGCCCAAGGACAACGAACCGTTCGCATGGATGGCCGGTTGGTCGCCCTGTGCAGGCAATACCTCGATTGCGTCGAACTGTTTTACTAAGACGGCCGTCTTTTTCTTGAACGCCTCGGCGTCGGCTTCCGTCCACCAGTTGTTCATGTTGCCGTCCTTGTCGAAGTTGCGGCCTTGGTCGTCGAATCCGTGGGTCATCTCATGGCCGATTACCACGCCGATAGCCCCGTAGTTCACGGCATCGTCGGCATCGGGGTTGTAGAATGGCGGTTGCAGGATGGCGGCCGGGAAGCAAATCTCGTTGGTCGTCGGATTGTAGTAGGCGTTGACCATCTGCGGCGGCATGTGCCATTTCGCCCGATCGACGGGTTTGCCCAGTTCGGCGATGTTGTCGGCCGTGTACCAGACATTGGCCGCAACGACATTTTGCCAATAGCTCTTCTGCGGATCGACCGTCAGCGTCGTGTAGTCCTTCCATTTGTCCGGATAGCCGATCTTCACCGTGAAGGCCGCCAATTTCTCCTGCGCTTTGGCCTTGGTCTCGTCGGACATCCAGTCGAGAGCGTCGATGTGTTGCGACAGCGCCGTTTGCAGGTTCTTTACGATACCGAGCATACGCTCCTTGTCCTTTTCCGGAAAATATTTGGCCACGTACATCTCGCCGACCGCTTCGGACAGCACGCTGTTAGGTACGGCCATCGCGCGTTTCCAGCGGGGTTTCTGCTCCTGACGGCCCGACATCGTGCGTCCGTAGAACTCGAACGAAGCGTCGCCGAACGCATCGCTCAGATAGGAGGCCGCCGCATTGATATACTGCGCCGCGAGGTAGTAGCGGACCTTTTCGAGCGGGGCGTTTTTCATCAGTTCGTTGGCATTGGCCAGCGCCGACGGCGTGGTTACGATGATCGTCTCGAAATCGCCGATGCCCAGCGTCTTGTAGTAGGTCGCCCAGTCGATTGCATCGTAGCTCTTCTCGAAATCGGCTTTTTTCATCGGATTGTATTGGGCCGCGATGTCGCGCAACTGCACGCTCGACCAGTTTTTCTCGGCCAGAGCGGTCTCGATTTCCATCACGCCGGCTACGGCCGCTTCGATTTCCGCTTCGGGAATGCCTGCGAGCGCGAAAATACGACCCAAATAGGTTTTGTACGCCTCGCGTTTCGGGGCGTTCTCCTCGTCGAGATAGTAATCGCGGTCGCCCATCATCAAGCCCGATTGCGAAGCATAGAGAGCGTTCATGTCGCTGTTCATCAGGTCGGCTTCGACCCCGATGCCGAAGAACGGATTGGCCACCGTGCGGTGGAATTCGGCAATCAACGGCGTCAGTTCGGCACGGTCGTTGACGGCGAGAATCCGCTCGACCATCGGCCGGATCGGGGCGGCGCCTTCGTCGTTCAGACGGGCCGAATCGAGCCCCATTTTATAGAGGTCGGAGATCTTCTGCTCGACGCTGCCGGTCGCGGCCTTCGTCTCGGTCATCGCGGCGAAAAGATCGTTGATGCGGATTTCGTTGTTCTCGCGCAGGATGTCGAACGACCCGTAACGCGAAAATTCGGGTTTCAGCGGATTGCGCTGCTGCCAGCCGCCCGTGGCGTACTGGTAGAAATCGGCGTTCGGCGCTACCGACGGGTCGAGATTCGCTAAGTCGATGGCCGGAACCTTCGAGGTATTGTTCTGACAGGCTGCCATAAACAAAACGGATGAAAGAATAAGCAGTTTTTTCATATTTTTATTAACAACTGGTACTTCTGTTTAAGTATAGTGCGGAGCGTTCACGAACGCCCCGCACTCGGATTAGTCGCGGATGGCTGCTACACCGGGCAGGTCGCCGAACTCGATGTACTCCAGCAGCGCGCCGCCGCCGGTCGAGATGTACGACACCTTGTCGGCCAGACCGAACTTGTTGACGCAGGCCACCGAGTCGCCGCCGCCGATGAGCGAATAGGCTCCTTTCGAAGTCGTTTCGGCAATCGCTTCGGCCACTTCGCGCGAACCGGTTGCGAACTTGTCGATTTCGAAGACGCCGACAGGCCCGTTCCAAAGGATCGTCTTGCAGCCGAGGATGTGCTCGCGGAAAGCCTTTTTGCCCTGCTCGCCGATGTCGACGCCCTCCCAGCCGTCGGGAATGTTGTCGGCCGGAGCATCCTTCGTATTGGCATCCTGCGCGAACTTGTCGGCAATCAGTGCGTCGGGCGACATAACCAGCTGAACGCCCTTCTTTTTAGCCAGTTCCAGAATTTCGAGCGCTACGGGGAACATATCGGGTTCGCAGATCGAGTTGCCGACCTTGCCGCCCTGTGCGGCAGCGAACGTGTAGGTCATGCCGCCGCCGATGACGATCGAATCGACCTTCTCGATGAGGGCCTTGATGACGCCGATTTTGGTCGAGACCTTCGACCCGCCGATGATGGCGCAGAACGGATGGGCGGGCTTTTCCATCAGCGACGAAATCGCCTTCACCTCTTTCTCCATCAGATAACCGAACATTTTGTCGTGCGGGAAGAACTCGGCGATGACGTAGGTCGATGCGTGCTTGCGGTGCGCCGTGCCGAATGCGTCATTTATATAACAATCCGCGTATGATGCCAGCTTTTTAGAAAACTCCTTCTGCGGGCCCTTTTTGAAAGCTGCTTTCGCTGCCTTCTCCTCCTCTTTCGAGAGGCCCTCTTTCAGGTCGCGGGGTTTGCCCTCCTCTTCGGCGTAGAAACGCAGGTTTTCGAGCAACATCACCTCGCCGGGCTTCAGATTCTTAGCCATTTCGGCGGCCTTCTCGCCCATGCAGTCGCCTGCGAAAGCGACCTTCGTGCCGAGCGCCTCCTCGACGGCCCCGACGATCTGGCTCAACGAGTATTTCGGATCGGGATTCTTTTTGGGACGACCGAGGTGCGACATGAGAATCGCCGAACCGCCGGCTGCAAGCACCTTTTTGATGGTGGGAACGGCTGCCCGGATGCGGGTGTTGTCCGTTACGACGCCCTGTTCGTTGAGGGGTACATTGAAGTCCACGCGGATGATGGCGCGTTTGCCCTTGAAATCATAATTTTCGATTGTTGCCATACATTTATTAATTTTGTTGAATTTCTATCGAGTGTTGGTGGATGATCGGTTTCGATGTCTCTTTTCCGAAAAATCCATGCTGCAAAGTGCATGCTTCGCCCGACAAAGTTACAAAAAATTTGTTTTTGCACTCGATTTTTCCTATCTTTGACTGCGTCGAAGATACTTTGCCTCGGCAATGCTCAAATAAATTTGGCATTACGCTCGGCTTTTCGTATCTTTGTCGCAGACATACTGAAAGCGCATCAGCTTTTCTTCTGCAATCGAAACTTGGACATTTCGAGCCGGTAAGAAGAAAAAGGTTGATGCTCGCGCTGTTTTTCAGCGCGGGCATTTCTTCAATCTTCTTACAGGGCAGTCCAAGGCCTCGATTGCGGGTTGAGTGATTTGCCCGCTTTTTTTATGTCCATAGCTACACGACGGGCCGAACTCTTCGGAGGAACTTCTCGACGTTTTCGATCATTCTGATTCTTAAATGAATGTACTTCGCCTTAATGATTGAAATCGGTTCCTTTCGACTGAATTTGGTCCGTCGCTTTTTGAATCGTCCCGTTCAAATGGGCCGGAAGCGAAGAAAACGTTGGAAAGCAAATCGACCGTCAACCGCGCTAATAAGGCCCTTTCATAAGGGCTGCGGGCCGAAGCCTCCGCCCGCGGAGGCCCGCCTTTGGCGTCCTCCGCAGTCTTCGCCCCGCCGCTTTTGAAAGCGGTTCCCGATGCGGTGAATTCTGCACTGTGCTTGGTGAGGCTCTCTTCGCTGCCCTCCGTTTTTTGGTAAAAGGGAAACGGGCTGGAAGCGATGATGACGTTCGAAAGCTCAATAACGATCTACCGCATAAGGAACCCCGTTCAAACGGGGGCACTAATAAAAAGGTGGTCGCCGCGACGAATTAATTCGTGGGTGCGGATGGCGCAGAGTTGGCCTTGCACGACGCTGGCAACTTCGGTGCCATCGGGGCCGTGCAGCTCTTCCAGCTGTTGTTCGACGACCCCCGTCGTGGGGCCCATGAAGAAAATCGCGTCGCCCACGGCCAGCGGAGCCGCTTCGACCGACACTTCGGCGACCGAAATTTTCTTGTAGAAGTTCGTTACCTTGCCGACATAGACCTTGCGCCGCGTGGCCGACGAACCGTAGCCCGGGCTGTGCTCTACGACCGGACGTCCGGCATAGTAGCCTTCCCAGAATCCGCGATTGAAAACCGTTCGCAGCCGTTCTTTGTATCCGGCTGCCGCTTCGGGCGTATAGGTGCCCGCTTCGATGGCGCGCAGGGCTTCGTCGTAGGTCTCGACGACCCGTTTCACGTACTCCGCACCGCGGGCACGCCCCTCGATCTTCAGCACGCGGACGCCTGCGGCGATCATCTTGTCGAGGAAGTCGATCGTGCACAGGTCTTTGGGCGACAGGACGTATTGCCCGTCGACGTCGAGTTCGGCGCCCGTCTCCTTATCGCGCACGGTGTATTTTCGGCGGCAGAGCTGGCGGCAGGCTCCTCGGTTGGCCGAACAGTTGGTCTCGTACAACGAAAGGTAACATTTGCCCGATATGGACATGCAGAGTGCGCCGTGAGCGAACATTTCGATTCCGACCAGCTCGCCGCGCGGCCCGCGAATGTCGTTCTCGACGATTTCGCGATGGATGGCGGCGACCTGCTCGAGGGTCAGTTCGCGGGCCAGCACGACCGTATCGGCCCACTGGGCGAAGAAGCGCACGGCTTCGGAGTTGGAGATGTTGCTTTGGGTCGAGATGTGCACCTCCTGTCCGATGCGGCGGGCGTAGAGGATGGCCGCCAAGTCGGTGGCGATGATGGCATCGACCCCTTCGCGACGGGCGCAGTCGATGACCTCGTGCACGGTGGCCATTTCGTCCTCGTAGACGATGGTGTTGACCGTGAGGTAGGCTTTGATGCCCGCGTCATGGGCGGTGCGGACGATGCGGGCAAGGTCGTCGAGGGTGAAGTTGGCGGCCGACGCCGAACGCATGTTCAACTTGCCGACGCCGAAATAGACCGAATCGGCTCCGGCCTGAATTGCCGCCGCCAAGGCCTCGTAAGACCCGACGGGCGCCATGATTTCAATATCGGAACGAAGCATGAATGACGAATCGTTATTTTTTTCGCCCCATCAGGCTTTTGGAAAACTCTTTGAGCTGGCGGACGCGCTGCGGATCGGTCGTCAGCGTGTCCAGTAAGGCCAAGGCCCGATCGAACCGCACCGAAATCTGTTGTTCGGTCAGTCGCGGAATGTCGTATCGGTCGTAAACCGCCTTGACTGCGGCGATCTTTTCGGCGTCGGTCAGCTTTGGATTCTTCGCTGTCGAACGCAGTACTTCGCGATCGGGTTCGTCGGCATGGCTCATGGCCGTAATCATCAGATAGGTTTTCTTGCCTTCGAGAATGTCGCCGCCGATGGCCTTGCCCAATCGCTCGTCGCCGTAGCTGTCCAACAAATCGTCCTGCAACTGGAAGGCTAACCCCAGTTCGGTGGCGAACCGGCGCAGCTTGCGGCGATCCTCCTCCGGCGCTCCGCCCAGCAAGGCCCCGATGACCGTCGAACCGGCTAACAAGACCGACGTTTTCAGTTCGATCATGTGCATGTATTCGACCACCGAGACCTTCGGTTTGCTTTCGAAATCCATGTCGTACTGCTGCCCCTCGCACACTTGGAGCGCCATTTCGTTGAAAACTTTCAGCAATTCGGGAAGTTGCGCCTCGGGACTTTGGGTCAATAACCGGTAGGCGCAGATGAGCATGGCATCGCCCGAGAGGATGGCGGCGTTTTGGCCCCATTTGGCGAATACCGAAGGCTTGCCGCGACGCACGGCGGCATGATCCATGATGTCGTCGTGCAACAGGGTGAAGTTGTGGAATGTCTCCACGGCTGCGGCCGCCGGCAGCGCCGGCCGGATGTCGTCGGTGTAGAGCCCGCAGGCCAGCAGTACGAGCATCGGACGCAAGCGTTTGCCGCCGCCGACCATCGAATAGGTGATCGGAGCATAAAGTCGTTCGGGTTCGGTCGGCGATTCGCATTGGGCCAGATAGTTCTCGATGGCCGTGAGCAGTTGTTCATTGGTTTGCATGACGGGAATGGGTTATGGAAAGCCTAATCGTCCCCAAAAATAGGAAAAAATTTCGGTGTAGCCGAATTTTTATTAACTTTGGCAAGAATATGTATCCTTGCGGTACGAATGTCCGGTGGAAAGTTCGCTCGGAGATATTATCTCGATAACATACATAAGAACAATAACATAATTAATAAAAAAATGAAAAAGCTCGCGCTCGGTGTCGACATCGGCGGCATCAACACGGCCTTCGGCCTCGTGGACGAAAACGGCGACCTGTACGCCGAATCGGTCATCTCGACCAAGAAGTACCCCTATGTGGAGGATTATCCCGCTTATGTGGAGGATTTGTGCCGGTCGATGCACACGCTGGCCAATAGCCTGTCGTTCGACTATGAGCTGGCCGGCATCGGCATCGGCGCACCGAATGCCAATTATCACAACGGAACGATCGAAACCCCGCCCAATCTGTGGAAGCTCCGCGAAGGGGATTCCGACAGCGGGGAGACCCGTCGGCTGTTCCATTTGGCCGATGATATTTCGAAGCACTTCGACGGCGTGAAGACCCTCATCACCAACGACGCCAATGCCGCGACGCTCGGCGAAATGATCTTCGGCAATGCCAAGGGCATGCGCGATTTCATCATGGTTACGCTCGGCACGGGGCTCGGATCGGGATTCGTGGCCAACGGCGAAATGATCTACGGCCACGACGGTTTCGCGGGCGAGTTGGGCCACGTCTGCGTGGAGCGGAACGGCCGCGAATGCGGTTGCGGACGGCGCGGCTGTTTGGAGACCTATGTCTCGGCCACGGGCATCAAGCGCACGGCTTTCGAGCTGATGGCGACCATGACGGCGCCCAGCAAGTTGCGCGACATCCCTTTCGCCGATTTCGATTCCTCGATGATTTCGGTCGCCGCCGAGCAGGGCGACCCCGTCGCCAAAGAGGCGTTCCGTTTCACAGGCGAGATGTTGGGCCGCGCTCTGGCCAACGTAGTTACGATTACTTCGCCCGAGGCGATTTTCCTCTTCGGCGGTCTGTCGAAGGCGGGCAAACTCCTCTTCGAACCGACGCAATGGTACATGGAGGAGAACATGCTCTTTGTGTTCAAGAACAAGGTGAAATTGTTGCCGAGCGGCATTCAGGGCAAAAATGCGGCGATTCTCGGCGCTTCGGCGTTGATTTGGCAGTCGGTCGGCGTCTGAACCGGAACGTTGGAGCGGGAGGAGTTCGATACGTTGTTGCTGCCGGAGATGCGGCGGGCGATCGACGCGGCGTGCGGGCGCGATCCGTTGGAGGTGGCGCTCGACAGCCATATCCCTCATGCCCGTTCGGTCGCCACGCAGGTCAAGTATTTGGAGCGGGCACGGCATAAGCTGCCGACATTCGCCGCCGCACGGTGCATCTTGCCGCCCCGCGCTTTCGAACAGGCGTCGAGCGAAGGGTGCGCGCTCTGCAAACGTATCGAGGGCGATCGCGTGCTCGACCTTACGTGCGGATTGGGCGTCGACGCTTGGGCGTTGAGCCGGCGGTTCCGCCGCGTAACGACCCTCGAACGCGACCCCGTGCTGGCAGCCGTCGCAGCGGAGAATTTTTCTCGATTGGGCGTTGCGAATATCGAGGTGGTCAACAGTTCGGCCGAGGAGTTCCTGCAACGCGAAGGGCTGCATTTCGATTGGATTTATGCCGACCCCGACCGGCGCAGCGCCGACGGACGGAAGTTGGTGCGGATGGAGGATTGTTCGCCCGACATGGTGGCGCTGCTGCCTCGATTGCGCGAGGCGGCACCGCGATTGTGCGTGAAAAATTCGCCGTTGTTCGACGTCGACGAGGCGTTCCGCATCTTCGGGCCGTGCCGCGTGGAGGTACTCTCGGTCGGCGACGAATGCAAAGAGGTGGTGGTCTATGCCGACGGGTCGGAACCGGAAATCGTTGCCGAAGCTGTCGGTCGCGGCCGTTTCGCGGTACCGTACGGCACGCCTTCGCCGGCTTTGCCCGAGCGGTTCGAACCGTCGCGTTATCGTTGGCTTGCGCTGCCCGATGTCGCCTTGCGCAAGGCGCGGTTGGCCCGTCTGCGATTGGCGGGCAAGGCGGATATTTGGAGCGAAAACGGCTTCGGGTTCGCAGTCGCTCCGTTTGAGGATCCGTTGGTGCGTCTGCTGCCTGTCGAACGCATCGAACCGTTCGATCCGCGTCGGCTGAAACGCGAACTGAAAGGCCGTCGCGTCGAAATTCTCAAACGCGATTTTCCGCTCGGTCAGGAGGAGTTGATGCGTCGTTTAGGCGTCCGTTCGGGCGATGACCTGCGGTTGGCTTTCACCCGAATCGGCAACGATTATTGGGTGCTATTTATTAATAGAAGTATAAACTATCGGCTTGTTAGTGGTTGAAGTGGCTGTTTGCCGCTTTTGAAAGCGGTTCCCGATGCGATAGACCCTTGATTTGCTTCCGAAGGCCATCTTCGCTGCCGACCGTTTGAACAGGCCATCTAATAAAATGCGGCCCTTGGGGCCGCGCGAGCCGCAGCCTCGGCGGGCGAGGCTCGCTGCGCTCCCCTCGCAGGCTGCGTCCCGCAATTTTGCAGGCCGGATTTGGAAAACGCTTGTACAAAAAAGTATATAATCGCGAATAAACGATCATGGAGTGGAAAAAATTATGGGTCTATTTCACCGACACGATTTTCAAACTCGACCTGCGCGAGTGGCATAATCCGGTGGCCCGCTGGTTGGTGCGGCAGTACCGGCTGTGGTTCTATACGGCTCGCGGATTAGTCGAGCACGGTACGATGGTGCGGTCGGCGGCCCTCACCTATTATACGTTGATGTCGCTGGTGCCTATCATCGCCGTGGTGTTCGCCATCGTCAAGGGGTTCGGACTGGCCGACCGGCTGATCGACAACCTCTACGGCCTCTTCCCGCAGAATCCCGAAATCATCGACTACGTGGTCGGATTCGCCGAACGGGCGCTCGCCCGTACGCAGGGCGGTATCGTGGCGGCTGTGGCTCTATTGATGCTCTTTTGGGCCGTCATCAAGGTCTTCAGCTCCATCGAAAATGCTTTCAACAACATCTGGGAGGTCAAAGTCGAACGCAGCATCGCCCGCCAATATACCGATTACATCGCCGTGGTGCTGATCGTGCCGGTTCTCTGGATCGTGGCCAATGCCGTGGGCAACTATGCGCAGGAGCTGTTCGGAATGGACGGCCGGTGGTATCAAACGCTGTTGATGCGGTCGGCTTCGCTGCTGGTCTTCTGGGTGATGTTCACGTTGCTCTACCTGATTATCCCCAACGCCAAGGTGCGCATCGGCAGTGCGATGATGGCCGGTATCGTCGCCGGAACGTTCTTCTTGCTGTTCCAGTGGGGCTATGTCTATCTGCAACGGTGGATGACCTCCTACAATGCCATTTACGGCAGTTTTGTCGCGTTGCCGCTGTTGTTGATTTGGTTGCAGACGTCGTGGCAGATTCTGTTGTTCGGCGGCGAATTGTCGTTCGCCTACCAGAACATCGCCCGCTTCGGTGAGGAGCGCGAATCGCTGTTGGTCAGCTACGACCAGCGGCGGAAAATCCTGTTGGCGACGATGGTGCTCGTGGTGCGGAATTTTCGGGACAAGGGCGGGGCCTATCCGGCCGATGCCATCCGCGAACGGCTCGGTTTGCCGACCCGTATTGTGAACGATGTGCTGTTCCAGTTGGTGCAGGCCGGACAGCTGATTGCTGTGCGGAACGGAGACGACGAACGGGAGGTGGCCTATATGCCGGCGCATGAGATTTCGAAGTTGACCGTCTACGGCATCTTGGAGGCGGTGGAGCATTGCGGACAGATGCGGTTCGATTTCGCGGCGACACCCGATTTGGCGCGGGTCGATTGTGAATTGGAGCGGTTGAAAGAGGGGGCCCGCGGGTCGCAGGAGAATGTGCGTTTAGTGGATCTTCTTTAATTGCGAAGGCTTCGGGTCGTCGGCAGGATGTGTGCCCCGTGTCGCTTCCAAAGGTTCACAAAGGATCAGCAGGATGACATTCGAAATTTCTTCTTACCTTTGTACCCGTACCAGTTAATAAGAGGATGGAAGTAAAAATTGCCGAGGATTGGAAGGAGTTGTTGGCTCCGGAGTTCGAAAAACCCTATTTCGAGACGCTCGTGCGTTTCGTCCGTGAGGAGTACGCCACGCGGCGAATCTATCCGCGCGGCAGCAACATTTTCAGGGCTTTCGACAAGTGTCCGTTCGACGCATTGAAGGTCGTCATCATCGGACAGGACCCGTATCATGGCCACGGACAGGCCAACGGCCTCTGCTTCTCGGTCGGCGACGGGGTGCCGTTTCCACCCTCGTTGCAGAACATCTTTCAAGAGGTGCACGACGATACCGGTACGCCGATTCCTCCGACGGGCAACCTCGACCGATGGGCCGAGCAGGGCGTGCTGCTGTTGAACGCTGTGTTGACCGTGCGGGCTCACGAAGCTGCTTCGCATGCCGGACACGGCTGGGAGACCTTCACCGATGCCGTCGTGCGGGCTATCGCCGAACGGAAAGAGGGCATCGTCTACATGTTGTGGGGCTCGTATGCCCAGCGCAAGGGAGCCATTGCCGATCCGCGTCGTAACTGCATTCTGAAAGCCGTTCACCCTTCGCCGCTCTCGGTTTATCGCGGATTCTTCGGGTGCCGCCACTTCTCGCAGGCCAACGACTATCTCCGCAGTGTCGGCAAAGAGCCGATCGTGTGGTGATGCCGCTTTTGAAAGCGGTTCCCGATGCAGTGAGGTGTTTCAGCGCTTTCCAAGGCTTTCTTCGCTGCCGACCGTTTATCCTAAAAACAGAGCGGCCGATTCGTTCCAGTTCATAAAAAATTCGTATCTTTGACTTCGTCGAAGATACTCCGCCTCGGCAAAATCAAATAAATTTGTTTTGCTCTCGGCTTATTTGTATCTTTGGAGCTGCGAATAACTAAATAACATTGCGATATTATGACTATTACTGCTGCTGACATCAAAATCGGCATGTGCATCGAAATGGACGGCAAGACCTTTTTGGTCGTCGATTTCCAGCACTGCAAACCGGGCAAAGGCCCCGCATTCGTCCGTTCGAAGTTGAAGAACCTCGAAAACGGCCGCGTTCTCGAAAACACCTTCTCGTCGGTGAGCCAGAAGATCGAACAGGTGCGCGTAGAGCGCCGCCCCTATCAGTTCACCTACGAGGACGACCTCGGTGCGCACTTCATGCACACGGAGACCTTCGAGGAGATCAACATCGACAAGAACCTCATCAACAACTACGACCTCATTACCGATGGTCAGGTGGTCGAGGTGATGTTCCACACCGAGAAGGAGACCGTTCTGTCGGCCGAACTTCCGTCGATCGTCGACATGGAGGTGATCTACACCGAGCCGGGCATCAAGGGCGATACGGCGTCGACCAACTCGCTGAAACCCGCTACGGTCAACTCGGCAACGGCCAAGGACGGTGCGACGATTCGCGTACCGCTGTTCATCAACACGGGCGACAAAATTCGCGTCGACACCCGCACCCGCGAATACTACGAGCGAATTAAGTAAAAGCGGGGCGGCCCGTTTGAACGGGCTTCCCGATGTGCCGCTTTTGGAAGCGGTTCCCTATGCGAACGAGCGTTGTTGAGCTTTTTAACGACATCTTCGCTGCCGACCGCTTTCCCCAAAAAGGTGTGATTCGTACCAGTTAATAAAAAACTCCCGTACCATTCGAAAGGTGCGGGAGTTTTTTGTTGGTCGCATTCGGAAGGCCCCTTGTCAAGGCCGGATGGAGGCGATGCGGCCCACTTCGTGCACGTCGAACGATCCGAAGATATGCACGACCGCCGTTTCCTCCTCGCTGTGCGTAATCACAACCAACTCTTTGTTGGGAGTCAGTTTCGATTCGCCCAGATAGACCTGGGTGGCTCGGCCGTCTGCGCTGGTCGAGGTGAGCCGCTCGAAATGTTTGCTCGCCTTGACGATCCGTTCGGCATGAGCGGCCAACCCGATTTCGTCGGTCGTCGTCAGCACGCGGATGAAGACGATTTCGTCGAGCAGGCGGGCCAGTTCGTCGTCGCCCCGTTGTGCCGCCTGTGTGCTCATCATGTGCATCATTTTGCGCTCGAATGCGACGGTCGTAACGCCTTCGGTTGCGCCGTAGCGGTCGAAAAGTGCTTCCAATGCCGAGCTCTGTGCCCTCGACAACATTGGCAGCAGCATGAACAATCCTATGATAATCAAACGTTTCATCGTAATTTCGTTTTTAATACCGGATCATTAGAAATTGAGCGTAACGCCATAAGAGAGGGTCTGCGCCTGCAGGCCGGACGACGACTTGAAGAGCGACGTCGGCGTGTACCGCACGAAAATGCCGATGTGCCGGTAGCCGACCGAGGCTCCGACGCCGAAACGGAACGTCGTGAATCCCGACAGATCGGTTTTCTCCTTGGGCTTTTTGGTGATGGCGCAGCCGTTCATCAGAAAATCGTAGTGGGTCGACAGACCGAGATGGAGTTTTTTGATCGGTGTCCACTTGTAGCGCAGGACGAGCCCGAGATTCGTGTAGCGGAGTTTCGATTTTTTGGCGGGTTCGTCGAGCGCGACCGGTGCGAGCAGCTGCCCGTCGTTCCGCACGGTGAGGGCCGGATTCGTCAGTCGGATGTTATCTACGGAGTAGTTCATGCCTAATTGGAGATGGGAGCGGCCTTTCCGATCGAGGCGCATCCAGATGCCGATGGGCGTGAATCCGAAGTGGAACGAGCTGCCGAGCGTTTGGTCGAGGAAATCGGGCAGGGCCTCGTTGGGATGGTCGTAGGTTACGCCCGTAAGCGCGGTGAATCCGAGTTCGATGTCGCTGCAGAAAGTCAGATAGAAGCGACTGTTTTTCAGCTCTTCCCAGGCTTCCGATTCGTAGGAGCGGCCCAACTTCAAGCCCAATCCGTTTACCTCTAATAATAGGCTGCCCTTTTCTCCGGCTTCGTGCAGCTGCACCGTTTCGCTGCCCGACGGGTCGATCCGGCGCAGGGTGTCGATGTTTTTTTCGTCGGTGCGGATGACGGAGGCCGCAGTCGGTTGTCCGGTTGGGTCGGGCGTGTCGATGTAAATTTGGGCGCGGGCGGCGGCGCTGAACAGAACGGCCGCTGCAAAGACCAATGAATAAGAAACAAGGCTTTTCATTCGATTGCGATTTTTGTTTATTTTTCCAATAGTTGATCCAGCACCCGATCGGGGAGTTCGAGGGCCGCGAGCGAGTTCAGACAGTCGGTGGCGGCGAGGGCCGTCTCCTTGTCGTAGACGGCTACGCCGTCAATGTAGCAGTAGGGTGTGCGGAGTTGCAGCCCCAGAATGATGCCGATGGCTACGGCGGCGGCAACGGCAGCTGACCTCCATACGATGCGCAGGACGGGCCGGTGTTTCGAGTGGTGCGCGGGGGCGGGCATCCGTTCGTCGGACAACGCTCGAAAACCCGCGAACAGCAGCGCGTCGATGTCGCGGTCGTCTTTTGTGGGATTCAGCCCTTGGGACGGACGGTCGTCGTTTGCGAACCGTTCGCGGAGGATTGCCTCCTCGGCGTCGGTCGTCTCGCCGGTGTACCAGCGTGCCAACAGGGCTTCGATTTTTTCATTTCGTTCCATGATTCATCAGTTTTTCGACCTCCGTGCGCAAGCGGCAACGTGCGCGGGAGAGTATTACGCGGACTTGAGCTTCGTCGGTCGCGAACATCGCGGCGATCTCTTTGGTGGCGAATCCCTCGATCTCCTTCAGATGGAGCGCTTCGCGCTGTCGGTGCGGTAGCTTGGCCATGGCCCGTCGCACCAATTCGCGAACCTCCCATCGTTCGATGGAATCCGTTGCCGTCGGCTCCGTGAGGACGGCGAGAGCGTCGGCCCGTCGAGCACCGGCCTGCCGTTGCCGCAACAGGTCGTAACAACGATTCCGCACGGCCGTCATCGCGAACGACCGCATGTCGCGACAATCGGTCATTCGTTCGGCCCTCCGCAACAGCTGGGCTACGACGTCGGCGACGGCATCCTCGGCCTCGTCCCGCCGCAGGAGAAGCGTGCGGGCGAACCGAAACATCGGGTCGCGCAAGGCGATGATCTGTCGAGTGAGCTCTTGTTCGGTCATGACATGGATAAGACGTACCAACCCTCCAATTCGCAACAAAAAAGGTCGGAATCTCACGACTCTGACCTTCTTTTCAAGGGGAACCACCCCCTCTTTTGAGGCTGACCGGAGGTCTTCGACCCGTAAACGAGCACCGTTTGCCGGATTATAGCAGCGGGAAGAACCCCGTTGCAACCTGCCGATCTCCTCAACCAACCTAAAACTACTAACCTAAATGAACCTTAAAACTTCACCGGCAAAGATAAGGCCTTTTTTTGAGTTATGCAAATTTTTTATGAATATTTTAATAAATTTAATGAAATAGCTCGGACGGCCTTCGTCGCCAAATCCCTTAATAGCGGCACGAACGCTTTGTAAACGTGCGGAATCGGATAAAAATTCGGGAAAATATAATATATTTGCATGTTTTTCGTTCGGAAGAGAAAAGAGGGTTGCCTCGGTGCTTTTTCGAATGGATGCGGCGCGAAGCCGAAGGCCCGCTGCTGCACCTGCGAATAGAAGGAAAAAACGATAAACCGTGTGATTCGTACCTATTAATTGGGGGCCCTTGTCGGTTAAAAAGGGGCGGGGTTCCGTGCCAGTTAATGAGAATCCGTACCAGTTCATAAAAAAATGAGTGAAGTCATCAACATCAAGGAACTCAACGAACGCATCGAACGCGAATCGGTCTTCGTTGATACGCTCCGCACCGAGATGGGCAAGGTCATCGTCGGGCAGAGCCATTTGATCGATACGTTGTTGATCGGTCTGTTGTCGAACGGCCACATCCTGCTCGAGGGTGTGCCGGGTCTGGCCAAGACGTTGGCCATCACGACCTTGGCCAAGGCCGTGGACGCCGGTTTCTCGCGTATCCAGTTTACGCCCGACTTGCTGCCCGCCGACCTGCTCGGTACGTTGATCTATTCGCAGAAAAGCGAGGATTTCATCGTCAAGAAGGGCCCCGTATTCGCCAATTTCGTACTGGCCGATGAAATCAACCGTTCGCCGGCCAAGGTGCAGTCGGCCCTGCTCGAAGCGATGCAGGAACGGCAGGTTACCATCGGCGACGAGACCTATCCGCTGCCGCAGCCGTTCTTGGTGCTCGCCACGCAGAACCCCCTCGAACAGGAGGGTACCTATCCGCTGCCCGAGGCGCAGGTCGACCGTTTCATGCTGAAAACCAAAATCTCCTATCCGCACAAGCAGGAGGAGCGCGACATCATGCGGTTGAACCTTTCGGGTGCCGGTATGCCTGCGGTCAACAAGGTCATCTCGCCCGAAGACATCGTCAAGGCCCGCAAGGTGGTCGAGGATGTCTACATGGACGAGAAGATCGAAAAATACATCATCGACATCATCTTCGCCACGCGCGAACCGGCCGAATACAACCTTTCGAAGTTGCAGAACCTGATCGCTTACGGCGGTTCGCCCCGTGCGTCGATCTCGTTGGCCAAGGCGGCCCGTGCCTATGCCTTCATCCGCCGTCGCGGATACGTCATTCCCGAGGACGTGCGCGCCGTCTGCCATGACGTGTTGCGCCACCGTATCGGCTTGACCTACGAGGCCGAAGCCGAAAACATCACGACCGAAGAGCTGATTACCGATATTCTCAACAACGTAATCGTACCTTGATGATCGAGTCCGAGAACGATATTCTGAAGCGCGTCCGCAAGATCGAGATCAAGACCCGAGGTCTGTCGAACGAAATCTTCGCCGGACGGTACCACACGGCGTTTCGCGGTCGCGGCATGTCGTTTTCCGAAGTGCGGGAGTACCGCGCCGGCGACGACGTGCGCGACATCGACTGGAACGTTACGGCCCGTTCGAACAAGCCCCATATCAAGGTCTACGAGGAGGAGCGCGAACTGACCATGATGCTGCTGGTCGACGTTTCGGGTTCGCGGATGTTCGGCACGACCGACCGGCTGAAAAAGAACATCATCACCGAAATCGCCGCCGTGCTGGCCTTTTCCGCCGCGCAGAACAACGACAAGGTGGGGTGCATCTTCTTTTCCGACCGCATCGAAAAGTTCATCCCGCCGAAGAAGGGCCGCAGCCACATTTTGATGATTATCCGCGAGTTGATCGGCTTCCGGCCGCAGTCGTCCGGAACACGACTTTCGGAGCCCGTACGGTTTCTGACCAACGTCAACAAAAAGCGGTGTACGACCTTCATCCTGTCGGATTTTTTAGACGATCCGGCCGATCGCACGGCGTGGGACGATGCGCTGAAAATCGCCCGTGGACGGCATGATCTGGTCGGTATCCGCGTCTATGACCCGCGCGAAACGGAGTTGCCGGATGTGGGTATCGTTGCGTTGCAGGATGCTGAGAGCGGCCGCAAGGTGTGGCTCGACACCTCGTCGCGGGCCGTGCGACAGCATTATGCCGAGGCGTGGGAGCGTCGCAGCGCCGCAATCGACGAGACGTTGCGGCATCATCGCATCGACACGGCGTGCATCGCGACCGACGGCGATTATGTAACCGAACTCATCAAACTCTTCAAACAACGTGTTTATTAAGGGGGAATGCTGCGTATGTCGGAGTTTTTTAGTAAGAGGAGGATATTGCGAAGCGGATGGCTGGCGCGCTGTGCGGTGATTGTCGTCGCATGGGGCGGGCTGTGGAACACAGCATCGGCCCAGTCGCGGACGCCGGTCGTAACGGCCCGCATCGAACCCGACAGCATCGGCATCGGCGACCGTTTCGACTACATCATCGAGGTGGAGAAAGACCAAGTGCAGGTCGTGCAGTTTTCGGTCTATGAGGCCGACGATACCAAAATCGAATTGGTCGAGGATGTCCCCGTCGATACCCTTTTGCGGGAGGGCCGCCGGCAGAAATTGCGCAAACGTTATCGGTTGGCCGCTTTTGAGGAGGGCCGTTACAACATGGGCCTCGCGCAGGTGCTCTATGCCGACAAAAACATCGTCGATACGTTGTACAGCACGGGCGATTCGCTGCGGTTGGAGGTCGGAACTTTCCAGATCGATTCCACGTCGCAGTCGATTTACGACATCAAGCCGCAGAAGACGCTGCCGTTCCGGTTCGGCGAAATCAGCGGCTACCTCACATGGGCGCTCGTGATTTTGTTGCTGCTCGGGGTCGGCATCTATGCGTTGGTGCGGTGGCTGCGGGCCCGCGGCAAGCACCTCGGCGATCTGTTCCGTCCGGCACCGCCCCAACCGCCTCACGTGGTGGCCATTCGGGCGCTGGAAGCCCTTCATCACCAAAAACTCTGGCAGAACAATCGCCACAAACAATACTATTCGGGCTTGACCGACATTCTGCGTACCTACATTTCGGGCCGCTGGGGCATCGGGGCGATGGAGATGACGACCGACGAAATCGTGGCGGCGATGCGCGACATCGAACTGCCCGACAAGGCGGCCTTGGATTTGGTCGCTATTCTTCGCGACGGCGACTTGGTAAAATTCGCCAAGGATACGCCCGATGCCGAACAGAACGAGGCCGATTATCTGAAAACCTACTACTTCGTCGAGGAGACGAAACCGGCCGAGGAGGTCGAAGCGGCCGATCCCGACGAGGAGTTGAAAATGCAAAACTGACACACTCATGCACCGATTTTTTTATATATTGGTTTTCGCCTTGTGTGCGGGGGTGGGCGGAACGGTATCGGCTCAGCGGATGCCCGAACGGTCGGCTGTGCGTAGCGGCAACCGGCAGTTCAACAAGGGAAATTACGAGGAGAGCATCGAACGCTACGGAAAGGCGTTGGAACTTGCGCCCGGGTTGTTCGAGGCGACCTATGACCTCGGCAATGCCCTCTACAAAGCCGAACGTTACGACCAAGCGGAACAGACGATGCGACAGGCGGCGGCCGATACGCTGCGAACCGAGAAGGAGCGCGCCGAAGCGTTCTATAATCTGGGCAATGCGCAGTTCCGGCAGAAGAAGTACAAGGAGGCGCTCGAAAGTTACAAACAGTCGCTGCGGCTCGATCCGTCGGACATGGAGACGAAGTACAATTACGCCTATACCAAGAAGTTGCTGGACGACCAGCAGAACGGTGGAGGCGGGCAGGATCAGCAGCAGAACCAAGACCAGCAAAATCAACAGAATCAGCAGAATAACGAAAATTCGGATAAGCAGGAGAATCCGGACGACGGTCAGCAGAATCCGGACGAGCAGCAGAACGATTCGCAGCAGCAGCCGTCCGAGCCGCAACAGGGCGACGATGACGAACGGCAGGGCGAACCGCAGCCGGTTCCGGCGGGTATTTCCGAACAGGAGCAGGAACAGATGCTCGACGCCATTCAGGCACAGGAAGACCGGACGCAGGAAAAGTTGAAGGAGAAACGGGGCGTGGTCGTTCGCGGCGGCAAGAACTGGTAGCCAGTCGCGCGCGTCGGTCGGAATCCGGAAAAGGAAAATTTTGGGACGGTTTCGAAATGCGCCGGATACTTCTGATCGAAGCCCCCGCCAAGGCGGGGGTTTAGGGGTGGGTCAAATCTGCAAACGCGGCTTTGCCGCGAGTACAGCGACCGTCGGCAAGGTAACTCCATTCACTAACTTGATTCGGTGTAAAGTTGTATATAGTATAGATAATTGCTTAATAAAAATATGAGTTTCGCATCGCCTCATTATTTGTGGTTGTTCGTTGCATTGCCGTTGCTCGTCGCCTACTATGTTTGGCAGACGCGGCGGGGCGGCGCTTCGATCCGGATTTCGTCGGTCGACGGGGCTGTGGGCGCTCCGAAAACCGTGCGTTATTGGTTGCGGCATGTGCCATTCGCGTTGCGCATCGTGGCGTTGGGGTTATTGATTGCGGCATTGGCCCGTCCGCAGGGCATCGAGGAGAACGCGCGCACGAACACCGAGGGCATCGACATCGTGTTGGCCATCGACGTTTCGGGCTCGATGCTGGCCCGCGATTTCAAACCCGATCGAATCACGGCCGCCAAGGAGGTGGCCGGCGACTTCATTGCCGACCGTGTGGGCGACCGGCTCGGGTTGGTCGTCTTTGCGGGCGAAGCCTTTACGCAAAGCCCGTTGACCACCGACCAAGGGACGCTCCAGACGTTGCTGGGCCGCATCCGCAGCGGCCTGATCGAGGACGGTACGGCCATCGGCAACGGATTGGCTACGGCCATCAACCGGTTGCGCGAAAGCGAGGCCAAATCGAAGGTCATCATCCTGCTGACCGACGGTGTGAACAATCGCGGCGAAATCGCCCCGCTGACAGCGGCCGAAATCGCACGGGCTCAGGGCATTCGCGTCTATACCATCGGCGTCGGCACGCAGGGGATGGCTCCCTATCCGGCGGTCGACATGTTCGGCAACATGACCTTCGTGCAGCAACAGGTCGAAATCGACGAAAAGACGTTGAGCGAGATCGCCGGACTGACCGGCGGCAAGTATTTCCGTGCTACGGACAAGGCCAAGTTGGAGGCGATCTACGATGAAATCAACCAACTGGAAAAGAGCAAAATCGAGGTCTTTTCCCACATAACCCATCACGAGCTTTATTTGGCGTGGGTGCTGGCGGCGATGGCACTGCTGCTCGTAGAATTCCTCCTGACGCACCTCGTTCTGAAACGTATTCCGTAAAATCGTAAAAAGCCATGTTCCGTTTCGCAAATCCGCAATATATTTGGTTGACGCTCTTCGTGCCGCTCTTCGTCGTGCTTTTTCTCTACGTTTCGTACCGTCGGAAGCGGCGGCTCGCCCGCTTCGGAAATCCCACGACGCTGGAACAGTTGATGCCCGAGGCTTCGGAGGGTCTCATCGTGTTGAAATTTATTTTGTTTTGTGGAGCGTGGACGCTGTTGGCATTCGTCGCGGCCCGTCCGCAGTTAGGCTCCCGTCTGCGCGAACAGAAAGCTCAAGGAATCGAAATGATGCTGGCGGTCGATGTGTCGAATTCGATGCTGGCCGAGGATTTCGAACCCAACCGGCTCGAACGAACCAAATACGCCATCGACAAGCTGTTCGACGGGTTGCATCAGGATCGGGTCGGGTTGATCGTCTTTGCGGGCGAACCCAAAGTGCAGTTGCCCATCACCTCGGATTACCGGATGGCGAAGGCGTTCGCCCGTCGAATCGATCCGGCGTTGGTGTCGGTGCAAGGCACGGCCATCGGCAAGGCGCTGGAACAGGCGCTGTTGGCCTTTTCAGGCGATACGGAGCAGCCCCACAGTCGGGTGATCGTGCTGATTACCGACGGTGAGGATCACGAAGGCGGTGCGCTGGAGGTGGCCGAACGGGCCAAAGAGGCCGGCATCCGCATCTACACGATCGGCATCGGCACGCCGGAGGGTGCCCCGATTCGGATTGACGGCGAGTTTATTCGGGACGAAAAGGGCGATATGGTGGTGTCGAAGCTCGACGAGGCGATGCTGTCGCAAATCGCCGAGATGACGGGCGGCGCCTATGTCCGTTCGTCGAAGCAATCCATTGGGCTGGATGAGATCGTCAAGAGCATCGACGAGATGGAACAGACGGAACTGTCAACCGTGCGGTTCGAAGAATTCAACGAACAATATCAATATCTGCTGCTTGCGGCGATCATACTGCTGTTGCTGGAACTGTTGCTTCCGGTCGGTATGCAGAAGCGTTTCGGGGCATGGTTCCCCGTTTGAACGGGGCTCCCGATGCGCGCCTTTTGAAAGGCGTTCCTTATGCAGTAGAGCATTGCAATGCTTGGAAAGTCATCTTTGCTGCCGACCGTTATATGCGCTATGTCAGCGGCCCGATGGGCCGCGCGGGCCGAAGCCTCCGCCTGCGGAGGCCCGCCTATCGGCGTCCTCTCCGCAGTCTTCGTCCCGCTGGGACGGAAGCGAAGAAAGTCTTAATAAGCACGAACAACGACCAATCGCATAAGGAACCTGTTCAAAGGGCGGTGGGCAGCGAAGAAAGCCATGCGAAACATTGCGACGCTCTACCGCATGAATAAAAGTTTGGAATTGTTGATAGTTATTCGTATTTTTACATCAATTGGGAAATTAGTGAACTTTAATGCCGAAGTTGTATGATCCGGTCGATGCGCAACGCAAACCCGATTGGTTGAAAATCCGGCTTCACCGCTCCGCCGACTATGCCGATGTGCGGCATATCGTCGAAGAACACGGTCTGCATACGATTTGCAGCAGCGGTCGTTGTCCGAATCAATCCGAATGCTGGAGCCGTCGAACCGCGACTTTCATGATTCTGGGCGATGTCTGCACACGCGGTTGCCGTTTTTGCGCGACCCGCACCGGACACCCGTTGCCGCCGGATTCCGACGAACCCCGTCGCGTGGCCGAAAGCGTCGCTCTGATGAAACTGAGGTATGTCGTCGTAACTTCCGTTACGCGGGATGATCTTCCGGACGGCGGTGCGCACCAGTGGGCCGCCACGGTCGAAGCGATCCGCTCCGGCAATCCCGATACGGCTATCGAGCTCCTTATTCCCGATTTGGATGCACGGCCCGAGTTGTTGGCAACGGTCGTCGCATCGCAGCCCGACATCATCGGACACAACATCGAAACCGTCGAACGGCTGACGCCCGAGGTTCGTTCGCGTGCGAAATACCGTACCAGTCTGTCGACGCTGCGACTGCTTGCTGAGCAGGGCGCAACGACCAAAAGCGGATTGATGGTCGGCTTGGGTGAAACCGAGGAAGAGGTTTTGCAGACGCTTCGCGATTTGCGCGGGGCGGGCGTGAAGATTGTAACGATCGGACAGTATCTTCGGCCTACGCTGGAGCATTATCCCGTTGCGGCATACGTCGCTCCCGAGCAGTTCGAACGTTACCGGCAACAGGCGCTGGAGATGGGATTCAGCTATTGCGCGAGTGCGCCGTTGGTGCGGTCGTCGTATTTGGCGGAGGATGCCCTGAAAAGCGTCGAAAACGTGCGGCGATGAAGATCGTGTGCCGCGACCTCGGCCGAATGGACTATGCCGATTGTTGGAAATTGCAGCAGCGGTTGTTTGATGAATTGTTGGCCCGCAAACGGGCCGGTCACCAATTCCGGGCGGCGGACGATACGCGGCCGACGGAGGCCGAAGGGGTTTGTGCAAACGAGATGACCGATGCCGATAGGACGGTCGGAACGGTTTTGTTGGTCGAGCATCCGCCGGTTTACACGCTGGGCAAAAGCGGCCACGCCGAAAATTTGCTGGTCGATCCGGCACGACTTTCCGAGTTGGGCGCAACGTTCTTTCATATCGACAGGGGTGGCGACATTACGTTCCATGGCCCCGGGCAGTTGGTTTGCTATCCGATCCTCGATTTGGAACCGCTCGGCATCGGTCTGCGCGATTATATCGGGGCATTGGAGGAGTGCGTAATCCGGACGGTCGCCCGTTACGGAATCCGGGCCGGCCGTATCGCGGGCGCTTCGGGCGTTTGGCTCGACGTGCAAAGCGCGCATCCGCGCAAAATATGTGCTATTGGGGTGCGTTCGTCGCGATTCGTAACCATGCACGGGTTTGCGCTCAATGTTACGACCGATCTTGCATGGTTTTCGCGTATCCATCCTTGCGGATTCACCGATCGCGGGGTGGCGTCGATTGCTTCGGAAACGGGGCTCCGGCCGCCGATGGCGGAGGTGAAACGCATGGTCGTCGAACAGTTGGGAGAGGTATTAGGTTGTCCGGTCGAACGGTTATAGAGCTTGCTTGTCGGTACGTGTTTTAGACCCTTTTTTAATAAGGGCGATTATATACTTTACGCAGGCGGTAATCCGAAACCGTAAGGCCTTGCGGGTTCCGACGGAAGCCCCCGCCAAGGCGGGGGTTTGGGGGTGGGTCAAAACTGCAAACGCGGCCAAAGGCCGCGAGCGAAACGAGTGGCACGAGCGGCAAGACCGACAACAAGGTAAACACTTTGTTACTTAAATAAGAATATGAAATTAATAAGATATATAAAAAACAGTTCGTATGCCTATAGAAAAACGCTGGGTAGTGAAGGCGCAAGGCGACCCCGCGACGGTAGCTGCATTGGCTGCCGATCTGCGGATTTCGCCCGTGCTGGCCAACCTACTCGTACAGAGAGGCATAGACACAGTAGAGAAGGCGGAGAAGTTTTTTAATCCCCGTTTGACCGACTTGCATGACCCCTTCTTGATGAAGGACATGGACAAGGCGGTCGAACGAATCGAGCGGGCCGTCCGCGACCAAGAGAAAATCATGGTCTACGGCGACTACGATGTCGACGGTTGTACGGCCGTTGCGCTCGTTTATAAATTCCTGCGCCACATCGGGCACAAAAACCTGATGTTCTACATCCCCGACCGTTATACCGAGGGTTACGGCATTTCGGTCAAAGGAATCGACCTCGCTGCCCATAAGGGCGTGGGGTTGATTATCGCCTTGGACTGCGGCATCAAAGCCACGGAAAAGGTCGTCTATGCGAAGAACAAGGGCGTGGATTTCATCATCTGCGACCACCATCTGCCGGCTGAGGAGATTCCGCAGGCCGTAGCCGTTCTCGACCCCAAACGGGTCGATTGCACCTATCCTTTCGACGAATTGTCGGGTTGCGGGGTGGGCTTCAAACTCGTGCAGGCCTATGCCCAGAAAAACGGCATGCCGTTCGATGAAATTACGCCGTTGCTCGACCTGTTGGTCGTCAGCATCGCGTCGGACATCGTGCCACTTACGGGCGAAAACCGCATTCTGGCTCATTACGGATTAGTGCGGCTCAATCGCGAACCGTCGAAAGGGCTGTTGTCCATCATCAAAATCTGCGGGTTGGACAAACACAGCATCACCATCGACGACATCGTTTTCAAAATCGGGCCGCGCATCAACGCCGCTGGCCGTATGCGCATGGACGAAAACGACGAGAATGCTTCGCCCTCGGGCGGACATGCTGCTGTGGAGCTGCTCATCGAGGGCAACGAGGCGGTCGCCGCGCATTTCGGACAGGTGATCGACGACTACAATCGCGACCGCAAGTCCATCGACCGTTCGGTAACGCAGGAGGCGCACGCCTATATCGAATGCAATCCCGAACTGAAAAGCCGCAAAAGCACGGTGGTTTACAATCCGAAGTGGATGAAAGGAATCGTCGGAATCGTGGCTTCGCGTCTGATCGAGACCTATTACCGGCCGACGGTCGTGCTGACGATGAGCAATGGTTTCGTAACGGGTTCGGCCCGCAGCGTGCCCGGATTCGATCTTTATCAAGCGGTGGAATCTTGTTCCGACCTGCTGGAAAACTTCGGCGGACACATGTATGCGGCGGGGCTGACCATGCGGCCGGAGCATGTCGAGGAGTTCACCCGTCGGTTCAATGCCTTTGTCGAGGAGAACATCGACCCGCAGATGCTGGTGCCGCAAGTGGATATCGACAGCGAGTTGCTGTTTTCGGATATTACGCCGGCTTTCCGGCATGACCTGAATCGTTTTCAACCCTTTGGGCCCGGAAACGGCGCGCCGGTGTTCGTTACTTATGGTGTGAGCAATCACGGCGAGGCGAAGTTGGTGGGGGCGGAGTGCGAACATCTGCGGATGGACTTGATGCAACGTCAGAAACCCAATACGCGGATGCCGGCGATTGCTTTTCAACAACCGACGCACTACGAGTGGGTGCGTTCGGGGCGGCCTATCGACGTTTGCTATCAGATTGTCGAGAATCACTATCGCGGCATGGTGTCGACCCAGCTGCGGGTGAAAGACCTCAAACCGGTGCTGAATTCGCTGATCGGAAGTTGAATCAATAACCGACGAATAAAAAAGAAAGCCTGCACAACGTGCAGGCTTTCTTTTGGAATAGGTTTCCGGAACGGAGGATCAATAACCTAACGACTTCGAAGCCGCATAGGAAATTTTCAGTGCGTTTGCGCGGCGAAGCTCCTGCTTCACCTCCGTAACGATACCCATCTTCGTATTGGCATCGGCCTTCAACACGACGGTCATCGAAGCACGGTCGGCCTCGTTCAACTTGTCGCGTTCGGCGGCGATGAAATCCAAGATGTCTTTCGTCGTCCGGTAGGAATCGTTCAACTGGATTTTCGGAGCCGTACCGAACTGCGCCTGCATCGCCAGCGAGGGCTGACCGATGTGGATGTAGCTGGCCAACGACTTTTTCTCCAATTTCTGTACCTCGGTCGCTTCGGGCAGTTTGTAACGCACGAGCAACTCTTGGTCGCGCATCGTCGTCGATACCATGAAGAAGAAGAGGATCATGAAGATAACGTCCGGAAGCGATGCTGTCGAGATCGGGGGCAACCCTTTGTTGCCCTTCTTTTTCATTACTGCCATAGTCCTTACTTCTTAATGTTACGCGGTTCCGCTTCGGAAATCTTCAAAGGAACGGCCTTCGACACGGCGTCGCGGTCTGCCTTTTCCAATTCCGAGAACTTTTTACCGAATTTCTGCATGGATACTTCGTCGCGCACTTCGTTGAACGCGCGGGTCAGTTCGTTCTGAACCATGATGTAGGTCTGATAATCCGTTTCGAGGGTCGTCTGGAGCGATACGACGCCTTGGCTCTCGGGATAAACCCATTTGGATCCATCGGCGAGTTCGATCTCCTTCTCGGTCTTCTCGGGCAGATTCTCGTCGTCCATCGGATTCAGAATGAACTCTTTCGTCCGGTCCTTGATCTGGCGCAAATCGGTGAATTCCTGATTGTTGGGAGTTCCGACCATGATGTTGCCGCTACCCGATACGAGTACCAGAAAGAGGTTGCGCTCCTTGACCTTGATGTCCTCCTGCTTTTGGTTCTCAGGGGGCATCGGCGGCAGCACGCGCACCAGACCGGTATCGACGTTCATCGTAGTGGCCACGAGGAAGAAAATCAGCAACAGGAACGCGATGTCGGCCATAGAACCGGCGTTGATTTCCTGAACTTTTCTTTTATCTACTGGCATTGTTGTTCGTTTCGATTATTTGAACGCGCTCCAGATCTCCGTAGCGATCGCCGTTACGAAGGCAACGGCCATGGCGACGTAAGTTACGAGGATGCTCGTTTCGGTAATTACGGTTTCGCCGTGTCCGAAGTAGCCGTTGTTCTGCAAGTCGACGATCTGTACGTCATGGCTGGCCGACAGGAAGTACGACACGCCCACGACGACGACGATCAACACCAGCGAGAGAATGGTTCCTTTGATACCCGACGGATTTTTGACCATCCCAACGATTGCACACACGATCGCGGCAGCGATGGCGGCAACGAAGAGGATGTAACCCCACCACAGATTCAGGCTCACCGAAGCATCGAATTCGGCGGGGTTTTCGGGATGAGCCGAGGCCATTGCGTAGGCTAAAAGCGCGAACGTAATCACCAGCAGCACGCCCAACAGAATATTCAATATTTTTTTCATGATTGTTTACGGATCTTTTGACTGGGAATTATTTCTTGTTGTAAGCCGTCAGGAAGTCCATCAGCGTGATGGAAGCGTCCTCCATATCGTTCACGAGCGAGTCGATCTTCGAAACGATATAGTTGTAGAACAACTGAAGAATAACCGCAGCGATCAGACCCATCAAGGTGGTCAACAGGGCGACTTTGATACCGCCGGCAACCAACGTCGGGCTGATATCGCCGGCAGCCTGGATGGCATCGAATGCACCGATCATACCGACAACGGTACCCATGAAGCCCAACATAGGCGACAGCGCGATGAACAGACCGATCCACGACAGACCCGATTCCATCTGGCCCGTCTGAACCGAACCGTAGGAAACGACCGCTTTTTCAACTGCGTCGAGACCCTGTGCATAACGGTCGAGACCCTGATAGTAGATCGAAGCGATCGGGCCTTTGGTGTTGCGGCAAACCTCCTTGGCAGCCTCGATACCGCCGTTGTTCAGCGCCTCTTCGACTTTAGCGACGAACTTCTTGGTGTTGATCGTCGAAAGCGTCAGGTAGAGGATGCGCTCGATGGCTACGGCCAGACCGATCACCAAGCAGAGCAATACGGGAAGCATCCAGCCCCAACCGCCTTCGAGGAACTTCTGCATCAAGACGTGGTGCATGCTGTCGCCTGCGACGGCCGTTTCCAAGGCGGATTCCTCAGCTGCGACAGCTGCATCCTGCGCGAACACGGCTACCGTACCGAACAGGGCAACCGTCAGAATCAAAAAGAATTTTTTCATAGTTGTTTTAGATAAATTAGTTTTTGATAGTTTTTATTAAGTAAGTTTTTGGTTCTGTCCACCGTTTTATTAAAAAAGTTTGGGTTCTGTCGACCGTTTTATGATGAGTTTCGGTTCTGCTCATCGTTTTACTTAAATTTTTATTCTTCTTACCGTTTTACGTTTTACCGCTTCGGTGCATTCGCTGTTTTTCTATTTTTGCGTTCCCTTCGTTCGTCGGCCGCGTCCCTTCGTTCTTTGCGGCTTTTCGTTCTTCCTCCGTCAAGCCTTTTCCGGCTTCGTCCCACGTGCTTCGGAAATCGTTCCTTTCGGTGCATTCCGAACGCTGAAAAAAACGAAATTTTTTCGGCGCAGGAGCCTTTTTATCGTTCCGATCGGCCTTTTTTTGACTTTTCGACCGTCGGCCCGCATCATTTGCCATTCGCCCGCTTGACATTTTCCAATAAACTGTAATTCAGCTTATTGCCTATCAATAGGCCCTGCCGTCCCTACCGTCCGGCAGCCACTACGGGTATGTTAGCAGTGCGAAATATAGAAAAAAAATTCGATCCGTGCAACGTTTCAGACGGTAATTTCTCCGCGCAACGATTTTCGCATGGCTTCGCGCAGCGATTCGGCCGGCAGTTCTTTGCCCAACAGATACATCAGTTTCGTTACGGCGGCTTCGGTCGTTAGGTCGTAACCGCAGAGCACGCCGATCTTCTGAAGCCGCAGTCCGGTTTCGTAGAGTTCCATCGAGACGCTGCCGCCGCCGCATTGGGTGATGTTCACGATGTGGATGCCGCGGGCGATGGCCTCCTCCAACAACCGGATGAACCACTCCGAGGTCGGAGCATTGCCCGCGCCGAAGGTCTCCAACACGACGGCCCGCAATCCGGGAGCCACGAGCATAGCCCGCAAAACGGCTTCTTCGATCCCCGGAAATAATTTTATTAAGGCAATACCGTTACCGAGCTTTGTGGCGATTTGAAGTGATTCGGATTGTTTGCCGAGCTTTGTGGCGATTCGAAGTGATTCGGATTGTTTGCCGAGCTTTGTAGCGATGGACGATTCGTCCGAAAAACCGTCGGGCTGGCGGATGGCCGTCAGATTGTAAGAGATATTGACGCCGACTTCGGCCAAGGGCGGGTAATTGTACGACCGAAAGGCGTTCAACGCTTCGGCGCTCCGTTTGGTGGTGCGGTTGGCACGGAACAACCGGTTCTGGAAGTAGAGCGATACCTCTGGCACGACGGACCGTCCGTCGCGCTGGGCGCCGGCGATTTCGATGGCCGTAATCAGATTCTCGCGCCCGTCGGTGCGCAACACGCCGATCGGAATCTGGCTGCCGGTGAATACGACCGGTTTTCGTAAGTTTTCCAGTAAGAAGCTCAAGGCCGAGGCGGTGTAGGACATCGTGTCGGTGCCGTGCAGGACGACGAACCCGTCGTAACGGGCATAATTGTCGCGGATGAGCCGCGCGAGTTCGAGCCAGTTGTCGGGGCTGACGTTCGACGAGTCGATGACGGGCGACAGCGTGAGCACCTCGATGTCGACGTTGAGCCGCTTCAACGAGGGAAATTCGTCGTAGATGCCGCTGAAATCGAACGGCACGAGCGCACCGGTTTCGGCGTCGGTCTTCATGCCGATCGTGCCGCCCGTGTAGATAATCAGAATGGATGAACGCATATCGTTTTACTTTTTCATGGCAACTCCAAATGGCAAGTTTTCGCTTCGTCGGAGGGTCGCAGGAACATCCGTTGCGCCGTAGCCGTCGTCGTGGCCGCCACCTCGTCGGGGTCGAGCCCTTTCAGTTCGGCGATCTTCTCGCAGACGAACCGCACGTAGGCCGATTCGTTGCGTTCGCCGCGATGGGGCACGGGCGTCAGATAGGGGCAGTCGGTCTCCAAAACGATCTCCGCGAGCGGCATTTCGCGAACGACGTCGGCTACGCGGCTCTTTTTGTAGGTAACCGTCCCGCCGACCCCGAACCGGAAGTCGCCCAGTTCGCGCAACTCGCGATAGGTCTCCAGCGTGTCGGAAAAGGCATGGAACACGCCTCGCACGCCGCGACCGCGATAGGAACGCATCACCTCCAATGTTTCGGCCCACGCATCGCGCACGTGCACGGCGATGGGCAGTCCGTAATGCAGCGAAAGTTCGATTTGACGGCGGAAGGCTTCCGTCTGTTCCTCCAGCGCGTCGCGGCTCCAATAGAGGTCGAGGCCGATTTCGCCGACGGCGCACCAGCGGGCGATGCCTTCGGGCGGAGCGGCCAAATACTGTCCGACGAGCGCCAGCTCCTCGCGCCAATGGGGATTTTCATTTATAGAGGTGGGGTGCAGCCCCATCATCGGGATGCACCGGTCGGGATGCTGTCGGCAAAAGTCGAACATCCGCGCGTGGCTCTCCGAATCGATAGCGGGAATCAACAAACGTTCGACGCCAGCATCGACGGCCCGTGCGAATGCGGCTTCGCGGTCGACGTCGAATGCTTCGTCGTAGAGGTGCGAATGGGTGTCGATCAATCGCATGGTTGACGGAGTTTGAGATAACGGTTGCCGGGCAGCTGACGCACGGCGCCCGAAAGTTCGAGCCCGATCAACAGGGCGGTCAGGGCACCGGTGTCCATGCCGGCGATGCGGGCCAACTCCTCGACGGCCACCGGATCGGCGTCGGGAAAGGCCTTCAACAGCCGTTCTTCTTCGGGGGTGAGCGGTTCGGCGAAGGTTTGCGGACGGAGGGTCGCCGCGTCGGGCCCGATGTCCCACAACAATTCGCGAAGGATGTCGCCCGCCGACTGGATCAACTGCGCCTTATGACTGTATATCAAATGATTGGTTCCGCGCGATGCGGTGTCGGTGATGCGGCCCGGGACGGCCATCACCGTCCGATGATAATCGTCGGCACAGGCGGCCGTATGGAGCGATCCGCCGTTTTCGGGCGATTCGACCACGACGCATCCCGCACTCAATCCTGCGATGATGCGGTTGCGGGCCAAATAGCCGGTTCCTTTCTGCGGCATCTGGGAGTGGGTCTCGCTGACGAGAGCGCCGCCGTGAGTCAGCAGGTCGCGGGCCAAGGCCGTATGCTGTGCTGGCGTAACGTCGGGAAGTGCATTGGCCAAGACGCCGACGGTCGGAATTCCCGCCGCGAGTGCTGCCCGATGGGCTGCGGCGTCGATGCCGAAGGCCAATCCGCTGACGATGCAGAGGTCGGGAACCCGTTCGGCCAGCCCCTCGACCAACCGGTTGCAAACGATTTGTCCGTAGTCGGTCGCCTTGCGGGTACCGACCATCGACAAGCAACGGCGGGTAAGTGCGGCGGGGTCGCCCAGCACGTAGAGCACGGGCGGATAATCGGGAATCTCGCGCAGGAGCGGCGGATAGGCCGGATCGGTCGAGGCGATGACGGTCAATCCGTTGCGGTCGCAGTAGCGGAGCTCTTTTTCGGCTTGGGAAAAGCCTTTGCGCTGCACGATAGCGCGAGCAAGGTCAGGTCGCAGTTCGGCCCGTTCGAACAATTCGTCGGCCGAAGCCTCGAACACGCTGCGGGCGTCGCCGAACGTCTCCAACAGATGCACAGCACCTTTGATCCCGATTCCCGGAATCATCTGAAGCGCGATGGCCTCCAAGCGTATGTCGTTCTGTTTCATTCTTTTTTGATGGTTGTCTTTATTCCGATCCTTTCCTTTCCGGTTCCGTAATCCTTTTAATTAAAGGGGTCGGAAGCGACCGAAACCATTAGCAGCGAATTGACCGTGCATCGCATTTAAAGGCCCTTTTATAAGGGCCGCGGGCCGAAGCCTCCGCCAGCGGAGGCCCGCCTATCGGCGTTCCATCCGCAGTCTTCGCCCCGCGCCGGTTCTTTTCCGACCTTGCGAAGCCTTAATCGGAACGCTTGGCAGCGGCGATTACGTTAAAAAGCACTATAACGCTCCTTCGCATAGGGAACCGCTTTCAAAAGCGGCTATCGCGCTAATAAGATGCCGCTGCGATAGGCCGTCAACAGCCGTTTCAAGTCGTCGATCTGCACTAATAGCTCTTTACCCACCGTCGTGTCGCGTACGGTCAGCCGCGTGGTGGTCGCTTCGACGACGAACTTCGTCGACAGAATATCCAGCCCCTCCTCGATAGCCCGCCGCCGCGATTCGAACGGTTGATGCTGCACCAATTGCAGGCCGTGGGAGTTGTAAATCAGCGTGTAGCCTGCAATGCCCGTCTCGGCTTGATAGGCTTTCGAAAATCCGCCGTCGATCATCAGCAGCCGTCCGCCCGCCTTGATAGGACTTTCGCCCTTGCCGCTCTTCACCGGAATGTGACCCGAAATGATGTGCGACGTCGCCGGATCAAGCCCGAACGACCGGAGAATCATCGCACAGACCGCAGGGTCTTCCATGTGGTTGTAGTAGGCGCCCTTGTGTTCGGCGCGGGGCTTTTTGTCGTCGATGAAGTAGGATTCGAACACGGCCATCTTGTCCTTGTCGAACAGCGGCGAGTCGGGGCCGCACCAGAGGTACCACATGTAGTCCAACGCCTGACGGCGGGTTTCGGAACCCTTGCGGCCGAAATAGGCCTCGCGGGCCAGCCGATCGACGCGGTCGAGCAGGTCGCGTCCGCCGAGCGTCTTGCCGCAAATCTCCACCTGTTTGAATTCGCCTGCGTCGGTCATCGGAATCGACGCATGATAGAGCAGGTTGGAGTTGAGCACCAAATAGAGGCTCCCCTTGCTGTAAAGCAACCGGATGTGTTTCTGCAATTTCTCGCTGTTGCGGAAGGCCATGCGCAGTTGTTGAACCACTTCGTTCTCGTCCTCGGTCAGCCGATAGGGGTCGGCCGGGTCGATGGTCGGGAAGAAGGTGTCGTTCAACGGATAAACATCATCGCCGATGCGCACGGTGCCGGCCGCAAGATCCATCTTGTCCAACAGCAGCCGGTCTTCCATGCGGTACTCCGGATGACGGAGAATCAACTGCCCCTCCAATTTGAACTGGAGCACGGTGATGGCCTTGTGCATCTGAGCCGTCAGACGGGCGTCGCGTTCGTTGAGACGGCAATCTTGCAACATGCGCGGCGCGAAACGGATGCAAGGGTCGTCGCCGTAGACGTCCATCGCTAAACGGGCCAGCGGCAACAGATTGATGCCGTAACCGTTTTCGAGCACGTCGAGATTGGCGTAACGCGCCGAGATGCGTACGACGTTGGCTAACGAGGCTTCGTTTCCGGCGGCGGCCCCCATCCACAACACATCGTGGTTGCCCCACTGGATGTCGACCTTGTGGTAATCCGACAAGGTGTCGAGGATAATGTGCGGGCCCGGGCCGCGGTCGAAGATGTCGCCGATGATGTGCAACCGGTCGATGGTCAACTGCTGGATGACGTGGCTGATGGCCGCGATGAACTCGTCGGCCCGATCGACCTCGATGATCGAATTGAGGATGGCGTTGAAATAGTCCTGTTTGTTAGGCATGTCCCGCGAGCCCGATTCGTGCAACAACTCCTGAATGATATAGGAGAAGTCGGCGGGCAGCGCCTTGTAGACCTTCGAACGGGTGTATTTGGTCGAGACGTAACGGCATACTTCGACCAACTGGTTGAGTGTGATGCGGTACCAGTCGTCGAGTTCGGTTTCGTAGCGTTTCACTCGTTCGAGCTTCTCTTCGGGGTAATAGATCAAGGTACAGAGGTCGCGTTTTTCGGCCTCGCGCAACGTGTGGCCGAAAAGCTCGTCGATCTTCTGACGGATGACCCCCGAAGCGTTTTTCAGCACGTGGCGGAAGGCCTCGGCCTCTCCGTGGAGGTCGGTCAGGAAGTGTTCGGTGCCCTTCGGCAGGTTGAGGATGGCTTCGAGGTTGATGATTTCCGTGGCGGCGTCGGCGATGGTGGGGAACTGTCGCGCGAGCAGGTCGAGGTATTTCAACTCTTCGGCCGTACAGTTTTCGTTATTTTTCGGATTCGAGGAGGTCATGACCTTTTATAATAGTTCTTTTTGAACGGGAAACGACCGCAGATCGCTTCAACCAGCTAAATTAGTAAAAATTCGTCAACCTCCCAAATATTTATTAGCGCGTTAGACGGTCGATTTGCTTTCCTACGTTTTCTTCGCTTCCGGCCCGTTTGAACGGGGTTTCCTATGCGGTGGATTGCATCGGTTGCTTATCAAGGCTTTCTTCGCTACCGACCGTTTCTATTTAATACTTTTTGCTTGTTTTTTTCGATTTTCATCGAAATTTTCATACCTTTGTCGTAGACATATTGAAAGCGCATCGGCTTTTCTTCTGTATTCAGAACTTAGACACTTTTGATACAACGGAAGAATTTAAGTTGATGCTTGCGCTGTTTTTCGGCGTGGGCATTTCTTCAATCTTCTGTTGTGGGCAGTCTAAGGCCTTGAATACGGGTTGAGTGATTTGCCCGCTTTTTTATGCCCATAGCTACACGGCGGGCCGAACCTTCCGGAGGAACCTCTCGACGTTTTCGATCATTCTGATTCTTTATTGAATTACTTCGCCTTAATGATTGGAATCGGTTCCTCCTACCGGATTTGGTCCGCCGCTTTTTGAATCGTTCCGTTCAAACGGGGCAATGGGCAGCGAAGAAAGCCTTCCTAAGCAGGGTATAGGGTCTTTCGCACTAATTAAAAATACTCTTTGCGATAGGGATAGTCGTTGCGCATCGTTTCGAAGGTCTCGGGATGGGCTTTGAGTTGACGGCTTTGCGCTTCGATGTCGAAATAATCGTCGATCGTATCGCACAGCTCCTGCCACGAAATGGGACGGGGCATCGACGGCCGCACCTCCGGCGGATACCAGCCCGCAAGCGGCCATCCGAAATGACGCGCGACGGCTGCGACCGACAGGGCGGTCGCATTGGCTTTGCCCTGTTCCGAATAGCCGGCGATGTGGGGCGTGGCGAGCAGGGCCCGATCGAGCAGCCGGCGGTCGATTTGCGGTTCGTGCTCCCAAACGTCCAAAACGCAGGGATGATCGCTGGTGAGCAGGGCTGCGGTGTCGACTACCTCGCCCCGCGATGAGTTGATGACGACTGCCTCCGGACGGAGCAGGCGCAACAGTCGGTCGTCGACCATGTGCCGCGTCGATGGGTCGAGCGGCGTGTGGAATGTGAGGAGATCGGCTTGTCGGGCGACCTCCTCTATCGGCAGGAATCCGAGGTGCTCGCGGGCTTCGCGCGGCGGGTCGCAGCAGAGCACGCGGAATCCCCATGCGGCGGCGTAGGCCGCGACGAGCGACCCGACATGACCGACGCCGATGACCCCCAACGTCTTGTCGGCAGGGCGCCAGCCCTGTCGGCGCGAAAGCCGCACCAAGACGGCGGCGATCCATTGCAGTACGCCGCGGGCATTGCATCCGACGGCGGTGGTTACCTCGATGCCGTGGGCTGCGCACCACGCGGTGTCGATGTGGTCGAATCCGATGGTCGCGGTGGCGATGAACCGGACGCGCGAACCGCCGAGCAACCGCTCGTCGCAACGGGTGCGGGTGCGGATAATCAGTGCGTCGGCGTCGCGTGCCTCGTCGGGGCCGATGGCGTCGCCCGACAGGTAGACCGTCTCGGCCCACGGCTCCAATACGCCGCGCAGAAACGGAATGGCCCGATCGATGAGGATTTTCATGGTGCGGATCGAACAAAGTAATCGGGGCAAAGATAGCGAGAAAAACAAAATTTTCGTACCTTTGGAGGCTGAAACAGAACGATGGAACAACAACTCTTCGATCCCGATGGCGTGGGGGTCGCCAATGGCGCCTATTTCGGTCTGCCGTTCGCGCCCGATGATGCCGAACTGGTGCTCGTGTCGGTTCCGTGGGATGTTACGGTCTCCTACGGGGCCGGAACGGTTTATGCGCCCGATGCGATCATCGAGGCTTCGACCCAACTCGATTTCCACGACCCGATGGCACCCGGCGCTTGGCGTCGGGGAATCGCCACGGCCGACATCGACTACTCGCTGCAAGAGCTTTCGCAACGGCTGCGGGCTGATGCCGCGCGGATCATCGAACATCTCGAAAACGGCGGGGCGCCCGACGACGAATCCGTCGTCCGCAAGCTCCGGCGCGTGAACGAGGGCTGCGCGACGATGAACGCCAAGGTCGAAGCGCAGGTGGCCCGTTGGCTGGATGCCGGCAAGAAGGTCGGGCTGGTCGGCGGCGATCATTCGACCCCTTACGGGGCGATCCGTGCGCTCGGGGCGCGTCATGCGGCGTTCGGCATCCTGCATGTCGATGCCCACCGCGACCTGCGCGAAGCCTACGAAGGTTTTCATTATTCGCACGCTTCGATTATGTACAATGTTCTGCGCGACGTGCCGCAGGTGAAGCAACTCGTGCAGGTCGGTGTGCGCGACTATTCGGAGCGGGAGGCGGCACTGGCCGAAGCGTCGGAACGAATCGTCTCGTTCGAAGATTTCGCGCTGGCCGAGGCGGCGTTCGGCGGTGCGACGTGGGACGAACAGTGCCGGCGGATCGTGGATGCGCTGCCCGAAGAGGTTTACATCAGTTTCGACATCGACGGATTGAGCTTCGAAAACTGTCCGCATACGGGTACGCCCGTGTCGGGCGGCTTGAGCTTCAATCAAGCGGTGTGGCTGCTCCGGACGTTGGCGCAATCGGGCCGCCGCATTATCGGGTTCGATTTGGTGGAGGTTTGTCCGGCGGCAGACGACCGGCTGGATGCCATCACTGGCGCCCGCATGCTGTGGAAATTGTGCGGAGCGACGCTCTCCGCCGCGAAATGAAAGAATACGCAAAACAAAATCAATAAGTAATGAGACTTTTTTCCGCTTATCGTTGGACCCGTTCGTTCCATCGGCTGGGAACGCGTGGCCGCAGTTTCATCGAGGCTCCTTGGGCGGGCGGCGTCGTGCTGTTGGTGTGCGTCGTCATCGCCATGCTGCTGGCCAATCTGCCCCTGACCTCGGATTTTTATCATCATTTCCTCGAAACCGAGCTTTCGTTGTCGATCAAGAGCCCCGACGGTTCCATCGACTGGCTCTTCCCCGAAGGAATGACCGTCGAAAAGTTCGTCAATGACGGATTGATGGTGGTCTTTTTCTTCACCGTCGGGTTGGAAATCAAGCGCGAGGTGGTCTGCGGCCAGTTGTCGTCGGTCAAACGCGCGATTCTGCCCGTGGTGGCGGCCGGCGGCGGTATGTTGATGCCGGCGTTGATTTATCTCTGCTTCAATTCCGGAACCTTGTCGGCCAACGGCTGGGGAATCCCGACGGCGACCGACATCGCCTTTGCGATCGGCATCCTGTCGATGTTGGGCGACCGGGTGCCCGTCTCGCTGAAAATTTTCCTCACGGCGCTGGCTATTGCCGATGATTTGGGCGCTATTCTGGTCATCGCCCTCTTCTATGGCGGCAAGGTGCAGATTTTCTGCCTGCTCGGGGCGTTTCTCGTCATGGCGGGCGTCCTGTTCATGAACCGCATGGGCGAGAAGCGCATGTTCTACTATTTCGTACCTGCGGTCATCGTCTGGACGCTGTTCTACTACTCGGGCATCCACTCGACCTTGTCCGGTGTGGCTATGGCGATGCTGATTCCGATGACGCCCCGCTACAGTAAGGAATACTTCTTGCACAAGATGCAGAACATGAACCAGGTGATCGACGAAATCGACTGTTCGGAAGCGGAGTTCCCCAACGAGGAGCATCGCGAATGTCTGCGTTACATGAGCCGGCTCTCGTCCCGCTCGGTGGGCATGAGCTACCGGCTGGAGTATGCCCTGTCGCCGTATGTAACCTTCCTGATTATGCCTATTTTCGCGTTGGCGAACGCCGGCGTGCATATTTCGTCGGCGGAGTACCTCAATATCTTCCACTATTCGTCGGAGATCGGTTCCGTCGGCATGGGCGTTTTCTTCGGTCTGTTGATCGGCAAGCCGCTGGGCATTTTTACGGCGAGCTACTGCGCTGTGAAAGCCCGTGTCGCCGAGATGCCGCAGGGCGCTTCGTGGTTGATGCTGCTGGCCGTGGCCTGCTTGGGCGGTATCGGGTTCACGATGTCGTTGTTCGTCGATTCGCTCGCTTTTACCGATGACGGGCTGATCGACCGCGGCAAAATCGCCATCCTCATGGGATCGACGGCTGCCGCCATCGTGGGGGCTGTCTTTATCTTCCTGCTGACCCGTAAAAAACACCGCGCATGAAACGGATTGCTTCGGGATTGTTGATTGTCGCATTGCTGGCCGGCGCCTGTTCGCGAAAGGGCGGGGGCGGCGTCAAGCTGCGCACCGATGCCGATTCGGCGGCCTATGTGCTCGGCATGAACGTAGGCGTGAATCTGTTGCGGATGGATTCGACCCTCAATATCGAGGCGGTGTGTCGCGGAATCCGCGACGTGGCGGCGGGCAATCCGCACTTCACGATGGACGAAGCGCGGACCTTTTATCTGCGTTACGTCAATTACTTGCTGCCCGAAAAGGCGCTGGCCTACGAGGAGCAATTTTTGGCCGACATCGCCAAATCGAACCGAGCCTATGCCCGCACGTCGTCGGGCGTAACCTATACGGTCGATGAACTCGGCGACCAAGATCCGCAGTCGATTCCGTCGTCCGACCGCGACAGCGTGTCGTTGCGGTGGGTCATCCGCACGGCGGACGGCGTGGATCGCTACTCCTCCTACGAGCGCGGCGATACGATTCGTGCGGCGCTTTCGGAGCTGCGCCCGGGGGTGCGGGAGAGCGTGAAACTGATCGGTAAGGGTGGCCGCATCGAAGCGTGGCTGCCGGCGAAGGAGGCCTATGGCGCGTCGGGCGACGAGAAACTCGGTATCGGCCCCAATGCGACGCTTTACTACGAAATCGAACTCGTTGAAGTCGACAAATGGAACGCCCGCCGATAAACGATTATGAATTAAGGATTAACGATTGTGTATTTTCGCGTACCTGCGTTTTTTGATCCGGATTTTCGAATCCGATCGCCGTTCCTCGCCGCCTGCGGCGGCGTTTGCAGATTTGACTCACCCCCAAACCCCCGCCTTGGCGGGGGCTTCGATCGGGCGACCGAAACGAATCGGGTCTTACGACCGTTGGTACACAGATGTATATAATTGCCGAATTTTTTACTACCTTTGCCCCTGTATTTTTATTAATTCGGTCGGAATGTTTTTATTAATGGGTCGGAATGCTGCTGACGGTCGTTTATTAACGGGTCAGAGCGTGGCGAAACCAAGCGGAGGGCTGCGGAGCGGGAACGACCGAATAGTTGGATTAGAAAACAAACACAATTAATAAAACCGATGAAAAAAATCTTTTTTGTAGCGGCACTGACTGGTGCTGCGATGATGGCCGCTTGTTGCGGAAATAAGGGCGGCCTGCGGATGGGCTCCCTTTCGGAGTTCGACTCGTTGTCCTATGCGATAGGCGCCAATATCGCTTACGGTATGGGCTATCAAATGAGCGATATTCCGTTCGACTACAAAGCGATGGAGAAGGCGATCGGCGAAGGAGCCTTCGACAAGGCTTCCGAATCGCACGACGAATCGCTCGAAAAAGTACGAACCTATTTCATGACCAAGCGCGGCGAACGGGCACAGGCCATCGCTGCTTCGCGTGCCGAAGCCGACAGCATCCGGCTGGCCAGCGGCGACAGCACCAAAGTGGAGTATCCGGCCGCTGACCCCGCTATGTTCGAGACCGAAGAGGAGCGCACGGAACTCTCCTATGCGTTCGGTAACGACATCGGATTCAATCTTTCGCAGAGCGGTCTGCCGTTGCAGATCGCATGGGTTACGGAGGCCATGCAGAACGTGCGCGACAACAATGCGAAGATGTCGCAGGACGAGGTAAACGCCTATCTGCAATACTATTTCATGGTAAAACGTCCGGCCGAGAACGCCGAGGCTTCGAAAGCGTGGTTGGAGAAGATCGAAAAGAAATCGGGCGTGAAAAAGACCGAATCGGGCCTGCTCTATAAGATTTCGAAGATGGGCGACGAAAGCGTCATGGCGGTCGATTCGCGCGATGTGGTGAAGGTGCACTACACGGGCCGCACGCGCGATGGCAAGGTCTTCGACAGTTCGTTGTTCAAAAACCGTCCGAAGGAGCAGCAGGAGATGCTGAAACAGCAGAATCCGGAGGGCTACGACAAGGATGAACCTGTCGAATTCCCGTTGAACCGCGTCATCCCGGGCTGGACCGAGGGCATGAAGTTGGTCGGCAAAGGAGGTAAAATCACGTTGTGGATTCCGGCCGAATTGGCTTACGGTTCGCGCGATAACAGTCCTGCCATCGGCCCCAACGAAGCGTTGGAATTCGAGGTCGAGTTGATCGACGTAACGCCGTACGAGGCGCCCGAACCCGAAGGGGCCGATTCGACGGCTATCAATGCCTTCGCCGAACCCGAGCAGAAATAAAATTACAGGAGTATCGAAACGGGGGCCGTCCGACTTATTGTCGGACGGCCTCTTTTGTTTATCCTCTCGTTTGAGTGCGGTGCCCGATGGTCCGCTTTGTTTTGCATTTTACCGCATCATCGGCCGCCACGCCGCTCCGACAGCCGAAAAAATCGAGGCGTTTTTTTGGCGGTACCGAAAAAGTATATTATCTTTGCATCCCGATACGACAGAGTGCGTATCAGATGGTGGATGTAGCTCAGCTGGTTAGAGCACTGGATTGTGGTTCCAGGTGTCGTGGGTTCGAATCCCATCTTCCACCCCCTTGCAAAAGGAGTACAGGGTGAAAAGAGAGGTCTTTCCGATAACGGAAGGCCTCTTCTTCGTTGCGATTCGGTCGGTTCGGGAGCCTCGAAACGGTTGCGAGAGACATCGGGACGCGCTCCGAACCGAAAATCAATCGCTATTATTCGGATAACAGACCGGCGGCCTTGCGGTATTCCAGCCAGCACAGATAACGGTTCACACGCGCCTGCACATGGGTCTGATGGGCTTGCTGCCAAAGGGTCTGCGCTTCGAGAAAATCCGTAAGCACCTCCGTACCAGCTTTGTAGCGCAATTCGCTCAATCGCAGATTCTCGTCCGCCGCAGCTAACGACGATTCGGCCAGCCGCAGCTCCAACTCCGATTCATCGAGGTTGTTCGCCGCGCGCGTCAGTTCAAGCTGCATCCGTTCATTGCCATCCTCCTGCTCCAAACGGGCCTGTTCGTACTTCGCACGAGCCGACCGCATCTTGTTCGAGCGTCCGCCGAAGTGGAAAATCGGAATCGAAACCTGCACGCCCGCCGCGAAGCTCGCCTTGTCCAACAGATAATCGTCGTTCAGTTCGACGCCGTGCGTATAGCCGTAGTGGCCCACCAACCCGATTTGCGGCAGCCGCTCGCTGCGAGCCAGCAACAGCTGTTGACGGGCCAGTTCGCTCTTGCGGTCGAGCATCCGGAACTCGGGGCGGGCTTCTAAATCGGCCGACGGCGCCGCAGCCGGATAGGCTGGCAGTTCATCGGTTACCTCGATCCGGTCGGTCAGCCGGTGGCCCGTCAGATGACACAGGTTCATCGTCGCCAACCGCAGCCCGTTTTCGGCCCGACGCAGGTCGAGTTCGCTCTCGTTCACCTTGACCTGTACGCGCAAAACATCGTTCTGCGGTTTCAGCCCGTTTTTGCGGGCGCTCTCGACGTTGCGTAACAACTCGACGAGCAGTGCATGATACCGTTCGGCGACCTCGCGCAGTTCGCGAGCCCGCAAGACATCGGCATAGGCCCGCGAGGTTTCGATGACGACCTCCTGTTCGGTCAGGCGCCGGTATTGGGCAGCCAGTTCGCTGCCGATGCGGGCCATCCGGTAACCGGCACGCACCTTGCCGCCCGCATAAATCGGTTGTTCGAGCTGCACGCCGCCACCGTAAAGCCAGCCGAGTTTATAATCGAGGTCGACGCCCGGGAAGAATGCCGAATGACCCGTAGGAGCCATTTCGGCCGTAAAGACGGGCAGCATGCCGCCCGCGATGTGCAGTCCGCCGGAGGCGTTGGAATAGAAGGACATGCCCGTGGCCGAAATCGAGGGCAGGAAGTTGGCTTTCATGCTGCGCAGCTCGAATCGGGCGGCTGACAGTTGTTTTTCGGCGGCGGCTAACGAACGGTTGTTGGCTTTGGCCTGTTCGATGCACTCGTCGAGCGTCAGACGGACGACGGTTTGCGGTTCGGTCGCCGGCTGCGCCCGCAACGATCCGTTCAGACAGACGAAAAGAGCCGAAAGGAGGAAAAGCGCAGGCCACCGCCGCGAAAAGCGCAGGCCGCGAACGGCCTTTCGGGCGTGCTTCGGCAGCAGGACCGAGGTCGTCGAACCGGCAACCTCCGACAGCCTGCCAACGGTATGCTTCATAATAAGATTCATTGAGCTTGCTTGATTTTGAAGAATACGGCATAGAGAATCGGCACGAAGAAGAGCGTGGCGAAAGTGCTGAACAACAGACCGCCCATGATGGTGGCGGCCATCGAACCGAACATCGCATCGCTCAACAGCGGAATCATGCCGAGAATCGTAGTCAGCGAAGCCATCATCACGGGCCGCAGACGGCTTTCGGAGCTGGAGATGAGGGCCTCGGCGGGTTCTTTTCCGGCGGCGATCTGGTCGCCGATTTCGTCCATCAGCACGATGCAGTTCTTCATCATCATGCCGATCAGCCCGAGCACGCCGACGATGGCGCAGAAGGTGAAAGTCTGCCCCGTAATGAGCATGGCGGCCACGACGCCGATGGCAATCAATGGGATGCCGCACAGAATGATGGTCGGCTTACGGTAGTCGCCGAAAAGGAAGATGAGGATGGCGATCATCAGCACGATGCCCAACGGCACGTTCTTGAACAGATAGCGCATCGTCTGGTCGCTGGCGCCCTTTTCGCCCTGCCACTTCAGCGCATAGCCGGCCGGCAGGGAAATGGTCTCGATGCGTTCGGCCAAAGCTCGGCGGGCCGCTTCGGTCTCGATGCCCGGCACCGGCGAACACATCATACGTTGGGCCCGCTGTCCGTTGAAGCGCGGCACGACGGGGTCTTCCCAAGCGATTTCGATGCCGCGACTGATTTGCTTCAGCGGCACGGTCTGCATCAATCGGGCGACCAATTCGTCGCGATCGACGGCCCCCGAACGCAACTGCACGAGCGTCTCCTCGTCGAGCAGGGTCGAAAGCGCGGGAAGCGTCGAGAAAATCGGGACATTCTCCAAATTATCCAACGGCCGACCGTCCGTATCGGCGCATTTCAAGTAAATCGTATTTTTGTGAATACCCTCGTAGAACGTTCCCACGGGGATGCCGCCGGCTGCCGAGAGCATCGACATCGCGACGTTCTGCCGACCGAGCCCCATGCGGCGGGCCGATGACTGTTCGTAGTCGATTCGCAGCACCGGAATGCGCGGTTCCCAGTCGGTCGTGATCGATTCGACCTCGGGCGTCGTCTCCATAATGCGGCGGGCGCTGTCGGCCAGCCGGTGCAGGACGGCGGGATCAGGACCGGTAAATAGCACCTCGATGGGATATTTCTTAAACATCAGGTTGTAACGCTTCAGCTTGACGTAGGCATCCGGATAACGGGCCGTAAGCTCGCGCTGAATGGCGTCGATGTTCTTTTCCAGCGCCTTGGGCGATTCGAAGTCGATAATCAGTTCGCCGTAGGAGAGCGAGGGGGTGGCGATGCTGCGCACCAAATTGTAACGCGCCGGTGTGCCGCCCGTCGAGGCGGTAACGTGGGTGATTTCGGGGCGGGTTTTGAGATAGGCTTCGATGTCGGCGAGGTCGGAACGCACCCGTGCGGAGTGAGTGCCTTCGGGGAGCTTGTACTCCATGTAGAGCTGGTCGTAAACCATGTCGGGGAAGAATCCGTGGCGCATGAACCGGTAGCCCCACGCGCTCAACCCGACCAATGCGACCGCCACCACGAGGCAACTCACCCGATGGCGCAATCCGAATCCGAGCGCCGCCCGCAACCACCGATAAAACACATTATTATTAATTAGCTGGGGAGTGCTAATGGGGGTTGGGGAAATGTTTTCGGCAGACAGCGAATTGGTTTCGGCACTCGGAGCGGCGGCTGCGGGAACGGGCCATTTCAGCCAGTGGTCGCACATCAACGGCACGTGCACGAGAGCAAGAATCCAACTCAACAGCAGCGAGACGGCCAATACGATGAAAAGGTCGCGCACGTAAACACCGGCGGTGTCGGGCGACAGATAGACCGGAAAAAAGGCCAGAATGGCAATCAACGTCGCGCCCAACAACGGCATCGCCGTCTTGCGACCGATGGCCGTGAGGGCTTCACGGCGCGGTTTGCCGGCCTGCATATCCACCAGAATGCCGTCGACGATGACGATGGCGTTATCGACCAGCATGCCCATCGCCAGAATGAAAGCGCCTAACGACACGCGCTGCATCGTGCCGTCGGTGATTCCCAGCACGAGGAACGACCCGACGACGATCATCACCAAACTGATGCCGATGACCAATCCGCTGCGGAAGCCCATCGTGAGCATCAAAATTCCCACGACAATCGCCACCGATTCCAGCAAGTTAATCAAAAAGGTTAACAGCGCATCGGTTACACGTTCCGGTTGATAGAACACTTTATGATATGCGACGCCGGTCGGAAAACGGGTCTCCTGCAACGTTTGCAGTTTGCGTTCCACCTCGACGCCCACTTTCACGATGTCGCTGCCCGAAGCGGCGGCCACGGCGATGCCCAGCGCATGTTTGCCGTCGTAAAACAGCTCGTTGCGGACCGGCTCCTCGAAGCCCGATTCCACGGTGGCGATGTCGCTCAACCGCAACTGGTCGTCTTCATGGCCTTGGATGACCATCCCTTTGATCTGTTCCACCGTGCGGAACTTGTCCGTTACGGTTACGCGGATGCGATCGGGGCCGTTGTCGTAATAACCGGCATAGTAGGTGTCGTTCTGCCCTTTAAGGGTCGACAGCACTTCGGCCGGCGAAATACCCAGCGTCGCCATCTTCTCGGGCTGAATCGCAATGTCGATGCAATCGGGCTGTTCGCCGTAGATTTCCACGCGGGCCACTCCATCGAGGTCGCCTAATTCGCGTCTCACCAATTCGGCATAGTCCTGCAACTGGCGTTCGGTCAGTCCGTCGCCCGTGAGCGCATAGAGCATGCCGTAGACTAATCCGAAGTCGTCGCGCACCGAAACCGACGCCCCCGAAGGAAGCTGCGGACGGGTATCGTTCACCTTGCGGCGCAACAAGTCCCAGCACTGTTCGATTTGGCTGTCGGGCACGGTGGTGTTCATCTCCACTTGAATAATGGCCAAATCGTTGTACGACCAACTGGACACCTCGTGCACTTCGCCGATGGTGCGGATGCTCTTTTCGAGCGGGTCGGTAACCTCCATTTCGACCTCGTGCGCCGAAGCGCCCGGGTAGACGGCCACGACCATCGCCTGTTTGACCTTGATTTCGGGGTCTTCGAGCTTGCTCATGTCGTAAATCGACAGCAGGCCGCCGCCCACCAACACGGCGAGCACGAAATAGACGAGCTTTTTATTGGCAAAGGCCCATGCGCCGAAGTCCATCATAGCAATCCTCCCACATTGGTTGTCGATGCGTCGGTCATCGGCGCCACCTTTTGTCCTTCGTGCAGGCTGTGGACGCCGGCCGTAACGATGCGTTCACCCGCGGTGAGTTGCGGCCCTACGACCGCCGTCCCGTCGGAATGCAGGTGCAAGACCTGCACGGCCCGTTTGCTGACCGTGCTGTCGGCGTTGAGCAACCAGACGCAGCTTTGCTGTCCGTCGGCGAAAAGCGCCGTGGCGGGGATGCCGTTGCGGCTCTCCTCCGACGGGCGGAACGTGATGCCGACCATCGTGTTCATGCCCGGGGCGGGCATCGGATCGGTGTGCGGGGCGATGCCGAGCCGCACCGTATAGAGCTGGTTCGCATTGGCCTTGGGGCTGATGCTCAACAGCGTGAGCGGAATCTTGCGGTCGGGCCAGAAATCGAACGTACCCTCGAAACCGGCGAACTCGTCGCGCCGGACGTATTCCGAGCCCGGGATGTTGATTTCGACCTCCGGAGCGCCGCCCGAGATGAGGCTCACGACGGGCATGCCGGCCCCGACGACCGTGCCGCGGTCGAGCAGATGACGCTGCACGAATCCGTCGAACGGAGCCCGCAACTCGGTATCGGCCAACTGGTTCTTGCAGTTTCGGTATTTCGCTTCGATTTGCTGCAAACCGTAACGGGCCTTGTCGTAATCGTCATCGGTCGCCGCACCGTCGGCATGGAGCGCCATGATTCGTTCGGCCTGCGCCTTAATCCGGCGGTATTCGGCCTCGACCGCCTCCAGCTGCAACCGATAGTCGCGCGGATCCAGCTCGACGAGCACCTGCCCCTGCCGGACAGCCTCCCCCTCTGCAACCAGAAAGCGTTGCAGCGTTCCGGCGACCTTGAAGCCCAAATTGACCTCCTGGGCCGCCTTGACCCGCCCGGGAAATTCGAGCATCCGAGATTCTCCGTAGGCTTCGACCGTGCCGGTCTGCACGCTCGGCAGCCGTTCGCCTTGCTTCTGCGGGCCGGAGCATCCGACCGCCAGCAGCGACACCCAAACGAAAATCCGTGTTCGCATCATCTTATTTTTGCCTTTTCTTATTCCGTTTCTGTTCCGATCGTTTTGCGGCGTCCGCACGACCGAAACGCACATGCGGCCGCCTGCGGGCAAAGTTAAGCAATTTACCGGTTCCCGATGCTGCCGGAATGGCGTTTTCATTGTCCTATTCGTACGATTTTTCCGACCGCACGCATTCAAAGGAATGACAATTTTATACTTCTATGTACCGACGGTCCGGGAACTCGGTTCATTTCGGCTCGCCGACCAAAGCCCCCGCCAAGGCGGGGGTGCGGGGGTGGGTCAAAACTGCATACGCGGCCCAAGGCCGCGAGGAACGGCGGTCGGATTTGAAATCAGGGACAAAAAACAGGTGCGTATCGCAGAAGTAATTATTTTTGTTTTTCCGAAAAAAGCCGTATCTTTGTCGTCCCGTCTGTCAAGCGGGAAATGTGGAAAGATTTGACTGATTGCAAACCACAATAAAAAATCGCTAAAACAGCCCTTTTTATTCATCGTCAGCCGATTTTTCCCCATTTTTATTAACTAACCGAGCGATTCCGCGCATTTCGTGGACTTTTCAAATCATGCCCGAAAAGCGTGCGCATCGCGTGAAAAAATTAATAAAAAATGGGCTTTTTATTTACGTCCGAGTCGGTGTCCGAGGGACACCCCGACAAGGTAGCGGATCAGATTTCCGATGCCATTCTCGACGAATATCTTCGTCGCGATCCCGAATCCAAAGTCGCCTGCGAGACGCTCTGCACCACCGGATTGGTCGTCGTCTCCGGCGAGGTGCACTCTCAGGCCTCCGTCGACGTGCAGGAGGTCGCCCGCCGCGTAATCGGCCGAATCGGGTACACCAAAAGCGAGTACCAGTTCGACTGCAATTCGTGCGGCATTCTGTCGGCCATCCACGGCCAGTCGTCCGACATCAACCAAGGCGTCGTGCGCGAGACCGAAGAGCAGCAGGGCGCCGGCGATCAGGGCATCATGTTCGGTTATGCCTGCAACGAGACGCGCGAACTGATGCCTGCGACGTTGATTCTCTCGCACGTAATTCTCAAAGAGTTGGCCGCCATCCGCCGCGAAGGGAAGGTGATGACCTACCTGCGTCCGGATTCCAAGTCGCAGGTTACCATCGAATACGACGAACAGACCAACCATCCGAAACGGGTGCATACGATCGTCGTGTCGACGCAGCACGACGAATTCATCCGGCCTGGGAACGGTCTGACCGAGAAGGAGGCCGAACAACGGATGCAGCAGCAGATTCGCGAAGACGTGCGGACGATTCTGATTCCGCGGGTCAAGGCTCGCCTCGAACGGGCGAACGACCAGCTCGCCGAGTTGATCGGCGATGATTACATTCTGCACGTCAATCCGACGGGCAAGTTCGTCATCGGCGGCCCGCACGGCGATACGGGGCTCACGGGCCGCAAAATCATCGTCGACACCTACGGCGGTCGCGGGGCGCACGGCGGCGGGGCTTTCTCGGGCAAGGACTCGTCGAAAGTCGACCGGTCGGCCGCCTACGCAGCGCGGCATATCGCCAAAAACTTGGTTGCGGCGGGCGTCGCCGAAGAGGTATTGGTCGAATTGTCCTATGCCATCGGCATCGCCGAACCGTTGTCGATCTACGTCGATACCGGCCGTTCGCCGCGTCCGAAAGCCTTGGAGGGCATGACCGACGGCGAAATCGCCCGTCGCATCGGCAAACTTTTCGACCTGCGACCGGCGGCCATCGTGCGGCGGTTCGGGTTGAAAAATCCGATTTTCGAAGCGACAGCCTCCTACGGACACTTCGGCAACCGCCCCTTCACCCGCACGGAAAAGGTATGGGAAAACGGTCGCGAGGTCGAACGCGAAATCGAATTCTTCGGCTGGGAGAAACTCGACGCCGTAGACCTTATCCGGAAGGAGTTTGGTTTATAATTATCCCCTTCTTAAATTTAGGGCGGCAGCATACAAATGTTGCCGCCTCTTTTTTTCATTCAAACACACCCCACGCGACCGACAGGAAGCCATTCGGTACACTTTTTCGGAATTTTCGACCAAATTATTTGGCCGATGGATTTTGTTTTCCTACCTTTGCCACGTTTTCTTTTCCTTGGGTGCGTGGTATTCCGATCGATCCGGACATCGTCCGACTTGGCTCGCGACCGGCACGACCTCGACGAAAGGTTGCCGGATCCGCAAGGATGCGTTTTATTGACCCAAATCGTTCCGTTATGAAAAAATCGTTTTTATTCTTTTGGTTGATAGGCTATTGCACCGGCGCATGGGCCGAAGGTTATCAGGTGAACAACATGTCGGCCCGACAGGCCGGCATGGGACACGTCGGCACCGCTATGCAGCTCGGTTCCGAATCCATCTTTTTCAATCCGGCGGCGACCGCTTTCCAGCGATCGCGCTTCGATTTCTCGGCCGGACTGACCGGCATCGCCTCGAACTGCCACTTCCAGCGCCTGCCGACGGTCGAAAATGGCTATCAGCCCGGCCCCGTCGAGAAATCCAAAAACTTCGCCACGCCGCTGCACATCTATTTCAATTACAAACCGTCGGATCGTTGGGCCGTCGGTCTGGGCTTCTATACGCCCGACGGTTCGGTGGTCGAGTGGGACGATAATTGGTCGGGGGCTCACCTCGTGCAGAAAATCAGTCTGGCAGCCTACACGTTCCAGCCGACCGTATCGTTCAAAATCTGCGACCGGCTCTCCATCGGGGCGGGCATGACCCTCACGTGGGGTAATTTCGACCTGTCGCGGTCGATGCTACCCATCGGCAGCGGCAACCAGAGCCTCACGGCGGGATTCATGCAATTAGGCGGCTTGCTCGGAGCGGCCGGCGGACAGCTTGGCCTGAGCCCCGAACAGATCGCCGCCTACCAGACGCAGGCACAGGCCGGTGCGGACTATTTCGCAAACAATCTGACCGATGCGCCGATCGTTTCGACCAAGTTGAAGGGTTCGGCCGACGTGGCGATCGGCGTCAACGCCGGACTGTTGTTCCACATCGACGACGAATGGTCGGTCGGCATGACTTGGCGGTCGCGGGTGAACATGAAGGTGGGCGCGGGACATGCCACAATGAACTACGGCTCGCCCGAAGCACAGCAATACCTCGCTTTTCTGAATCAGGCGATGGCATTGGCCGGACGGGATGCCGTGATTCCGGGGCTCGACCGCGGTTCGTTCCACGCCGAACTGCCGTTGCCGACGTCGGTAACGTGGGGCGTGTCGTTCCGCCCGACGCCCAAGTGGGAATTCGGCGTCGATCTGCAATGGGTCGGCTGGTCGGCCTACAAGTCGCTGACGGTCGCGTTCAACGACCCCGAATTGGGCCTCGAACCGATCTACTCGGTGAAAAATTATTCCAACACGTTAGCATTCCGGTTCGGCGGCCAATATCGGGCCTGCCGGTTCATAACGGCACGCGTGGGCATGTATGTCGACGAGAGCCCCGTAAGCAGCGACTACCTCAATCCGGAAACCCCGTCGATGACGAAAGTAACCTATACGTTGGGACTTACGTTGCGTCCGGCGAAACGGATGACACTCGATCTGGCCTACTGCTTCATCTCGGCGGCCGACCCCGAACGGACGGGGTCCTATCCGATTTACAGTTATCCAGACGGCCAACTGACCGAAGTCTTTTCAGGTAATTACAAGTTGCACGCCAATGCCTTTTCGATCGGCATCGGGCTGCATTTCTGACGGCCCGAGCCGCGCGAAGTTCCGAAACGTTCAACGGGTTGCCGCATTTCGTCGCGGCAACCCAATTTATTTTGCGTGCAGCTGCCCGTGCAATCCTCCTCGTCGCACGCCTCGAAAAACGCGAAAAGCGAATCATTTAGTTCGACGATGACACCGTTTGCAAATTCCGAATAGCCGTTTTTCAATAGGAAGAGATTTTTTTCAAGCACTCAATCATGTTGATGTCGGTTCCCGACTTTGTGCAGAACCGAAAAAATGACAAAATGGCAGTCGCCGTATGACAAAGCAACAGCCCGAACCTGTCAAATCGGGGTTGGCATACCGATTGTTGGTCTCGGAAGTGCAAACGGAAAAGGTCTCGAACGCAAGGCAATCCGCAAAACAAAACGGCAATTAGCAGCAAAACCAATTAATAAATAAAAAAGATGAATGTAAAACCATTATCGGATCGTGTGCTGATCCTCCCCAATCCCGCGGAGGAGAAGACCGTCGGCGGATTGATTATCCCCGACACCGCCAAGGAAAAACCGCTCGCTGGCAAAGTCGTTGCCGTGGGCCCCGGGACTTCGGATGTCAAAATGGAGGTCAAGGTCGGCGACCAAGTGCTCTACGGCAAATATGCCGGTCAGGAGATTTCGGTCGACGGAACGGATTACCTCATCATGAAACAATCGGATATTCTGGCAATTATCTAACAATCATCTAACCGTACGAAGAAAATTATGGCAAAGGAGATCAAATACAATGTCGAAGCCCGCGAAATGTTGAAGGAGGGCATCGACGCATTGTCGAACGCTGTGAAGGTTACGCTCGGCCCCAAGGGTCGCAACGTCATCATCGACAAGAAATTCGGTGCACCGCAGATTACGAAGGACGGCGTTACCGTAGCGAAAGAGGTCGAATTGGAGGATCCGTTCGCCAACATGGGCGCGCAGATGGTCAAGGAGGTCGCTTCGAAGACCAACGACGATGCCGGCGACGGTACGACGACCGCCACGGTGCTTGCACAGTCGATCATCGGCGTGGGTTTGAAGAACGTTACCGCAGGCGCCAATCCGATGGATCTGAAACGCGGTATCGACAAGGCCGTTGCTACGGTGGTCGAGTCGCTGCGCAAGCAGAGCCAAGAGGTCGGTTCGGACTTTGCGAAAATCGAACAGGTGGCTACCATCTCGGCCAATAACGACAGCTATATCGGCAAGTTGATCGCCGAGGCGATGGGCAAGGTCAATAAGGAGGGTGTCATCACCGTCGAAGAGGCCAAAGGCACCGAAACCCATGTCGAAGTGGTCGAGGGTATGCAGTTCGACCGCGGCTATATTTCGGCTTACTTCATCACCGACCCTGAAAAGATGGAGGCCCAGCTCGAAAAACCCTATATCCTCATTACGGATAAGAAAATTTCGACCATGAAGGAGTTGATGGGTGTGCTGGAACCGGTTGCGCAGAGCGGCCGTTCGATGCTCATCATCGCCGAAGATGTCGACGGCGAAGCCTTGTCCGCTTTGGTGGTCAACCGCCTGCGTGGTACGTTGAAAATCGCCGCTTGCAAGGCTCCGGGATTCGGCGACCGCCGCAAGGAGATGCTCGAAGACATCGCCGTGCTGACGGGTGCGACCGTCATTTCGGCCGACAAGGGCATGAAGATCGAGGACACGACGCTCGAAATGCTCGGTACGGCAGAGAAGGTAACGCTCAACAAGGAGAACACCACGATTGTCGACGGTGCCGGCAACAAGGAGGCTATCGCCAACCGTGTGAAACAGATTCGTGCGTCGATCGAGAAATCGACCTCGGACTACGACAAGGAGAAGTTGCAGGAGCGTTTGGCCAAGCTCGCTGGCGGTGTTGCCGTGCTCTACGTGGGTGCCGCTACCGAGGTGGAGATGAAGGAGAAGAAAGACCGTGTGGACGATGCTTTGGCAGCGACGCGTGCCGCCGTCGAAGAGGGTATCGTACCGGGCGGCGGTGTAGCTTACATCCGTGCCACGGCAATGCTCGAAGGCATGAAGGGCGAGAACGAAGACCAGACGACGGGTATCCAGATCGTGAAACGCGCAATCGAAGAGCCGTTGCGTCAAATCGTGGCCAATGCCGGCGGCGAAGGCTCGGTCGTAGTCAACAAGGTACGCGAGGGCAAGGACGCATTCGGCTACAACGCACGGGACGACAAGTACGAAGACCTGCTCAAAGCGGGTATCATCGACCCGACGAAGGTATCGCGTGTCGCTCTGGAAAATGCGGCGTCCATTGCGTCGATGTTCCTGACGACGGAGTGCGTGCTGGCCGAGAAGAAGTCGGAGCAGCCGGCCGTACCGGCTATGCCCGCAGGCGGCATGGGTGGCATGATGTAATTATTAGCGCGGTAGGCGGCTGTCGTGCTTTCGACGGCCGTCAGCGCTTCCACTACCTGATGCGATAGACGGTCGTTTTGCTTTCGACCGCTTTCCGCGCTTCCACTACTTGAATAAGGCTCCTTTCATCAATGAAAGGAGCCTTATTTTCGTTCGGGAGTATCCATTTTCGGCTTGTTGCTTATTCAGCCAATTATTTGCGGCTCATCAGAGCCGCGCGAGCCGCAGCCTACGGGCGGCGTAGGCTCGCCACAGCTCCCCTCCGCAAGCTGCGTCCCGCAAATTGCAAGCTCGAAACAGCTATTTTTGTTTAGCGGTCGAAGCAAAGTATCGTTCGTCAGCAAGACGAAGGGTCCCCTGCGCTAATAATTGGGTCTACTTGGATGGTTACGATGATGCGGTCGCCGAAACGCTGCCGCAGCCGTCGTTTGATGTCGGCAACCAGCATGTGCGACCGTTCGACCTCCATCGACCCGTCGACCCGTATATGCACATCCACGGCCATGACTGAGCCGATTCGGCGCGTGCGCAAGGCGTGCAGGTCGTGCACCTCGGGCGAATGGACGACGATGTCGCGGATCTCCTGTTCGACGTCGACCGGCAGCGACCGTTCGAGCAGTTCGCCGAACCCGTCGCGAATCAAGTCGTAAGCGATTTTGAAGATGAACAGGGAGACGATCGCCGCAACCACCGGATCGGCCACCCGCCACTTGTCGCCTAAGAAATAGGCGCATCCGATGCCGATGAACGTTCCGATCGACGAAAGCGCATCGCTTCGATGATGCCATGCGTTGGCAACGACGCTCGGGCTCTCCAGCCGCCGGCCTTCGCGCACAGTGTATTGATAAAGCAGCTCCTTGACGACGATGGAGACGACTGCGGCAATCAGCGCGATCAGTCCCGGGCGCGGCAGCCATTCGCCCCGCACGGCCCGAACGATAGCGCCGATGCTGTCCCAGAGGATTCCGACCCCCACGCCGGCTAAAAAGAGACTGATGATGACAGTCGCTAAGGTCTCGAATTTCCCGTGGCCGAAATTGTGCGTCGCATCTTCGGGTTTGGCCGACAGTTTCGCGAAAACAAGCACCACGACGTCGGTAATCATGTCGGAGAGCGAGTGCACGGCATCGGCAATCATAGCGCCGCTTCGGCCGACGAGACCGGCCGCTAACTTTCCGGCCGCCAATACGAGATTGACGACGAGCCCGATGAAGGTTACCCGATAGATGGCCCGCAGCCGTTGGTTTGTTTGTTCGTACATGATCGCTCGATCGTTTGTCCGGTGCGAATTTAGTCAAAAGCGGCGAAGAACGGAAATAAAGAACAGAATTCATCGCTATTCGATAAGACGCATTCGGCAAATCTTGTTATATTTGTCGCCATAAACGGCGATTAGATACATCGGTGTACCGACGGTCGTAAATCCTGATTGGATTCGGCCTCCCGACCGAAGCCCCCGCCGAGGCGGGGGTGCGGGGGTGGGTCGAACCTGCATACGCGGCCAAAGGCCGCGAAGAACAGCGGTCGGATTCGAAAAATGCTGGTACAAGAAAGTATGTAATCGCGTCATAAACCCTATTATAATCATGGAAAAGCCCGCACCGAAGCCTCCGATCAGCCAATACTCGTTGAATGAATTGATTGCCTTGGCCGGCGACGAATTGCGCCAGGGGCTGCAAAGCGAATGCCTTACGGCCGACAGCCAATCCGACCTCGAAGCCTTTCATTTTCCGTGCCGCATCGACGCGCTGATCATCGGAATCGGCACCGTGGGCGAAACGACCATTTCCTACAACCTCCAGGAGTTCCGGCTGCGTAAGAATACGATGTTTTTCTGCACGCCGAATACGATTCTGCAAGTCAAGTCGATGCAGGGCTTCGAATCGCACGTCGTGGTCATCTCGTCGGAGTTCATGCGCAGCATCCCCATCAACCTGCGCGATCTGATGCCCGCCATGCTGCAGCAGGCCGACAATCCCTGTGTGGAACTCGACGACGCGGAGAGCGGCCGTATGCGCGAAATCATCGGACTGATCGAACAGGAGGTGCGTGTACCCGAACAGCTCTATTCGCGCGAAATCGTGCGCAACCTGCTTTCGTCGATCATTTACAAGATCGCCAACATCCGGCATAACGCACTGGCCGCTCGTCCCGACGAGGCGAAAGCTCCCCGCGACCGCAGCGAAGCCTATTTCCGGCGGTTTATGGAGCTTTTAGGCGAAAACTACCGCCATCAGCGCAGCGTGCGATTCTATGCGCAGCAGCTCTGCATCACGCCCAAATATCTGTCCACGCTGATCAAGCGGTTCAGCGGTTCGTCGGTGTCGGAGTGGATCGACCGTTACGTGATTCTCGAAGCGAAGACGCTGCTGAAACATTCGCATATGAGCATTCAGGAGATTGCCTATTCGCTCGATTTTCCGAATCAGTCGTTTTTCGGAAGTTATTTCAAGCGGGTTACCGGCCTGTCGCCGACGCAATACAAGGAGAGCGACCTGTGAGACCGTCCTTTTTCGAAAATCAGTCATCGAATGATAAAATGAAAAAAATCCTGCTGTTACTGGCTGTTGCGGGCACGCTCTGCACCGCACGGGCCGACGAGGGGATGTGGCTGCTGCCCTATCTCCAGAAAATGAACATCAAACAGATGAAGGCGCATGGTTGCAAACTCTCCGCCGAGGAGATTTACAGCCTCGACCGCTCGTCGCTCAAAGATGCCGTCGTCATCTTCGGCGGCGGATGCACGGGCGAAATCGTCTCGCCCGAGGGGTTGCTCTTTACCAACCACCATTGCGGTTACGGGTCGATTCAGCAGCTGTCGTCCGTCGAGCACGACTACCTGAAAAACGGATTCTGGGCTATGTCGCAGGCCGAGGAGCTGCCCGTGCCGGGGCTCAAGGTGCGTTTCGTGCGCAAAATTGCCGACGTTACCGCCGACGTGCTCGGCAATGTTCCTTCGACCGCCAGCGAACAGGAATTTTCAGAATTGGTCAGTACGAATATCGACGGCCTAATTAAAAAGCTGAAAAAAGAGCACCAGGGCATGGAAATCGTCGTCAAGGACTTTTTCGAACGGAACCAGTATTTCGCCTTCGTCAACGAGGTCTACACCGACGTACGGTTGGTCGGAGCGCCTCCCTCGTCCATCGGCAACTTCGGTGGCGACACCGACAACTGGATGTGGCCGCGCCATACGGGCGACTTCTCGATTTTCCGCGTCTATGCCGGCGCCGACAACCGACCGGCCGACTATTCGCCCGACAACCGTCCCTATCGTGCCGACAAGTTCCTGAAAATTTCGTTGCAGGGGGTCGATGAAGGCGACTTCGCGATGGTCATGGGCTTCCCGGGCTCGACCCAGCGGTACATTACCTCCGACGAAATCGGCAACATCCTGGCCGTCAGCAATCCGCAGCGCATCTTTATCCGTGGTGAACGTCAGCGGATTCTGTGGGACGCGATGATGGCCGACCCCGCTGTACGCATCCAGTACGCCTCGAAATACCGCAGTTCGTCGAACTATTGGAAGAACTCCATCGGCATGTCGCGCGGGCTGGAAAAATTGCACGTCAAGGAGCGCAAGGCCGAACAGGAGGCCGCCTTCCAACAGTGGGCCGAGCAGCACACGCTGCCCGAGGAGGGGTTCATCGACGCGCTGCCGAAAATCCGAACCGCGCTGGCGGGGATGGCCGCCCCCGCCGCCGATTTGCAATACATTTCCGAAGCCTTTTTGCGTGGCATCGAACTGATGCGTCCCGTTACCGGTCTGCTCGACCGCTCGACCCCGAAAAAAGAGGTCGATGCGGCGAAAATCGAGGCGTGGTTGGGCGATTGGTACAAGGATTACAGCGCGGCGACCGACCGCAAGGTGGCCAAACGGATGATGACCATCGCGCGCGAGCACATGAAGACCTTGCCGTCGTTCTATGCGGAGATCGTCGACAATGAGTTCGGCGGCGACCTCGATGCCTACGTCGATTTTATTTACGACCATTCGCAATTCACGACACCCGAGGGCTTTGCGGCGCTGTTGGCTGACTATTCGCCCGAAAAGGTCGAAGCCGATCCCGCCTATCCGTTCGTAAAATCGGTGATGGAGCAATACGCCGAACTGACCGCGCTCCGTCGTCCCTACGTCAACGACTACAACGAGGGAATGCGCAAATACCTGGCGGGCCGTATGCGCCGCGAACCGGCCAAAGCGTGGTCGCCCGATGCCAATTTCACCATTCGGCTGACCTACGGGCGCGTTTTGCCCTACAATCCGGCCGACGGCATCCGCTACAACCATTACACGACGCTGAAAGGGGTCATGGAGAAGGAGAATCCGCTGAATCCGGAGGAATTCACCGTTCCCGAGAAGCTGAAAGCGCTCTATGCGGCTCGCGATTTCGGGCCCTATGCCAATGCAGCGGGCGAACTGCCGGTGGGATTTCTGGCCGATTTGGACATCACGGGCGGCAACTCGGGTTCGCCGGTGCTGAATGCGCGGGGCGAGCTGGTCGGCTTGGCCTTCGACGGCAACTGGGAGGCGATGTCGGGCGATGTGGCGTTCGAACCGCAACTGCAACGCTGCATTGCGGTGGACATCCGTTATGTTCTTTTCGTGATCGACAAATTCGCCGGTGCGGGCTGGCTCCTCGATGAGCTTTCATTGGCGCAGTGATTCTAAACGGTGCGGGGCGAAGACTGCGCCGCTTTTGAAAGCGGTTCCCGATGCGTCAGATCGTTGATTGCTTATGAACATCATCGGCGCTGCCCACCCTTTAATTAAGTGGATTGCAAAACCGGAAAGGAAAAAAGCGGGGCGAAGACTGCGGAGGACGCCAAAGGCGGGCCTCCGCGGGCGGAGGCTTCGGCCCGCCGCGGTTCCTTGAACCGCTGTAAAATGAAAACTTATCGTTTTGCTACTCTTGCGAATGAATGAATCGCCTCTTCGCGATATTTGCGCGAGAGCTCGAACCGCTTGCCGGCAACCATGACTTGGCTGCCGGCAAGTTCTTCTACGAATGCCGAATTGACGATATAGGCCCGATGGATGCGGACGAAACGGTCGTCCAACAGCCGTTCCCACTGCGAGATGCGGGTTTTCGTGCGGTAGACCGCTCCGTCGAGCGTATGCAGCAGCACTTCGCTGTCGTTGGATTCGATGTAAACGATTTGCGTCGTTTCGAGCGTTACCCGACGGCGGTCGGAGATGAACGAGATTCGTTCCGTGTGCGGCAGTCGGCGGTCGAGGTAACGCGCGAGCAGCGTCTCGGGGACGACGATAGCGGCAAGCACCAACAACAGAAAAAACGGATTGAGAAAGAGCGTCGGGAACGGAATGTCGTCGTACCACGGAATGACCTGCGTATAACGATGGGCCAACAGCATGGCGATCCATTCGATGACCCAGATGGCGAGCGACACGGCAATCACGGCAACGGCCCGACGTCGGGGCGCCCGAATCGCTTGGGGCAGGAAGAATTTGGCGCAGAACATCCCGGGCAGCATGGCTGTGGCGAGGAACAGAGCGCGGTCGAACGAATAACCGAAACTTACGATTACGGTAGCCAGTATCAGCACCGCCAGCATCCAATAACCGATCGTTGCAAGATAACGCATCGCATCCGAATTTTTCGTAAAATTAGGGAAAAAGCGGGTTTCGGCAAAATGCTTATCCCCGCAAAACGGGTTTTGCCGCCCCGACAGCGGGATTCGACGTTGCATCGGGGCACGATTCCGGCGTATCTTTGCAGTGAGCTTTCGCGAAGCCCACAACCGGATTATCAACCGTTAAAAAAAACATCTGCATCATGAAACACACGAATCGACCGACGCGATTGTTCGCAATCGCTTTGCTGCTCCTCGCCGCACCGGCGCTCCTTTCGGCAACTGCGGCCGCACAAGAGCGCATCGAAATCCAATCCGCCCCGACGACCGCCGACTCCGTCGCCTCCACTTCCCCCACCACCGCCACCGATTCGAAGATCATTCGCCGCATTCCGTATGTGAAAGGCGGCGAGATGCCCGAAGTCGGCGAAAACGAAGATGTCATCCTCAACCCCGAACGGACCGAATGGCGGGTATATCGAACCGACGACGAGGACGAAGGCCGGATGAAACACACCCTGCCGATGCTCTATTTGGAGGGCGGCAGCTCCTGGATGAATGTCATCACCCTCTGCTTGATCGGGATGCTTTTCGCGGCGTGGAAAGCCCCTCGCTGGATCAAGGAGATCGGCCTGCTGGCCATTTTCACGGGTTTCCTGTCGATGATGGTCGGGCTGTTCGGCGTTTTCGATTTCATTCAATCGACCGGCTACACCGTTTCGTTTACGTTGTTGAGCGGCGGGCTACGGGTCGCCCTGATTGCCCCGCTCTACGGCACAATCGTCTACATAATTTCGCTCCTGCTCCGCATCGCCGTGAAACCGCGCATGTAGTCCGCTTTTGAAAGCGGTTCCCGATGCGTTGGAGTGATCCGATACTTAGCAAGGCTTTCTTCGCTGCCAACCGTTTTCGAAAGGAACAGTTGGCAGCGAAGATGACAATCTGGACCGTAGTAAGATCCGACCGCATAGGGAACGCCTTCTAAAAGGCGCGGGCCTCCGCGAGCGGAGGCTTCGGCCCGCGCGGCCCATCGGGCCGCTTTTTTTAATAAACAGGTACGGGCTGTTTTTAATAAAAACGGACTATCTTTGTAGCCCGCGATGACTTATCGACGCATGAACAAAATTTTGCCCCTTGCCTACCTGCCCTCCGTATCGTGGTTCGCCGCGATACGGAGCGGCGATTGTATCATCGACACCGGCGAACATTTTATTAAGCGGTCGGAGCGAAATCGAACCTCGATTTTAGCTCCCGACGGCCCGATGGCCCTGACCGTGCAGGTCGGTCATGCCGACCGGCCCCGCACCCCGATGCGCGACGTCCGCATCGACTACTCCAAACGCTGGCAGCATCAACATTGGGGCGCGCTCGTCGCCTCCTACAAGGGTTCGCCCTATTTCGACTATTACGCCGACAAACTCGAACCGTTCTACCGTCGCGAATGGCGGTTTCTCGTCGATTACAACCTCGCGTTGCTGCAACTGCTTTGCGAACTGACCGGACTTCCGATGCCGCCCGTGAGCGAACGCTACGTCGAAGCGGCGCCTGACGACCTCGACCTGCGCCCCAAACGAAAAAAAGGCCCGGCCTTCGTGGCCGAGCCTTATGTGCAGGTCTTCGCAGACCGTATGCCGTTCGTTCCCGATCTGTCGTTCATCGACCTCCTCTTCGCAGAAGGCCCGGACGCGGTTTCGGTGCTGTCGCGTTGTCGATCCGCAAAATGACGCTGTCGCGCAGATCGCCCGCCGAAGCCCGTACGACCACCCGTCCCTGAGGCAGCGCAACCGTATCCGACTGGTATTGGCACCGCGCATACTCCCGAACCGCCACCGTGTCGGTTCCGATCCGCAGCGTGGGTGTCCCCGCGGACGAATAGATTCGGAACGCCTGTCGGTCATTGGAACGCAGCGAAGTGTGCCGACCCGTCAGATGCAGCGTCGGCGTGCGCGGGTTCCACATCGCCCGATAGAGATAGTAGGCGTCCTTGCAGGTGCGTCGGTCGAACGTAACCAACCCTTTGCCGTCGACCCCGTAGGGGTAGCGCGTCGATCCGTAATCGAACAGATTGTCGATCCATACGCCCCAGAACAACGAATCGTTTTGCAGGTTGCGGCTGTACTCCTCGTGGAAGCGGGTTTGCCGTTCCTCGGGCATGCAATTGGGATCGGGTACGAGCCGGTCGGGCTGTTGGCGGTGGCCCGGGATGCCCGAGCCGCCGTAAGCGATCGCCGACCGCAGATGCGACCAGTTGCGCTGCATTTGGTCGCGCCAGACGGTCAGATCGTCGGGCGTCCCCTTGCTCCAGCCGACATCCTGCCGCCAGACGATCAGATCGGTGATGAAATTGACCTCGCCGTCTTGGTCGCTGCACGCCACCGTCGGACGCGACGGATCGAGCCGGCGGGCCGTCGCATGCAGTTCGCGCAGATAACGCACCGGATTATCGCCGCGCATCCACAACCGCGAAAAAATTCCCCACATCGCCACCGACGGATGATTGATATGCTGGGCGACGATTTCGCGCAACTGTTGCAGCCCGTTGCGTTCGAACTGCACCGTAGGATAATAGGCCACGTCGCTCAAAAAAGCGCGGTGCAGCGGAACATCGATCCAGACCAACAACCCTTTTTCGTCGCAGCGGTCATACAGATATTGCGCATGCGGCATCACGGCCGAGCGGAGCGCATTGGCCCCCAAATCCTCCAACTGACGCAGGTCGGCATCCATGTCCTGTGCGGTCGGGGTACCGCCCGACAAGGCGCTGTCGTGGTAGAGCGTAACCCCGTGCACGGCGACTTTCTCCCCGTTGATGGCAAGGCCGCCCGTCGGCGTAACGTCGATAGCCCGAAAGCCCGTGCGGACTTCGGTGCGGTCGCAGATGTTGCCGTCAGCTTGGGCCAGCGTTACCGCGACGGTGTAAAGCGCCGGATTCTCGGGGCTCCACAGGCGGGGACGCTCCACCGCAAAGGGAACGACGACGGGTTTGTCGTCGATGCGAACTCGCTGCCGATGGGTGTAAACCGTTTTACCGGCTGCATCGGTGATGTCGAGGGTCAGTTGGCAATTCTCCTCTTTGGGTGCGGTCAGATGAATTTCCACCTCGCCGGCTGCTTTTTCGGGCGAGACCTCCTGCGGATGAACCAATACGCCTTCGGTACCGAGGTAGAGCGGCGATACGGCCGTCGGCGCGGTGAGAATCAGCTCCGCCTCGCGATAAAGACCGCCGTAACGGTTGATGTCGGTCGAAGTGGGCAGTACGTCGTTGCGGACGCTGTTGTTGACTGCCACCAGCAGGTAATTGTTGTCTCCGAAGCGTACCTTGTCGGTGATTTCGAACACGAAGGCCGTTGCGCCGCCGCTGTGCGAACCGACGAACTGACCGTTGACGAAGAGATCGGCGACGCTCTGCGCTCCGTAGAACTTCACGAACAACCGTTGTCCGGCCCAAGTGTCGGGAACGTGCAGTTCGTTGAGGTAGCACCCCGTCGTCTCGACGAAAAATTGTCCGGCTGTGGGGTCTGTGTTCCAACTGTGGGGCAACGTAACCGTACGGGCGTTGTCGGAACTCTTTTCGGACTGGTAATAGAAGCGCCATCCCTCGTTGAGCGGGATTACCTCGCGGCTTTGCGCCGTCAGGCAACCGACCAGCGACAACAAAAGAACAAGGTATCGTTTCATCGTTTTCCTAATTTTCTATTGTGCAAAGATACGAAAAGTCGAGTGCAGAAGCAAGCGATAGCTTGATTATGCCGAGACGGAGTATCTTCGGCGAAGCCAAAGATACGAATTTTTTATTAGCGCGAGAGAGCCTCGTTTTGCTTGGCAAGGCTTTCTTCGCTTCCTGCCGTTTTTGGGGAACGGTCGGCAGCGAAAAAAGCCTTAATAAGCATACGCAGGTTCCACCGCATAAGGAACCCCGTTCAAACGGGGCTTTCAAAAGGCGCGGGACGAAGACTGCGGAGGACGCCAATGGCGGGCCTCCGCGGGCGGAGGCTTCGACCCGCGCGGCCCATCGGGCCGCATTTTACGATGCAGAGACAACCCGGGGCAGCGAAGATGACCGTCGAAAGCAAAACGAGGCTCTCCCGCGCTAATAAATCGGTACGGTTCTTGCAAAATCAGGCACGGTTATTCGACGGTCGGACGACCCGGCCACGCAGAGGGGAATTTGGAACTTCGGGAAAAAGTTCGTATCTTGTTCCCGTAAACCAATGATCGAACACCATTAAAACGGATTGCCTATCGGGAAAAATTCTACTCTGAACAACCACTCAAGGAGGAAAGAGTATGAACGTGCAAGTATTGAATGACTCGGCGCTACTCCATCAGTACCGGTCGGGCGATCGGAACGCCATATCCCAGCTCATCGAGCGCCACAGCCGCCGCGTGCGGAACTACATCCGAATGATGGTCAAAGACCAAGATCTGGCCGAAGATATTTTCCAAGAAACATTTATTAAAGCCGTGCGGGTCATCGACGAAGGCCGTTATTGCGATAACGGGAAATTCCTTTCGTGGGTGTTGCGCATCGCGCACAATCAAGTAATCGACTACTTCCGCAACCAGCGACAAAATAAGTCGCTGACCGAATCGGATGCGGGTTACAACGTGTTGGGCACCTTGCAGTTCGCCGACCGGACGATTGAAGATGCTATTGTGAGCGAGCAAATCGAACGCGACATCCGGTCGTTGATCGAGTTGCTGCCAGAAGAACAGCGCGAAGTGGTGCGGATGCGCTATTTCGCGGGACTGAGCTTCAAGGAGATTGCCGAACAGACGGGCGTGAGCATCAATACGGCGCTGGGCCGGATGCGTTATGCGCTGATTAACCTGCGCAAACTGATTAAAGAAAAAAATCTGGTTTTGTGTTGACCGCCGCACAATAAATCCCCTCGTCGGAGCGTTTCTTCAATAGAAACGGAAAAACGGAGTGCGGAGCGTGCGCCTCGGACGGATGATTCTCCGGCGGATGGTTCTCCGAAAACCGTTTTTCTTGTTCCTAACTTAGTTAATAAAAAATTGCCTATGGAGGAATTGGACAAACGCGATTTTGTGAACAACGTCCTCCCCGACGAGGAAGAGCTCCTAATGAACGAGGTGATTCAGAACGACACGGATCTGTACTATCTGCATCACTATCTGACAGAAGTTTTCCGAAAAGGGGAAATTTAAGGGTTAATTTTTGATGGGAAGGAGTCGCCTTTTTCGAAAGGCGGCTCCTTTTTTATTAGTGCGCGCGAGCCTCATTTTGCTTTCGACGGTCGTAGTCGTGATTGACGTTGTAACCGATAACGATTCGACCCGTGCCAGTTAATAATAAAGCGGCTCCATGGGCCGCGCGGGCCGAAGCCTCCGCCCGCGGAGGTTTTTTGTTAGCGGCACCGAAGCGCCTTTTGCTTTCATAGCTGACCATCCCTTCCAATCTTTCCCCCGCAGTCTTCGTCCCGCTCCGGTTCCTTTCCGACCTTGCGATTTCATTAACAAAACGGTCGGAAGCGAAGATGACCGTCGAAAGCAAAGTGAGGCTCTCCCGCGCTAATAAAAATTCGTATCTTTGGCTTCGCCGAAGATACTGCGCCTCGGCAAAAAATGCAAACAAGTTTGCTTTTTTGCTCTCGGCTTTTTGTATCTTTGCAAAATCTATATATAGGTGTCGGAGAGATTGCAAGTGCCCATGCTCGAAAAATTGGCGAAACAGACGGCCGTCTATGGCCTCAGCACGATTGCGGTGCGGTTTCTGAGCTATCTGCTCACTCCGTACTACACCCGTGTATTCGCACCGGGCGCCTATGGCATCGTTACGGATGTCTATGCGCTTATCCCCTTCGCGCTCACGTTGTTGACGATGGGCATGGAGTCGAGCTACTTCCGTTTTTCCGCCAAAGCCGAAGCGGCCGGTGGCGATGTTAAGGCAGCCAAACGACGTCTTTTCGCCACAACATGGGGCATTACTTCGGCTGCCGCCTTGCTTTTCTTTGCGGTCGTCGTTCTGTTCCGTCGCGATTTCTCGGATTGGATGGGGTCGGCGTACGTCGCGCATCCCGATTATGTCGTTTGGGTCGGCGCAATCATCCTTTTCGACGTCTGGGGGTGCATCCCGTTCTCGCGGCTGCGCGAACAGGGAAAAGCATTGACCTTCGTCGGGTTCAAGACGTTGAATGCCGTGTTGAATGTCGGTCTCGCCTTTGCGTTCGGCGCTGCGGGTCTGTTCGCCACGGAGTTCGGCGTAGGGTGGGTCTTCGTCGCCAATCTGGCTGCCAGCGTCGTTACGTGGCTTGCTATTCTGACCACCGTCGACCGCGTTGTCCCCCGCATCGACCCGCAGTTGTTGCGGCGCATCTTCGCTTATTCGCTGCCGCTGCTTGTCAGCGGGTTGGCCGGCACGGCGAGCGAATTTCTCGACCGCCAGTTATTGAAATACCTCGTCCCGGCCGGCAGCGACCCGATGGCGCAGTTGGGCGTCTACGGTGCCGTAACGAAAATCGCCGTCATGATGATGCTTTTCTATCAGATGTATCGTCTGGCGGCCGAACCCTTCTTCCTCTCGAACTTCCGCAAGGAGGATTTCGTACAGATGAACGCCGCGGCCCTGAAATACTACGTCATGGTCTCGATGCTGATTTTTCTCGGCATCGCGCTTTTCCGCGACTTTTTCGCGTTGATTATCGGCCGCGACTTCCGCGACGGCATTTTCATTTTGCCGGTCGTGCTCGGGGCGAACGTCTTGACAGGCGTTTGGTTAAATTTGTCGTTCTGGTACAAACGCGAAGAACGCACGCCGTTGGCCATCTTGGTTACGGGCACGGGATTGGTCGCCATGGGGTGTCTCGGCTGGTGGTTGATTCCGCGGGCGGGCTACTTCGGCGCCGCATGGGCCCGTTTGGGAAGCGAGGCGATGATGGTCGCCGTGAGCTGGTGGCTCAATCGGCGCTATTTCCCGACGCCCTACGCTTGGGGCCGCATCGGGGAGTACGTCGTTACGGCTTTGGCGGTCTTTTTCCTCTGCGAGGAGGTAACGCGCGCGGTCGGAACGGAACAGGCGTGGGCCGGTTATGCCTGCAACGCCCTTGCTTTTGCAGGTTACACTTGCTACCTTGTGCGGCGGGAGCATATCGACGTGCGTGCGATGGCGCGGGCGGCCTTGAAACGCTAATAAAAAAATGAGATTCGCGGACATCATAGGACAAGACGAGCTGAAACGGCATCTGATCCAATCGGTCGATACCGGACGGGTCGGTCATGCCCAGCTGTTCAGCGGACAGGCCGGTACGGGCGCCTTGCCGTTGGCTGTGGCCTATGTGCAATACCTCTGCTGCCGGCATCGGCACGACGGCGATTCGTGCGGCGAGTGCCCCGATTGTCAGCAAATCGCCGCATTGGCCCATCCCGACCTGCATTGGGCCTTTCCGGTCAACAAACAGGGCAAGAAATCGGGCGAAATCGTGTTGAGCGACCAGTTCCTGCCGCTTTTCCGCGAACTTTTCGCCGAGCGCAACGGCTATTTTTCGCCGCAGGAGTGGTACGACCGGCTCGATCTGGGCAAGACGCTCAAAGGGGCCATCGCCGCCCGCGAAGCAGAGGAGATCATCCGCAAACTGTCGTTCAAAAGTTTCGAATCGGAGTACAAAATCATGCTGATTTGGCTCCCCGAGACGATGAACGAGGAGGCGGCGAACAAACTGTTGAAGATTTTGGAGGAGCCGTGGGAGAAGACGCTTTTTCTGCTCGTCTCCGAGGAACCGGCTCTGTTGCTGCCGACCATCCTTTCGCGGACGCAGGAGGTGCACGTGCCGCGCATCGCGCCGGAGGTGTTGGAGGAGACGGCCCGCGCGCAAGGCGTCGACGACCCGCTGAAAGCTCGCAACTTGGCCCGATTGGCCGACGGCAATCTGCTGACGCTGCGGCGTCTGCTGGCCGGCGAGAACGACACCGTGCAGCGCGAGAATTTTTCCCTGTTTTGCACGCTGATGCGCTTGAGCTACAACGATAAGCACCTCGAACTCATCGGCTGGGCCGAGGAGGTGGCCCAGCTCGCACGCGAGCAACAACGGGCCTTTCTGCGCGACATGGCCCGCCTGCTGCGCGAAAGTTTTATTCTACACGCGGGGATTTCTTCGGTTTGTTATCTTTGGGGCGAGGAACTGGCCTTCTGCACGAAATTCGCACCGTTCGTGGGAACCGACAACATCGAACCGCTTGTGGCGGAGATCGAACGCGCCATGATGCAGATTTCGCGAAACGGCAATCCGACCATCGTCTTCACGCACTTCGCGCTGACGGTGAGCAAAATGATAAAAAGATTGGGATAACAGATGGCACGTGTATTTCTTTTGACGGGCGGCAATACGGGCGACGTGAAGCGGACGCTTCAGCGGGCCCAGCAGCTGATTAATCAACGCATCGGGCCGGTGTTGCATTGTTCGCACCGCTACGAGAGCGATCCGTGGGGATTCGAAGCGCCGGAACGCTTCGCCAATCAGGCGCTGGAGGTCTCGACCGACCTTTCGCCTGAGGCGGTGCTCGACGCCGTGCAGGCGATCGAACGGGAGCTGGGCCGCAATCGGGCGGCCGAAGCGATCGAAAAGGCGAGTACGGGAGCCCGCTACACCTCGCGGCCCATCGACATCGACCTGCTGCTCTACGACGATGCCGTCATCGAGACCGAACGGCTGACCCTGCCGCATCCGATGCTGACGGAACGGCGGTTCGCCTTAGTGCCGTTGTGCGAAATCGCCCGCTCGAAGCGTCATCCCGTAACGGGCCGGACGATCGGCGAGCTGCTCGAAAATCTGAAAGACGAAGCATGAAACGACGTTTTCCATACGGCTGGCCGCTGCTTGCGCTGTTGCTCGTCGCTTGTTTGAAAGAGGGCAAATTCGAGACGACCTACATCCTCAAGCCGAGTGTGCAGTACCAGTCGGTCGATTCCGCCGAACCGTTGGCGGGGGTCATCGCCTATGCCTACGAAGTCGATACACTCGACTGGGGCATCGCCTCGTATGACGATGCCACGGCGGGCATCATCACACGCAAGGACGCCCCGTCCCAACAGATGACCGAGCCTGCGGACATCGCCGTCCCTTATGACGGAACCGCCGGTACGGAAGGGGCCGAAGCGGAAGGCGAGGGGAGCGTCGATCGGTCGACTTGGTTGCAGATGCCGCTCGGCCGTGCGCCTCGGATGATCGTCGTCGTCGATCCGGCAACCCGTCTCTACGGCTATACGATGCAGCAACCGTTACTCAACTTGCCGAAGCTCTATGTTTCGGTGGCTTTCCTGCCGTGGAAGGAGGGCTATGCCTACAAAAGTGGCGCGTGGAGCTTTTACAACGATTTCTACACGCCGCCCACCGTGCTGAAAGCCTACTACAAACCGACGTGGCAGGCCGAAGCCGACGGCGAAGAGCGTGCATTCACGTCGACGCAGGTCAAGGCCTACGCCTATGTCGCCGATACGACCGACTGGTACATCGCCTCGTACGACGATGCCGTGGCCGGTAAAATTACGCGCAAGGGCGGTTCGGAAGAACGCACGACTCCCAATTACCAAGCCTACTACGAAAGCGAATCGGGCACCTATGGCATGGAGGTAGACGCCACGCCGCTGATGGCCGTCGTGGTCGATCGGCTCAACCGCATCTACGCCTACACGAAGTTCGTGCCCGACCTCGAAGGCCCGTCGCCGACGTGGCCCCTCGTCTTCCGGCCTTGGCGAACAGAATGGCGATACAAAGAGAACGATTGGTGCATGGTCGATGATCGCCATGCGCCGGAACCGAAAACCGAAAACCGATGAAACGACCCCACGATACGACCCGTCATTCGCTCCGATGGCTGCGTGCAGGCACCGTCCTGCTCTTTCTGTCGGCGTTTTTGAGCCGGTGCGCCAGCATCATGTCCCCGACCGGCGGGCCGCGCGACTCGCTGCCGCCGGTCGTCGTGCGCATGACGCCCGACAACTTCGCGGTCAACCGCCCGACGACGGGCCACGAAAAAATCTACATCGAGTTCGACGAGTTCGTTCAGCTCAAAGACCAGCAGAAAGAGTTCTTCACCTCGCCGGCCATGAAGAAAAAACCGCTCGTCTCGCTGCGCGGCAAAGGGGTCGTCGTCCAACTGCGCGACACGCTCGAACCCAATACCACCTATGCCCTCAACTTCGGCAGCATGATCCGCGACAACAACGAGGATAATCCGCGCTATTCGATGCGTTACGTCTTTTCGACCGGCCCCGAGGTCGATTCGATGGTCATGTCGGGCTACACGGCCGACGGCTATCGGGCCGACTCCGTGTCGAAAACCTTCATCTGGTTCTTCCCGGCCGATTCGGTCGAAGATGTGCCTGAATACGATTCGACCGTTTTCAAATACAAACCGTCGGTCATCGCACGGGCCGAGACCAACGGCATCTTCATCGCGCAGAACCTCAAACCGATCGACTATCGGGTCTACGCCTTCGAAGACAAGAACGATAACCAGATTTACGAACCCGGCAGCGACCAGATCGGATTCGTCGAGGGACGGCACAATCCGGCCCGTATGCCCGATTTCACGATCTGGTACGATTCGTTGCGCCGTTACGTTACGGCGTCGCCGCAACTCTATCTGCGCATGTTCACCGATCGGGCGTTCCGCCGTCAGATGCTCTCCGAGACGGCCCGTCCGCTGCAACATCAGGCGATGCTCTACTTCACGACGGCTTATCCGCAAATCAAAAGCATCCGCTTCGACAGCATCCCCGACGAACGGGTCATTGTCGATCCGCAGACCGTAGGCCGCGATACCGTGGCGCTGTGGTTCCACGTGCCGGCCGCCGACCTGCCCGATACCATCAAAGGGTCGATTACTTACATGAAGCACGATACGCTCAGCGTCTTGCAGGAGGTAACCGAACCGCTTAAATTGGCTTGGCGGTTGGTCGAGACGAAGGAGCAGGAGCGCGAACGCGAGCGCCTCGAACGCGAACGCCGCAAGGCCGAGGAGGCCGGCGAAGAGTGGAAAGAACCCGAAAAGGAGAATCCGTTCGGGTACAAGCTCTCGCTGTCGGGCGATCTCAATCCCGAAGAGGGGCTGACCGTCGATTTCGATTATCCGCTCGCCCGACTGGATTCGGCGGCCGTGCAGCTGGCGGCGGTCGATGCGGAACAGCGGGAAACCCGAATTCCGGTGCACTTCGTGCGCGATACGGCCCAGTTGCGCCGTTGGTACATCCGTGCGGCGTGGAAACCGACGACCGCCTACCAGCTGACCATTCCCGAAGGGGCCATCGTCGACATCGCGGGCTTCTCGAACGATTCGCTCGTCGGCAAATACACGGCACTCGACCCCGAAAAGTTCGCCACGGTGAAAATCCATGTGAAGGCCGAAAACCCGCACAAACGCTACATCATCCAACTGCTCGACGGCAATTCGTTGAAGCAGGAGAAACGCGGCGTTACGGCGGGCGACGTCCAGTTCAACTATGTTCCGGCAGGCGAAATCAAGTTCCGCATCATCGAGGATGCCAACGGCAACGGCAAATGGGATACGGGCAACGTCGTCGAGCGGCGCCAACCCGAACGGGCCGAATTTTACCTTAATGAACGCGGCGAAGACACCTTTGCGACGAAGGTCAACTGGGAGGTCGAGTTCACGATGGACATGGATGCGATTTTCGTCCCGATGAACATGGAGACACTTCAGCGTCGGCTCGACGAACAGGAACTGCAACGCCTGCGCCGCGAAGCGGAAAAGGCGGCCAAGGAGGGGCCGAAAAAGCCGAACGACCGCGACCGGAATACCGGCAACAATTCGATGAACTCGAGTTTCAATGCCACGGGCGGCATGTTCGACCGGTTCAGATAGCCCTGCAGAAAACGAAAGGAACGACAGAGAAAAATGCGACGAAAAAGAATCATCCGTCATGCGCTTATCGCGTTGCTGCTGCTGGCAGGCGGCACCGCATCGGGCCAACATACGCTGGGCGTTACGGTCGGTTACGGCATGTCGAACGGCCGTTTCCAGCCTCCGCAGGAGATGAAGGCCATCTGGGGCCAGTACAGCGCCGGACTTTCGTGGCGCTACTACGGCTCGCAACGGGTCGTGGGTGGCTTCGGCATCGACCTCGAATTTCTGCAACAGGGATTCTCCTATGCCACGAACGCCTCGCGGGTGGACGATCGGGCCGATTACCTCTACTATACGCGCAAGATCAATTCGCTCGTTCTGCCAGTCGTCTGGCAGCCCCATGTCTATCTGTTCAACCATCGCATGCGGGTCTATTTGGAGGCGGCGGCGACCTTTTCGTACAATCTTTCGTCGACCTACGAGAACGAACAGGCCCATGCCGCCGGCGAACCCGACTGGAAAGGCACCTACCCCTTCACGACCGTGCGCGATAACCGCGTCGGCTACGGACTGGCTGGCGGCGGCGGCATCGCCTTTCTCATTAAGCGGTTGGAACTCAATTTCCGGGTACGTTACTATTTCGGCTATTCGGACATCGTGCGCAACCGCAACAGATACGCCGACAATGCGACCGACGGCCCCGAAAATCCGTTCTATGCCACGCCGCTGCGCTCGCCGCTCGACAATCTGAACATTTCGGTCGGCGTTTCGTACCGTTTCAACAAGGAGGGATTCGAGACGTGGAAGCCCCGCCCCAAGCGCGAAAAGAACAAAGAGGTATTTAAGTATTCCTTTTGATGGGCCGATCGGGAGGTGTTGAGGAACATATCAGAGGGAATAAAATGGATGATAAGCAATAAAGGGGGCAAGGCCGTGTATGGAGGATGCAACCCGTGCAATAATAAAGGTTAAATCAGTAAGCGATCGAACGGTGATATAACTGCACAAACCGTGTGATCCGTGCCAGTGAATAAAAATGGAAAATAATTCGAACAGACAACAGAAAATCGCGAAGCAGATCCAGAAGGATATGGCCGAAATTCTCCAGCAGCAGATGCCTGAGGTCGCACTCGGTTCGCTCGTTACGGTTACGGCCGTGCGCATCTCGCCCGACTTCGCCTATGCGAAAATTTACGTCAGCATCTTCCCGTTCGCTCGCCACGAACAGGTGATGCAGTCGCTCGAACAGCACGTCCGCCCGTTGCGCGGATTGCTCGGCAATCGACTTCGCAACCAGTTGAAGAGCATCCCCGAAATCCAGTTCTTTTTGGACGACTCGCTCGAATACATCGAGCACATCGAACAGGCAATGAAAAACTGACGCCGCTATGTTGCCGCAACTCTTCGCTCGCCGTTACCTCTTTTCCGCCCAATCGCGTTCGGTCGTCAATCTGATCGCGGGATTGAGCGTCGTGGCCGTGGCGATGCCCGTTGCGGCGATGATTATCCTGTTGTCGGTGTTCAACGGATTCGAGCGGCTCATCCATTCGACCTGCTCGGCCTTCGACGCTGAATTGACCGTTACACCCCGCGAAGGTCGGACGTTCGCCGTCGCCGAAATAGATACCGCCGCCCTTGCACGGATGCCCGAGGTTGCGGGCCTTTCGTTCATCCTCGAACAGAGCGCGCTGCTCCAGCACGACGGACGGCAGGCCATCGCCACTGTCCGCGGGGTCGATGACGGTTACGATGCTGTGCTCGACTGGCGCAAGGCTGTGGAGGTCGGCGACGGAGCCGTGCGTATCGGCGACTTCGAACGGATGGTCATCGGTCAGTCGATGGCCGCCCAGTTGGGCATCCGTTCGTTGGCCGAAGCCGAGGTCGATGCCTATGCCGTACGGCGGGGCGCGGTGCCGTCGTTGCTCCCGTCGGCCAACTACACGCGGCGCACGGTGCCCGTGGGCGGCGTTTTCGTGCTCGACTTGGATTCCGAACAGCGTTATGTGCTCGTCTCGCTTCGATTGGCCCGTCGGCTCTTCAATTATCCCGACCAAGCGTCGGCCCTGTTGTTGCGGACAGCCGAGGACGTTGACCCCGACCGGATGAAAAAGGCCGTTGCCGAGGTGGTCGGCGACGGATTCGAACTCCGCACCCGCCACGAGCTGCGCGCATCGTTCTACCGCATCATGACTTACGAAAAGTGGGGCATCTTTTTCATCTCGCTGCTCGTGCTGGTCATCGCTTCGTTCTCGGTCGTCGGCGCGTTGACGATGCTCATTATCGAAAAGCGCGGCGACATCGAAACGCTTCGGGCGCTGGGCGCCGATAACCGGCTCGTGCGGGCCATTTTCCGAGCCGAAGGGCTGTCGATTTGCGCGTTGGGGGCCGGAATCGGCCTCTTGATAGGCGTGGCGGCGACCCTCGTACAACAACATTTCGGCCTGATCGAGATTCCGGCCGACAGCTTTCTGACCAAAAGCTATCCCGTCGAGTTCCGGCTCGGCGATCTGTTCGCCGTAATCGCGGCATTCGCGGCCGTCGCGTTCCTGCTTTCGGACGCGACCACCCGCAATCTGATTAAAAAGTCGGGATTGCAACGCCCTGCGAATGCAATCCCCACCCATGAATAAAAATCCGATCGTCCCATGAATCTCCGTTCGAAAATAACTGTCATTGCGTTGCTGATGCTTGCGGCAACGGGCTGCAAACGCCATACGATCATCCCCGACGACGAGTTGGCCCGTATTTTCCACGATGCCTTCTTGGTCAATGCCTACGTCGACCACGAAGCCAAACTCGATTCGCTGAACGTCTACGAACCCATCTTCGAACGCTATGGCTATACGACGGCCGACGTGCAATACACCATCGGCAACTTCTCGAAACGCAAGAGCGCGCGGCTGGGCGATGTCGTCGAACAGGCCATCGTCCTGTTGGAGGCGGAGGGCAAATACTACGATCGCGAGGTCGCCATCCTCGATACCATCGACCGCGTGGCCGAACGGACGCAGACGCGCCGCGTGCGTTCCGATTCATTGATTCGGGTGCGGTCGTTGAAGGACACGGCGCGGCTGCGCATCGCGGTGGATGTTCGGCCGGGCTCCTATGTCGTCGAAATGAACTACAAGGTCGATTCGCTTGACCGCAACAGCCGTTTGCAGAATAAGCTGTGGCTGGAAAAACAGGACAGCACTCGTTCGTCGATTGTTTCGGCGACGATGTGGCGCAACAACGACGAACATTTCAAACGCAGTTTCAAAGCCGACAGCACCCACCGACGTTTGCATGTTGATCTCGGTTGTTTCGACGGCACGCCCCGTCAGCCGTCGATTACGATAACCGACCTGCGGATCGACTACACGCCCGAGACCTCCGCAGCGGTCGATGCCCTCTACGACGAACAACTGAACATCCGCATCTTCGCCGACGAATTTTTATTAAATGGGAAGAATTCGAAAGGCGGTATGGAAAAAAGTGAGGACGAAGGCTCCGGCATGGGGACGGCCTCAAAACCAGCCGGTTCCGAAACAACATCGTCCGAAAAATGACCTTCGAACGTCGTATCGCATCGAATCTGTTATGGACACCGCAGGGAGTGATCCGCCACCCGCTCGCCGTGTTCGGGCCGGACGGCCGCCTGCTCCGCATCGAACCGTGCGCGGAACCCGACCGGCAGCCGGCAACGGAATTTTATGCCGGCCTGCTCGTACTCGATTTCCCGACGGATTACGAAACGGTCTTTGCCGCCTTGCTTGCCGAACAAGCTCCTCTTTCTGAACAATTACCGCACTATGTGCCGGCAACACCGAGTTGTCCGGTCGTGTTGAGCGGTCTCGACTACGACACCCTGCGGCTTACACCCCGCTCCCGCATCACCGCCTTTTTTGCAGAATGAAAATTTTTCTTTATATTTGTGCCCCTTCGCACGATGAGGCAAGGGAATAATCTATTGTTTAACTTTTTAACGAGCGATTGAATCGCAAATTTATTTCCAACTATGGAAGAGGTAAAAAACACGGTTACGAACGAGCAGTTCGACTGGAATGCGTTCGAACAGGATTTGGGCGTCTATGACCAGCCCAAAGAGCAGATTGCCGCTGCTTACGACAAAACGCTCTCGAACGTCAATGTAGGCGAAGTGGTCGAGGGTACCGTTACGGGCATCACCAAACGTGAGGTGCTGGTGAACGTCGGCTACAAGAGCGAAGGCGTCATCTCCAACTCCGAATTCCGCTACAACCCCGATCTCAAGGTCGGCGACAAGGTGGAAGTCTATGTCGAATCCGCCGAAGACAAAAACGGCCAGCTGGCGCTTTCGCACAAGAAGGCCCGTCAACTCAAATCGTGGGATCGCGTCAACGAGGCCCTCGAAAACGACGAAATCATCAAGGGTTACATCAAGTGCCGTACGAAGGGCGGTATGATCGTCGATGTGTTCGGCATCGAAGCCTTCCTGCCCGGCTCGCAGATCGACGTCAAACCCATCCGCGACTACGATATTTATGTCGACAAGACGATGGAGTTCAAGGTGGTGAAAATCAATCAGGAGTTCCGCAACGTCGTCGTATCGCACAAGGCCCTCATCGAGGCCGAACTCGAAGCCCAGAAACAGGTCATCATGTCGAAACTGGAGAAGGGCCAGATTTTGGAAGGTACCGTCAAGAACATCACCTCCTACGGCGTATTCGTCGACTTGGGCGGTGTGGACGGTTTGATTCACATCACCGACCTGTCGTGGGGCCGTGTCAACCATCCCGAAGAGGTCGTTGCACTCGACCAGAAAATTCAGGTCGTTATCCTCGACTTCGACGAGCAGAAGAAACGCATCGCGCTGGGTCTGAAACAGCTTACCCCGCATCCGTGGGAGGCGCTCGATGCCAATCTCAAGGTCGGCGACAAGGTAAAGGGCAAAGTGGTCGTTATGGCCGATTACGGTGCATTCGTCGAAATCGCTCCCGGGGTCGAAGGCTTGATCCACGTATCCGAAATGTCGTGGAGCCAGCATCTGCGTTCGGCGCAGGACTTCATGAAGGTCGGCGACGAGGTGGAGGCCGTCATTTTGACGCTCGACCGTGAGGAACGCAAGATGTCGTTGGGTATCAAGCAGCTGACGCCCGATCCGTGGGAGAACATCGAAACCAAATATCCCGTAGGTACGAAGTGCACGGCCAAAGTGCGCAACTTCACGAACTTCGGCGTGTTCGTCGAAATCGAGGAGGGCATCGACGGTCTGATTCACATTTCCGACCTGAGCTGGACGAAGAAGGTGAAACATCCGGGCGAGTTCACGCAGGTAGGGGCCGACATCGAGGTCATCGTACTGGAAATCGACAAGGAGAATCGTCGTCTGTCGCTGGGCCACAAGCAGTTGGAAGAGAACCCGTGGAACGAGTTCGAGGCGCAGTACCCGCTCGACAGCGTGCATGAAGCCGCCATTACGGAGGTTACCGACAAAGGTGCCGTCGTAGCATTGGGCGATTCGGTCGAGGGATTCTGCCCGACGCGCCAGCTCGTCAAGGAGGACGGTTCGATGCCGAAGGCCGGCGACAAACTGGCTTTCAAGGTGATCGAATTCTCGAAAGCTACGAAACGGATTACGCTGTCGCATCTGCGCACCTACGACGATGCTCGCAAGGAGGCCGAAAAGGCTGAAAAAGCCGAAAAACGGGCTGCCGCCGATGCAACGAAATCGACCGTGAAGAAGATCAACGCTTCGGTCGAGAAGACGACGCTGGGCGACGTAACGGGTCTGGCTGCGTTGAAGAGTGCAATGGAGGCTGCCGAAGCGAAGAGTGCCAAGAAGGCCGCCGCTCCGAAAGCCGAAAAGGCCGAGAAAGCCGCCAAGAAAGAGGAAGCGACGAAAGACGAGGAGTAATTCTTCGGCGCAATGACCCGACGTCGGGTTGCAGAAGGTCATCTGCGCATTTCGTCCGAATCTATATTTTTTCAAGCGACCGCTTGCCGAATGCAAGCGGTTGCTTGTTTTTGTCTTTTCCGCAAGAATTTGTAAGGGAGGGAGTACGAAAAAACCGCCTGCATGGATTTGCAAGCGGTTTTCTTGTGCATTTTAGTGACGCCGACAGGACTCAAACCTGTAACCTTCTGATCCGTAGTCAGATGCTCTATTCAATTAAGCTACGGCGCCGAATTGCGACTGCAAATATAAGCCGATTTTGCGAATCGTGCAAATTTTCATCCCGATTTTTTCAATTCCTTGGGCGAAAGAACCCTATTGACAGGGGTATGCGAAAAAATTCGGCTGAACTACTAATTTTTTAGCAGATTATTTTGGTATTCTAAAAATTTAGTAGTATGTTTGCAGTACGAAATCCCGCCGAGGCTGCGGCTCGCGCGGCTTTAAAAAGCCGCAAATAGCTACTTTAATAAACAACAAGCTGATAGAGGATACTTCTGTTATTAAAAAACAAACAAAATGAACAAAAAACCGATTCTTACGCGAGGCGAAGAGGAAATCATGCAGATTTTGTGGCGATTGGGGCAGGCCGTGGTCAGCGAGATCATCGAGCACACCTCCGAACCGCATCCCAAATATACGACTGTGGCGACCTTCCTCAAAATTCTGGAAAACAAGGGATTCGTCGGCCATACGACCGAGGGGAAAAGCCATCGCTATTATCCGATTCTGGCCAAAGAGGACTATGCTCAGACGGTCATGTCGTCGATGCTGTCCAACTATTTCGACGGGTCGCTGTCGCAGATGGTGTCGTTCTTCTCCGAGCGTGAAAACATCTCGGTCGAGGAGATGGACGGAATCATGGAACTGTTTCAAAAACGCGATAACATACTTTAATGTACCAACGTTTTCGACCCTGTTTTTCAAATCCGACCGCTGTTCCTCACCGCCTGCGGCGGCGTATGCAGGTTTGACCCACCCCCAAACCCCCGCCTTGGCGGGGGCTTCGGTCGGGATGTCGGAACGAGCCGAGTTTTTTGGCCGTTGGTACATAGATAATAGCCTTCAAAAAAGCCGAAAATGAAAGAGACGTTGACCTATCTGTTCGAGTTGACCGTTTGCAGCGGCGTCTTTTTCGCCGTTTACGTCGCGTTGTTCGAACGGCGAACGCCATTCCGTTGGTGCCGCTTCTATTTGTTGGCCACCGTCGGGCTGTCGTTGGTCATCCCGCTGCTGCGGATTCCCGTCTGGCCCGGGCCGACCCTGACGATGACCCCGTACGTGCCGGTCGATTTCGCCGATATGCCCGTCGCGCTCGTCGAGGAGGAAGCGCCTACCGATTGGTGGGTTGTGGCTTTCCGGATGATTTACGGCGTCGGGATGCTCGTCGTGGCGATTCCGACGTTGCGGCAGCTGTGGACGATCCGCCGCATCCGGCGCGGGGCGCAGCTGCTCCGCACGGACGAATATACGCTGGTGCGCACGCCCGAACGGATCGACGCCTGTTCGTTTTTCCGCACGATCTACATCTGGCAGGGAACTCCCGACGAGGAGCTGCCGGTCATCCTGCTGCACGAGGCGAGCCACGTCCGTCATCGCCATTCGGTCGAGCGCATCGTCATGGAGACGATGAAGGCGCTTCTGTGGTGGAATCCGTTCGTCTGGCTGGCTGCGGGTCGGCTGAACGAAGTCGAGGAGTTCGAGGCCGACGGCGATGTGCTGCGCAGCGGATGCAGCGTGCGTTTCTATATGCAACTCATTCTCAAACAGCTCTTAGGTTATAGTCCGGACATAACCAATGGGCTGCGAAATTCACGAACCAAAAAACGATTTATCATGATGACAACGAACAATTCGCACAGGCATGTCCTGTTGCGTTTGGCGGGCGCAGCGCCCGCATTGATCGGGTTGCTGTGCGCTTTCTCGTTCACGACCCGGGCGGCTGAAATCATCTATCCGGACACCGAAACTTCGATCGTCGGGACGCCCGAACAACCGGAAGATGCGGTCGTGCGGGCCGAGGTGATGCCGAAGTTTCACGACGGCGATCTGAATACGTTTCGCCAGTGGGTGCAGACACAGGTGCGGATGCCCGAAAAGGCTTTGAAGAACAAGTTGCAAGGCCGTGTCGTGGCGACCTTTACCATCGAGAAAGACGGTACGCTGGACGACATACAGATTCTTCAAACGCCCGACCGCGTATTTTCCGAGGAGGTCGAGCGTGTGCTGAGACGCTCCGACAAATGGACGCCCGGCACACAGGATGGCAAGGCCGTGCGGGTGAAATTCACGTTGCCGGTCGATTTTCGGATAGCCAATGTCGATGTCCCTGGTGGACAGGGCGCCGCTCCCGCCGCATCGGCCACGACGATCGACGAGTTGGTCGTAGTAGGTTTCGCTCCGGCGGATTCCGAAGCTGCGGCCGAGGAGGAGGCGTTTTGGAAAGCGTCGATGGCCGAGGAGAAGGCCGGTGCGGATCAGCCTTTTTTGATGGTCGAGGTGATGCCGGCGTTTCGCGGCGGCAACCTCAATGTTTTCCGGCAGTGGGTGCAGACGCAGGTACGGATGCCCGAAATGGCTTTGAAAAACAAGTTGCAAGGCCGTGTCGTGGCGACCTTTATCATCGAGAAGGACGGTACGCTGGACGACATACAGATTCTTCAGACACCCGACCGCGTATTTTCCGAGGAGGTCGAACGGGTGCTGAAGCTCTCCGACAAATGGACGCCCGGCACACAGGACGGCAAGGCCGTGCGGGTGCGATACACGCTGCCGGTCGATTTCCGTCTGGCCGGTGTTGCCCCTGATGACCAAGGTGCCGCTCCCGCCGCATCGGCTACGACGGCCGAAGAGTTGGTCGTCGTAGCTTATCCGAAAAAGGATCCTGCGGGAAAATCCGTAACGGTTCATGCGACGGTGCAGCTGAATAACAAGCCGTTGGCCGGTGCCATCGTGCAGGAGATGGGCTCGACGAACGGCACGGTAACCGATGCCGAGGGACATGCCACGATCAAGACCTATGCCGGCCGTACGTTGAACGTGCTCTATCCGGAGTGTGGAACCTATTACTATACGGCCGGCAAAGCCGATACGCAGGAGATCAACATTTCGCTTACCTTGTCGGCCCGAACGGAGCAATCCGCAGACGGCTCGGTGGCGGTGTCGGGGCATGGAACGCAGCCGAATCCCGAAAAACCGATGCTGATCGTCGACGACAAGGAGTATGAGGGTAGCCTCGATTACCTCAATGAACTCGATCCGAATGACATTGCGGCCATGTCGATCTACAAGGCCAATGGCGAGAATGCGATCGTCATCACCACGAAAAAGAAGGCCCAAGCGGGCGCATCGGCCGACGAACGATGAAGTTACGAAAAAACCGATCGACCATAAGCGGTGGGTGGCGTCCGATTCCGGAAACGGGGTCGGGCGCCGAATTTTTTATTGGGATGGTTTCACCGATACGCCTTTGCGGTCGGTTTTTCTTTCACAAGGGCTGTATCCGTGCCGGTTAATAAAAAAATGTGTATTTTTGCATGGATTTCGTGTCTTTCTCTTAATAAAAACAGCGCTCGCCCTTGGCCATTGATAAAAACAAGACAGGCTCGCGGCCCGTGCCAGTTAATAAAAAAATGAAAAACCTCTTAATAAAACATCGGTCGATTCGGAAGTTCCGCCCGAATCCTATCCCCGACGAGGTGTTGCGTGAACTGTTGGAGGCGGCCGTCCGGGCCTCGACCTGCGGTAATATGCAGCTCTATTCGTTCGTCGTTACGCGCGACGCTGCGTTGAAACAGCAGCTCGCGCCGTGCCACTTCAACCAGCCGATGGTTACTCAAGCGCCGTGCGTCATCACCGTTTGCGCCGACATCCACCGGTTCAGTATGTGGTGCCGGCAGCGCGGCGCCGATCCCGCTTACGACAACTTCGCGTGGTTCCTCAATGCGGCGACCGACGCCCTGTTGGCCGCGCAGAATTTTTGCATCGCGGCCGAAGCGAACGATTTGGGTATCTGTTATCTCGGCACGACCCTCTACACGGCGGGCGAAATCGCCCGCGTGCTGAACCTTCCCAAAGGCGTCGTTCCGGTTACGACCATCGTCGTGGGCTATCCCGACGAAAAGCCCGAATTGACCGACCGCCTGCCGTTGGATGCTGTGGTGCATTACGAACAGTACCGCAATTACACTTCGGCCGAAATCGACGAACTGTGGGCCGAGCGCGAGGCCTCCGACCTCACGAAACGCCTCCTCGAAGAGAACGGCCTGCCCAATCTGGCGCAGATTTTCACGCAGCGCCGCTATGTCCGCGAAGACAATCTGGCCATTTCGCGTTCGTATTTGGCCTTGTTGAAGGAGGCCGGATTTTTCAACCAGTAAACGGCGGAAGGGGCGATGCGGTGAAAACGAAGGGGTTCGTTCGGTGGCTTTTCTGCGGCGCGTTGGGCTTTCTGTGCTCGGCGTGCGGTATTACGCGCCATATCCCCGAGGGTTCCTACCTGCTCAAGAAGGTAACCATCGAGGAGGATAAGGAGACCCCGCGTCGGGAGCGTATCACCGCCGACGAACTCGAACGGTATATCCGTCAACCCCCCAACAAACGCCTTTTGGGAACCAATTTCTACGTTTGGCTCTACGAGCAGGCCGACTCCTCGAAGCATAACGGCTGGAACAACTGGAAACGCCGCGTCGGCCAAGCTCCCGTGCTCATCGACCGGTCGTTGATGCGCAAGAGCGTCGAGAATCTGAAAATCTACATGAATTCGCGCGGATATTACGCTTCGCAGGCCTCCTGCGAGGTGGATACCCTCGTCCGGCGGCGTCGGGCCAAGGTTACCTATCGGGTGCGGCAGCATCTGCCTTATCGGATCCGTTCGGTGCGCTACGAGTTCCGCGACCGCTCGCTCGAACCCCTTGTCCTGCCCGACACGCTGCATACGTTGCTCCATCGGGGCGATATTTTCGACATCTCGGTGCTCGACAGCGAACGCGAACGCATCACGGCCCATCTGCGCGAACGGGGCTATTTCAACTTCACGGTCAACAACATCGAGTATGTGGCCGACACGCTTCGACAGCCTCGCCAAGTGCATCTTCGCGTCTTAATAAAACCTTATCTTTCGGGTTACGACGCACAGGGGCAGCCCGTCATCGAAGATAACGTCGTCTACCGCATCGACCGGATCAACGTCTTTCCGAATTACCGGCCCGATGCTTCGAACGGGATCGATACGACCGTTTTCGCACGCTTGGACACGATTTATTATCGCGGTCTGAACATCGTTTACGAAGGGAAACCCAATCTGCGGCCCAAAATTCTGCGGCAAGCTATTCCGCTCTATCCCAATTACATCTACAATTCGGCGCAGGTCGACCGAACCTATACCGATTTGATGGCGCTCGGCTATTTCCGGTCGGCTCGGCTGGCATTCGTCGAGGCGCCGCGCACGGTCGATGAAACCGACTACATCACCTATGTCGGTTCGTCGTCCGATTCCACCCGCACCGAATCCGTCCGCGAGGGCTATCTGACCTGCAACATCCTGTGCACGCCGACGCTCCGCCAGAGCTTCAAGGTCGACCTCGAAGGAAGCACGACGTCGAGTTTCTACGGGCTGAAAGCGACCGTCGGCTACCAGAATCGCAACATTTTTCGCGGGGCCGAGTCGTTCGACGTCTCTTTTTCGATGGGCTACGAGTTCATGAAAGCGCCCGACGCCCGCAAACGCCGCGCCAAGGAGTTCGGCATCTCCACGGGGCTGACCTTTCCGCGGTTCTTGGTGCCGTGGCGCATCACGCGCTTCGGTTCGGTCAACCAACCCAAGACCAAATTAGAACTTTCGCTCAACTACCAAGACCGGCCCTACTATCGGCGTACGCTGACGAGTGCCGGCATGACCTATCAATGGACCAATTCGCGTTATTCATCGTTCTCGCTGCGGCCGATCGACATCAACGTGGTCGACGTGAGCTATCTCGATCCCGATTTCCTGAGCGACACGGAGAATCTCTACCTTATCAACAGCTACAAGACGCAGTTGATAGCGGGCTTGTCGTTCGGCTATGGGTACAACAACCAAGTGAAAAACCTCGGACGCAATGCGACGGTGATTCGCTTCAATGCGGAGACGGCGGGCAATTTAGTCGGCGGGCTGTCGCATCTTTTTTCGTCGCCCGTGCGGAAGGAGGACGAAAGCTATTATCGCATTTTCGGCATCCGCTATTCGCAGTATTTCCGTTTCGACCTGAGTTTGAGCCGCAAAATTATGCTGGGCGCGAAGACGGCGCTGGCCGGTCGGCTCTATGGCGGTCTGGCGATGGCTTACGGCAATTCGACATCGGTGCCGTTCGACCGTCTGTTCTATGCGGGCGGCAGCAACGGCATGCGCGGCTGGACGCCCCGCACGCTCGGCCCGGGTTCGGTGCCCCGACCGACGACGGACTACCCGTCGCAGCTGGGCGATATGAAGTTGGAGGCCAATCTCGAATTCCGTTTCCCGATTTGGGGAATCATCCACGGTGCGACCTTCTTCGATGTAGGCAACATCTGGTTCCTGAAAAGCGATCCGACGCAATACTCCGACGACGCGGTATTCTATGTGAAGAATTTTTATAAGCAGCTGGGATTCAACACGGGGCTGGGGCTGCGTTTCGACATCAAGTTCGCCGTTCTGCGGCTGGACTGGGGTATTCAACTGCACAACCCGAACAATCCGGCGGGTGAGCGCTGGATCCATGATTTCCGATGGAAAAACACGGCACTCAACTTCGGTGTCGGCTACCCCTTTTAGAAGGGGTTCCCTATGCAGTAGATCCTCCTTTTGCTTTCGGAGGTCATCGTTGTTGCCGACTCTTTTTTCTTGAAAGCGGCGGAAGCGAAGAAAACCTTAATAAGAACAAGCAGGCCCCATCGCATCGGGAACCGCTTTTGGAAGCGGCGGGGCGAAGACTGCGGAGGACGCCAAGGGCGGGCCTCCGCGGGCGGAGGCTTCGGCCCGCGGCCCTTATGAAAGGGCCTTTTATTAGTGCGATAGATCATTGATTTGCTTATAAAAGTACGGGGATACGATAACATCGTATCCCCGTACTTTCGTATTCGTTACAGACCTAAATTAGTCGACCTTTTCGACCTTGACTTTTTCCCACGTGAACCGTTCGACGGCCTTGCGGTTGCAGGTGGTGTCTTTCGCGCGGATGCGCAGATTGTCGAAGGTGAAATCCGACAGATGATATTGATCTTCGGCCTGTTCGACATCGAAGAACCGGTCGCAGTCGAGCCGGATGTTGCGCATCGTGATGTGCGACGAGTAGGACATCGGGATGTCCTTGCGCCCTTTCAGATCGAAGAACTGCTTCCACGGACGCACGAAAAGAAAGGCCCGCGCATTGCCTTCGATTTCCTCCACCGTGATGTATTCGTAGTTTTGAGGCGTGTCGGGGCGCATCTTGAGCCACAGCAGGCGCGAGGCATCGCCGATTTTGCAGCGGCGTAGCACGATGTTGCGGTCGTGGATCGATTCGCTGCCGCAGGTCAGCGCGCTGTGGCAGAATCCGAACTCGCAATCTTCGATGAGGATGTTGTAGTTACCGCCGTTCTTCGGGTCTTGGTCGGCCCACGGGCCTTTGCCGCCTTTGAGCGCGATGGCATCGTCGTTTACCGACATGTAGCAGCGGCTGACGTGCATATCGCGGCAGGCGTCGATGTCGAGCGCATCCGAACTCGGAGCCTTGACGGGCGCCGCGGGTGCGAAGATGTGCAGACCGAGCAGCCGCACCCGTTCCGAGTTATAGATGTGGGTCGTCCAGAAGGGCGAGTTGCGCAGGGTTACTCCCTCCAGCTGTACGTTCTTTGAATTGGAGATATAGACCAGACGGGGACGCAGTTCGTCCATGTTGGTGCACTTGGGAATCACCTTGCGTCGCAGCCAGAACGAACGCCAGTAGCGTTCGCCGTTGCCGTCGATGGCCCCTTCGCCCGTAATGGTGAATCCGTCGGCATGGTCGGCATTGACCAATGCGGCGAAATAGGGCAGCGATTGCCCTTCGATGCGGGTATCGACGATCGCGAAGTTCGAAATGTCGTCGCTCCCTTTCAGTACGCCGCCTTTGCGGATGTGCAGGTGGGTGCCCGGCTTGAAAAAGAGCGACCCCGTGAGGTAAACGCCTTCGGGAATGACCACCACGCCGCCCTGTGCGGCAGCTCGGTCGATGACGGCTTGGAGCGCTTCGGTCTGGACGAGGGTGCTGTCGCGCACGACGCCGCAGTCGGTTACGACGAACTGTCGGCCCAACGAGGCGACATCGACGGGGCGGGCCTGTTCGAACCACGGGTCGATCGGCGTTCCGTCAGGAAAATGCGACGCGGCCTGCGTCGCAGGGCAGCAGAGCAGCGACAACGCGCCGCAGAGGAGGACAAGGTGTTTCATCGGTTCGTTTATTTTAGTGTTTTCGGATGCGGTTGCAAGGGCCGTTTTCCCGTGTCGAAGCGTCCGGTTCTTCGGAACGGGAACCGAACGGTGCAAGGAAGCGGCGTTGCCTTTGCGAATATATGAATTTTTTTCGAAAAAAACGGGCGACGAAACGGAAAATTAGATGTACCTTTGTCGGCATGGAAACAGGCGAGTCGAGGATTCTTGAAGGGCTCAATCCCGCCCAGCGCGAGGCTGTCGTGAATTACGACGTTCCGTCGCTCATCATCGCGGGCGCGGGATCGGGTAAAACGCGCGTGCTCACTTCGCGCATCGCCTACATGATCGAACAGGGCGTCCCGCCGTTTTGCATTCTGGCGCTCACCTTCACCAACAAGGCAGCCGACCAGATGCGCAGCCGCATCGCCGACATGGTGCCCGACAATCGGAGCCGCTACATCCGAATGGGTACGTTCCACTCCGTCTTTTCGCGCATCCTGCGCGAGAATGCCGAACGGATCGGTTTCCAGCCGACGTTCACCATCTACGAACCGAACGACGTCCAGCATCTGCTGAAAACCATCGTCCGCGAGCTGCAGCTCGACGAAGAACACTACAAGCCCAATGCGTTGGCTTCGCGCATCTCCTTTGCGAAGAACTGTTTGGTAACACCCGGCGCCTATTTAGCCAAGGCGGCCTATCTGTCCGAAGACCGGCAGGCGCGGCGGCCCGAGTTCGGAAACATCTACAATATCTATTGCCAGCGCTGCAAAAATAACAACGCGATGGATTTCGACGATCTGCTGTTGCAGACCAACATCCTGTTGCGCGACTGTCCCGACGTGCTGGCCCGTTATCAGGAACAGTTCCAATATATTCTGGTCGACGAGTATCAGGACACGAATTATGCGCAGTACCGAATCATCCGGCGGTTGTCGGAGCGCCATGCGCGGGTCTGCGTCGTGGGCGACGATGCCCAGTCGATCTATTCGTTCCGCGGGGCGAAAATCGAAAACATCCTCTCGTTCCAGCAAGATTTTCCCGATGCGCGGGTCTTCAAATTGGAGCGGAACTATCGTTCGACCCGTACGATCGTCGAGGCGGCCAACTCCGTCATCGCCCGCAACTCCCGCCGCATGGAGAAGCATTGCTTTTCGGAGGGCGACGAGGGCGAACCCATCCGCATCCTGCGGGCCTATACCGACCGCGAGGAGGCCGAAAGGGTCGTCAGCGACCTGCGCGACAAGGTGCGCGGGGCCGGCGACGAGTGGTCGGAGGCGGTGATTCTCTATCGGACGAACAAACAGTCGGGCGCTATCGAGGACAGCCTGCGGCATCACGGAATCCCGTATCGTATTTATAAGGGCATGTCGTTCTACGACCACAAGGAGATTCGGGATATGTTGGGTTATCTGCGGTTGATCGTCAATCCGCGCGACGACGAGGCTTTCCGGCGCGTCGTCAACTATCCCGCCCGCGGCATCGGCGAAACGACCGTCGAGCGCATCGCGCAGCTGGCACAGGAACGCGGCGTCTCGATGTGGGAGGCGGTCGATGCGCTGGTCTCTGAACCCGTGGCCGATGCCGTGCAGAAAGCCATCGTCCGCAAGGTGGCGGAGTTCGTGCAGTTGATTCGTTCGTTGTCGTTGATGCGGGCCGAGAAGAGCCTTTACGACTTCGGATTGGAGGTCGCCAACCGTTCGGGGATTTTGGCCCTCTACCGGGCTGAGACGGGGCCCGAAGCGGCTTCGGCGTTGGACAACATCGAGGAGCTGCTCAACTCGATGCAGCTCTTCAAGGAGCAGGTCGATGCGGCGATCCGCAACAACGAACGTCGGCCCGACGAGGAGGCGACGGTCGAGGAGTGGTTGCAGAACATCATGCTGTTGACCGACATGGACAAGGATGCTTCGACCGATGACAATAAAGTAACCCTGATGACCGTTCATTCAGCGAAAGGGTTGGAGTACAAATACGTCTACATCGTCGGCGTCGAGGAGAATCTCTTTCCGTCGCAGCGGGCGATGGAGACGCCCGACGGCATGGAGGAGGAGCGGCGCCTGTTTTATGTGGCGCTTACGCGGGCCAAAGTGGCGGCGACCATCTCCTATGCCGACATGCGGTTCAAATGGGGCAACATGGAGTTCTCGAAGCCGAGCCGGTTCCTGCGCGAGATCGACCCCCGCTACGTGCAGGCCGATTCCGACCGCGAAGAGCAGCGGCCCGACGGCTTTGGGCAGGAGGACGGCGTGTCGGCGCTCGATCAGTTGCGTCGGCGGTTCGATTACCGCTTCCAGCAGCGGAGCGCAGGTGAGGGGAGTTTTCGCAATGGGTTCCCGCAGCGGCGACCGGCGCAAAGCGGTTATTCATCGCGTCCGGCGGCAGGCGGATTCCAGCAGCGAACGGGGCCGAACGGAGCATCGCAACGCACGATGCAGGGCGGTTTTTCGCAACATCCGCATACGGCGCCCGATCCGGCCCTCGTGCAGATGCCGCGCACCTCGACCGAGGGCATGCGCCGATTGGGCGTACGTCAGAAAGAGCCCGATGTCGCATCGGCGGCCGGTCTGTCCGGCGCGTCCGGCGGCGGTTGCGCCTATTGCGAGGGCGAACGGGTCGCGCATCCGAAGTTCGGCGAAGGGGTCGTGCGCCGCATCGAGACGCTGGTAGGCGATTGCAAATTGGTGATCGATTTCGGACGCGAAGGCGAAAAAACGCTGCTGGCCCGTTTCGCGAAGCTGACCAAACTGTAAACGGGGCGCAGACGGACGAACGCCGTAGAGAAGAAGAACGAATGACGACGAAACAACGATACACAGGCATCATCGCTTGGTTCTCGGAACACATGCCGGTAGCCGAAAGCGAGTTGCATTACAAAGACCCCTATCAGTTGCTGGTGGCGGTCATTCTCTCGGCGCAGTGCACCGACAAGCGGGTCAATCTGACCACGCCGGCGCTGTTCGAGGCGTTCCCGACCCCGCAGGCGATGGCCGAAGCGACGCCCGAAACGATTTATTCGTATATCCGCAGCATATCGTACCCGAATAACAAGGCGAAAAACCTTGCGGCGATGGCGCGGATGCTCTGCGCGGAGTTCGGCGGCGAGGTGCCTTCCGATTTGGAACAGCTGCAACGCCTGCCCGGCGTGGGCCGTAAGACGGCCAACGTGCTGGGTGCCGTGTTATGGAACAAAGAGGTGATGCCCGTCGATACGCATGTTTTCCGCGTGTCGGAACGCATGGGGCTCACTACCGGTTCGAAAACGCCGCTCCAGACCGAACTAACCCTTGAAAAGAACATTCCGTCGCACCTGCTGCCCGTGGCGCATCATTGGTTGATTCTGCACGGGCGCTACACCTGCATGGCCCGTACACCCAAGTGCGATGCTTGCGGATTGACCCCGTGGTGTCGGAAGTACGCTGCGGACTGCAGAAAAAGTGCGGCGGAAACAAAATTTACCGTTAATTCGAAATAGTTATGAAACGAATCTTTGCAACTTTGCGCTCGGGCATCGTCCTTGCGTCGCTTCTGGCCCTCGTCGTTGCGACGGGTTGCTCGAAGGATGAACCCACGCGTCCCGAGCCCGACCCCAAACCGTCGGAGAAAGAGGATACCGATGCCGATATAAACCGGTGGATGTTCGACTACATGAAGACGCACTACCTTTGGAACGAGGCAGTGAAGAAGGTGAAGCCCGATTATTCGCTCGGATACGAGAAGTTTCTTGATGACGTATTGAAGAAGGTCGCGGCGCAGAACGATGTCAACCACGACGACGGCCACTGGGAAGATGGTGAACGTTCATATTTCTATTCGAACATCCAGCGTTACAAGGCTTCGGCAGCGACCGCCGGTGTCCAGACCCGTGGCACGCGCAAGCAGGCCGAGGGGCTGGGCATCGAGATGATGTTCTATATACCTCTCGGAGAGAACAACAGTGGCCCTTATCTGTTTGTGGTTGCGGCCGTAACACCCGGTTCGCCGGCCGACAAGGCGAGACTGAAACGCGGCGACTTGATTTCGCGCGTCGATGGGACCGCCTTAACTACCGACGCTGCGCTCAATAAGGGTTGGGAAAAATTGATGACGACCGAATCGGGAACGGTACGGGTAGCGCTGTATGATATAAACACCGACAAGACGGGTTCCGATATTTCGATTACGGCCGCTCCCTACGACGATAATCCCATTTGGGTGCGCAAGACGTTGGATCTCCCTAACAAGGTCAAGGTCGGGTATCTGTGCTATATGAGTTTCAATGCCGGATTCGAGGATCCGGATGATTCAAAATCCACGCCCCACTATGATTTGGCATTGATCTATGCGTTCGAGGAGTTCCGCAAGGAGGGAATCGATGAATTGGTGCTCGACCTGCGTTACAACGGCGGCGGACACGTCGTGTCGAGTGCGGTGCTGGCGACCCTTATCGCGGGCGATGCCTACAAGGGGAAGGTCTATGCCAGCACGACCTACAATGCCGACCGGAAAAGCGAAACGGCCGATGTCTATAAATTGGGCGTGGCGCAATACAATAAGACCAGTCCGGAATATCGGCACGACCCGATCGCGAAGGCACTCGCTTCGGCCCTCGGACTTATGCGGGTCTATGTGCTCTGCACGGGCAATACGGCTTCGGCCAGTGAATTGGTGGTCAACGGACTGCGCGGGCTGGGTTTCGAGGTGCACCTGATCGGTTCGACGACCAACGGCAAGAATGTCGGCATGGAGCCTCGGGAAAAAGTGTTCGGCGATTACACCTACGATTTCAGTCCCATCACCTTCTACATCGAGAATGCCGAGGGCAAACGCGATTATGGCAACGGCTTCAAACCCGATGTGGAGGCTGTCGATAGGCCGTTTTATGAGGTTGTAGACGGGGATAACTACGAATACCATCCGCTCGAATGGGGCGATGCAGAGCATGACGAGCTGCTCTTCTATGCCATGCAATGGATCGAAACGGGGGCGAAACCCGTTCCCGCTCCCGAGAAAACGGCTGCGACCCGTGCGTTCGGCGGCATGCAGCTCCGTACGCTGCGACCGGCTCGCGTGCAGAACATGGTGCTGCTGCCCCGCTCCGAGGAGTAAGACGGGAGCGTCGATGACGGCCGAAAGCACAGCGGCCGTCTGACGCGCTAATAAAAAATTTTGCGTATCTTTAACTTCGTCGAAGATACTCTGTCTCGGTAAAAATGGATGCAGGCAGTGGGGATGGGAGCGTCGATGACGGCCGAAAGCACTGTGGCTGTCTATCGCGTTAATAAAAATTTTCGTATCTTTACGCAAATTATTCTTCCTCATCATGGATAACGAACAACGACATACTCCCCGTTTCAATCCCGAGGTCGGACGCGGCTGCGGTTTCTGCAACAGCGAAGCCGAATGTCAGGCGCAGATGGCCGACGGTTGCTTCAAACTGCACGAAACCCCGTGGCTGGCGGACTATCCGGCCCAGTTGCCCGACGACATCGTCGAGGTGCGCTTCAAGAATACGCGCCGGTCGTTCTATCAGAATGCGACGAACCAGCCGTTGCGATGCGGCGACATCGTGGCGGTCGAGGCTTCGCCCGGCCACGACATCGGTATCGTTACGCTGACGGGCGATTTGGTGGCGCGTCAGATGCGCCGCACGGGATTCAATCCCTACAACGGCGAGTTCAAGAAGGTCTACCGCAAGGCCAAACCCTACGACATCGAACGTTGGCAGGAGGCCATCGCGCTGGAACACGAGACGATGATTGCCGCCCGCCAGATCGCTGCCGACATGGGACTGAACATGAAAATCGGCGACGTCGAGTATCAGGGCGACAAAATCAAGGCGATCTTTTATTATATTGCCGACGAGCGCGTCGACTTTCGCGAGTTAATCAAAGTTTTCGCCGAGCGGTTCCATATCCGCATCGAGATGAAGCAGATCGGAGCCCGTCAGGAGGCGGGACGCATCGGCGGACTGGGGGCATGCGGCCGCGAGCTGTGCTGTGCTTCGTGGATGTCGAGCTTTTCGAGCGTTACGACGGGTGCGGCACGTGCGCAGGATATTTCGCTCAATCCCCAGAAATTGGCCGGCCAGTGCTCGAAGTTGAAGTGCTGCATGATGTACGAATACGACACCTATGTCGAGGCACGCAAGAACTTTCCGCGTTTGCGCGAACCGTTGCAGACCGTCGATGGCGAATACTTTTTGGTGAAGACCGACCTGCTGGGCGGCACGATGACCTTCTCATCGTCGAAAGAGGCGATGGCGAATGTCGTAACATTGCCCGTGGAGCGCGTCAAGGAGATTTTGGCGCTCAATCGGGCCGGAACCAAGGTCGAACGGATGCAGGGCGAGGGCTTCGAACCGGCCGTTGACCATGAACCCGAATATACGTCGGGGTCGGAGGAGGACAGCATCACCCGTTTCGATTCGGCGCGTCGCCGCAAGAAGAATCGCAACAACCGAGTATCGAACCGTCGTCCGCAACAGCAATCGACCAATTCGAATCGTCCGCCGCAGGGCGAAGCGAATGCGCCCGCTGCCGCCTCGGATGCACCGGCGGAGGCGGCACAGACGGCGCAGGGCGGTCAAGACCGTCGTAATCAGCGCAACATGGCGAACAACCGCAACCATGCGGACGGCCGTCGGAACAACAACAATAACCGCAACAACAATCGACGCGGTGGAAATCCGAACAACGGAAACGGCCGGAACGGTCAGAATAGTCGGAATGGAAACGGTTCGGACAACGGCGGCGGCTCCAATCGTTCGGGCGGCCCGACGCCGCAATCGACCGACAAATAGACGGATGGCACGGGCGCGCTGGATGATTTTTGCAGTCGTGGGAGGTTGGGCGCTCGTCATGGGATGCTCGACGCCCTATCGGTCGGTCGTGGCCGATGTCGATGCAACGGCGTGGGCCGATCCCGTAGAGTTGATTCTCCGCAATACCGATACGCTGGATTGCTACGATTGGCAGCTTTTCGTGCGGAGCGATGACCGGATTGCTGCCGATACGTTCACGCTGCGCATTGCGGTCGTAACGCCCGATTCGCTCCGTTTCGAAGAACCGTTTCTCGTCCGGTTGCCCGCCCGACCCGTGCCGGCAGCCGTACGCTCCGAAGCGGAGATCGACTATCGACGACGGGTGCGATTGTCGCAGGCGGGCGATTATCGGCTGACGATTCGTCCGCTGTATCCGTTGCGCGGAATCGAGACCGTCGGTATCCAGACTGTGAAAAGCCATTGATTACGCGCTATGGGCAAAGACAAACTCCGCCGATTCCGAGAGAACGAAACGTTTGCTTGCTTCCTGCAACCTGCATTCGAGGAGGTGTTCCGCACGGATCATCCTATCAAAGGGCATTGGGCGCGGGATTTTTTTCATAACGATCGCCCCATCGTCATCGAATTGGGATGCGGCAAGGGCGAATACACCGTCGCATTGGCCGAGCGCGACCCCGAACGCAACTACATCGGTATCGATATTAAGGGTGCGCGCATGTGGCGCGGCGCGAAGACCGCGACCGAACGGCATCTTGCGAATGTCGGATTTTTGCGTACCCGCATCGAATTCATCAACAGCCTGTTCGGCGAAGGCGAGGTCTCGGAAATCTGGATTACCTTCCCCGATCCGCAGCTCAAGACGCGCCGGGCCGCCAAACGGCTCACGTCGCCCGAATTTTTGGCCCGTTATGCACGACTGCTGGCGCCGGAGGGCGAAATCCATCTGAAAACCGATTCGAAACACTTGTATGCCTATACGCAGGCGGTGATCGATCGTTTCGGACTGCCGTGCAGCGTGGCGAATCCCGATATTTACGGCACGGGCTATGCCGATGAAGTGCTGTCGGTGAAGACGGCGTACGAAAGCCGCTTTCTGAAAATGGGCCTGCCGATTACCTACACCTGTTTTTCGCTGGGCGAGCAACGGGATTTTCCCGCTTTCGTGTGGGAGGCAGACCTCCTTCCGGAAAAAGACAACGAGCCCGCCCGCCGCGCCTTTTGAAAGGCGTTCCTGATGCGATGATGTGTTCCGGTGCTTGGCAAGGTTTTCTTCGCTTCCGACCGTTTGAATAGGCTTCCTAATGCTGGCCCTTTAATAAGGGCCGCGGGCCGAAGCCTCCGCCCGCGGAGGCCCGCCTATCGGCGCCCTCCGCAGTCTTTGCCTCGCCGCTTTTGAAAGCGGTTCCCTTATGCGGTGGAATGTTGCAGTACTTTCGATCGACTTCTTCGCTGCCGACCCGTTTGAATGAACCAACTTAATAAAAAAGGAGACAGTTTGTTGTTGCAAACTGCCTCCCTTTTTAATAAAACGGCCAGCCGGATTATTTGGCGGCGTTTTTCTTATCGTAGCGTTTTGCGTAGCGGCTCATAAACTTATCGACGCGGCCGGCGGTGTCCACCAACTTCATCTTACCGGTGTAGAACGGGTGCGACGTGTTGGAGATTTCCATCTTATACACGGGATAGGTTTCGCCGTTCACTTCGATGGTCTCTTTTGTCGAAACGGCGGACCGACACAAAAACACGTGGTCGTTGGACATGTCCTTGAACGCCACCAAACGATAATTTTCCGGATGAATACCCTTTTTCATTTCGTTCTGTTTTTGTTTTACAATGATGTTAATCGGTGCAAATGTACGATATTTTTTTCAACGAGCAACAAAACGGCCGAAAAATTTGTGGCGATTTTCTGTTCTATGTACCGACAGTCCGGAAACTCGGTTCGCTTCGGATTCTCGACCGAAGCCCCCGCCAAGGCGGGGGTGCGGGGGTGGGTCAAAACTGGATACACGGCCAAAGGCCGTGAGGAACGGCGGTCGGATTTGAAAATCCAGAGCAAAAACGCGGGGCCATAAACATATATAATCGTGAAATTTGTTTATCTTTGCAACGCGCAAGGCGATTACCGTTCCGAGTCCGCCTTCGGGTTGGGGAAGTCGGGACGTCGGTTTGTACGGAAGCGGGGCCCATAGCTCAGTCGGTCAGAGCAGCGGACTCATAATCCGAAGGTCGTGGGATCATGCCCCTCTGGGCCCACCGGTTTCGATTGACGCATCCTCGCTGAATAGGAGGATGCGTTTTTTGTGTGATACGAAGGCACGTCGGCCTTTTCGCACCCTTTTATGGATGAAACGTGGTTTCGTAAACGGGCGGCGGGGTAGCATTTTTGCAGGTCGGCATTCGGCGAAAAATCAAAAACAAGAAGAAATAATTATGACGACTGAAATTTGTTCCGACATCCATTATGTCGGGGTTAATGACCGCACGACCACCCGTTTCGAAGCGCTTTGGTCGTTGCCCGAGGGCGTTTCCTACAATGCCTATCTCGTCGTGGGCGAACGGGTGGCGCTGATCGATACGGTGGCGGAGGCTTTCGGCAGCCGGCTCGAAGCCAACATCCGTGAGGTGCTCGGAGACCGGAAGGTCGATTATTTAGTGGTCGACCACATGGAACCCGATCACTCGTCGTCGATTGCTACCTTGCGCCGCCTCTATCCCGATTTGCAAATCGTGGGCAATGCCAAGACCTTGCAGATGATTCGGGGATTTTATAAACTGGACGGAGGGATGATCGAGGTTGCCGAGGGCGGTACGCTCGATTTAGGCGGCAAAACTCTGGCTTTCCAGATGATTCCGATGGTGCACTGGCCCGAAACGATGGTTGCGTGGTGCCCCGAACATCGGACGCTCTTTTCGGGCGACGCATTCGGAACGTTCGGCGCACTCAATGGCGGTATCGTCGATGCGCAAATCGAACCGGAACGCTATTGGGACGAAATGCGGCGTTATTATGCCTGCATTGTCGGCAAATACGGTGTGCCCGTGCAAAAAGCCTTGCAGAAAGTCCGTGCGCTGCCGGTCGAGACGATCTGTTCGACCCACGGCCCCGTGTGGCAGCGGGAAATCGGGCGGGTGCTGGACCTGTACGACCGAATGAGCCGTTACGAAGGGGAGCCGGGCGTAGTGCTGGCTTACGCCTCGATGTACGGCAATACGGAGCAGATGGCCGAACGCATCGCCCGCGAATTGGCCGAAAGCGGCGTGCGGCCGGTACGGGTCTACAATGTTTCGTATGCCGATCCGTCGGTGGTTTTGCGCGATGTGTTCCGGTTCGATACGTTGATTGTCGGCAGTCCGACCTATAACGGAGGTCTGTTCCCGCCGGTCGCCGAGTTGCTTGACCGGATTGCTGCACGCGGCGTTTGCAAGCGCAAGTTCGCTTGTTTCGGTTCGTTCAACTGGGCCAGCGCGGCCGCCCGTTTGCTCGGGGATTTCGCTCAAAAGATGAAGTGGACGCTGCTGTACGATCCGGTCGAAATGTGTCAGGGATTCGGGCCGGAGTGGTTTGCAGCCTGCCGGAAGCTGGCCGACAGCGTGGCGGCCGACCGCTGAAAAAGCGGGAGAAAGTAACTATATACAACTTTCCACCGAATCAATTCGGCGCATGTATTTACATAGCCGTCGGTCGTGTTTTCGCGGCGAAGCCGCGTTTACAAATTTGACCCACCCCTAAACCCCCGCCTTGGCGGGGGCTTTCGTCGGGACCCGTAAGGTGATATGGTTTTGAATTACCGTCGGTGTAAATTTGTATATAATGACTTTGCGGATACGGAGCGTGCGGGCTTTTTCGGTTTCGGGCGGGTTCGTCTCTGCGCGCGCAGGGGCCACGCTGAAAAAACGGGAGAAAGTAACTATATACAACTTTCCACCGAATCAATTCGGCGCATGTATTTACATAGCCGTCGGTCGTGTTTTCGCGGCGAAGCCGCGTTTACAAATTTGACCCACCCCTAAACCCCCGCCTTGGCGGGGGCTTTCGTCGGGACCCGTAAGGTGATATGGTTTTGAATTACCGTCGGTGTAAATTTGTATATAATGACTTTGCGGATACGGAGCGTGCGGGCTTTTTCGGTTTCGGGCGGGTTCGTCTCTGCGCGCGCAGGGGCCACGCTGAAAAAACAGTCGGAAAATTGCTTGGGATTGTAAAAAAGTTGTTATATTTGCAGTCCCGAATGGGAAAGAATCGTTCTTTTTCAGACGGGAATAAGGAATCGGGGCGTAGCTCAGTCCGGTTAGAGTACACGTCTGGGGGGCGTGTGGTCGCTGGTTCGAATCCAGTCACCCCGACTGATTGAAAAACCTTGCTATTCGACTGAATAGCAAGGTTTTTTTATATATTCTCCCCATTGGAAGACGATTTTTCGTGTGCGAATCTATTTTCGTCATTCCGGCAGGAGATAGTACGAAAATCGCTATCTTGGTCCATAGAATATGCCGAAATGCTATAATCATAGCCGGCTGCAATATCCGCAGACGACGATTTGTATAAATGAAATTTAGAAATTATCTTTGTCTGCCGATAACGGCAGACAAAGATTTATCGTCGCTCCACATCATGAAATATTCATTCGTATTGCTCTTCCTCCTCTTGTCGATGGGGTGCTCTAATTCCACCGAAAAAACGCTCGAAATACCGGAAATCCGCATTATTCCCAGAATCGAATCCCGTACGGCCGGGGAGATGTTCGAATATCAAGATGTAATCGGTCTCTCGGTTACGAGGGAAGGCGAATCGTATCTCGACAATCGACCGCTGATGTTCGATGGCAGCCTGTTCTCCGAAGTCGGTACGCTATGGTATGCCGATAAGGAGAGCCCGGCCACGCTTACGGCTTACTATCCGTATCAGCCGAGCAGCCACCCCTTCCGGTTTTCTATTTCCACCGACCAGCGCAACGGTTGCGGCCCGTCGGATTTGCTGGGCTCCATTCTTCCCGGCGTTTTGCCTACGTTCCAACCCATCGAGATGATTTTCCACCATTTGTTTGCCGAACTGAATATCCTGATCGACAACCGAAGCGGGAAATCGATTACGGAGGTCGTAATCGGCGGGTTCGTACCCACGGCGGAGATCGACCTCAAAACATTGTTGGCCGTGCCTGTTCCCGGTACGCCGGCATCGGATGTCATTGCCTATTGCGTCGAACCGGATGAATGGTATCAAGCCGTGTTGATTCCGCAGCGGGCCGATCTGGCGGTCAATATCCGCACCGACGATGGCGCATCCTATACTCAGGTCATTCCCGAAACGCCGATAGCGGATGGCGAATCGTACAGATTGCGTGTTCGGTTGACCTCGGATGCCCGGATCGATATGGAGATGACCGGCGATATCATGAATTGGGGATATGCCGGCATAATTGACAAAGATGGCAACGGCGATGGAACCGGCGGCAGCGAAGAACCCGATCCGACCGTGCTGACCTATGGGGGCGAGACCTATCGCATCGAGGAGGTCAACGGCAAAATTTGGATGGCGGAGAACCTGCGTTATGCGCCGGCGAGTGCGAAATTCGAACAGGATTACTGGTATGCCAAGGGCGACAAGGCGAATGTTGCAGAGTATGGGTTGCTCTATCGTTATCAGATGGCTGTCGGCGGAACGAATCCGGCTCCGAACGATGCCGCTCCGGTTCAGGGCATCTGTCCCGACGGATGGCGCATTCCGACCAGCGCGGAACTGATGGCATTGGCGGAGGCGGTCCCGCTTGAGTTTTTCGATCCGCAGGCCGGTTATTATCAGATCAACTTCCTGAATTACAGTTCATCGAAACATTACCTAATCAGTTCGACGGTCGATGGTTCGACCGGTAAGGTGAATTATCTTAGATTCTGGGGATCATCTCACCCAATCGCGATCGCTCCGTTGTACGATAATCGGATTGCGGCATCGCTGCGTTGCATCAAGGATTGACGGCCCGCTCGACAGGAAATCGCCTCCAAAAGTTTCGTAGCAGACTTTTGGGGGCGTGTTATGTTCGGGTGCGGGTACGAAAAAAGGAAACCTCCGGAAGCGAACCGATCGGCCCGTCTTCCTTCGTTTCCTCTCCAACCTAAAACTACTAACCTAAATGAACCTTGAAACTTCGAGGACAAAGGTAAGCGGTTTTTTCGATTCGTGCAACTATTTTATTAAAATTTTTTCATAAATTTATAAAATTTCTTAGGAAGATGGTGCGAACGCTTTGATTTCCGCATCGTTATCAATAACGGAGGTTCGGTACCGCACAAGGGTTCCGAACCTCCGTCGCATGTATGGATAGGCCGCGTTATTTTACCGGAATTGTTATCGTGGCCGGTTTCACGCCTTTGGCCGTTACGGTGAAGCTGAGGGTTCCGGGTTCGGTTCCTGCTTGAACGATGGCGGTCGCCGCTCCGCTGAACAAATCCATCTGCGGTTTCTGGAACGGACGCAGGCACGTGGGGTCGCCATTGGCTGTGGCTCGGAATCGACCGTTGCCCGTTACCTTGAAATTCACTTCGCGGCGCTCCGTCGGGACGATGTTGCCCGCCTTGTCCGCAATCTGCACCGTGAAATAGACCAAATCTTCGCCATCGGCCGCGAGTTCCGTCCGGTTCGGTGTGATGACCAAATGATGGGGTTTGCCGGCCGTGCGAATTGTCTTTTCGGCTACGGCCTTGCCGCGGTCGTCATAAGCCACGACCTTCACTTCGCCCGGTTCGTAGACTGTTTCGTTCCACATGAGCCGATAACGGTTCAACACGGTCGAATCGTTCTTTTCGCGGACGCCTTGGCTCTTGCCGTTGATGAACAGTTCGGCTTTCGGATAGCTCGTATAGACGTATACGGGGGTCGTTTCGCCTTCGCGTCCGGGCCAGTTCCAGTGCGGAAGCACGTGGAGTGTCGGCGATTGTTCGTTCCACTTCGCGCGGTAGAGGTAGTAGCGGTCTTTGGGCAGCGACGCGAGGTCGATGATGCCGAACAGCGAACTGTGATTCGGCCAGGCATCGGTGTCGTAGGGGGTCGGTTCGCCCAAATAGTCGAAGCCCGTCCAGACGAACTGGCCGATCAGGTACTCCTTGTCGTCGTCCATCGCGAAATCGAGGTCGGGCAGATTCGACCACGTAGTCGCCTCGACGTCGTAGCTCGACGACTGGTTTTCGGGCCGGTGGTGAATCATCGTCTTCTCTTTGTGCTCCACCGGAAAGTAGTAAACGCCGCGCGACGAGACGGTCGAAGCTGTTTCCGTGCCGAGAATCAGCTTCTGTGGCAGCGTTTCATAGGCTTGGTCGTAATACTGCGGCTTGTAGTTGAATCCCGGGATGTCGAGCGTCGCGGCGAATCCGTTTTTCAGCACGCTGCCGATGCGATCCATGCCGCACGTTACCGGACGGGTCGGATCGAGTGTGTGCACCAGATTCTGCAACATCAGCAGCTCGCGGATTCCCTCGGGGCTGCCCTGCGAGGGCACCTCGTTGCCGATCGACCAGATGACGACCGACGGGTGGTTGCGGTATTGGCATACCATGTTGGTGATGTCGCGTTCGGCCCATTCGTCGAACACCGCGCCGTAGCCGTTGGGCGATTTGGGCCATTGACCCCAGTCGTCGAACGGTTCGATCATCAGCATCATGCCCATCTCGTCGCAGAGCGAGACCAATTCGGGGGCCGGCATGTTGTGCGACGTGCGGATGGCGTTGGCACCCATCTCTTTGAGCAGGGCGATCTGATGACGCAGCGCCGCCGTGTTGACCGCCGCGCCGAGCGGGCCGAGGTCGTGGTGGTTGCACACGCCCTTGAATTTCGTTATCTGGCCGTTCAGGAAAAAGCCTTTTTGCGGGATGTATTCCAACGTGCGGATGCCGAATCGGGTGTCGTAGCGGTCGACCTCCTTGCCGTCGACGTAGAGGCGCGTCGTCGCCGTATAGAGATAAGGATGCTCGGGCGACCAGCGTTGCGGCCGGTCGACGATGAACTGTTGCACCTCGTGCTGGCCGTGGGCTACCAGCGTTGAACGGTTGACCGCCACCACTGCGTCATCCGCATCCTTGATTTCGGTCGCCACTTCGATGCGCTGGCCTTTCGTCGTGCCGTCGACGGCGATGTCGAGCCGTACCGAGGCGTATTCGTCCGTTACCTTGGGCGTCGTTACATAGGTGCCCCACACCGGAACGTGCACCTTGTCCGTAACGAGCAGCCGGACATTGCGGTACAGTCCGGCACCCGGGTACCAGCGCGACTGCTTTTCGAAATTTTCCAGGTTGACCTGCAACTCGTTCGTCCCCGGGCGGACGATTCCGTCGAGATCGACGTAAAACGAGTTGTAGCCGTAGGGCCAGTAGATTGCTTCGCGGCCGTTGACCTTCACGCGGGCATGGCTCATCGCGCCGTCGAATACCAACGTTACGTGCTTGCCGACGGTATCGGGCAGTTCGAACGTGGTGCGGTATTCGCCCTTGCCGATGAAGGGCAGACCGCCCGTGCGGCCCGTTTTGCGGGTCTTTTCGACCTCGCCGTTCTGTTCGACGGCTACGACCTGGAGATCGTTCTCGATGGCGAACGGCCCTTCGATCGCCCAGTCGTGCGGGATGTCAACCGTCTGCCAGACCGTTTGTTCGTTCCCCTCGCCGCGGGTGAATTTCCACCCCTTTTTCAGCAGGGTCTCCGTGCGTTGGGCCGAAGCACCGAGAGGCATCGCCATGATTCCGGCGATGAGGATTCCCTGTTTCAAGATGCGGGCGCTTTTCCGGCCGCTCGATAAGTGATTTTTCATAATGTATGGTTTTTCATTCGCTTTTTATTCCGACCGCAGGTCGATTCGGCAGCCTTTGAGCAGCGGGGAGGTGAATTTCACCGTGATGTCGCCCGGCTCGCCCGTCGTCTGGATGTAGGCCAGCAACCGTCCGCGATAGGCTCGGTGGCGGTTGTCCGTGTAATCGGTCATGTCGCTGTTGTCCGAGTTTTCGAGCCCCAGAAGACGGGCCGGACCGACGATTTCGCAGGTGATTTCGTTGTCGCCGAGCCGCACCGGACGTCCCTGCCGGTCGAGTACCTCGACGAAGAGGTGGCCGGTCGCCTTGTCGGCCGACAGCACCTTGGTGTCGGCTTCGGCCCGCAGTGCATAGGGAACATCCGACGAGACAATCGCATAGTCCGATTGCACGTTTCCGTCGGCATCGAGCCCTTCGGCACGCAGTTCGCCGGCCCGATAGCAGACGTCCCAGCAGATGATGCCGGTTCGTTCATCATAGGGTTTCGCCTCGCCGAACGGTGCGCCGTCGAGCAGCAGACGTGCCTGCGGCGAGTTGGTGTAGCAGACCACGCGGATGGTGTCGCCTTCGTCGTAGTTCCAGACGTCCCACGCATCGGTCGACAGCGTGTTGTCCGTCTTGGGATAGGTGCCGATGTAGGTAACGGGCCGGTCGCTCCAGAGCGACGCGCGGAAGTGGCCGCGGGGCTTCACGAAGCCGCCGAAATCCAACAACCCCGAATAGAATCCGCGCGACGGCCAGCGGCGCGATTCGCCGAGGTAGTCGATGCCCGTCCAGATGAACTGGCCGAAGATGAATTCCCGTTCGCAGACGGCCCGCCACGCGCTGTAATCCGAACGGTTTTCGCTGCCGTAGATGATGCGGCGGGGATAGGCGGCATGGTCGATGTCGTAGCGATTTTCGGTGTAGTTGTAGCCGCAGACGTCGATCGCATCGGGATAGGAGGTCGCGTTGCTCATCACGACACCGGCCATGGCGCCGGTCGTCGGACGCGACGTGTCGTGCGCTTTGACGACGCGGACGAGCCGTTCGGCAATCCGACCGATGCGGCGGGCATCGGGCGCATCAGGGTCGTAACCGCGGTAGTTCTTCTGGGTGATGCGCACCGAATCGAGCACCGGATGCGAATAGGGGTCGTTCGGATAGTCGACTTCGTTGCCGATCGACCACAGGAAGATGCTCGGGTGGTTGCGGTCGCGGCGCACCATGTCCGCCACGTCGCGTTCGATCCACTCCTCGAAGAAGTCGTACGTGCCGTCGAATCCGGGCGTCCCTTCGTTCCAGCCCGCAATCCACTTGCGTTTCGGGAACTCCCATTCGTCCGACGCTTCGTCCATCACCAACAGGCCCAGTTCGTCGCATAGGTCGTAGAGCGCCGGCGCCTGCGGGTTGTGGCTCATGCGGATGGCATTGACGCCGAGGGTTTTGAGGCTTTCGAGGCGGCGCTTCCACACCTCGCGCGGCACGGCGGCGCCGAGCGTACCCGCATCGTGATGCAGGCAGACCCCTTTGACCTTCATCCAGCGGCCGTTGAGCGCGAAACCTCGGTCGGCATCGAATGTCAAGGTGCGCAGCCCGATGCGGGTGTGGCAGCCGTCGATGCGCTGGCCGCCCTCGAACAGATCGACCTGCATCGTGTAGAGGTAGGGATCGGCGAGGTCCCACCGATGCGGGGCGGGGATCGTTAGCGGGGCGACGATTTTCGTCTGCGTAGCGGCGAGGCGCATTTTCTTGCGGGCGACCGGTCGGTTTTCGCGGTCATAAATCGTGATTTCCATTTGCAGCGGTCGATTCGCCGCAGCCGGTCGGTCGATGTTGCTCTCGACTTCGATTTTCGCCGCATGGTCGTCGATGTCGGTCAGCCGATAGGTCGTGCCCCATTGCGCCAGATGGGTCTCGGGTGCGCACACGAGCCAGACGTCGCGGTAGATGCCCGAACCGGTGTACCAACGCGAATCGGCATAACGGCTGTGGTCGACCCGCACGGCCACGACGTTTTCGCCGTCGTGCAGATAGGGGGTCAGGTCGTAGAGGAACGAGATGTAACCGTTGGGGCGTTTGCCCAACAGCCGGCCGTTCAGATAGACTTCGCTCCGATTGTAAACGCCCTCGAAATAGAGGTAGCATTGGGCGGCATCGGCCGGTTTTTGAAAAGATTTGCGGTACCAAGCGATGCCGCCGGGCAGATAGCCCGTGCAGCTGGCAAGCGAGGGCGACAGCCGGCCCTCGATCGACCAGTCGTGCGGCAGGTCGAGCTGGCGCCATTTGCGGTCGTCGAACTCCGGTGCTGCGGCATCGGCGGGGTCGGAGAGCGAGAACCGCCAGCCGTCGTTGAACGATTCCGCCTCGCCGAACAGGACGGGCGAGGGGCTATCTGTGGCGGCTGCGGCACGGTCGAAAGCCGCCGCAGCGAACAGGATGAAAACACAAAGAAAACGAAGCATGACAACGGCTATTTAAGAAAAGTTTTCAATGGACAATCGGTCTCTTGCAGCCCTTCGGCGATGCCGGCGGCATTCAGTCGGGCCCCCGCTTTCGACGTGTGGGTATGGTCTTTCTTGAAGTAGGCGTTCACCTTGCGCAGGCCCTCGTCCAATCCGATTCGTTCGAGTTTGTCGCCCGTGATTCGGTTTAGGTCGATGTAGTAGGCTCCCGCCTGTTCGGCGGCTTCGCGCGCCCAGCGGCCGAACGAATCGGTGTTGCGTTCGATGCGGCCGTTGTCCCACTTGTTGCGCGGCGTATGACTTAGGATGATGGGCGTCGCTCCCTTTTCGCGGGCGTCCAGGATGAATTTGCGCAGATACCAGCCGTAGGTGTAGATGACTTGGTATTTCCCCGTCTTTTGCATCTTGAACACGCGGCTCTCGTAGCCCGACCCGGGCAGCTCGGCGCGGGCTTTGCCCGTGTTGATGTCGCCGGCATCGTTGTGGCCGAACTGAATCAACACGAAATCGCCGGGCTGCAAGGCGTTGTAAACCTTGTCCCAGCGGCCCTCGTCGAGGAACGTGCGGGCGCTGCGACCGGCCATCGCATGGTTCTCGACCGTGATGCGGTCGGGGTCGAAACACTCCGCCAGCACGCTGCCCCAACCCCACATGCCGTTGTCGTCGTTATCGGCATTCTTCACCGTGCTGTCGCCCACGACGAACACGACGGGGCATCCCGTCTTGCGCGAGGTGCCCGTAACGGTATCCGGTTCGATCGGTTTCAGATAGGCGGCCAATCCGAGTTTGCGGCTGTTGCGCACCCCCTCGGCGAACGATGCGGCATTGACGCGGGCACCGAACTCGCTCGTATGAATGCGGTCGATGTAGAACATCGTTTTGACCTTCTCCTTGCCGAAGCGTTCGAACTTTCGGGCGGTGATTTCGTTGAGGTCGATGAACGGCACCCGTTCTTTCTTGGCGACCTGCTTGGCCCACAGGCCGAACGTCTCGTTCACGCGGACGATCTGCGTGCTGTCGGCATCGACCCACGCATTGCGCGGCGTGAGCGAGACCAGAACGGGATGCCCGCCGCGCGCCTTGACGTCGCGGATGAACCGGCGCATGTATTCGCCGTAGGTGTAGATGGTCTCTTCGACGCCGGTTTCTTGAATGACCACGTGCAGGCTGTCGCGTCCGATGCCCGGAATCGACGCCCGCGCGCGTCCGCGGTCGTAGGGGCCGTTGTCGTTGTGGCCCAGTTCGATGACGATCCAGTCGCCCTTGCGGACGCCCTTTACGACATCGGGCCACAGCCGGTTGTAGAACGTGCGGCTGCTCGTGCCGCCCAACGCATGATTCTCGACCGTGATACGATCTTCATCGAAATGTTCGTGGGCGAAGTAACCCCAGCCCCATTGGCCGTTGTTGCCGTTGCCGAGCGTGCCGGTACGCATGGTCGAGTTACCGACCAGAAAGAGCACCGGATGATCGCCCTTGCGGGTCGAACCAGCTTCGGGACGGGCCGTGCGGGCGAGATTCAAGCTGTCGAGCGTCAGGTCGACCACTTGGTTGACATCGGCCATCGGTGCGGCCACTTTGTTTTGGGCTTCGGCCGTGTTTAAGGCTCCGGTCAGCAACAGCGCGCAAACAGCCGGCCACAAAAGTATTTTTTGAGTAAAATAAGACATAAGATAAATAGCTGTAAAAACAGTTTAATAAGGAATTAATTACCGTCGGGCTTTTCGATCTCGGTGAACGGACTGTCGTTCCAGCGGAACGAGTCGATCGCATCGGGATGTGCGGGGTCGTAGGCCTTGTAGTCGTCGCGCAGGTATTGCACGAGCAGCAGATCGAGGCGTTTCATCCCCTCGATGACGCATTTGGCAATCTGGTAGGCTCCGTAGGGGTTGAAATGGGTGTTGTCTTCGAGCGCTTTCGTCTGGCCCGGGTAGGTGCCGGCCGGATAGTGGACGAAGGCCCGTTTGGATTCCTCGACGCCCAAGGCTTCGTAAAGCGTGCGGGTCATGCCATTGAGCTCGATGAGTGGAATGTTTTCGCGGGCGGCCATCCAGCGCATGGCTTCGGGATAATCTTCGTGCGTGTTGCGGATGTGCCCCGTTTCGTCGAAGCTGCGGCGGCACGTGGGGGTTACTAATACGGGATAGGCCCCGCGGGCGCGCGCCTCGTCGACGAATACTTTGAGTGAGGTCATGTAGGAGTAGAAGGCGCCTTTGCCCGCACCCTTGAGTTTTTGGTCATTATGCCCGAACTCAATAAATATCCAGTCGCCGGCCTTCATCTGCGTCAGGAGCTTTTTCAGACGCCCTGCGTTGATGAACGTGTCGGTGCGTTCGCCCGATTCGGCGTAGTTGGCGAAGGCGATGCGGTCGTCGAAGAAGCGCGGAATCATCTGCCCCCAACTGGCCCACGGTTCGTTGTCTTGGTCGACGACCGTCGAGTTGCCGCACAGGAAGACGGTCGGGCGGTCTTCGACCCGTTCGATGGTGAGATAGGCTAATTGCGGCGCCATGCCGTTGATTTCGAGCGTCAGTTTGTCGTCCCAGTTGAGTTTGCGCTGTTCGCGGGGTTTGATGCGGACGGCTTCCGTCTCGGAGATGCGGGTGTTGCGCTTGTTGACGACGAACGTGCAGGTTTTCAGTTCGCCCTTTTTCGTCGGCACGTTCTCGTAGAAGAGACGGCGCGATTCGCCGCGCAGGGTCGTTTCACCGGCAGCCCGCCGATTGCCCACGACCGCTGTTACCAGGTAGTTGCCGTCGGGCACGTCGACCGAAAAGAAGAACGGCGCCGTGCTTCCCGCTGCGGGGGCGGGTTGCAGGTCATAGCCGTAGCCCCGCTCTGCCGTGTAATTGTCGGCAGCAGCCATTTTAATAAAATTTTCGCGGGGCTTTTTCGCGTTCGTGAAGTCGAATCGGAAGGTTTGGGCACCGACGCTCGTCGCGGCGAGCAGACCGAGTGCCAACAGGATGTTTCGTTTCATTGGGTTTTCGGGTTGGTTATTTTCGCTAAGTTACAATTTTTTTGTCGTTCGGCGAAACAATCGCCCGAATAAATCGTCGTTCGGCGAAAAATCCTGCGTGGCTCGGGGAAATTCTCGAAAATTTTTCGTAACTTTATCCTATCGACCGATTTTTTTATTAACGATTACGTGTTTTTAATGTACTTGCATTTTTGTTCCGAATTTCAACTCCGATCGTCGTTCCTCGCGGCCATAGGCCGCGTATTCAGTTTGGACCCACCCCTAAACCCCCGCCTTGGCGGGGGCTTAGGTCGGGGAACCGAAACGAATTAGGTCTTACGACCGTCGGTATATAATTCTTTTTTAATTTAAATAATATGCAACCGAATATTTTTGTTAAGAGGAATGGATGCTCCGGTTTGTCTCGTTGGGGCGTTCTGGGCCGTTGTGGGTGCTTGGCATTTTTGGCGCTTTTTCCGTTCGCCGGCCTTGCCCAGAATCCGGAGATGGGCGATTACGGCTACCTCTATTGCCACATGAGCGACCGCGGCGAATGGACGGCCTACGCATTGAGCCGCGACGGTCTCCACTTCCACGATCTGATCGGTGGCGACTCCGTTTTCAGTCCCGCCCGTGTCGCCCGCATCGAGGGCGGTACGCGCGATGCCTATGTCTGCCGCAAGCACGACGGTTCTGGCTATCTGATGGTTACGACCGATATGTGCGTGGCCAAGAGCAAGCAGTGGTACAACTACGGCATCGACCTGTTGACCAGCGACGACCTGATTCATTGGGAATCGACGACCTTCGACTTCCGTCAGGGACCGGCGATTTTCTCCGACCCCGAGGCGCCCGACCCGTACAAAGATTATTCGACCATCGCCCGCGTGTGGGCACCCCAGATTTTCTGGAATCCCGCCTACGAGTGGCCCGACGGCCGCAAGGGTGGCTACATGATTTATTATTCGTTGCTCAATACGGCGGAGGACACGTACGACCGCATGTTCTATTCCTATGCGGATGAATCCTTTACGACCCTCACCAAACCGCGCGTGCTGTTCGACTGGGGCTATGCGACCATCGACGCCGACATCAACTACCTTGCGAGCGACGGCCTCTATCACCTAATGATTAAGAAAGAGGGCGGTCGCCCGGGCATCTTCACGGCGACGGCCCCCGCGCTGCACGGCCCGTGGAGCGAACCCGTCGAGGACGATTACGTCGATTTCGAGGGCAACAAGAAGTGCGAGGGCGTTTCGGCCTTCCGTTTGGCGGGCGATTCGACGTGGTGCGTGGCGTACATCGAATATTCGTCCCGTCCGCGTCATTACCGCATCTGCAAGGCCGACGAATATCTGCGCAATTTCCATTCGCCGCGCGACATCGAGGGCGTCGCCGCACCCCAGCACGGCTCGTTCATGCGGCTGACCCGCGAGGAATACGACCGCTTGCAGGCATGGTCCGATGCCGAGGAGCACAAGCACGTGGAGCCGAATCGCGACAATCCGGTGATTGCAGGCTACTATGCCGATCCCGAAATCCTCTACGCCGAACAGACGGGCCGCTACTACCTCTATCCCACGACGGACGGCGAAGTGGGGTGGAACAACCATGATTTTCGGGTCTATTCGTCGGACGACCTTCGTTCGTGGAAAGACGAAGGAGTGATGTTCGACCTGCGCACGGATTGCTCGTGGGCCGACAGCAAAGGATGGGCCCCCTGCATCATCGAACGCAAGTACGTCGATAAGCGCGGCCGGTCTGTTTATCGCTATTTCTATTATTTCGTGGCCGAAGGGAAAATCGGCGTGGCTGTGGCCGAGCATCCGACCGGCCCGTTCCGCGATGCGTTGGGCCGCCCGCTGTTGACCGAGCTACCCGAAGGCATGCGGGGCGGTCAGGTGATCGATCCCGATGTATTCCGCGACCCGCAGACGGGCAAATACTATCTTTATTGGGGCAACGGATTCCTCGCTGTGGCGGAACTGAACGACGACATGGTGTCGCTCAAGGAGGGCACGACGCGGATCGTGATTCCCCGCGAACAAAAACAGGCGTTCCACTACAACGAGGGGACGTATGTGTTCTATCGCGATGGCAAATACTATTTCATGTGGTCGGAAAACGACACGCGCAGTCCGAACTATCAGGTGCGTTATGCGGTGAGCGATTCGCCGACGGCCTTGACGGGCGACGTCTCGCCGACGGTGTTGCTTGCGAAAGATGGGTCGAAAGGCATCTGGGGAACGGGTCATCATGCCGTAATTCGGCGGCCCGGCACGGACGAATGGTACATCGTCTATCATCGTTTCGCCCGCCCCGATGCCATCAAATTGGGCTGGGATGCGGGCTACCACCGTGAAATCTGCATCGACCGGCTGGAGTTCAACGCCGACGGAGCCTTGAAACCGGTCATCCCCCACGTTTGAACGTGGTTCCCTATGCAGTAGCCCCTTATTACGGTTCGGATTGTCATCTTTGCTGCCAGCCGTTGTTTGGGAAAGGGGTTGGTAGCGAAGATAACCGTTGAAAGAACGAAAAGAGTCTACCGCGCTAATAAGGCCCTTTCATAAGGGCCGCGGGCCGAAGCCTCCGCCCGCGCCGCTTTTGGAAGCGGTTCATGGTGCGGTGGGATGTTTCGGTGCTTGCGAACGCTTTCTTCGCGGCCGACCCGCTGATCTGTTTGCGTGATGCAACCTTTGTTAATGGAAAATATATTTTGATGAATATGAATAAACTAATAAAAAATTTCGGGGTCTGCCTGTTGGCGTTTGCAGGCGCATGGCCTGTCGGGGCGATGAACAATCAGCCCGATTCGCTCTATCTGTTCGCCTATGCGACCGATTTGAACGGCAACCGCGACGGGTTGCATTTCGCTTGGAGCGTCGATGGCGATACGTGGCATCGCGTTGGCAATCGCTACGGCTTCGTGAAGAGCGACTACGGCCCGTGGGGCGCGGGCGCCGAGAAACGGATGCTCGACCCCGTGTTGGAACGACGTCCGGATGGCAGTTGGCGGTGTTCGTGGTCGGTCAACGAGCGCGACGGCGTTTTGGCGCACACTGAATCGGCTGATTTGCTGCTGTGGAAGCCGCAGGACTACTATCCCGAGACCGATTTGCGGGGGCCCGACCGGAGCCGACCTCGTCAGACCGTTACGTTCCCCGATGGCGACCGCGAATCGGGATGCTTGTTGCGCGTCGAGCGCGAGGTGGTCGACCGGTTGATCGCCCATTGGCAGCGGCAGCAGTACCGGCGGTCGTTGAATGCCGAATTGATGCGCGACGACCCCGTGCGGTTTGCCGATTTGAAGGAGGTCGCCGTGCGCATCACGGCCCGGCCCGATGCAGCGAAGCCCATCAGCCCCGACCTATTCGGCATCTTCTTCGAAGACATCAACTATGCGGCCGATGGCGGACTTTATGCCGAACTGCTTCAGAATCGCGATTTCGAGTACGATCCGAGCGACAAAAAGGGGCGCGATCCGCAGTGGACGGCCACCCATTCGTGGAGCGTGCGGGGCGACGGCACGGCTTGGCGGATTGCCACGGACGAACCGTTGCACCCCAACAACGCCCATCATGCCGTATTGACCGTCGAGCGGACGGGCGGCGCATTGGTCAATGCCGGTTGGGACGGCGTCGTTGTCCGTGCCGGTGAACGCTACGATTTTTCGATGTTCGGCAAACCGTCGGGCGACCGACCGATGAATTTCGAGGTTTGCGTGTGCGACGAAGCGGGCCGGGTCATCGCTTCGGAGCGTGTCCGCGTCGGCGGTAAGGGCTGGAAGCAGGTGTCGGCGGTGCTGAAACCGACAGCGACGACCTCCGCAGGAACGTTGGAACTGCGTCCGCTGAACGAAGGCGAGGTGGCGGTGGATTTCGTTTCGCTGTTTCCGCAGCAGACCTTCATGGGCCGCAAGAACGGCATGCGCAAGGACTTGGCCGAAACACTCGTGGATTTGCATCCCCGTTTCATCCGTTTCCCGGGCGGTTGCGTGGCTCACGGCGACGGTTTGAACAACATCTATCGCTGGAAAAACACCATCGGCCCGCTGTGGGAGCGTAAGGGCATGCGCAATCTGTGGGGTTACCACCAGTCGTTGGGGTTGGGATTCTACGAATACTTCCGGTTCTGCGAAGACCTCGGGGCCGAGCCGCTGCCCGTCGTGGCGGCCGGTGTGCCCTGCCAGAACTCCTCCGACGGCGGAAACGGTCAGCAGGGAGGCATCCCGATGGGCGAGGAGCTGGATGCCTATATTCAAGATATTCTCGATTTGATCGAGTGGGCGAACGGTGCCCCGACGACCGAGTGGGGCCGTGTGCGTGCACAGGCCGGGCATCCCGCCCCGTTCGGATTGAAGTACATCGGCATCGGCAACGAAGACTTGATTTCGGAGGTTTTCACGGAGCGTTATCGTGCAATCTGCAAGGCCGTGCAGGCGAAATATCCCGAAATCCAGATCATCGGCAATGCCGGCCCGGCCTACGAGGGTTCGGACTACGAATGGGGCTGGAAACTGGCCGACGAACTCGGTCTGCCCCTTGTCGACGAACACTACTACACCTCGCCCGGGTGGTTCATCCACAATCAAGATTTTTACGACAAGTACGACCGTTCGAAACCGAAGGTTTATTTAGGCGAATACGCTTCGCACGGCCCGGGCAAGCGGCACAACATCGAATCGGCGCTGACGACGGCCATCTATCTGGCATCGGTCGAACGCAATGCCGACGTGGTGCAGTTCGCCAGCTATGCGCCGCTCTTTTCGCGCGTCGGGCATCAGCAATGGTCGCACAACTTGATCTATTTCACGAACGATTCGATTCGGTTGACGACCGATTATTACGTGCAGCGCATGTTCGGCCGCAATGCGGGCAGCGAGTATATTCCTGCGTGGGTGAAAAGCGACAACGCACGGCCCGAGGTGAACGTGCGCATCGGACACTCCATCGTGCGCGATGCTGCGACGGGCGACGTAATCATCAAGTTGATGAACATGTTGCCCGTGGCTGTCCGTGCAGAACTCGACTTGCGGGGGCTGATCGATCAACCGACCTCCGCGACGGTCGAAGTATTGACGGGGCAACCAGCTGACGAACAGGTTGAACCGCAAACATCTACCTTACAACTCTCCTCGCAGACCGACTGTTACACGATGCCGCCCTATTCGTTTACAATCATTCGGCCCTTATAAAAGGGCTTCCCGATGCGGTGGGGCGTTTCGGTGCTTGGTTAAAGCATCGTCGCTACCGACCGCCCCGTTTGGACGGGGTTCCTTATGCGTTGGAATGTTTTCGGTGCTTTCCGACGCTTTCTTCGCTGCCGACCGTTTCTTTTTTATCAAAAAGCGGGGCGATCCGTGGCAGTTAATAAAAAAGCGGCGGGACGAAGACTGCGGGGGCACGCCTTGTGCGGGCCTCCGCGGGCGGAGGCTTCGGCCCGCGCAGCCCATCGGGCTGCCTTTTTATTCATTGGTATGAATCGCACCGTTTTTGAGGAAAATGGTGGGCAGCGACGATAACGTTTATAAGTAGACTAACGATCTACTGCATCAGGAACCGCTTCTAAAAGCGGCGCTAATAAGAAATTCTCGGCAGCGGGGAGGAAGAGGTCATGACCGCGATCGTTCAGATGGGCGGTGTCGTTGCGGCCGCCGCTCTGGAAGTAGATTGCGCGAAAAGCATCGTCTTCGGCGGCAATGTCGCTCTGCCGTGCGGCATCGAATACCGGTATGCCGTAGCGTCCGCATACCTCGATGGTGGCATCGACCACCTTTTCCGAATCGCTGCCCTCGAAATTCTTGCATCGCCAACGCGTGAAAAAGAAGATTCGCGCTTCGGGATATTTCTTAATAAGCCCCTCGCACAGTACGGCCAGCTTCTCTTTGTAGTTATCGAGCCCGATCGTGTCGAGCAGCGAGGCATCGTTGTGCCCGCCGATGACGACGACGTAATCGAGCGAATCGCGCATCTCCTTGTAGCGTTTGTACATCGCCGGGCCGAAACGTTCGCGGTCGATCGCCACGCAACTGCCGTTGCGACCGTAGTTGTAGTATTCCATGCCGTGTTTCGCCGCGAATTTGTAGTGCCACGTCCGTTCGATGGGTTCCTTGTGGTTGCGCACGTAGCTGTCGCCCAGTACGCCGATGCGTTTGCCCGCCAGCGGGTCGTTCGATGCCGGTGCGACGGGGAAGACGTAGTGCTTGCGGTCGGGCCGGAAGTCGATCATCCATTGATCGAGGACAACGTGCGGATCCAATGCCCGAACGGTCAGCGTGTGGCGGCCTTTCGTCAGCGCAACGGGCAGCGTCTTGACCGCCTGTCCGCGCAGGACGTTGAGCTTCCACGTGTCGGTGCGTCCCTTTTCGCGGAACGAGAACACCTGTTCTTCGCCGTCGTCGATGCGGATGCCGAAACGGATGTCGCCCCGATCGTTGGGCTGTGTCGGGATGACCGCCGTGCGCAATACGGCATCGCCTGCCCACCCCGAATCGAACGCATAGACGACCTCGGCGCCCTTGGGCAGGACGGTCGCCCGCATGCTGTGCCCGAGCATCTGCACGGTGTGTACGCCCTCCGAAGCGGTCGTCCAGTCGCAGGCGTTGCGGGCGATGCAGCGGTCGGCGGTCAACGGATGGGCATCGGGCCGAGGCGCGTCGCCGGCTAATCGGGCGATTTCGTCGTCGGTCAGTCCGACGGGCAGCGTGGGCGGGAAGAAGACATAAAGGTCGCGCGGGGCGGCGCACATCGACCGGCGCCATTTGCCGCCGGACATCGTGTCGTTGTAGTAGTCGGTCAGCGTGCGGATTTTGTGGTAGGCGCGCAAGCTCTTGGCTGCTGCGGCGTACATCGCGGTGTCGCGGTTCCACAGCGAAGCGTCGGCCTGCCCTAAGGCGTAGGAACGGGCGCGCTGGGCCTCCAATAGCTTGACGCTCATGGCGGCGGCCGCTTCGACGGGATATTCCACGGCGGCGAAGAACGCATTGCGTCGGGCCGAATCGACGTATCGTTCGGCCTCGGCGACTTGTCGGCGAATCGCCTCGAATTGCTCCATGTAACGGTCGGCCTCGCTGCCGAACTCCGTGAAACTGAACTCCGTGTCGATCACCTGCGAGCGTCCGCGCGGATAGCGCGATCGGTCGAGTTCGACCTGCGTCCAGCCCATGTGCTCGGGCTTGCGGATGCCGCACAGCCGATAAAATTCCTGCATGGCCGGAAGTAGTCGCCGACCGGCTGCATCGCCGAATTGCCGGCACAACCAGCGTTCGAGGTGGTCGGTCAGTCCGTCGGGGCGGATGGCGTCGATGTTCCAAGCCATATCGAGGAACAACTCCAAATCGTAGGCCGCCACCTTTACGTCGTGGACGTTGGCGATCCATACGCGGCGGGCATGGTGGTCGTAGGCTTGCCGCATCTCGTTGTAGATCAGTCCGGGCTGCGTCGTGGTTAGCCACAGATAGTCGTGCGGACGCCCCCAATAACTCAAATGGTAGTAGACGCCTGCGCCGCCGCTGCGCTGCTGTTGCAAGCTGTCGCTCAAGCGGGTCAGATAACCGTAGTTGTCGTCGCACCACATCAACGTTACGTCGTCGGGCACGTCGAGCCCGTTATCCAAGATGTCGAGCACCTCCTTGTAAGGCAGGAAAACCTGCGGAATCCGCTCGGCGGGACGGCCGATATGCTTTTCGAGCAGCTGCCGCTGGTCGCCGATGACTCGTTGCAGGGCGGCGGTCTTTTCATTTAAGGTTGAGACCCCCTCCATGCCGCTGTCGTGGATGCCCCGCATCCCGATGGTGAAGAGGTTTTCGGACTTCCGCACCTCGTTCAGCCGTTCGCTCCAGTAGGCCAGCACCGAATCGCGGTTCGTGATGTAATTGTAGGGGCCGCGACGCTGCGCATCCCATTCGCCGACGTTGTTGCGCAACAGCGGTTCGCAATGCGACGTGCCGATGACGATGCCGCAACTGTCGGCGGCCTCCTTGGCTCCCTCGACGAAGTAGAAAGGCGTCGTCGAATCGTGCATCGCAGGCCAAAGGGTGTTAGCGCGCAGGCGCAGCAGCAACCGGAAAATCTCGCGGTAGGTCTTTGCGCCGATGCGGCCCCGCTCGGTGGGTTCGAAGGTCTGCCAGCTCCACGGTTGCAGCGACCAGTCTTCGTCGTTGAGGAAGATGCCGCGATAGGCGACCGAGGGGCTTTGCAGCGTGCGGAAATCGGACGCTACGGTGAGTTTCGTCCGGCGCTGCGGAACGACGTCGCCCCACCACACCCACGGCGAAACGCCCGCCATGCGCGAAAGTTCCAGCAGACCGTAGGCCGTGCCGCGTCCGTTGCTGCCGACGACCCACAACTGTCCACCGCTGACGGTGACGCAGAATGCGTCGGGTTTGCCCGCCAATTCGGCGACGGGCACACCAGCCTTTTTCAAGGCGTTCCGAACGCCGGCCGATGCCTTGCCCAATTCGACGATGCGGACGGTCGCTTGCGAAGCCGGTGCCGCGACCGGTTCGAGACCGGTAACCTGCCGGAGGTCGCTCTTGAAGAGTTCGAGCGCGACGGCAACGACCGGCGTCGTCGAGCGGGGCACCGAGTAGCTGACGGCGCGCGAACCGTCGAACCATACGAAATCGTCGGCGTGCACGGTGCACGCCGACAAAAGGGTCAGAATGAGTAAGATCCGTCTCATGGCTGCATCAGTCCATGTGGAAGACCTCGGGCAGCGGGATCGTTACGGGCGAGTTGTCGGGATTGACCTCCATGATGTCGGCCATGTAGTCCCACCACTTCTGCACGATGGGGTTGTTGCCCATGTCCTGCGACGATTCGCCGCCGCGGGTTTTCTGGCAGGCAAAGAGGATGTTCGTGTCGCGATCCCAGTAGATCGAATAGTCGTAGACGCCGTTTTCGGACAGCATCTTTTTCAGTTCGGGCCAGATAGCCGCATGGCGGCGTTCGTACTCCTTTTCGAAGCCCGGTTTCAGGAACATTTTGAATGCTTCTCGTTTCATTTTTTTATTAACTGTTTTTTTATTAACTGGTTGGTAAGGATAGGTCGGTTTGAGAGAGAGGGGAAGGGAAGCGAAGACGTCGAAGACGGCAGTAGCCGCAGCGGCGTTCCCTGCCCCTGTCATTCGGCTGTGATGAGTTGGTCGTAAACGATGTTTTCGGTGCGGAGCGCTTCGACCTGTTCGGCCTGCTCGACGAACTCCGTTACGGCTTTCGCGTGGAGGTTCCGAAGGTCCACGTTCCGGATGGGCAGCCGTGCGTCGCCCTTGATGTCGATCATCGCCCGCGTGGTGTCGCATTCGACCCGATTCATGCGGATGTTCTCGATGCGGGTGATGGCCGTTTCGTAGGTCGGCACGAGGTCTTTCCACTGGTAGAGTACGTCGGTGTCGATCTCGAACATCCGCAGGGCGTTGCCGACGCGGACGCTGTCCATCCAGATGTTCTCGATGAATCCGCCGCGCCGATGGTTCGTTTTGATGAAGAAGACGCGCAGCACCGAACCGGCCACCTCGCAGTCGTGCAGGTAGATGTTGCGGATACCGCCCGAGATTTCGCTGCCGACGCCCAGCAGCGTGTGCCCTTTGACGATGCGGCAGTTGCGCACGACGATGTTTTCGCACGGGGCGGCCAGCCGCCAGGCGTCGCGGTTGCGGCCCGCCTTGATGACTACCGCGTCGTCGCCCTGGTCGAACGTGCAGTCCTCGACCAGAAAATTGCGGGTCATTTCGAGGTCGATGCCGTCGTTGTTGTGGCCGTGAGCACGGACGTCGAGGTTGCGGGCGATCCCGCCGTCGCACAGATAGATGTGGATCGTCCAGAAAGGACTTTCACGGATTTTGAATCCGTCGAGCAGGATGTTGTGGCAGCGGTTCAGATGGATCAGATGAGGGCGCAGGTGGTTGTCGCCGACGGCCATTTGCCTCTCCTCGACCGGCACATCGGTCGAAGCCTGCGTATAGAGTTGTTTCAGCGCGTCGAGATGGGGCTGCGGTCGTCCGAACCAAGTGCGCCACGTCTCCATGCGGGGGCTCAACGTGCCGCTGCCTGTGATGGCGATGTTCTTGCACTCGAAAGCGTAGACCAACGGCGAATAATTGTAGCATTCCAATCCCTCCCACGAGGTCATGACAGCCGGCAGATAGTCGGCGGGGTCGTCCGTGAAGCGGACGACGGAGCCTTCGGCGAGGTGCAGATCGACGTTGCTGCGCAGATGGATGGGGCCGGTCGACCATTCGCCTGCGGGAACGACGACGTGTCCGCCGCCTGCACGGTTGCAGGCTTCGATAGCAGCTGCGAACGCCTCGGTGCACGACGTTCGGCCGTCGGCCACGGCGCCGTAGTCGGTGATGGAAAATTCGCGATCGGGGAAAACGACTTCGCGAATCGTCGGCATGTCGAACGGAGCGTCGACCGCGATGTCGCGATAGGTGATCTGCGGCGATTGGCAGGCGGTCGTTATGCCGAGCAGGGTGCAAAGCACGAGAAAAAGAGGTTTCGGTTTCATGGCAGGTTGTGTTCGTTTGTGCCGGTGCAGGTCTTAAGTAGGGTTTTGTTCTATTGTATTGAGAGAGCCGATGACGATCATAAGCAAGGTATGGGTCTATTGCGCTAATAAAAATTCCAATTCGACGATGCGCAGTTCGTGGCCGACCCGATCGCCCGACTTCGATTTGTAGAGGTCGAGGTCGTTGGCCACGGGTTCCGCTATCTCGACGATTTGGCCGAAAGCGTCGCTCTCCTCGCTCGTGCCCGCCAGCCGAATCGTGATTTCGTCGGCCTCGACGGGCTTCACGTGCAAGTGGACATAGCCTAAACTTTTGGGCGTCTCGCCGCTCCAGATTAGCTTGTCGCCTGCATAGATTTCGAGCGGGTAGCTGCGCAGCCGCCAGCCGGTCAGCTTCATGCAGATTTCGTCGACTGCGGCGCGCTCCGCCAGCCGATAGGTGATCCACGCGGTCGATGCTCGGCCGTCGTTGCGCCATTCCGACAACTCGTTGTCGTCGAAACTCTTGCAAGCATCCGCTTCGTTGGCTCCGGCCGTCGCCGAGACGATTGCCACGTCGCGTTTCGTGTCGCGATACGACGGTTCGGACGGCGTTTCGCCGCGGGTGAGCCATCCTTCGAGCGCGTCGCCCGCGAGATATTCGCTCAAACCGTCCTTCGTCTTGATGCGATGGGTCGTGAGCGTCGTTTCGGCTCCTTGCACGCCGTCGGCTGTCGCCCGAACGGTTACCCGTCCGCTCCGACAAGTCGAACGCAACAACACGCGATTGACGCCGCATTCGACGGGCAGGTTGCGCGCGAGGATGCAGTTGTCAGGGCCCGAAGCGATTCCGCCGCGCCATTCGGCCGGGCCTTCCAGTTCGAAGTGAATCGTCCGGTTGTCGAGCGGGCAGCGGCGGCCTGCGGCATCGCAAACCTCTACTTCGACCAGCGCCATGTCGGCACCGTCGGCTTTCCAGCCGGTCGGATTTTCAATCGTGCGCAGGCGGATGCGTGCGGGTTCGCCAGCCGTTTCGAGCATGTTGGTCAATTCAGTGCGGCGTTCTCCGGTCGCATGGTCGGTGTAGCTGCTGTACACCTCCAACCGCCCGGGCTCGAAAGCCACCTGCTCGAACGTATGCAGGAAATGGTAATCGCGATGATGCTTACCGACCGGACGTCCGTTCAGCCGCAACTCCACGTCGTCATAAGTCGATACGACGTAGACCGGTTTGACCGTTCCGGCGGGGTAGTTCCAATGGCCGATGAGGTGCGTGCGCCGGTGTTCGGTATCGACCCAGCCGTCCCACATTGCTTGGTGGGCGAAAAAGGCGTCCTTCGGGATGCGCATCGGATCGACCACACCGCTCGTGCGGTAGTTGGCCTCGCCGCGCTGGTGGGTGTTCGTATCGGAGAAGATGATTTTCGTGCCGCCCGAGCTGACCCGACGGCCCGTGCCTGGACGTTCGAGCCAATAGTCGTACCAACGGCGCACGCCCTCGACGGCCAACATATCCTGATTGTGGTTGTAGTCGCTGGCGTCCTGCCCGCGATAGAGCGGGCCGTCGCCCTCCTTGTGATAGGGGTAACTGTATGCGTCCCAGTATTTTCGGAGCCCTTCGTCGCGGCTGTACTCCATCGCCCACATCGGGTGATGGGCGCTTTTGTTGATGTAGAGCATCTCGCCGCCGTATTCGGCTTCGCGGATGTCCAGCATCTCGCGCGACCCGATGGCCCGTCCACCGTGCGGATCGTAACGGTCGCGCAGAGCCTTCATTTCGAGCATATGTTCGCGCGAAATGGCCTTGTTGCCGCACTCGTAGAAGAGGATGCTCGGATTATTGCGGTTGTAGATGATAGCGTCGCGCATCAACTCCTTGCGTTGTTCCCATTGACGGCCTTCGCGGTCTTTTTCGGCATCGCCTGCGGGCATCGCCTGAATCAGTCCGACGCGGTCGCACGATTCGACGTCCTGTTTCCAAGGCGTTACGTGCATCCAGCGGACGAGGTTGGCATTCGCTTCGACCATCAGTCCGTTGCTGAAGTCGCTCAACCAAGCCGGCACGCTCATCCCGACGGCGGGCCATTCGTTGGAGGTGCGCTGGGCGAAACCCTTGAGTTGCAGCACGCGGTCGTTCAGGCGGACTTTGCCGTCGGCGAAGTCGGTTTTGCGGAATCCGGTGCGGGTCTTCACGGCATCGACCGCACGTCCCGAAACGGCGTCGATCAGTTGCGTCTCCACGGTATAGAGGTAGCCGTAGCCCCAGCTCCAGAAGTGCAATCCTTCGCAGGACGCCTCCGTGCGGAGCGTGGCGGTGCCGCCGGCTGCAATTTCGATCGGTTCGGATTCGGCGGAAGCGATTCGGCGGCCGTCGCGGTCGTGGACGAGCATTGCGTAGCGCACCTGACGAGTTTCGGCGCTTTCGTTGCGCACTTCCGATTCGGCGTGGATTGTGGCGCGACGGGCGGGGATGTCCATGTCGGTGGCGTAGACGTAAACGCCGGTCGTTCCCAGCGTGCTGTACAAAGGCAAGGTCTGGTAGAGGTCGCCGGTTAGATGCAACCGGACGTTCTTGGGAATCCCGCCGTAATTGGCGTTGAAATTCCGATCCGACCATTGGTATTTGGTGTCGGTCGCCTGTTCGTGATAGTCCCAGTCGTTGTCGACGCGCACGGCGAACACGTTTTCGCCATCGACCAAGTAGGGTGTCAGGTCGAATCCGACGGCCATGACGCCGTTTTCATGCAGTCCGAGCGCGTGGCCGTTCAGATAGAAGTCGCCACGCTGTCGGACGCCTTCGAATTCGATGAACGCTTTGCCTCGGGGGGCGTGCTTCGGCAGCCGAAAGTGCTTGCGGTACCAGACGACGGTATCGGTCAAATCTTTGATATGCAGGCGAAAGGCTTCGTCTTCGTTGAATGCGCGCGGAAGCGAGATGCTTTGCCAATCGGAATCGTCGAAATCGGGTCGAACGGCTTCGGGGGTATCGCCGATATGCAACAGCCAGTCGCTGTTGAAGTTGTAGGTTTTGCGAACGGGCTTTTCGTGAGCCGAGAGCGGTAGAAAGAGCAATAATAGGCTGCTTGTAATCAGTAGTTTAAGAAGTTTCATCGGTTGGGCAATTATTCTTCCAAATATAACGAAAAGAAACGGTTTTTCCAAGCGGGCGGAGCAAAAAAGGCCGCCGGAAGCCGGAAAGAGGTGAGGAGAGCGGGGCGGGCGAGGAGAAACCGAGGGGCGAGCCGGAAAAAAGCGCAGCGGGACGAAAAAAGGGGCGGGCGAGCGGAAAGGGGGAGGGCAGAACAAAAAAGGAGCGACCGAAACCGGTCGCTCCTTTGGAAATTCGGGTTCGAAAATCAATAACCCGGGTTCTGCATGGCAGCCTTGGCCTCGGGGGTGAGGTTCTGGCCGTTGTCGTCCAACAGACCGTCGATGAAGGTCTGCGGAATCGGACGCAGGTTGTGATAATCCTTGATGTTGGCGGCAGCACGCTGGTTGAATGCCTTGGCACGTTTAACCAACGTCTTCGTGCGGCTCAACTCCTCCCAACGGTTCCACTCGCCGAGCAGCTCGCGGGTGCGTTCGTTCATGATGAAGTGGATTTTGCCTTCGAGCGAGCCGGCATCCACACCGAGTTTTGCCAGGATGGCCTTGTCCTCTTCCGGCAGGTTGCTCCAGCTCGAAATCTGCAGGTTCGATTTTCCCCAGCCGCCTTCGGGTTTCGTCAGACCGGTCGAGATGCAGTAGGTGTTCTTCTTGATGTACGAATACTCGTAAGCCTGCATGTTGGTGATCTTTTTGCCGTTCTTGTCCTTGTTGCCTTTGGCTGTGGTTTTGGCTGCCGTCGAGTTCGTGCGGTCGCCGTTGAATGCCTGCGTACCGTCTTCGTAAGCCTCGCGGTCTTCGCCGGCTTTGTACTCGGCGCGGGCGCGCAGCCAGTTGATGGTTGCCAAGGCGCCTGCATCGTCGCCGTTGCGCACCTGGCATTCGGCCTTGATCAGATAGGTCTCGCCCACACGAGCCAGCGTGATGTCGCGGTGTGCATCACCCTTCTCGGCGGTACGCGTACCGTCTTCCGTCTTGTTGATGCCGCAGAAGCAGTTGCAGGTGTTGGGGTCGCCGGAAGCGCCGTGCTGATCCATCTCGTATTTGTCGCCGTCGTAGAGCGGAATCACGTTGGGCACCCATTTGCCGCCCCACTCCTCGGGGCCGACGCCCTCGGGATAGACGAACGTGTGGCTTTCACCGGCGCGGCCGATGGTTCCGTACTGCGCTACCGATGTGCCTTTCTTGTTCAGAATGAACATGATGCCCGGATCACCCATTTCGGGTTCAGCCCCTGCAGGACAGCTCAGATGTTTAGTTTCATCATCTTTGTCAAGATTCCACATATCCTCGTCCGGTACATAGGCGTTATACCCGTAAACGGTCTTGTAGGTCTTCCACATACGCGAGTCGTTCACGTTGTCGAATACGTTGTAGGCATATTCGGTCGGACGGCAGCGCTGGAAGTCCATGCCGCCGATATACTGGCCGCGCTGTACATAAGCACCTGCGAAGTTCGAGAACTGCGGGTTGAAGTAGTTGTAGGTGCGGTTGCCGAAACGGCCTGCGGTTTTCGTATTTTCGTTGTGCGGAATGGCCATCAGAATCTCCTGCGATTTTTCGATCGCGCAGTCCGTACCCGTCCAATGGGCGTACAGGTTGTTGTAGTCCTTCTCGAGCGGACGGGCGGTGATCACCTCGTCGCAGAGCTTGATGGCCAGGTCGAGGTCGGCTTTCTTTTCGTACTTGCTGTTCCAGCCGGCGCAGCGCTCGCTCTGACGATAGAGCAGGGCCTTGGCATAGAAGTGGGCCGCCGTGTACTTCGTCCATGCGTAGTAAATCCAGTTGTTGTCGGCCGGAATCAGTTCGTAGGCGTGTTTGAAGTCGTCGATGATCTGGTTCAGCACCTCCTCTTCCGAAGCGCGCTTGTAGTTGCGCGGAACGCTGGCACCCTCTACTTCGACCGGTTGGGTCTGCAGCACGACGCCGCCGTATTGACCGAACAGACGCAGGTAGTTGTAACCGCGCAGGAAATAGGCCTCGCCCAACGCGCGGTCGTGAATCGATGCGGGCATCATGGCTTCGCTGGCGATGATCAGGTTGGCCGTCGAGATACCGAAATACATCTGGTCCCAGATTGCATCGACACCCGGGCAGTTCTTCGAGTCGCCGCCGCCGCTGTAGTTGAGCGGGCCGAATTCGGCGCTGTAGTCGTTCCACGGGAATGCACAGTTGGAAGCGGCGACCGTGAACTCGTCGCAACCGTAGAGCGTCGTGCTGTAGGCCCATTCGAAACCGCCCCACCAGCGGATGTCGGCATAAAGACTGCCGACCATCTTTTCTACGCCTTCGGGCGTTTTCAACAACGCGTCGGAAAGCAAGTGTCCGGCATCCTCCTCCAGGAAATCGTCGCCGCAGGAGGGTGCGCCCAGTGTCAACGCACATGCGAAGAGACCGGCGAATATTTTATTCAGATTTTTCATACTCTCTTTACTCTCTTTTTGATGTTAGCGATTAGAAACCGATGTTCAGACCGATCGTGAAACCGCGGTTGTAGAAGGTCGTGCCGAGGTCGAGATCCCAGTAGTCGATCGACGAGTAGATGTTGCCGAGGTTGCGGCCCTGGATGTAGACCTTCAGCGAGCTGAAACCGATCTTGTTGCAGATGCTCTTCGGGAAGTTGTAGCCTAACGAGAGGTTGCGCACCTTCAGGAACGAGGCTTTCTCGTAGCCCAGCAATTTTTGGTATTCGTCGCCGCTGCCTCGGCTGCCGTCGTAGATAGGTTTCTGCCAGTCGGAGTTGGTGTGTTCGGGCGTCCAGTAGTCGGCCTCCACCTGGTTGGCGGCACCCGAGAAGAGTTGTCCGCCGGTCGAAACCATGTAACCGAAGCGGCCGTAGAGTTCGAGCGTCAGTTCGAGCCCCTTCCAGGAGAAGGTGTTCGACCAGCCCAGCGTCCATTTCGGGTTCTTGTTGCCCACGATGACGCGGTCGTTGTCGTCGATCCGGTAGTCGATCTCGCCGTTTTCATCGGGCTGGTCGACCGGACGCACCTTGCCGGGTTGGAATTTGTGTCCGTTGGCGTTGTATTTCTCCATCAGCTCGCGGTCTTCGGGCGTATCCTGCCACAGACCTGCATGCTCGTAATCGAAGTACACGCCGATCGACTGGCCGATGAACCAGCTGTTGTCGATCATGTCCTGTTTGCCGTTGAGCAGCGATACGATCTCGTCCTTCTGGTATGCGGTGTTGATCGACGATACCCATTCGAAGTCCTTCGTGCGGACGGGCGTAAGGTCTAACCCGAGCTCGATACCGAAGTTCTTCGTTTCGCCGACGTTCGACATCATTTTGTTGTAACCGGTCAGCGTAGGAATCGTGGCGGCCATCAGCAGGTCTTTCGTGCGCGAGTGGTAGATATCGATCGTACCCATGATGCGGTTGTCGAAGAAACCGAAGTCGATACCGTAGTTCCACTGCGTGGTCTTCTCCCAGCCTAACGTCTTGTTGGGCATCGAGTTGCCTTTGCTGCCCATATCGACGTAGTAGGGCTCGTTCGTGGCGAGAATCGTGGTGCTCTTGTCGTAACCGGCACCCGGCATCTTGTACTCCGAAACGAGACCCAGCGTGCCGTAAGCGTCGACGGACGAGTTACCCGTCGTACCGACGCCGATACGCAGTTTCAAGTTGTTGATCCAGTCGATGTCGCGCATCCACGACTCCTGGTTGATACGCCAACCGAAAGCGGCCGACGGGAAGAAGGCCCACTTGTTGCCTTCGGCCAGCACGGACGAACCGTCGTAACGGCCCGATACGGTCAGCAGGAAGCGTTCGTCGAAGTTGTAGTTGATACGGGCCATGTAGGAAGCCAGCTGATTCTCGCTGAAGCCCGTGCCCATGCCGGCACCGTAGTTGGTGTCTGTGATGTCGATGATGCCCATGTTGTTCCACAGCATCGAGGGATAAGGATAATCGCTGCCCGACATGCTGCCGTTCTCATGGTTGTATTTCGAAGCCGACTGCAGCAGCGTTACGCCGATGTTGTGCTTCCCGAACTGGCGGTTGTAGAGGATCATGTTGTCCAGCGTCCACGAGAAGTAGCGGTCGACACCCCACTTGACGTAGTTCTTGCCGCCTGCACGGCCGGCCGAAGAGGCGTCGATGAAGACACCGTTGCGACGATAACGGAAGTCGGGGCCGAAGGCGAACTTGTAGCTCAAGCCCTTGAGCGGCTTCCAGATTTCACCGAAGTCGACCTGTGCGTAGAAGCTGCCCAATGCGCGGAAGCTCTCGCGGTTATCGTTCGATTTCTTCCATTCGTCCATCACCGTGTAGGAGTTGTTTTCCGTACCGGCGGGCAGGTTGATGATCTCACCGTCTTCGTCGTAGGGCAGTGCGTAGTTCGGCAGCGCCTTGGCGGCGTTGTAGATGTCGACCGGGCCCGAGTTCGTGCCGGTCTGGCCCGTACGCGAATAACCGTACTGCTGCTCGGTGTAGGAGAGGTTGACCGACGCCCCCATCTTGAACCACGATTTCGGGGTTACGTCGACCGTCGAAGCGAAGTTGTAACGCTGGTATTCCTGTCCCTTCTGCGTACCGTCGTTGCTCAAGTAACCGAACGAGAACGAACCCTGGACGTTCTCCGTACCGCCCGAACCGCTCAACGTGTGTTCGTGGGTGATGCCCGTCTTCGTTACGAGGTCGCCCCAGTCGTAATTGGTAACCTGCGACGGATCCCATACGCCGTTGACCCAGCCTTTCTCCACGTTGGCCCAACCCGGGTTGCCGGTGAAGTAGGTCTTATCGTGTTCGTAGTCGGGCTGGTCGCCGCGCGGGTTGATGTCGGGATTGGCATTGTATTTCGCCCAACGCAAGAACGTGATCATGTCGCTGGCGCTCATCGAGGGCTGCAAGTCCTTCAGGTGCTCGACCGTTACCGTACCCGAGTAGTTCAGCGAGAACTGGCCCACCTTACCGCGTTTGGTCGTTACGAGCACGACGCCGTTCGCACCGCGCGAACCGTAGATGGCGGTCGACGAAGCATCCTTCAGAATGTCGATGGATTCGATGTCGCGCGGGTTCAGCGTCTCGATGCCGCCGGCGCTCAAGGGCACCCCGTCGACAACGTACAACGGCGAGTTCGAAGCAGTCAGCGAACGGTTACCGCGAATGCGGATCGAACCGATCTCACCGGGACGCTGGTTCGACGTGATGTCGACACCCGCTGCCTTGCCCTGCAACGCCTCGAAGGCATTCATGACCGGCTTGGTGTTCAGCTCCTCGGCGCCTACACGGGTCAATGCACCCGTTACGTCCGTCTTCTTCTGGACACCGTAACCGACTACGACTACTTCGTCCAAGGTCGCCGTGTCCTCCTCGAGCGTGATGTTGTAGAACGTCTTGCTCGGGACTGCTACCGTCTCGACCGTCTTGTAACCGACAAACGATACCTCGATCGTGGCGTTCGCCGGAACGTCGTTCAAGAGGAAGTTGCCGTCGATGTCCGTGTTGGCACCGTTCAACGTCCCCTTTACGACCACGCTTGCGCCGATCACCGGTTGTCCGGCTGCATCGACGACATTACCTTTGATTGAATTGCTCTGCGCCGCCGCACCCAACGTCAGCATCGAGAACAATGCAACAAAGAACAACCGCCGGAGTTCCCCCCCCCATGCGGCACAACAATGTAAAAGTCTTGTTGTCATCATGTTGTAATGAATTAGTAAGTAATTAGGTTAAATTGTGGAACAGGTTTTTCGTCTTTTTTTCTCTTTTCGGTCGTTTGTTTTTTTATTTGTTCAGTTCTGTTTTAAGGTCGGTTTCTTATCCGGTTCCCGAATCCCGAGATTACTTTTTCAACGGAATTCGTTTTTCGGATATGACGCCGGCAAACGCTGCGAAAAGCGCTTTTCGGGACTTTCCGCAAAAAATTGTAACACAAATATAACAATAATTTTTTAATTACGACAAGAATATTTTTATTTTTTTTCGAAGAATTAGCGGCCGGAAAAAGGGTGGTACGGGTCGGCTCTAATATATAAGATAAAGGTGTATCGGCTTGGCAGTATATGGGAAAATCGTTATATTTGTAGAGGATAACCCGATAGCGGAAGCGGATGATCGGGCTGTCTGCAAACGAAAGAAAAGATGAGAAAATTAAAAATTTTAAGAATGCGCGTTTTTCAGCGTTGGTTCGTCGTCGGAGGAGTGCTCGGAGCCCTTTGCATCCTGTTTTTGGGATGGTTGATTGGGCAGGCGCTTGAAGCCCGGACATCGGCGAATGAATTTTGGTTGGGCGGCGACATCAGTGCGACCACGCACCTCGAAAGTCAGGGAATTTATTCCTACAATCGCGACGGTGTGCGGACGGAGAACACGCGGCTGATGAAGGAACTCGGCCTGAATGCCGTTCGTCTGCGTGTGTGGGTCGATCCGAAAGGGGGCTGGAGCAGCAAAGAAGATGTGCTCGAAATGGCCCGTCGCGCCAAGCAGAACGATATGGCCGTTATGCTCTGTTTTCATTACAGCGACTGGTGGGCCGATCCCGCCAAACAGAACATTCCGGCGGCTTGGGCCGAAATGGATTACGAAACGATGAAACAAGCGCTCGCACGCCATACTGCCGAGACGCTCCGGCTGCTCAAGGAGAACGGCATCGAGGTAAAGTGGGCGCAGGTGGGCAATGAAACCTCCAACGGCATGCTGTGGCCCGTCGGACATCGCGACAACATGGAGCAGTATGCCGGATTGACCGATGCGGGTTATGAGGCGGTGAAGTCGGTCTATCCCGATGCGACCGTGATCGTGCATCTCGACAACGGGTTCGACCCGGTGCTCTACGATACGATGTTCGATGGGTTGAAACAGTACGGTGCCCGATGGGACATGATCGGCATGAGCGTCTACCCTTATTGGGCGATGCAGAGCGGCAAGGAACCCGATGCGGCTTCGACGCTGCGGGACAGCATCGAGAACATCAAGCGGCTCGGCGCGAAATACGACTGCGACGTGATGATCGTCGAAACGGGCGTCGAGGCATCGAAGCCCGATGAAGGGTACGAATTTTTGTCGCAGTTGATCGATGCCGCGCTGAACGACACGGATCATCGGTGCAAAGGGGTCTTCTACTGGGCGCCCGAATGCTGCCACGGAGGCTATGCGCTCGGCGCTTTCCAGAACGACCGGCCGACCCGAATCATGGATGCCTTTACCGAGGCGGCGAACCGTTTGAAGGGTCGTATGCAATGATTTTATAGTGCATGGAACGGATGAAAATCAAAGAATGGGCCGGTCGGATGATCGGCGGTTTGGTTTGCTTGTGCGCGGTCGCCTGTCAAAAGGGAGAGACGCCGCCTCCCGAAGAGGAGCCGGAACCCCCCGCGTCAGTCGTCGAATTCGCTTCCGGCGCCGACATCAGTTGGGTAACCGAAATGGAGCAGGCGGGGGTCGAATTTTACAATGCGGCGGGCGAAAGACGCGAATGCACGGCTTTGATGAAGGAGATCGGCATGAATGCCATCCGGTTGCGCGTGTGGGTGGATCCGTCCGACGGTTGGTGCGCCAAGGAGGATGTCGTGGCGAAGGCCCGTCGGGCACAGGCTTTGGGTATGCGCTTGCTGATTGACTTTCATTACAGCGATTCATGGGCCGATCCCGCCAAGCAGCCTATTCCGGCGGCTTGGTCGGGTTATGCGCTCGATCGGATGAAGCGGGCGCTGTCCGATCATACGGTCGACGTGCTTTCGGCCTTGAAGGCGGCCGGTGTGCAGGTCGAATGGGTGCAGGTCGGCAACGAGACCTCGGACGGTATGCTGTGGCCCATGGGAAAGGCGAGCGCGAACATGGCCAATTATGCCCAACTGACGACAGCCGGCTATGAGGCGGTAAAATCGGTCTATCCCGATGCGAAAGTCATCGTGCACCTCGATCGCGGCGACGAACCGCAACATTTTATCTGGCTGTTCGACGGATTGAAACGGTACGGCGGCAAATGGGACGTGATCGGGATGTCGCTTTATCCGGAAGCGGCCACTTGGAGCCGGAGCAATACGGCGTTGATTGCTACGATTCGTACGGTGGCGGCACGTTACGGGACGGATTGCGTGATTGTCGAGGTCGGTATGGAGCGGAACATTCCCGATACGGCTCGGGCCTGCTTCGACGACCTGTTCCGACGGGCGATGCAAGAGACCGACGGGCGGTGTCTTGGCATCTTCTATTGGGAGCCGGAGTGTTACCCCGGATTCGGCCATTACTCGAAAGGGGCGTTTACCGACGACGGGCGTCCTTCCGTCGCGCTCGAACCGTTCGATTTGAGCCGTTATGTATCGGATGCCGGTAAGTAGAACGCTTACTCCGATTATGGGCCGTTTGGTCGAATGTAGGATTTATTGGTTCAAGGCTGTCGATTTCGACAGCCTTGAACTTTTTTTAAGTGCGAGCAACGAGATTGGGGACGCTGCGAAAAGGGTCTGACGCCCTCGTGTGTCTGTATCTTCAAAGACAATTTCCAGCCGACCGATCATGACGCTTTTCTGCGTTGAGGTGCGGTTATCGGAGTAAAGGCGCGGTTACATATCCTATAATTGGTGTTTCGTTGTGCAGATTTTAACACCTTTTGAAACATCCGTTATATATTTTCATTTGGTGCTTCGGTTATCTTTGTTACGCGAAACGCCCGCACCGGAAGCGGCGATTTCCGCCAAAAACCGAAAAAACCTAAAATACTTTATCGTATGACCAAACATCTGCTAACTTCATTCGTATTGTCCTTGTTGACAACGGTCTCCGTATGTGCACAGAATATCTCCGTGCACGGTACGGTACTGTCGAAAACCGACAATCTGCCCTTGATCGGCGTCGCTGTAATCTCCGATGCCGATGGCACCGGTGTCGCTACCGACATCGACGGTAAATTCATCCTCAATGTTCCGGCCAACACCACCGTCTCCTTCTCTTATATCGGGTACAAGCCCCTGACGATCGACGCTACGGCCGAAGAACTGACCCTCTATTTGGAAGAGGAGGCCTCGCAACTCGACGAAGTGGTGGTGGTCGGTTACTCCGTACAGCGCAAAGCCGACCTGACGGGTTCCGTATCGGTCGTGAACACCAAAGACATCACGACCTCGGCTTCGACCGACCCGATGCGCGCCCTGCAAGGCAAGGTCGCAGGTATGACCATTACCACCGACGGTTCGCCCGTCGGAACGGGTACGGTGCGAATTCGCGGTATGGGTTCCTTCAACGCTTCGCAAGACCCGCTCTATGTGATCGACGGCGTACCCACGACAACGGCGCTGAATACCCTCAACATGAACGATATAGAGAGCATGCAGGTATTGAAGGACGCCGCTTCTGCTTCCATCTACGGTTCGCGGGCCGCAAACGGTGTGATTATCATCACGACCAAGCAGGGTAAAAAGGGCGAAGGCGGCGTTCATGTCGATTTCTCGGCCAGCTGGACGGCGCAGTTTTACAACAACCAGTCGAAAATGTCGCTGCTCAACACCCAAGGTTATGCAACGGCCATGGCACAGGCCGCCTTGAACGACGGCATGGATCCCGTGGCATACGCATCCAATTACGGGCTGAATCTCAATGCTCCGGAAGGTTTGCCCATTCGGGTTTACAATCCTGCGACCGGCGGCTATGCCGACTATCTCGTAAACGGCCGTTACGACGGATACATCAACCCCGCAAAGACGATGCGGGCCTCCGATACCGACTGGCTCAAAGCAATCTCCCGCACGGGATTCATGCACAATTACGATGTTTCGCTCTCGCGGGCGAACGAAAACAGCAGTTCGCTTTTCTCCGTCGGATACAAGAAGAACAGCGGTATTCTGAAATACACCGAGTTCGAAAGTATTTCGGGCCGCATCAACAATTCGTTCAATCTGGGCAAGTATGTAACCGTCGGCGAGAACTTCACGATGACCTACTCCAATCAGGTGGACTGCCAGCCGCTGGAAAATGCGTTGAAAATGGCGCCCACGGTACCGGTGTACGAAGAGGACGGTGAGACGTTCAGCGGTCCCGTCGGCAGCATGAGCGACCGTCAGAATCCGTTGCGCGAACTCTACCACAACCGCGACAACCGGCTCAAAATCTGGCGTATGTTCGGAAATGCCTACGTCGATGTCAAACCGTTCAAGGGATTCGTCTTCCGTTCGAATTTCGGCTTGGATTTCGATGCGGCGTTCATCCACTCCTATAATTATACGTTCCACAGCGACATCGTGAACAACGATACCAATTCGACGACGCTTTCGCAGGCCAACGACTCGAAAATCATGTGGTCGAACACCATCAACTACGATTTCAGCTTTGCGGACAAGCACCATTTCCACGTGCTGGCCGGTTCCGAGATTTTCCGCCAGACGCGGGTCGATTTCGCGGCCTACAACGAGGATTACGCCTTGGAAGACCCCGATTACATGTGGCCCGACGCTTCCACAGGCGTGGAACGTGCGACCGGCAACCGCTCGGCCTACGCACTGGCGTCGTTCTTCGGCAAAGTGGATTACAACTACGATGACCTTCTGCTGGCTTCGTTCACGATTCGTTACGACGGTTCGTCGCGTTTCGGCCGCAACAACCGCTACGGTACCTTCCCCTCGGCAACGCTGGGCTACCGTTTGTCGAAGCACATCGACCGCGACTGGCTCGATGATTTGAAACTGCGCCTTTCGTGGGGAAAGACCGGTAATCAGGCCATCTCCAACACGGCACGCTATGCCCTCTATGTGGCCGACTACGGCAACGACCGCATGACTTCGACCGCCTATGACATCTTGTTGCAGCAGTCGGGCATCTTCCCTTCGGGATACATCGCTTCGCAGTCCGAGAACCCCAATCTCAAATGGGAGACCACGATTCAGTACAATGTCGGTATCGACTTCTCGTTCCTGCGCAACCGGCTGACCGGTACGATCGACGCCTACATCAAGGATGTGAAGGATATGTTGATTAATCCGGCCTATCTGGGCGCTATGGGTGAAGGCGGTGCTTCGTGGTTGAACGGGCCTTCGCTGCGAAACCAAGGTATGGAGTTCACCATCGGTTGGCGCGACCGGCGTGCAAACGGCTTCTCCTATGCGATCAATGCCAATCTCGACTTCTACCGGAACCGAGTAACGTACCTGCCCTCCACTACGACCGGTTCGTATGTCCACACCACGACGGAGAACCTCGTCGAATCCCGCCGTCCCTACGGGTCGATCGTGGGATACGTCGTCGACGGGCTCTTCCAGTCGCGCGAGGAGGTGCTCGCTTCCGGACAGGACAATGCCCGTGTCGGAGGCCTTCGCTATGCCGACTTGAACGGCGATGGGCGCATCACGGCCGACGACCAGACGTGGATTTTCAACCCCGTGCCCGATTTTTCGGCCGGTTTGAATGTCGAGCTGTCCTACAAGAATTTCGACTTTTCGATGTTCTGGCAAGGCGTCTTCGGACAGGATGTTTACAATGACCAGAAATTCCAGACCGACTTCTGGAGCATCACCGATGCCGGTTCCAATAAGGGCGATCGTCTGCTGGGGGCATGGAGACCCGACAACACCGCTTCGACGATTCCGGCGCTTACGACCAACAACACCAGCGACGAAGGCCGCACTTCGACCTACTTCGTGGAAAACGGTTCGTATGCCAAGCTGCGCACCTTGCAGATCGGGTACAATCTGCCCGAAAGAATCGTGGCGAAACTTCACATGAGAAATGCCCGCGTGTACGTTTCCGGCAACAACCTGCTGACCGTCAAGAGCAGCGGCTTGACCTGCTCCGATCCCGAAAATCCCCGTTGGGCCTATCCGCATTCCACGTCGGTAACTTTCGGTATTCAAATCGGTTTCTGACCTCAGACGGACAACATTATCCAATGACCTTATAAACCAAAAGCATCATGAAACTTATCAAAAATATGACGATGGCGGTCATGGCAAGCCTTGCCGTCGCCTCGTGCAACGACTTTATCGATGTCCCGCCGACGGGCGTTATCGACGGGAATAAGGCCTACGCCCAACCCGAGAAAATGGTTATGGCTGCCTATGCGGCGCTCGGAGACTGCTGGTATAACTATCCGTTCAACCTGATGCCCTACGGCGACATCTCGTCCGACGACTGCTACAAGGGCGGCGGCGGCTTGTCCGACACGGGTTATCATCCGATGGAGATATGGACGACGCTGACTTCGCGTCCGGGCGAACTCGACGAATTGTGGTATCGTCTCTACTGCGGCATTTCGCGTTGCAACCGCGCCTTGGTGGCGCTCGAAGAGAACGGCGAAAGCGTGCTCGGTGCAGAGGTCGCCGCACGCCGCGCAGCCGAAGTCCACTTCCTTCGTGGACACTTCTATTTCAAACTGCTGACCGTCTTCCGCAAAATTCCGTGGATCGACGAGGAGGTTTTCAAAAACAACCTCCACGAGAAGACCCGCAACGATGAATTTACCTATGAGGAACTGTTCGCGAAGGTTATTCATGAGTTCGAAATCGCCTATGAAACGCTTCCCGACGAGGCTCCCGACGGCGGAGGCCGCACGAACCGCATCGCCGCAGCCGCCTACTTGGCCAAATGTTATCTGACGATTGCGTGGGGCGACGGTTACGAAGCGACGAACGGTGTGTCGCACATCAATCCGGAGTACATGAAGAAGGTCTTAGAGTACACCGAAGTGGTCGAAAAGTCGCGTTTCGGTTATCTGGAAGATTTCGGCGACATTTTCCTGCCGGAGAACAAGAATTCGAAGGAGTCCGTATTCGCCGTACAGACTTCGGATTACAGCGAAGACCACACCACCTTCGGACGTGCCAACTGGTCGAATATGCTCAACGGTTGCTGGGGCATGTGGTCATGCGGCTGGGATTTCCACAAGCCCTCGCAGAATCTGGTGAACGCCTTCAAGACCGAAAACGGGCTTCCGATGTTTGACCACTACAACGACCGCACCGATTATCCCGAACAGGGCGTAGCGTCGTCGCAAAAGTGGGATCCGCGTCTGTTCCATACGGTCGGCATGCCTACGTGGCCTTACAAATACGAAGCCGACCACATGATGACTACCGACAATTCGCGTACTCCCAACACCTACGGTTACTATACCTCGCTCAAAGAGGTTCCGCAGCGTTCGAAAGGCGAGACGTTCAACGGTTCGTGGCAGGCATTCGCTATGAACGACTATGTGTTCCGCTATACCGACGTGATGCTGATGCGGGCCGAGGCATTGGTCGAACTCGACCGGCTGCCCGAAGCGCTCGCCATCGTCAACGACATCCGCACCCGTGCGAAGAACTCCATCGACAAGCACATCGGATACGCCAAAGACCGATGCGAGATTTCGACCTATCCCACCGGCTACTTTACCAGCAAGGAGATCGGCCGCAAGTGCGTGCAGTGGGAGCGTCGGCTGGAAATGGCGATGGAGAACGACCGTTATTTCTCGTTGCGCCGCTGGGGAATCGCTTCAAAGACGCTGAACGCCTATTTCGAGACGGAAAAGAACGTGGTGTACAAGAAGCAGAAGTATGCCGAATATCTGAACGAGGCGCACTATACGCCCGACAAGAACGAGTTCTGGCCCGTGCCGTACAACCAGCTCTACTATGTGCCGAAGCTTTACACCCAGAACAAGAACTACAACGACTAACAACCCCTTAAAAACCGCAAAGCAATGAAAATTTGGAAATATATGGTTCTGGCGCTGTTCTGCGTCGTAGCGGCGGCGTGTCAGGACAAGGAGATAGAGATTGCAGCCCCTGCGATCGAACCGATCGACGCATCGCTTATTTCGGGACAACTCGTAGGCAACGACTACGTGTGGACGTGGACGGTTCCGCAGCAGGACTTGAAGATGCAGGTAAGCGTTTATCAAGGGACGACGATCCGCAGCACGGAGACGGTCGGCGGGAATACCTATACCCATCGGAATGTCGATACGAATATCGAATATACCTACGTCTTCAAACTGACCGACGGCACGAATGTTTCGCTCGGTGTAACGAAGAATTATCTGCGGGAGGGCGCTACGCCCGTAAGCGGCGTAACGATGTCGCAGGTCGACAAGGTGGGCGGATACGATGCGCAGGTAACATGGACGGCCAGTCCCGATGCCGACAACGTATCGTTCTCGGCGACCAACGGGAGCCGGAATATCCGCGAAACCCTGCCGAACACGGTTACATCCTACCTCATCGAGGATGTCCTTGACGGCGAGGAGTGGAACATCGAACTGGTCGCCGGCAACAGCAAGGGCGTTGCGCTTCCTGCGACCGCCTCGTTGCGCATCGGCAAAACCACCATCGGGTTCCTGAGCGAATATGCCACCGTCGAAGAGTTGCAGGAAAAGGGCGACGACGACGAAATTTCGGCATGGCTGTGGCTTACGAGCGAATATGCTTCGGCACGCTATGTCTACTTCGGCGATATCCAATCGACGGCCGACCTCGACCCGTACCGTGTGCTGTTCTGGATTCGCGACGTTGAGGACGGCCGCAACGGCGACACGTTGTTCGATATGCCGGCCGTGGTGGATGCCGCCACCCCGTATGTCAGCGAATGGTATAAAAACGGCGGCAGCCTGCTGCTGTGGAGCCATGCGACGCCTTATATCGCGGCTTTGGGGCGTCTCGAAAAAGAGTTGCTTCTCTCCAACGACCGCAACATCAGCACCGGTCGCGGAGGTTACAATGGCGATACATGGAAGATTGCCGTCGAACTTTATCCGGGCAAACGTTTCAAGAAGGATGCTTCGTCGCACCCGATGTTCAAAGGGCTCGATTACGAAACGACCGCCGATACGAAACTCATCGCTGTGAAGGGCCCCGGCTGGACCGAAGACCACAACTGCCTTTATTTCAATATCCCGTCGAAATTGACCGGCCTCGGCGATCAGGAAGAAGCCTGCTACAATGCGATTGTCAATCAATACGGCATCATTCCGCTGGCGACATGGGATTCGCAAATCGACTTCGTATCGCAACTCAATATCTGGGAGGCACAGCAGGGCAACACCGACTTCAAGGGTACGATCATCTGCATGGGCAACGGAGGCTGCGAGTTCTCGATGCGCAATGACGACGGAAGTGCCGATGTCTCGGCTCATCCCTCCAACAATAGCTATCAAGACAACATCCTGAAAATGGCGAAAAATGCCCTCGAATACCTCAAAACACGCTGATCCATAGGCTGCACCGATGACCGGTTCGACGGTACAGCTGTCGGAAAGCGAGCCGATGCAACAAATAGTTGCATCGGCTCTCGTTTATCTGTTCGTGATTTTGGAGGTGCGTTTCTGTACCTCGGTCGGAGCCTCTCCGAACCAGTCGTGGTAACACTTCGTGAAATAACCCGGCGAAGAAAATCCTACCGAATAGGAGATTTCCGAAACCGTGTTTTCGGTGGTGCGCAGGAGCATGTCGGCCCGCTTCAACCGTAGAATGCGCAACAGTTCGGCCGGAGAGTAATTCGTCAACGCCTTGATTTTGCGATAGAATTGCACGCGGCTCAATCCCAAATCTGCGGCCATCTCCTCGATCGAAAGCTCTGAATCCGCCATGCGCCGTTCGATCAGCGCGGCAAAACGGCGATAAAAATCGTTGTCTATCTCCGAACGGTGCGCTTCTGCCGCACCGGAAGCGCGCGGCTCGGTACGGGGAGACAAAAGCGTCTCCGAAGCGAACGCTTCGCGCAGCCGTTTGCGGTTGAGCAGCAGCGATTCGCACCGAGCGACCAACATCCGCGAATCGAACGGTTTCGACAAAAAGGCGTCTGCCCCGCATTCGTAGCTTTCGATGCGCTGTTCATCCAACGAGCAGGCCGTGAGCATCAAGATGGGGATATGCGAGGTCGAGATATCCGATTTCAGCCTTCGGCACACCTCCAAACCGTCGAGGTCGTGCATCATGACGTCGCAGATAATCAAATCGGGGGTATATTTCGAAGCGAGGCGAATGCCCGTCTTGCCGTTCGAGGCTTGCAGGATAACGTAGCGGTCGCGCAACAACCCGCCGACCAAGGTGCGGATGTCGGCATTGTCGTCGATAATCAGAATCGAGTGCGCAGACTCCTCGACCGGCTGTTCGACCGTTTCGGGCTCCTCTATGTCAGTCAATTCCTGCGTGATGTCATTTGCGGAGAGCGCAATTCCCCCCCCCTCGTTCGGGGCCGCATCGACGTGTACGATGGGTATCGTTACCGTGAAGGTCGCCCCCTTGCCGGAGGTGCTTTGGGCTGACACCGAACCTCCGTGCATCTCGGCAAAGGCCTTGACGAGGGTAAGCCCGATGCCCGAACCGTCGGGATTGATTTTGTCCACACGGTAGAAACGTTCGAAAATGCGGGTCAAATCCTCCTGTGCGATTCCTTTGCCGGTATCGGAAACCGTAAGCACCAACTGCTCGCTGTCATCGGTCGAGAGCCGGATCGTTACCGTACCGTTGGCAGGGGTGAATTTGAAGGCGTTGGAGAGCAGGTTGAAGAAAATCCGCTCGAACTTTTCGACATCCACGGCCATCGTGAAATTCCGGTCGGATTCGATGGCGAGCTTCAGTTCGATATGGCGTTTGAGCGCCGCATTGCGGAATGCTTCGGCCCATTCGGCGACCAACGTCGCGACATCCGTCTCGATGGGGTTGAACGCCAATTCTCCGTTTTCGTACTTTCTGAAATCCAAAATCCTGTTAATCAGCCGTTTCAGAATCCGCACGTTTTTATCGGCTAACCGCATCAAGGTCGTCTGGCGTTCGGTCAGATTGTCGGCATGCACCAATTGCTCCACCGGATCGGCAATCAAGGTCAGCGGGGTGCGCAGGTCGTGCGAGACGTTGGTGAAGAAGGCCAGCTTGGACTGCGTAGCCTCCTGCAACCGCAGGTAGAGTTCGTTGAGTTCGTCCCGCTGACGTTCCAGTTCGCGGTTTTTGGAGTCCAACATCTGCCGGTGCCGGACGTTGATGCGATGGGTGCGCAGGAGCATAAAAATTCCTGCGGCCAGCAGGAGGGCCACCGATACCACCGCATACAAGGCGATGGTTTGCATCAGATGGCGGCTCCAATAGTCGTCCACACGGGCTTTGAGCCACTCCATCTTCTCGGTCTCCTCTTTGAGCGCCTTGTCTTGCAGAAGCAGGATTTCGGCATTCGACGCATCGACCGCCGGTACCGTCGGGAAAATCAGATTGCGTTCGTAGGGCGCTCCTCGGAGAATGGCTAAGGCCGTGCGAATCAGTTGATGTCCTTCGGTCGGGTAGAGGAAGGTGGCGTCGATGACGCCATCGGCCACGGCCCGGATGCCGATTTCGGGGGCGGCGTCGATCCCGATGATTTGCAAATCGGGTATTCCGTGTCGCTCGGCGGCTCGTGCGGCGGCTACGGCCATGCGGTCGTTATGGGCATAGACGGTGTTCGCATCGGGATAAAGCGTAAGGAGGGAATCGGCGATCCGGTAGCCGTCGGTGTCGTTCCAGTTGCCGTATCCGGAGCCCAGCAGAAGCATGTCGCTGTCGGCGGAGACGACCTCTCCGAAACCCTGTTGCCGTTCGATAGCGGGCGTGGAGCCTTGCAAACCGCAAATTTCGATGATGCGGCAGGTGCCTTGCATGCGGCTTTTGGCGAGGCGGGCCGCAGAACGTCCGATTTCGCGGTTGTCGGCACCCTGATAGGCTGTATAGGTGTCGTCGAGGATGTGGCGGTCGAAGAGGATGACCGGAATGCCGGAGCGGTAGACCTCCGCGATGACGGGGGTGAGCGCCTCGGCCTCGTTGGGCGAGGCGATGATGATGTCGAAACCCTGCTCCGCGAAATAGCGGATGTCGGCGATCTGTCGGTCGTTGTCGTCGTCCGCCGACCGGATTTCGATCTGGACGTCGTTGTGAAAGAGGGCTTCGCGGCGAATCTCCTCGTTCATCTTCTCGCGCCAGTCGTCGGAGCTGCACTGCGAAACGCCGATCCGATACGGTTCAGTCGTACGGCATCCCGCCGCCAGTACGACTGTCAGAACAAATAGCCAAATTCGAATACGACGCATCGCGCTCATTTTTTCGTCCGTATAATACAAATATACGTCTTTTTTCCTTTCTATCAAAATGGTACGGAAATTTCGATTCTTCGAAAAAAAGCAATTTTATACTTCTATGTATCGACGGCTCGGAAACTCGGTTCATTTCGGTCGCCCGACCGAAGCCCCCGCCAAGGCGGGGGTGCGGGGGTGGGTCAAATCTGCAAACGTCGCCTCCGGCGACGAGCACCGAGGGGCGGATTCGAAAATCCGGAGCAGCGGGTACATAAACGTATATAACCGTAAAAAAGCCTATCCATGTAACATTCGAAACAGACAATGAACGATTTTTGATAGGTTCGTCGTACTCGGTGGGCTATCTTTGCAATCGGAAGTTTTCACGAGAGACTTCCGAATACCGAACCTAAAAAACCGACTGCCTAATGAATCTGCTTGCACACTTTGCAACCCTTGTCGCCGTTGGCGGAATAACGGCAAGCGCCTCCGCTCAAACGCTCGATATCCGGCATACCGCGCCCGATAATACATTGGTGCGCACGACTGCCGATGCCCACTACCTGCTGCTTCCCGTCGAAGACGATGCCCCCGATGCACGGATCGAGGTGTTGGACGGGGGTGCGATCGTCCGCACGTTCTATGTGCGGCTGGCTCAGCATGCCGTGGATTACACGGTGCCTTTCGACTTGACGCCCTACGCCGGTCGGGAAATCCTATTCAATATCGTAGGCGAGGTCCCTTTGCGCCCGCATCAAATGGAGAAATTCGTCTGCTGGAAGGCCCTGCGCCTCGCCGATGCGTTCGACACCGCAAACCGCGAGAAATACCGCCCCGTCTATCATCATACGCCGCTCTACGGTTGGATGAACGACCCCAACGGCATGTTCTGGAAAGATGGGGCGTGGCACCTCTGTTTCCAGTATAATCCCTACGGGTCGAAGTGGCAGAACATGACGTGGGGGCACTCCGTAAGCCCTGACCTCATGCACTGGACGCAGGAACCCTCCGTCCTCGAACCCGACGGCTTGGGCAGCGTATTCAGCGGCAGTGCTGCGGTCGATTCAGCCAATACGGCCGGATTCGGGGCCGGTGCCGTCGTCGCCCTCTTTACCTCGGCAGGAAAAAGTCAGGTGCAAAGTCTGGCTTACAGCACCGATGGCGGAGCGACCTTTACCCGCTATGCCGCCAATCCGGTCATCGTAACCGAACACGAAGCCCGCGATCCGAAAATTTTCTGGAACGAGCGGCTCGGCAAATGGAACCTCATTCTGGCTCACGCTCTCGACCGCGAGATGTTGATTTATTCCTCGCCCGATTTGAAAAACTGGCGTTTCGAGAGTGCGTTCGGACGCGGATACGGCTGTCAGAAAGGGGTTTGGGAGTGTCCCGACCTTTTCGAACTCCCCGTGCGCGGCACGCATGAAAAGAAATGGGTGCTGATTTGCAACATCAACCCGGGAGGCCCCTTCGGCGGTGGTGCCACGCAATACTTTGTCGGCGACTTCGACGGACACCGTTTCGTGTGCGATATGCATCCCGACGAAACCCTGTGGATGGACTACGGCAAGGATCACTATGCCGCCGTTACATGGAGCGATGCCCCTGACAACCGCCGCACGGCCATCGCATGGATGAGCAACTGGGAGTATGCCGACGTGGTGCCGACCCTGCAATTCCGCAGCGCCAACACCTTGCCGCGCGACTTGGAGCTTTTCCGTCTGCCCAACGGTTCGCTGCGTCTTGGCGTAAAACCGGCGAAAGAGGTGGAGAGCCTGCGTCGCGGTAAAACGACCTTCCCTGCGGCGACACTCTCCGCATCGCCTGTCGTCTGCACCTTGCCGGCGGAGGCGGACGGGGTGTGCGAAATCGAACTTGCGCTGGATTTCGGTCATGCCCGAAAAATAGACCTCGTTCTCTCGAACGAAGCGGGGGAGTCGGTTCGGATGACCTGCGACGTACACGACGCGAAGAAGCGAACGTTTGCCATGTACCGTCAACAAAGCGGAGCGACGGATTTCAGCCTCGCTTTTCCGGCGACGACCGTGGCACCTATGCTTCAAACAGGACACAAATGCACGCTACGCATCTTTCTCGACCGCTGTTCGGTCGAGGTGTTCGGAGCGAACGGCGAATTTGCCATGACCAATTTGGTTTTCCCGTCTTCGCCCTACACATCGCTGGCCTTGTCGGCCGAAGGAGGAGCCGCCCGCGTGGAGCAGCTGACGGTCTATCCGCTCGGAGGCGCCGAATGATACGACAACCAACGTAAAAAACAGAAATAGATCATGAAAACCGAAACTTCAACCGTCTCGCCGAAACATTCGGTTTTGGCGCAGATGATTCCCGTGATGCTGTGCTTTTTCGCCATGGGATTCGTCGATCTCGTCGGCACGGCATCCAACTACGTTCAAAAAGATCTGGGACTGACCGATGCGCAGGCCAACCTTTTCCCTTCGCTGGTGTTCTTCTGGTTCTTGATTTTCTCCGTGCCGACCGGCCTGTTGATGAACCGCATCGGGCGCAAGAACACCGTATTGCTCTCGTTGGGCGTAACTTTGGTGTCGCTCATCGTGCCGATGTTCGGCGAAGGGTTCGCCGTGATGCTCATCGCCTTCTCGTTGCTCGGCATCGGCAACGCCTTGATGCAGACCTCGCTCAATCCGTTAGTCAGCAATCTGATCGCCCCCTCGCATCTGGCTTCGACGCTTACTTTCGGGCAATTCGTCAAGGCCATCGCCTCGTTCCTTGCTCCCATCATCGCCGCATGGGGCGCCACGACGATGCTGCCTACGGGCAATTTGGGCTGGCGTATGCTCTTCCCGGTTTATGCCGTCGTCTGCCTCCTTTCGATCGCGGCACTCGGCATGACCCACATCGAGGAGGAGAAAGCCGACAAGGCATCGGGATTCGGAGACTGCCTGCGGCTGCTCGGACATCCGTTTATTTTGCTCTGCTTCCTCGGCATCATCTGCCACGTCGGCATCGACGTCGGAACCAACGCGACCGCCCCGAAATTGCTGATCGAACGTCAGGGCATGGCGCTCGAAGCGGCCGGATTCGCTACGAGTATCTATTTCATCTGCCGCACGGCAGGGAGTTTGCTCGGCGCCATCATCCTCCGCAAGGTTTCGGCCCGCACGTTCTTCGGCATCAGCGTCGTCATGATGTTAGCCGCCATGCTGCTGCTCTTCGTGGGTCATTCGCAGGCCATGCTCTACACCGGCATCGCCTTGATCGGACTGGGCAACTCCAACATCTTCCCCATCATCTTCGCACAGGCGCTCAATACCCTGCCCGAAAAGAAAAACGAAGTTTCGGGTCTGATGATTATGGGCCTTTTCGGCGGTACGGTCTTCCCGTTGGCCATGGGCATCGCAAGCGACGCATTGGGCGGGCAGTACGGGGCTGTCGGCGTCATGACGGCCGGTGTCATCTACCTGCTTTTCTATCTGACGAAAATCAACCGCAACTAATTCACGAAAACCATGAAAGGAACCATAGTAGGAATCGGTGAAGCACTCTGGGATGTACTTCCCGAAGGTAAAAAATTGGGCGGCGCTCCGGCGAATTTCGCCTACCACGTATCGCAGTTCGGTCTGGAAAGTTGCGTGGTGAGTGCCGTGGGCGAGGACAGCTTGGGGGATGAACTGCTTGCCAACCTCGACGAAAAGGGATTGAACCGTCTGATCGAACGGATTCCTTATCCGACCGGCACGGTGCAGGTGGAGATCGACCAAGCCGGAATTCCGCAATACGAAATCAAAGAGCAGGTGGCTTGGGACAATATCCCGTACACCCAACAATTGGAGCAGTTGGCTGCACATACGCAGGCGGTCTGCTTCGGATCGTTGGCACAGCGCTCGGACGTGTCGTGCGCGACCATCGGGCGTTTTCTTGACGCCATGCCGCAGGATGACGACACGCTGGTCGTCTTCGACGTGAACCTGCGGCAGGGATTCTTCAACGCGGAGATTCTCGACGCTTCGATGAAGCGTTGCAACATCTTGAAAATAAACGACGAAGAATTGGTTACCGTCAGCCGGCTTTTCGGTTATCCGGGAATCGACCTGCAAGACAAATGCTGGTTGCTGTTGGGTAAATACAATCTGAAAATGTTGATTCTGACGTGCGGCATCAACGGCAGTTATGTCTTTACGCCGGGGAATTTCTCGTTCCGCGAAACGCCGGTCGTGCAGGTTGCCGACACGGTGGGTGCCGGGGATTCGTTCACGGCGGCCTTCATCTCGTCCATCATCAAGGGCAAACCGATCGCCGAGGCACATCGTACGGCGGTAGAGGTTTCGGCATATGTTTGTACACAGAACGGTGCCATGCCGCTTCTTCCCGTGGAGTACACGCGATAGGTCCGGCCGCGACGCATTTGGTCAATAACGAACGGCAAATCCCGCCGGTGTGTCGCTTCCGGTCTCGAATGATATTTATTCAAAACAATTCCGTGTAATCTATTGATTTACGCGGAATTGTTTTTTGATATTAACGGAGCATACGAGACATTTTGCAAGACGCTTCAATCTAAATAGGGCCGATTGAGCATCAAAGGCAAAAAATTAGTTAACAGACAATTAACCGTTACAAACGAAAAATCCCCGCAACTCACTGACCGACAAAAGAAAAGAGGACGATTTCTCAATCCTCCTGTTTCAGAGCGGAAAACGGGATTCGAACCCGCGACCTCAACCTTGGCAAGGTTGCGCTCTACCAACTGAGCTATTTCCGCAAACAACATCCGCAATCCTCTGAAAGGCGAATGCGGATGCAAAGGTAACGAAAATTTCCGAATCTCCAAATTTTTATGAATTTTAATCGGACTTTTTACGAATACCGATCGCTATCTTAGTACCGGTGTATATCCGTTGGTCGTCTGTTCGGTCGCCCGATGCTGTTCGGCATGATCGGGTTGGTCGAACCGATGCGATGCTACCTTGGCCACCCTAAGGGCTATCGTTTACACCCTTATAAAAAAATCATTCCAATACGAAATTCGCCTGCACGCTGTATTCCAACTTGATGGTCTTGAATTCCAACGATTCCTCCTCCTCGACAGCGGTTTCGATGCCGGCAGCGTCCGCAGCCAGACTGCGCATCATGACCGCCTTGTTGTTGTAATAGCGCGGCATGATGTCGTTGTTCGAATCGTAGATGAAGAAACATTTGCCGATCTGCTGGCCGATTGCCGTGGCTAAAGTCTGCGCATTCTCGCGGGCGTTGCGGATGGCGGCGATGCGCACCTCGTTCTTGAATTCGTCGAGTTTCGAATGGGTTACTTTCAAAATCGACACGTTCGATATGTTCAGTGCGTCGAGCGCCTGCCACACTTTGGCGACCTCGGCCGCAGAACCCAACTGCAACTGGTATTTGGCTTGGGCGACAGAGCTGCGCTTCTTGAAAAACTCGCTCGACAGATTGGCGACTTTCAACTGTTTTTCGATGTCGACGCCCAATTTTTTGAGCGCGGCGATCATGTCGCGCTGCTGGCTTTCGACCGAGATTTTGCCTTTCGAATCGCGTTCGTTGATGACGATCGAAAGGTAGAATTCATCGGGCGCGACCTCCTTTTCGGCCCGTCCGTTGACTTGGATGTAGCTGGGGAATGCTTCCTGTTTCGTTTGGGCCGTTGCGGCGAATGCCACGCATGCTGCGGCCAAGCATAAAAGAATCCGTTTCATAATTTGTTATATTTTCTGTTGCGATTCTTTCCGAGTTCCTTGCCTGCATAGCAAGTTAATAATAAAACGTGGAAAGAGGGCGGTTTATTGTGCGCGGCAGGCTTTATTGTTTGGTGCGGCGGGCGGGTTTGACCGTGCCGGACAGCGCCAACCGGATGGCCGGACGGTTGCCCGATGCGGAGGTGTAGACCGGCATCTGCTTGTAGAGGGCCCCTTCGCGGCCGTGCGGATCGAAAGTGATGAGGACTTCGCCCGTCGCACGCGGGGCAATCGGTTTGCGCGAAAAAGAGCTCTTTACGCAGCCGCACGAGGTGTCCACCCGCAAAATGACGATCGGTTTGTCCGATTGGTTTTCATAGCGGAAACGGTAGGTGCGCGGCGGATCGTTTTCGGCAATATCCCCGATGTTGTATACCGAATCGGGGAAAATCAGTTGCTGCGCTGCGGCGGAGTCCGCCGTGCATGCTGCGAAAAGAATCGTCAGCAAAAAGAGCAGCCGGTTGATGGATAAAAGTCTGTTTATCATTCGTGCATCAGTTTTTCGAATGCAGTCCGTATTTTGTCGGTCGTTTCGGGCTGTGCTTCAGGGTTCGACGATTTTTCCCGTGCGGTCGATTCGGCTGCGTATGCCGTTTCTGATGACGACGGCCACGCCGTCGTGGAACGGTTTTACGGCCTCGCAATCCGGACAGTCGATTACCGGACGGCCCGTCGGGTCGATGTAATGCCACGTGTCGTCCAACTGCACGGCAGCCAATCCTTCGGTGAAGTCGAATCCGCAATCGTACAACGGTGGAACGACGATTTTCGTATCGGTGCGATAACCCCAATAGCCGTTTTCGACGAACAGTTCCGGCGTCTCGGCGTCGTCCGGCACCTTATCCGGACGGAGTTCCTGTTCCACTTCGTGGCGGGCCGCATCGAGCAGCGGAGCGAGTTGCGGCAGCCGGAGTGTTGGCGAATACAACAGGCAGGCGATTCGATATTGCGCCGCCCGTCCGTGCCGTTTGAACAATTCGAGCACTTCGCATAGGGCCGTGTCCGTCGCGATGTGTTGCGGATCGAACAACAATCCGTCGCGGTCGTCGTAACGGTCGAGCAATTCCGGTGCCATACGCAATGCGTGCAGCGCCGTGGCAATCAGGGCCGTCGGGTAGTCGTCCAAGGTGGCATCGAAATCCGCAACCGTGCGTGCTGGATGCTGATAGGCTGCCGTGCCCAATTCGGGGCTGGGTTCGCCGGCGAACTCCGGCAGATAGGCAGCATCGAAGTCGATCGGATGCAAACGGTCGTCCTTGTCTACTAAAATGTTTTCGGGCTTCAAGTCGCCGTGGGCCCGATCGTCCGAGACCCATGCGGCCCCCAATCGGTCGAATGCGAGCGACCATTGGGTAATCCGTGTGAGGTCTCGATTCCGCACGGCCTCGAAAAGCGCCTCCCGCAACGTCTGGCCCTCGATCCAGTCGTCCACTACGACATCGACCCACACCCCGCAATCCGCACCGGTGAAGAGAAACAACTCCCCTTCGCGGAGCCGGTCGCCGTAGATGGCCCGCAGATGCCGCATCGGGCGCCGATAACAATGCAACGCCCGTATGCGTCCGTCGATTCGAATGCGGAAGACGATCGCCGTATTGCCCAAAGCGTACCAAGGCTGACCGTCGGGCCGGCGGCAAAGTGTCCACTCACCCGATGTGCGGGTCAACCCGAGGGTATCTTCCAGCGACATCAGGTATTGGCTCAACGAATACATCGGATTTCGAAAGCCGTATCGTCCTGCGTTTTAATGGCAATGGCCCTCGCAGCCGCAACCGTCGTGCTCGCCGCCGCAGTCGCAACCTTCGTGGTCGTGGTGGCAGTCGCCGCCGCAATCGCCGCACGAACAATGTCCTTGCAGGTCTTCGGGCGTTACGTCGCGCACGGAGATCACCTCGACGGCGAAGTGCAGCGTCTTGCCGGCCATCGGGTGGTTGAAGTCCATCTTCACGTGGTCGTCGGCGACCTCCTTGACGACCCCCATCATGCGGTTGCCCTGCGCGTCGCTCATCGGAATTTGGTTGCCTGCGTAGAGCATGTCGTCGGCGATTTTGCCGTCGACCATGAAGATGTTTTTGGGCAGGTCGACCACCGCTTCGGCGATGAACTCGCCGTACCCGTCTTTCGGAGCGAGCGTGAATTCGACCCGATCGCCGGGCTCTTTGCCGAGAATGGCCGCTTCGAATTTCGGCAGGAGCATTCCCGTACCGAAGATGAATTCGAGCGGCTGGCCCGGACGCGACTGGTCGGCGATTTTGCCGTCGACGGTCAGTGTATAATCGACGCCGACCATTTTATTCGCTTCAACTTTCATGTTTTTATTAACTGTCAAGGATTATTAAGTGGTTAATTTAATTATTTTTACATCTACCTTAATTTTTATTGTCCGAGTGCTCCGTGGCCTAATGGTTATGGGAGGGCCGCAGTCTGCGAAGCGAGCGACTGCGAGCCTTCGCCGCCGGAGACTGCGGCTCGCACGGTGTTTTATTAGCGCGATAGCTTCTTTGTCTTGCTTATGGCCGTTATCGGCGCTTCCGTCCGTTTTTTGTTAGTGCGATAGTTCCTTTGTCTTGCTTATGACCGTCATCAACGCTTCCGTTCGTCTGTTATTCCTTATTAACTGTCCGATCCGTACCAGTTAATAAAGAACTGATTTCGTAGAGGAATTCGGGAGCGAAATCGGCTCCGTTGGCCCATTCGATCGTTATGGGCGTTAGGCCGTATTGGATGAATTTTTCCTTGTCGAGCAACTCTCCGAATACGGTTCCGGTCAGATAGGGGCGCAAGTCGACGAACTTTTTTTCTTCGGTGTTGAACGTCAGCAGCAGCTCGTAATCTTTCAGATATTCTACATCGGTTATTCGCAACATCGTCCTGTTATTTTAGCGGTTCCACTTTTCCGATCGGTTCGCCTTTTTGGGCTTTCTCCCACAGTTGGAGCACCTCTTGTTCATGCAGGTCGAGCCATTTGTTTACCAGTACGACCACTTTCGCCGGTGCTTGTCCATCCACAATCCGGTCGATTACGCTTATGTTGCACGTGTAGCTCCCATACGAAAAATGGATATGGGGCGGGTTGTGGTCTTTCCAGTAGAGAAAGAGGATGATCCCATAAAATCTGCAAATCTCCGGCATATTCGTTTTTTTATTAGCGCGGCAGCTCCTTTGTCTTGCTTATGGCCGTCATCGGCGCTTCCGTCCGTTTTTTGTTAGCGCGATAGCTCCTTTGTCCTGCTTACGAGCGTCATCGGCGCTTCTGTCTATTTGACCGTGCGATCCGTACCCGTTAATAAAAAACTGTCCGACCCGCACCTCTTAACAACAAAACAAAAGTAGGACATTTTCCCCCGATTGCCAAAAAATTTGCTAAATTTGCCGGAAAAACATCCGATATGGATTACAATTTCAAAGAGATAGAGGCCAAATGGCAGCGGCAATGGCGCGAAAATCATACCTATCGCGTCGTCGAAGACCCTGCACGTCCCAAATTCTATGTGCTCGACATGTTCCCGTATCCGTCCGGTGCGGGCTTGCACGTCGGCCATCCGTTGGGTTACATCGCATCCGATATTTTCGCCCGTTACAAACGGTTGAAAGGGTTCAATGTCCTGCATCCGATGGGCTACGACGCTTTCGGCCTGCCCGCCGAGCAATATGCCATCCAGACGGGCCAGCATCCGGCCGTTACGACCGAGCACAACGTGGCCCGTTATCGCGAGCAGCTCGACAAAATCGGCTTCTCGTTCGATTGGGAGCGCGAGGTGCGGACGTGCGATCCTGCCTATTATAAATGGACGCAGTGGGCGTTTCTGAAGATGTTCGGTCATTGGTACGACCGCACGCGGCAGAAAGCCCGTCCCATCGAGGAGCTGACCGCTGCTTTCGCCGCTCACGGCACTGAGGGAATCGACGCTGCTTGCACGACCGAGATGCACTTCACCGCCGCCGAGTGGAACGATTGGGACGAAGCCCGCAAGGAGCAGGTGTTGCAGAATTACCGGCTGGCGTTCCGCGCCGACACGATGGTCAACTGGTGCCCGAAACTCGGCACGGTGCTGGCCAACGACGAGGTGCGCGATGGATTGTCGGTGCGTGGCGGCTTCCCTGTGGAGCAGAAACGCATGAAACAGTGGCTGTTGCGCGTTACGGCCTATGCACAGCGCATGCTCGACGGTCTGGATCGGTTGGAGTGGAGCGATTCGTTGAAGGAGATTCAGCGCAACTGGATCGGTCGGTCGGTCGGTGCGCAGGTGTTTTTCGATATTGCCGGTTCGGAGAAGAAGCTCGAAATTTTCACGACCCGTCCCGATACGATTTTCGGCGTTACGTTCATGGTCATCGCGCCCGAACACGAATGGGTCGTCGAACTGACGACGCCCGAAAATAGGGCGGCGGTCGAAGCCTACATCGAACAGGCCCGCAAACGTTCCGAGCGCGAGCGCATCGCCGAAACCCGACGGGTGAGCGGCGTCGCGACCGGTTCCTATGCCGTCAATCCCTTCACGGGCAAGAAAATACCCATTTACGTTTCGGATTACGTGCTGGCCGGTTACGGTACGGGCGCGATCATGGCGGTGCCGGCGCACGATTCGCGCGACTATGCGTTTGCACGCCATTTCGGTTTGGAAATCGTGCCGGTCGTTGCGGGCGGCGACCTCGAAAAGGGCTCCTACGATGCGAAAGAGGGGCGGATGATTAACTCCGACTTTTTGAACGGTAAGGACGTGAAGGAGGCCATCGCCTTGATGTTCGACGAGGTGGAACGCCGCGGATTGGGCAAAAAGCTCGTCAATTATCGGCTGCGCGACGCTATCTTTTCGCGGCAGCGCTATTGGGGCGAGCCGTTCCCCATCTATTACAAGGGCGATACGGCCTATCCGCTCGACGAATCGAAATTGCCGCTCGAGTTGCCGCCCGTCGCCGATTTCGGCCCCACGGAACAGGGCGAACCGCCGCTGGCCCGCGTGAAGAACTGGGCGACCCCCGAAGGGTATCCCTACGAACTTTCGACCATGCCCGGATTCGCCGGTTCGTCGGCCTACTACCTGCGTTACATGGATCCGCACAACGATCGGGCGTTGGTGAGCCGCGAAGCGGACGAGTATTGGCGTTCGGTCGACCTCTACGTCGGCGGCATCGAACACGCCACGGGCCACCTGATGTATTCGCGGTTCTGGAACATGTTCCTTTACGACCTTGGCTACGTGTGCGAGGAGGAGCCGTTCCGCAAGCTGATTAACCAAGGTATGATACAGGGCCGGTCGAACTTCGTTTATCGCGTCGTGGGTACCAACAAGTTCGTCTCGCTCGGCCTCAAAGACCAGTACGAAACGCAGGAGATTCACGTCGATGTCAACATCGTGAAGAACGACGTGCTCGATACGGAGGCTTTCCGCCGTTGGATGCCCGACTTCCGCGATGCCGAGTTCATCCTCGAAGATGGAAAATACGTCTGCGGCTGGGCCGTCGAGAAGATGTCGAAGTCGATGTACAACGTCGTCAATCCCGATTACATCGTCGACAACTACGGGGCCGATACGCTGCGCATGTACGAAATGTTCCTCGGTCCGTTGGAGCAGTCCAAACCGTGGGATACGAACGGCATCGACGGGGTGCACAAGTTCCTGCGCCGATTCTGGCGGATGTTCTTCCGCAACGGGACGTTCGGTGTCAGCGACGAGCCGGCGACCGAAAAGGAGCTGCGCACGTTGCACAAGACCATCAAGAAGGTGAGCGAGGACATCGAGAATTTCTCGTTCAATACGTCGGTGGCTGCTTTCATGATTTGCCTGAACGAGCTGGGCGACTGCGACAAACGGCAGATTCTCGAACCGTTGACCGTGTTGCTCGCGCCGTTCGCTCCGCATATCGCCGAAGAACTTTGGTCGCAGTTAGGGCATACGACGTCGGTGTGCGACGCCGCCTATCCGACTTACGACGAACACTACCTCGTGCAGAGCACGTTCGAATATCCGGTGTCGGTCAACGGCAAGCTGCGTTTCCGCAAGGAGTACGCCCTCTCGATGACCCCTTCCGAGATTCAGACGGCGGTCGTCGCGGAGCCCGAGGCGCAGAAATGGCTCGACGGCAAGGCCCCGAAAAAGGTGATCGTCGTCGCGGGGAAAATCATCAATATCGTTATTTGACAGCAATAACTTATTGATATTCAAATTGAGATCACAAACCGTGATGTCAAAAACCGGAAAGACCGATGGAGCTGCAACCCATACAAAGCAAAATTTACGAGATTCGCGGTCAACGGGTGATGCTCGATTTCGATTTGGCGGAACTCTACCAAGTGGAAACCAAGCGTCTGAAAGAGGCCGTGCGGCGTAATATCGAGCGTTTCGAGGGCGAAGATTTCATGTTCGAGCTGTCGGAAAGCGAGTATAACTCACTGATAATGAGTTTGAGGTCGCATTTTGCGACCTCAAACCTCCCCGAATCGGCCGAACGCGGCGGACGTCGATACGCTTTCGGGCTATGCCGAGGCGAGAAAAGGTGCATAAAATGAACGAAACAAAACAACCGAAATGATAAAACATATTTTTCTTCTTTTCGCCATTCTGCCAATGGCCGTCGGCGCATCGGCGCAGCCCGAACAAGCGCCTGCAAAGGGACCCGACCACGTTCTGAAAATTTGGAACAACGCCACCGCACCCCATTCCAACGGCATCACGACGCCGGAAGTCAGCAACGCATCCGGTCGGGTGGAAAATGTCTCGGAAACGACGCTCTCCATTTTCAAGGCCGACCCGTCGAAGGCTACGGGACAGGCGATCGTCATCTGCCCGGGCGGCGGTTATGCGCGTCTGGCGATGGAACACGAAGGATTCCAGATGGCCCGTTGGTTTGCCGAGAACGGCATCACGGCCGCCGTGTTGAAATACCGTATGCCCAAGGGCCATTGCGAAGTGCCGCTCGAAGATGCCGAACAGGCCCTGCGTATCATGAAAGGCGAGGTCGCCGGCGCCGAAGGATTCATCGCATCGCAGGTCGGCATTGCCGGATGTTCGGCGGGCGGTCATCTCGCCGCAATGGTTTCGACGATGGGGGCCGTGCGTCCCGCGTTCTCGATTCTGTTCTATCCGGTCATCACGGGCGAAGCGGGCAAGTGCCACAAGGGGTCGTTCGACAATCTGTTGGGCGTCGACCGTACGGAGGAGCAGTCGGCTTACTACTCCTTGCAGAACCGCGTAACGGCGGCGACGCCTCCGGCTTTGTTGTTGCTTTCGGATGACGATCGGGCCGTGCCCACCGTCAGCAGCACGTCGTATTACGATGCGTTGAAGGCGCAGGGCATCCGGGCGTCGATGCACATCTATCCTTCGGGCGGCCACGGTTGGGGCATGCGCGACGGATTCGCTTACAAGGCGCAGTGGCAGCAGGCTGTTTTGGACTGGCTCGAAACGCTGAAATAATCATTTTTTATGGCAGATAATACGATTTTGACCCGCTTGGACGGGCTGAAACTCAAGTACGAGGAGACCGGTCAGAAACTCACCGATCCCGAAGTCATCGCCGATGTCAAACAATTCGTCCAACTGACGAAGGAGTACAAGGAGCTCGAACCCATCATCGAGACCTCGGAACGTTATCGCACGGCGCTCGCCAATCTGGCCGAGGCCAAGGATACGCTCGTCAACGACAAGGACGAGGAACTGCGCGAAATGGCGCGCGAGATGATCGCCGAACTGGAACCCGAAATCGCCCGTTTGGAGGAGGAGATCAAGTTACTGTTGATTCCCAAAGACCCGCAGGATTCGAAGAACGCCATCGTCGAGATTCGCGGCGGCACGGGCGGCGACGAGGCGGCGTTGTTCGCGGGCGACCTGTTGCGCATGTACACCAAGTACATCGAATCGAAGGGCTGGCGCTACGAAATCACGTCGTTCTCCGACGGTGCGGCCGGCGGTTACAAGGAGGTCGTGATGAAGGTAACGGGCCAGAACGTCTACGGTACGCTCAAATACGAATCGGGCGTGCACCGCGTGCAGCGTGTGCCCCAGACCGAGACGCAGGGACGTGTCCATACGTCGGCGGCTTCGGTGGCTGTGCTGCCCGAGGCCGAGGAGTTCGACGTCGAGATTTCGATGAACGACATCCGCAAGGATATTTTCTGTGCCAGCGGCCCGGGCGGCCAGTCGGTCAACACGACCTATTCGGCCATCCGTCTGACCCACATCCCGACGGGCATCGTCGTGCAGTGTCAGGATCAGAAATCGCAGTTGAAAAATTTTGATAAGGCGTTTGAGGAGCTGCGTACGCGCGTCTTTAACCTCGAATACTCGAAATACCTCGACGAAATCGCTTCGAAGCGCAAGACGATGGTTTCGACGGGCGACCGCTCGGCCAAAATCCGAACCTATAACTATCCGCAAGGCCGCATCACCGACCACCGCATCAACTATACGATCTACAACCTTTCGGCTTTCATGGACGGCGACATCCAGGATTGCATCGACCATCTGATCGTGGCCGAGAATGCCGAACGGCTCAAAGAGAGCGAGCTTTGATTGGCAAAGCGTAGTGTGGCCAGCGGGGTACGGAATGCGGATTGCTGTGAGGAACTGTGGACGGTCGGCCGGACAATAATTTTCAGTATGCGCCGTTGGTTGGAAAAAGTGCGGAGGCATGAAAAAGTACGTCATATTGTTTTTAGTGGTGTTGTCCGTTGCGGTTTCGATTGCGCAGCAGCAACAGCCGCTTTATATTGTCAACGGTCAGCCGACGACGGAGGGAATCGACCGGATTCCGCCCGAGGACATCGAGCGAATCGAGACGCTGCCGGCCGACGAGGAGACCATTGCCCGCTACGGGTTGCAGGCCTCGAACGGGGTGGTGCTGGTTACGCTGCGTTACGACAAACCGGCCCGTTTCGACGTCGACGGCATGACCTTCGGCGAATACATCGCCCGACAGGTCAAGTGGAAAGCCGATGATCCGGCGGCACGGGTCGTGTTGCGGTATACGGTAACGCCCGAGGGTCGGACGGTGGTCGCTGCGGAACTCGAATCGACCGATAACCGTTTGAAACGTAGGGTGTTGAAGGCGGTCGAGGAGGCACCGGACTGGCATCCGGCCATGAAGGAGGGCCTTCCCGTCGCGAGCGAGGGCGTGTTGCGCATCCAGTTGCCCGAAGGCAAGCCGATGCCCCGTCAGATGGAGTTGGTTTTTTATTAGCGCGACCGACCGTTATCGTGTATCAGCGGGTCATTTGCGCTACCGCCCTTACCGCATGAGTGGGGTATCGCACTCCGACGAAGAAAGCCCTCGCAAGTCAGAATAAAAAACAGAGAAAATCGCCATGAAAACCAACTCGTTATCAGCTTGGATATTGGCCGTGCGGCCCTATTCGCTGGGGAATTCCGTAATCCTTGTCTGCGTCGCTTCGGCGTTGGCCTTTGCCGACGGAGAATTCCGATGGTTGCCCGCCTTGTTGTGCCTGCTGTTCGCCGTGGCGATGCAATGCACCGCCAATTTGGTCAACGATTTGTGGGACTTCCTGAAAGGGGCCGACCGGCCCGACCGGTTAGGCCCCGACCGCGCTTTCGCCAAAGGGCTCATCACGCTGCCCGCCATGAAAGCCGGTATCGCCGGATTCACGGCGGTCGCTTGCATCGTGGGTTGCGGTTTGTTGGCGTGGGCCCTGCACGCGGATATGCTCCGTTACGGCGGATGGGAATTGATTGCTGCGGGAGCCGCCTGCGTCATGTTCGCCTATTTCTATACGGCGGGCCCCTGGCCGCTGGCCTATCACGGTCTGGGCGACGTGGCCGTTTTCTTGTTTTTCGGCATAATTCCCGTAACGTTCACCTACTTCTTGCAAACGGGAACATGGAGCACGGCGAGCCTGCTCGCTGCGGCGGCCTGCGGATTGGCGATCGACACAATGCTGATGGTCAATAATTTCCGCGACCGCGAGGAGGATGCCCGTTGCGGCAAACGCACGATCGTCGTCTGCCTGGGGGCCGGTGCGGGCCGGTGGGGCTATCTCGCCTTGGGTGTCGGGGCCGTGGTGCTTTGCCTTTCGTTGCTTTTATTGGGTCGTCCGGTGGCCGCCTTGTTGCCGCTGCCCTATCTGTTCGTGCATGTTGCGACCTGGCGCAAGATGGTGCGCATCGACCACGGAGAGGAATTGGATGTCTGTCTCGGCGAAACGGCCCGCAATATCTGGATTTTCGGGTTGCTGTTCACGCTCGGCATCCTGCTCGACAGCCTCTTATGACGGAACGGGAACATATCACGCTGAAAGAGTTGCAGCGGATGGTGAAGCTGACGCTCGACGAGCGTTTCGCTTTGCCGGTGTGGGTGAGCGCCGAAATCTCGGAAATCAAGGTCAATTATTCGGGCCATTGCTATCTGGAACTGGTCGAAAAGGGAACCGACGACGGTCTGCCGACGGCCCAAGCTCGGGCGGTCATCTGGCGCAGCCAGTTTCCGCGCATCTCGGCCCGCTTCGAATCCGAAACGGGCCAGCGGCTCGTGGCCGGTATCCGGTTGCTGGCCAAAGTGCTGGTCTCCTATCATGAATTATATGGTTTTTCGTTGCAAATTACCGATATAGACCCTGCGTTTACCGTCGGCGACCTCGAACGCCAGCGGCAGCAGACCATCGCGCAGTTGCACGAAGACGGCGTGTGGGAAATGAACCGTTCGCTACCGATGCCCGATGTCGTGCAGCGGGTAGCCGTCGTGTCGAGCGCGCAGGCGGCCGGTTATCAGGATTTTTGCAAGGAGCTGGCCAAGAGCCCCTACCGGTTCGAAACCGTGCTGTTCGATGCTTTCATGCAAGGGGCTGCCGCCGAGGATTCCATTATTTCGGCCTTGTGCGAGGTCGCTGCCCGACCGGAACGCTTCGATGTCGTGGTGATGATTCGCGGAGGCGGTTCGCGCAGCGATTTGACCTGCTTCGACAGCTATCGGCTGTGCACCTATGTGGCGCAGTTTCCGCTGCCCGTTCTGACCGGTATCGGGCACGACAAAGATACGAGCGTCGCTGATTTGGTGGCGCATACGGCCCTCAAAACGCCTACCGCTGTGGCGGGCTGGCTCGTCGACCGGATGGCCGATGCCGAAGGACGGCTCGATGTGGCGGCGTTGCAACTGCATGACGCGGTGCAGACGATGCTACATGACGTTTCGGTGCATTTGGAACGTTTTTCGGGCGACCTGCGCGAGACGGCGGCGACCTTCTTCACGCGGCGGAGCCTGCGGCTGGAACATTTGGCGGAGGGGCTGCCGATGGCCGTTCGGGAGTTGCTGGAGCGTCGGAAGAAAGAGCTGGACGCCGCCGCAGAATGGATGGCCGGCTATGCGCCCGAACGGATTCTGCAGTTAGGGTTCGCGGTCGTGCGGAAAGAGGGTCGGGCCTGCATTTCGGCCGAACAGGTACGGGTCGGCGATCGGCTCTCCGTCGAATGGATCGACGGCCGCAGGTCGGTTACGGTCGATGAGGAAGCATAAAAAAGGGTGCAGCTCGATCAAATTGCCCCCTTCGTAGCCCCACCGCGACTCGAACGCGAATTTAGGGTTTAGGAAACCCTCGTTCTATCCCTTGAACTATGAGGCCGTGAGCGTACGGCGACGCGCCGTCGGCAGGCATCCGTCAACGCGGAATGTCGCAGGCCGAACAGTTGCCCGTACATCCCGCAATCGGTTCGCCTTTTGTCTCTGAACTTCCCGAGCAGGCCGCCCGGCCGTCGGCTTCGCGGGTCTCCTGCACGGCGCACTTGATGCCCAGCCGCTGCATGTTTTTGTTGGTCGCAATCTCCGAATCGATCGGATGCCCCTTGAAAATCAACGTAAGGGAGAGCCCGACGACGAACAGTGCGACGGCGCCGACCGAAAACAACAAGACGATGAACCACGTGGGCATGGACGATTCTCGATTGAAAATTTGGGCATTCTCCGGCAAATTTATACATTTGTAAGGGAATTTGCAAACGCCTCGTCCGTTTCTTGCCGGAGGAGCGCCGCTGCTATGTAATGGAACGAATCGAATCATGAAAATCGTCATTGCCGGAGCCGGCGAAATGGGCAGTCATCTGGCCCGCATGCTGAGCGGTAACGGCCACGAAATCAACATCATCGATCCCGATGGAAAACTGCTCGCCGAGGTGGGCAGTCTGGCCGATGTCGTCTCCGTCGAGGGCGATTCGACCGCGTTCGGAGTGCTGCGGAAGGCGTCGGTCCGCAAATGCGACCTCTTCATCGCCGTCAACCACGAGGAAAACGACAACATCGTCGCCGCTATGATGGCCAAGAAGTTGGGCGCCCGCAAGTCGATTGCCCGCATCGACAACAACGAATACTTGGAACCCAACAACAAGGAGATATTCATCGACATGGGCATCGACTATCTGTTCTATCCCGAGAAGGTCGCGGCCAACGAGGTCATCAATCTGTTGGGCCATACGTCGACCACCGAATACGTCGATTTTTCGAGTGGCAAACTCTCGCTGGTGGTCTTCCGTTTGGAGGCTTCGTCGCCGCTGGTCGGGACATTGCTGACGGGCTTCGACGAGGAGCAGGCCCAGTTGAATTTCCGCACCGTGGCCATCACGCGCGGCGGACAGACCATCATCCCGCGGCGCGAGGAGCATCTGATGGAGGGCGATGTGATCTACGTCATTACCTGTCAAGACACCCTGCACGAAGTGCTGGAGCTGTCGGGGCAGACCAATGTCGAGGTCAAGAACATGATGATTCTGGGCGGTTCGCGCATCGGCATCCGCATCGCTACGGAGTTGCAGGACGAAGTGAATATCAAGCTGGTAGAGTACAACCAAGAAAAGGCCTACCGGCTGGCCGAACTGCTCGAAAAGACGTTGATTATCAACGAGGACGGCCGCAATACGGAGGTGATGCTCGAGGAGGGCCTTCCGAACATGGACGCCTTCGTGGCCGTAACGGGCCGCAGCGAGACCAACATCCTCGCGGCGATGTTAGCGAAACGCATGGGGGTGAAGAAGGTGATTGCCGAGGTCGAAAACCTCAATTACATCGACTTGGCGGAGTCGATCGGCATCGACACCATCATCAACAAGAAATTGGTTACGGCGTCGAACATCTTCCGGTTTACCATGTCGACCGACGTGCAGGCCATCAAGTGCCTGACGGGCAGCGATGCCGAAGTTTTAGAATTTATCGTAAAGCCCAATTCGCCGGCCACGAAGTGCCGCATCCGCGATTTGGGAATGCCCGAAGGGACGATCATCGGCGGCATCGTGCGGGGCGACAAGGTGTTCATTGCGGTGGACAATACGGAAATCAACGCCTACGATCGCGTGGTGGTCTTCGCCATGCCGGAATCGGTGGGCAAGGTGGGTTATTATTTCAATTAGGAGCAGGCGATGTCTCTACGAAACAGTATATTACGGGCCTTCTTCGCGCCTCGGCTGCGGGCCGTCGACCGCTTCCGGCGCTATCCTGCCGAAATGCAGGAACGGATGTTGCGGAAGTTATTGCGGCGCGGTGCGCAGACCGATTTCGGTCGGCAGTACGACCTGCGGTCGGTGCACACGGTCGAGCAGTTCCAGTCGCGGGTCGACACGTTCGATTACGACACGTTCAAGCCCTATATCGAACGGATGAAGGCGGGCGAACGCGACGTTACGGCATCCGGTCGGGTGCGGCTTTTCGCCCGATCGTCGGGCACGACGTCCGACCGCAGCAAATACATTCCTGTAACGCGCGAATCGGTTCTGTGGAACCATACGCTCGGCATGCGCGACGTCGCCACGCTCTTCGCCGCCAATCATCCCGATACGCAGGTCTTCGACGGTAAGACGCTGACCCTCGGCGGGTCGTGCTGCATGGAGAACGGTTATCTCGCCGGCGATTTGTCGGCCGTGTTGATCCGCGAAATGAACTTCTGGAGCGGCTGGTTCCGTGCGCCGCGCACCGAAACGGCCGTCATCCCCGATTTCCACGAAAAGGCCGACGCCATCTGCCGCGAATGCGTGGGCGAGCACATCACCTCGTTTGCGGGGGTTCCGTCGTGGAATCTGGCGTTGATGCGGCGCGTGCTGGAGTACACCGGCAAACGTCATCTGTTGGAGGTGTGGCCCGACCTGTGTCTGTTCGCGCACGGCGGCGTGGAGTTCGCGCCTTACCGGAGTTCGTTCGAAGAGTTGATTCCTTCGGAGAGGATGAATTACATGGAGACTTACAATGCCTCGGAGGGATTTTTCGCCTTGGCCGACGATCCGTCGCGCAGCGACATGCTGCTGATGCTCGATTACGGAACGTTTTACGAGTTCCGCGACGGCGACCGCATCGTCCCGCTCGAAGGGGTCGAGTGCGGTCGAGCCTACGCGATGCTCATCACCTCGAACAACGGCCTGTGGCGTTATGAAATCGGCGATCGGGTGGAGTTCACCTCGACGAATCCCTACCGGATTCGTTTCGCCGGTCGCACACGGCAGTATATCAATGTTTTCGGCGAGGAGTTGATCGTCGATAACGCCGATCGGGCGTTGGTTGAAGCGTGCCATGCGACGGGTGCCCGCGTGAGCGAATACAGCGTGGCGCCGTGCTACATGTCGCTGCAGCATCGGGGAGCGCACGAGTGGTTCGTGGAGTTCGAGCAGGAGCCCGAAAGCCGCGAACGGTTCGCCGAGGAGCTCGACCGCGCGTTGCGGGCCGTCAATTCAGACTACGACGCGAAGCGCGAAACGACGCTCGAACGCCAGCATCTGACGGTGCTTCCGTCGGGTACGTTCCTGCAATGGATGCGCGACCATCGGAAGAACAAGGTGCCGCGGTTGGTCAACGACCGGCACGTGGCGGAGCAGCTGAAAACGGAATAAAACTTACAACTATGTATATAGCCATAGCAGGAAATATCGGAAGCGGCAAGACGACGCTCACGCAGATGTTGACGGAGCGTTATCATGCCAAAGCCTATCTCGAAGAGGTGGACAATCCCTACATCGGCGATTTCTACGAGGATATGAAGCGTTGGGCGTTCAATCTGCAAATCTGCTTCCTCGGCAGCCGCATCCAGCAGACGATGGATATGCTGCGCGAAAATTCGTCGGGATATATCTTCCAAGACCGGACCATCTACGAGGATGCCCATATCTTTGCGGGTAATCTGCACGAAATGGGGTTGATGTCGGGCCGCGACTTCGAGACCTACATGAAGTTGTTCCGGCTGTTCACCACCGTGATTCCGCAACCCGACCTGTTGATCTATCTGAAAGCGGATGTTCCGACCCTCATCCACCAAATTCGCAAGCGGGGCCGAGAATACGAGATGAATATCGACGAGAATTACCTCCGGCGTCTGAACGGCAAGTACAACGACTGGATCGAACACGGTTATCGGGGCGAAATGTTGGTCATCGACAAGGATCGCGAAGATTTCGTCGAGGATGCTTCGGTCTTCGAGCGCATCTGCGCGGCGGTCGACGAGCGCGAGACGAGATTGGCCGGATACAACCCTTCGTTGTTTTAATCATCGGGCGGAGTGCTGCCGGAACGGTTCATAGAGCGCGTGTCGTGCGATTTGGGCGAAGCGGAGGGGCGGGCCTTGTGCGAGGCGCTCGATACGCCGTCGCCCGTCGCCGTGCGGCTGCATCCGACGAAGGTCGGGACGGCGTGCGGCTTGCTGAACGAACTATCGGCGAGTTTGCCGGCGTTGACGTTCGACCGGCCCATTCCGTGGTCGCCGCAAGGCTGGTACTTGACCGAACGGCCTTCGTTCACGTTCGATACCGATTTCCATGCCGGAGCCTATTACGTGCAGGAACCGTCGTCGCAGTTGGTGGGCCATCTGTTGCGGAACGTCGAGACCCGAGGCGCTCGCATCTTGGATATGTGTGCCGCACCTGGCGGCAAGACGACGCTTTATGCCTCGATGGTCGGGGCTGACGGGTTAGTTGTTGCCAATGAAATCGACCGGCGGCGGGCCGCTGTACTGGCCGACAATGTGCGGAAGTGGGGCACGGGCAATGTGGCCGTAACGGTTTGCGAACCGCGTTCGTTGGGCGACTGCGAAGGATGGTTCGACGTGGTGGCTGTGGACGCTCCTTGCTCGGGTGAGGGGATGTTCCGCAAAGACCCCGATGCCCGTGCGGAATGGAGCGAAGCCAACGTGCATCTGTGCGCCCGTCGGCAGGACGAAATTTTGCGGGAGGCGTGGCGAGCGTTGTGGCCCGGTGGCACGTTGATTTACAGCACCTGCACGTTCAACCGCGAGGAGGACGAGGGCTCGTTGGAGCGGATGCTCGCATGGGCGGGCGATGAAGCGGAACCGTCGGACGAAGTGCCGGTCGATGCGGCTTGGGGCATCGTTTGCGGCACGGTCGGGCCTTTCCGGACCTATCGGTTTTATCCGCATCGGGCGTGCGGCGAGGGGTTTTTCGCCGCTGTGGCCCGCAAGGCTGGGCCTGCGGAGGGGATAAGGCGGAACCGGCTATCGAAATCGAAAGCGCGACGGTCGGTCGTCGCTTCGGCCGACCGGCAGGCGACGGCCGAAGCGGCCCGTTGGCTGCTGGAACCCGAACGGATGCAGTTCGTGATGGCCGCCGATACGCTCTATGCGTGGTACGGCCCGCAAGCCGAGACGGTGCGGATGCTGTCGGAACGGGTGCCGGTCATTTACTCGGGTGTTGCGCTGGGGCAGCTCTTCAAAGGTCGGCTGAAACCCGATCCTGCACTGGCTTTCTGTACGGAGCTGAATCGGGCGGCGCTCCCGATTGCGGAATTGAATGCGGAACAGGCCCTGCGCTATCTGCGGCGGCAGGAGGTCGAAGCGTCGGCGTTCGTCGAAGGGATGAATTTGGTGTGCGCTCGCGGGCGGGCCTTGGGGTTTGCCAAGCGAATCGGTGCGCGTGTGAATAATTTGTACCCAGCATCGCTCCGAATTATTACTAATTAGCTTGAGAAGGGTCTTTTTGTCGGGTTATGGAGTTGACTATGGAAGAAAACGGGCCGATCCGTGCCAGTTAATAAAAAGGCGATTATATACAAAATTACACGAACGGTAATCCAAAACCGTAAGACCTTGCGGGTTCCGCCCGAAGCCCCCGCCAAGGCGGGGGTTTAGGGGGGGGTCAAATCTGCAAACGCGGCGAAGCCGCGAGCGGCACGACCGGCGACAATGTAAATACATTCGCCAACTCGATTCGGTGTAAATGGTATATTGTTACCAATAAGAAAATGGAAAAGATGTTTTATACGATGGGCGAGGTGGCCGAGATGTTCGATGTCAATCAGTCGTTGATTCGGCATTGGGAGAGACAGTTCGACGTGCTGCGCCCCAAACGCAACAAAAAGGGCAATCGGCTCTTTTCGCCGCAGGATGTCGAACGGTTGAAGGTCATCTATCATTTGGTCAAGGAGCGCGGCATGACGCTCGACGGGGCCCGTAAGGCATTGCGCCGGCATCGGGCTGACGAGGGTGTCCCGCGCGAGGTCGAGTTGATGGAGCGGTTGCAGCGGATTCGGTCGTTGTTGGTCGAGGTGCGGGAGGAGCTCAAGGAGGGCCCCGTCGGCGCTTATACGGAGCGGGTGGCCGATGTTCCGGAGGAGGTCGAATCGCATTCGGCGGCCGTTGCCGAGGAGCGTGCAGTTGAGGAACCCGCTGTCGAAAAGGCTGCCGTCGAAGAAGAAGTTCTTGCTGTGCCGGAGGCCGTGCGGACTGTGCCTTCGGTGGTTGAAGAAGAACCGGCGGCAAATCCGGCTTCCGAAACGGAATCGGCACAGCAGCAACAGCAAGCAGCCCGTCCGAATCGGAAATTGCGTCGCCGGAAAGACGATGACGACAACAACGAATTGTTTGCTTTTTACGAGCAGTCGCTATTCTGACGGAGCTCGTTGCGGACAGTTTGCGAACCCTCGACCCGACGTCATCGAAAAGCGGACTCGCTAATTCGATAAGATATAAATGGTGTATGTGGTAAATATGTCATCTATTTCAAAAAATATATTCGGCATATACTCAAGCACATTTTATCAATGTGTGGTAGTCATTAGTTTGATTGTAGCCATTTGCTATACGATATGGGAAATATACACAGGCTTATTCAACGGTAAAAAAGCAATAATAGACATATGGGCTTTAGTAACATGTCTAACCTATCTTATAGGAAAAAAGAATAAATATAAATACATGATAATGTGGATAGTGCTGTTTTCTCAGCTCATGTTGGCATTATGTATTGTAAAATAAAATATTGTAGGATATTCCCTAATAAAAATTCGATAATCGTATGTTGATTCGCGAAATAGCCGCCGTGATCGAGGCGTTTGCGCCGCTCGCGTGGCAGGAGGATTACGACAATGCGGGATTGATCGTCGGTCGTCCCGAAGATGAGGTGCATGCCGCCTTGCTGGCCGTGGACGTTACAGAGGAGGTACTCGACGAAGCCGAAGCGGAAGGGTGCGATTTGGTGATTACGCATCATCCGATCGTCTTCCGCGCGTTGAAACGGTTCAATTCGGCCGATTACGTGCAGCGGTGCGTCGAGCGGGCCATCCGGCGCGGAATTGCGCTCTATGCCTGCCACACGAACCTCGACAGCGCGCCGCACGGCATGAGCTGGCAGCTGGCTGAATCGTTGGAAATCGGGGAGTTGTGCGTGTTGCAGCCGGCCGAACGGTTGCAGCTTGCGGCGTGCGGTTCGTGGGCGGACGGCATCGGTGCCGAAGTGGGGTTCGGCGTGGTCGGAAATTTGCCCGAACCGGTTGCGACGATGGATTTCATGCGCCGGATGCAACGGCTGTTGGAGGTACGGTGTGTGCGGTACAGCGACCTCGTTCGTCCGGAGGTGCGGCGCGTGGCGGTCTGCACGGGGGCGGGCGCTTCGCTGATCGGCGATGCCCGGCGCGCGGGTGCCGATCTATACGTAACGGCCGACCTGAAATACAACGACTTCATGACCCCCGACAAAGCCCTCGTCGTGGCGGACATCGGCCATTTCGAGAGCGAATATTGTGCAATTCGGCTATTGTTTGCCGTTTTATCGAAAAAATTGCTTAACTTTGCCATTCGCAAGAGCGAGTGCTCGCGCAATCCCGTAAATTATTTGGTGTAAGTCTAATAAGGATTCGTATCAGGATATGGCAACGCAAAAGAAGACCGCCGAGGTGGATTACTCCATGCAGGAGAAAATTTTGGCCCTCTATGAATTACAGAAAATCGACAGCCGGATCGACGAGATCAACAAGGTGAAGGGCGAACTGCCGCTGGCCGTGCAGGGACTCGACGATGAACTGGCCGGACTCAAAGAGCGCACCGATAAGATCAACAAGGAGATCGAGGAACTCAATACGCTGACCAAACAACGCAAACGCGAGATCGACCAAGCTCGTATCATGATTGCCAATTACAAGGAGCAGCAGAACAACGTGCGCAACAATCGCGAGTACGATGCCATTTCGAAGGAGATCGAGTATCAGGAGCTGGAGATTTCGCTGGCCGAGAAGCGGTTGAAAGAGTATGCGGCGGCAATCAAGGCGAAGAAGGTGCAGCTGGAAGATACGGAACATATCATCGAAGAACGGCGGGCCGATTTGGAGGCGAAACGGCAGGAACTCGATGGCATCGAGGCCGAAACGGCTCCGCAGGTCGCCGAATTCGAGGCGCAGGCCGAGAAAGCCAAGGTGCGGATTGACGAACGTCTGCTGGTGGCTTACGAACGCATCCGTCATAATTTCCGGAACGGGCTGGCCGTGGTTCCCATTCGTCGCGATGCGTGCGGCGGTTGCTACAACCATATTCCGCCGCAGCGTCAGGCCGATATTCGGCAGGGCAAGAAACTCATCGTCTGCGAATACTGCGGGCGCATTTTAGTCGATGACCCCGAGACGGTGGAGGAGGCTTAACGGAAAAGATGCGACCGGTAAGTGTGCCGGTCGGAAAAACAAGGGGCTGTCTGCGATTCGTCGGGCAGCCCTTTTTGTTCAAGATGAAAAGACCGTAAAACCAGCGAAAGAAAGATAAGGAATGGAGCCGTTAATAAAAATCGTTCGGATTCGCTCCCGAGAGGAGACGAGTTGGCCGAAAGTATGGGAGATTTATCGTCAGGCGTTTCCGGAAAACGAACAATGGAACGAAACCGCTTACGACAAGGCGTTCGACGATCCGTTGTTCGAGACCGATGCCGTTACGCTCGACGGCGCGGTCGTCGGCCTGTTGTTTCATTGGCAGGTCGGGGCCTATCGGTACATCGAACACTTCGCCGTCGCTACCGAAATGCGTGGCCGGAACATCGGCACGCAGACCTTGGCCGCGTTTTTCAAGTATGCCGGAGAACGGGTCGTGTTGGAGATCGACCCGCCCGAAGATGCGGTTTCCATCCGGCGCCTGCATTTCTATGAACGGGCGGGATTTGTCGCCAATCCCGATTATGAATACCTGCATCCTTGTTATCGTCCGCCTTTCGAGCCTTATCGGCTGGTCTTGTTGAGCCGTCCGCAGGCGCTCACGCACGAGGAGGCTCGACGCTTTGCGGATTTCGTGCGCGAACGAATTCTAAGCCGATACTCGGAGAACGAGCATCCGGAACTGCCCGTAATCAGTTGATGCGGTAGGCTTTCTGCACGCCGCGAATGCGCAGCATGGAGTGGATCAGTGTGTCGACGATGTTTGCGCCCGGCACCTCGACGGAGACCGTGCCCTGCAAGGTGCCGCCGCTCGTCGATTCGAATGCCAGCGACCGGATGTTCAGTTTCAGATCGCGGCTGATGACCTCCGTGATGTGGTTCGCCATGCCAGTCGTGTCGGCTGCGATGACGCGGATCGTAACGCGGAATGCCCCCTCGGCCGACTTCCGCCAACGGGCTGCGATGATGCGGTAGGGGTAATTTTCCCGCATGCGGCGGGCGTTCGGGCAGTCCGTGCGGTGGATGGTGATGCCCGAATTGATGGTGATGAATCCGAAGATGTCGTCGCCCTTAATCGGGTTGCAGCACTTCGCCAGTTTGTATTGGATTTTCGACAGGTCGTCGTCGATGACCAAGGCATCTTGCGACGAACTGGCGGAGGGTTCGCGCGTTGCGGCGTTGGCGTTCTTTTGCCGTTCGATCTCCGCGGCTGCGGCCCGCCGCTCTTCGGCCGCTTCGCCCGACAGATGGCGGACGAGTATCTCCTTGATGCTGCCGAAGTCGATTTTCTGCGTCGCGATCATGGCGTAAACCTCCGTGCCGAGCCGCAGTTTGAAGTATTTTCCCAAATAGGCGACCGCTTCGTCGATCGTCATGGGGAGCTTCCAGTTTTTCAGCTTGCGTTCCAGCTCCTCGCGACCCATGCGCGTGTGTTTGGCCTGCTCCTCGCGCAGGAACGATTTGATTTTGGTGCGGGCCTTGGTCGTCGTTACGATGTTGAGCCAGTCGGATTTGGGCGTCTGGTTCTTCTGGGTCAGAATCTCGACGATGTCGCCGTTGTGGAGCGTTTCGCGGATCGAGACCGCCCGTTGGTTGACCTTGCCGCCGACGCACGAGCATCCGAGCGACGTGTGGATGTCGAATGCGAAGTCGAGCAGCGAGGCGCCCTCGGGCAGTTTCCGCAGGTCGCCGTTGGGCGTGAAGACGAAAATTTCGCCCGAAGCCGGTTTGGCATCGAAACGCTGCGCCAGCGAATGGGTCGTGTCTTCGAGCAGTTCGCGCAGGCGGCCGAGCCACATTTCGCTGGTCTGTGCTCCCTGTCCGACCCCTTTGTAACGCCAATGGGCGGCGATACCGCGTTCGGCGACGGCGTCCATGCGTTCGGTGCGGATCTGCACCTCGACCCACCGCCCGTCGGCCGAAACCGTCGTGTGGAGCGATTCGTAGCCGTTCGATTTCGGAATGCTGATCCAGTCGCGCATGCGGGTCGGATTGGGCGTATAGAAGTCCGTTACGATGGAATAGACCGTCCAGCAGAGCGGTTTTTCCTGCTCGGGCGGACAATCGATGATGATGCGGATGGCGAAGATGTCGTAGACCCCCTCGAACGGCACGTGCTGTTTGTGCATCTTCGTCCAGATGGAGAAGATCGACTTCGTGCGGCTTTTGATGTGGTATTTCATCCCCATCGCGTCGAGCCGGTCGGTGATGGGTACTAAAAAGCGGGCGATGAAGTTGCGGCGTTCGTCGGCGCTTTCGGCCAGCTTGTGGACGATGTGTTCGTAGTCCTTAGGCTCGAGGTATTTCAGCGCGATGTCTTCCAACTCGCTTTTGAGCGAATAAAGTCCCAGTTTGTGGGCGATTTGGGCGTAGAGATTCATCGCCTCCCAACTCTTTTTGCGATGCTTCTCGTGGGGGAAGATGTCTAACGAACGCATGACCTCCAACCGGTCGGCGAGCTTGATGAGGATGACGCGCGGATCGGTCGAATAGCTGACGATCAGGTCGCGGAAGTTGTCGGCCTGTTCCGATGAGACTTTCAGTTTGAGTTCGGAGATGTTCGACAGCCCGACCGTGATGCCGACGACCTGTTCGCCGAAACGGTCGTGAATATCCTCCGTCAATTTCAAAAAATCTTCGGGCGGCAGCTGCTTGTGCGCCAGCCGAACGACGTCGTGCAGAATGGTCGCGACGGTCGAATTGCGTCCGAGACCGATTTCCGAAATGACGATTTCCGCTACGGCCACGGCGTGGTCGAGCAACGGCGAACCGTCGTAACGGGTAAGGCCGGCGAGTTTTCCGTCGGCATACTCCAACGCCCCGTCGACCAACTGCTGCGTCTCCTGCGAAAAGCTGCCCCGTACTAACGAACGGAGCTTTTCATAACGTGAAAAGTCCATAACGCTCTCCCCTTAATCCTTGGCGACAAATATAGGAAAAAAATTCCTATATTTGAGACGGAAAGGAGGGCAGGCTATGAAGGAGCGCGAACAGACGACGAAACGGACGATTTATGTCCCAACAGTGGGCGAGGAGATTGCCAATACAGTGTCGCATGGCGTGATGTCGTTCTTGACTTTGTTGGCGTTGCCTTTCGCTGCGGTCTGGGCTTACGTCCACGATGCGGGTGGGGTGCTGGCTTCGATTTCGGTGTCGGTTTTCGTGGTGTCGATTTTTCTGATGTTCCTTGCGTCGACTCTTTACCATTCGATGAATCCCCATTCGCGCCACAAAGAGGTGTTCCATATCCTCGACCATATTTTCATCTATGTGGCCATTGCCGGAAGCTATACGCCGATCGCCCTGTCGGTCATCGGCGGGTGGCAAGGCGTCGTCATTACGGCGGTGCAATGGGCGATGGTGCTTTTCGGAATTTTTTATAAGTCGCTGTCACGTAAATCGATACCGGCAATTAGTCTGACCATCTATTTGGTGATGGGGTGGACGATTCTTTTTTTTCTGCCGGTCTTTCTGCGGCAGGCTTCGGCACCGTTGGCGGCGCTCATCGCGATCGGCGGATTGTTCTATACGCTCGGAGCATGGTTCTATGCCCGTCAAGGGTTCCGTTATCACCATTTGGTTTGGCATTTGCTTATCAATCTGGCGGTCGTTGCCCATTTCATCGGCATCGTCTTTTTCCTTTATTGATTCCCCGTTTGAACGGGGCTCCCGATGCGGTGGAACCTGCGCTGTGATTTTCAAGGCTTTCTTCGCTGCCGGCCATTTCGAACGGGTCTTTCAAAAGCGGTTTACCAGTTAATAAAAATGCGGCTCTTTGAGCCGTGCGGGCCGAAGCCTCCGCCCGCGGAGGCCCGCCTATCGGCGTCCTCCGCAGTCTTCGTCCCGCCGCCCCGTTTGAACGGGGTTCCTTATGCGGTGGAGCGTTTCGGCATTTTTCAACGCTTTCTTCGCTACCGACCGTTTTATTAACTGGCACGGATCACACCGTTTTTGGGTGAAAAGAAAACAGAGGGGAGCGAAGATGACGATCTGCAGTTTGGTGATGGGCTAACGCGCTAATAAAAAAACAGCAGGGAATCTCACGATTGCCTGCTGCCTCCGGAGGTTGCCCTCCGAAACTACTAACCCAAACTTAAATAAATGAAGAAACCTCACTGCGGTTGCTGTGCCGCAGCTGTTGAGAGATTGGGCAAATGCTGTGCCAAAGAAGTGGTCTCCCGATGTGAAAAATGCCGTTCTACCCCTTTTGCGACAGGATTGCGACGGCTCGGAACAATTTCGGCGTTATTTCTTTACTCGGTATACGCCCGTATAGGTAGAGGGTGAGAGCGCCCGCAGTTCGGCTTTCACCGCATCCGAAACGGCCAGCCCGTCGATGAACTCCGCAATCGCCGCTTCGGTGATATGGGTGTTGGTGCGGGTCAGGGCTTTCAGCGCTTCGTAGGGCTTTGGAAATCCCTCGCGCCGCAGGATGGTCTGGATGCCCTCGGCTACGACCGCCCAGTTGTTCTCCAAATCGCGGTCGAATGCTTCGCGATTGAGAATAAGTTTATTAAGTCCCTTCAGCAGCGACTGCATGCCGATGATCGAATGGGCCATCGGCACCCCGATGTTGCGCAGGACGGTCGAATCGGTCAGGTCGCGTTGCAGCCGCGAAACGGGCAATTTGCCAGCGAGATGTCCATAGAGGGCGCCGGCGATGCCGAAATTACCCTCGGCATTCTCGAAGTCGATCGGATTGACCTTGTGCGGCATGGCACTCGACCCCACTTCGCCCGCCTTGATGCGCTGTTTGAAGTACTCCATCGAGATGTAAGTCCACATGTCGCGGGCCAGATCGACCAGTATGGTGTCGATGCGGCGCAGATTGTCGAAAATAGCCGCAAGGTCGTCGTAATGTTCGATCTGCGTCGTGTATTGCGAGCGGTTCAGCCCGAGTGTGTCGTTCACGAAGCGGTTGGCAAAGGCCACCCAGTCGATGGCGGGGTAGGCTGCGTGATGGGCATTGAAATTGCCCGTCGCTCCGCCGAATTTGGCCGGAACGGCTATCGCGTGCAGTCGTTCGATTTGCCGGTCGAGCCGCTCGACGAAAACCTGCATCTCCTTACCCAATACGGTGGGCGAGGCCGGTTGGCCGTGTGTGCGGGCCAGCATCGGAATGTCGCTCCATTCGTCTGCCATCGCCGCGAGCTTGTCGTGCAATTCGCCGAACAACGGCATGTAAACCTCGACCAGCGCTTCCTTGAGCGTCAGCGGAATAGCTGTATTATTCACATCTTGGGAGGTAAGACCGAAATGAATAAATTCTTTCCATGCGCCGAGCCCCAGTGCTTCCATCTTCTCCTTGACGAGGTATTCGACCGCCTTTACGTCGTGGTTCGTGGTCGCCTCGATTTCCTTCACGCGGCGGGCGTCGTCGAGCGTAAAATCGGTGTAGATGGCGCGCAGCGCGGCGAATTTCGAGGCATCGACGTCGGCGAGCTGCGGCAACGGCAATTCGCACAAGGCGATGAAGTATTCGATTTCGATGCGGACGCGGTAGCGGATCAAGGCCGCTTCGGAAAAATAATCGGCCAGTTTTTCCGTTTTGTTGCGGTAGCGCCCGTCGACGGGCGAGATGGCGGTGAGCGGTTCGAGCATGGTTCGTTTTGTCAGTTTGTCGGGTCAAAAATACGATAATTAATTGAATTACGCATATTTTTACCTACCTTTGTCGAACGTTAAAGAAATAGGTTGGAATGAGGTTTCTGATGGCAATCGTCGATGCTTTGGTCGGCTTCGTGCAGCGCAATCCGCTGACTGTCTTGGTGATATTGTTGCTGGCTCTCGGGGCGCCCGCGCTGTTGAAGGGCATCGCTACGTTCGTGCTCTATCTGATTTTCGGGTTCCTGTTGACCGGCGTATTGCTGCTGTTGCTGTTCGGGTGGCGCGTCCGTACGATGCAGCGGCGCATGGAGGAGCAGATGAACGAAGAATTCGGCCGCAGCGAGAACCGGAGCACCTCCGGTCCAGGCGGTTTCCGAGCATCGTGGGGCCGTTCTTCGCGAGCGCATCGCGAAGGGGAAGTCCGTGTTTACAAGACCTCCGATGCCCCCGAAAAACGAGTGGCCAACGATGTGGGCGATTACGTGGAGTTCGAGGAAACCCGCGAGAAAGATGCCAATTAGCATTCCGACCCAGCAAGTAATAAATCGGTATTTAGCATTCCAACCAAGTTAATGAAACTTTTCGAACTGATCGGGCGTTATTTTCTGTTGATGGGCAAGGTCTTTTCCCGTCCCGAAAAGAGCGCCATCTACCGGCGGCGCATCCTCTACGAAATGGAGTCGCTCGGACTTAATTCCATCGGCCTGACCGCTATCATTTCGGTCTTCATCGGCGCCGTCATCACCTTGCAAATGTGCATCAACCTCGATTCGCCGTTCATTCCCCAGTCGCTCATCGGTTACGCCACGCGCGAAACCATGATTTTGGAATTTTCATCGACCGTCGTCGCGTTGATCCTCTCCGGCAAGGTGGGGTCGAGCATCGCCTCGGAAATCGGCACGATGCGCATCACCGAGCAAATCGACGCATTGGAAATTATGGGTGTCAATTCGGCCTCGTATCTGATTCTGCCCAAAATCGTGGCGGCCGTTTTCTTCTTCCCGCTGCTGACCATCCTTTCCATTGGTATCGGCATCCTCGGCGGATGGGCCATCGCCTATCTGACGGGCATCATGATCCCGTCGGACTACATCGACGGCCTGCTGCTCGATTTCAAGTCCTATTCGATTGTCTATTCGCTCATCAAGACGGCTGTGTTCGCCTACATCATCACTTCGGTGTCGGCTTTCTACGGCTACTACGCGAAGGGCAATTCGCTGGAGGTGGGCGCCGCCTCGACGCGGGCCGTGGTCGCCAGCTCCATCGTCATCATGATTTTCAACCTGATACTGACGCAGTTGCTTCTGATATGATACATGCGGAACATATCGTCAAGTCGTTCGACGGGCGCACCGTGCTCGACGACGTGTCGGTCGAGTTCGAAACCGGCAAGACGAATCTCATCATCGGCCGCAGCGGCTCGGGCAAGACGGTGCTGCTCAAAACGCTGGTCGGCCTGCACGAACCCGATCGGGGCGATGTGTGGTACGACGATGTGAATTTCACGCAGTTGGGCTTCCGCGAGCGCAAGGCCATCCGCAAGGACATCGGCATGATTTTCCAAGGCGGGGCGCTTTTAGACAGCTCGACCGTGGAGGAGAACGTCAAACTGCCGCTCGACCTCTTCACCCGCCAATCGGAGGAGGAGAAGATGGAACGGGTCAATTTCTGTCTGCAACGTGTCCGGCTGGAAAATGCGAACAAGCACTATCCGGCGGAACTGTCGGGCGGCATGATTAAACGAGTAGCCATAGCGCGGGCCATTGTGCTGAATCCGCGCTACTTGTTCTGCGATGAACCCAACTCGGGTCTCGATCCGCAGACCTCCATCGTGATAGACAACCTGATTCACGACATTACGCACGAGTATGGCATGACGACCATCATCAATACTCACGACATGAACTCGGTGATGGAGATTGGCGAAAAGATCGTCTATATCTACGAAGGCCGCAAGTGGTGGGAGGGCACGAAAGAGGATATTTTACATGCCGAGAACCGCGAACTGAATGATTTTGTATTTGCGTCGGCGATGGCGAAACGTGCCCGCGCCTTTTAGAAGGCGTTCCTTATGCGGTAGACCCTTCATTTGCTTTCGGAGGTCATCTTCGCTGCCCACCGTTTCCTTTTTATCCTAAAACGGTGCGCTCCGTGCCAGTTAATAATAATGCGGCCCGCTGGGCCGCGCGGGCCGAAGCCTCCGCCCGCGGAGGCCCGCCTATCGGCGTTCTCTCCGCAGTCTTCGTCCCGCGCCTTTTGAAAGCCCCGTTTGAACGGGGTTCCTTATGCAGTAGCCCGTTATCTTGCTTTTCATCATTATCGTTGCTGCCGACCGTTTCTAAATAAAATGGGGAACAGTAGGCAGCGAAGAAAGCGTTGAAAAACGTCGAAACATTCCACCGCATAGGGAAACCCGTTCAAACGGGGCGGCGCGGACAATTTCTTTTATTTCTGTTGTGGGTCGTCTAATACCTCAAGATTCGATAAAAGATTTGTCTGCGCTTTTTTTGTCTGACAATTATTGTTATATTTGTTTCGTAAAACCAACCGAATCGCCTATGGGAAAATAACGGATCATTTCGTGTGAAAATTCGCCGTATCGGTGCCCGATGAATTGCGCCGATACGAATATATAAGAAGCGCATCGGCTTTTTTCTCAACTCTTGAAAATTAGACACTTTCGAGTAATGAATGAAGAAAAGTTGATGTTCGCGTCGTTCGGCGCGGACATTATCTTTTGTCTTTCATTACGGGTCGTCTAATACCTCAAGAGTGGATAAAGGATTTTGTCCGCGTTTTTTGTGTCCGTATTCGAACCCTCGTATCCGAATTTCGCACCCGACCCTTGTGCCCGTCCGTATCCGTCCCGTAAACTCCGAAAAACAGCCATGAATAAATTTTTCGTTCTCCGCAGCGTCGCTCCCACCGCCATTTCCGTCCTTGCCGCTGCCCTTACACTCGTTTTTGTCCTTCTGGTTGCCCCGAGCGTCTGCACGCCCGATAACCCGCCCGACACCGACCGCCGCCAAGGCATTGATTGGACGGCTTCGGTCGCCGACAGCCTGCCGATCAGCTACTTCGTCGAATGGGCTGAAACTGCGGCGGACGAATATGCGGGAATCTCCTTCCTTGTCGGGGAGCGCTACTGGCAAGAGGAAAACGACCCCGCGCAAGCTTGCATCTGGTGGCGCAAGGCCGCCGAAATGGGCCATGCTGCTGCCCAAGAACGGTTGGGCAGTGCCTATCTGGCCGGCATGGGCGTCGAGGCCAATCCGCAGGAGGGGTTCCGCTGGCTGCTTCGGGCGGCGAAGCAAGGCGATGTGAAAGCGCAATGTTCGGTAGCTGAGTGCTATTCGTCGGGTAAAATCGTCGAACAGAGCGATGTGAAGTGCATCTATTGGTTGAGCAAGGCCGAGGCGCAGGGCTCCGAATGGGCGGCGGAGCGTTTGCGCGAGCTGAAAGTTTATTATTAACTGATTTTCATGCTATTATAACTCTATTTGCTACCTTATTATAAGTGTTGTCTTATATAAATAAAAATTCTATCGGGAAAAAGTATCGAAAATCGCACAAAATTCTGAATCACGGCGCGAAAAAGAGCTGCCTTTTTATGGGATTTCAAAAAAAATCGCTACCTTTGCAGTCCATTTTGGACAATGGAAATAGATTTTTTAACCATTAAAGGACAGTTTAAGAAATGCCAACTATTCAACAGTTAGTGAGAAACGGCCGCGTTTCGTTGGTGGACAAATCCAAGTCTCCCGCTCTGGCCGCTTGTCCGCAACGCCGTGGCGTTTGTACCCGTGTCTACACGACGACCCCCAAAAAGCCTAATTCGGCTATGCGTAAAGTCGCCCGTGTCCGGCTGACCAACGGCAAGGAGGTCAATGCGTACATCCCGGGCGAAGGACACAATCTGCAAGAGCACTCCATCGTATTGGTGCGCGGCGGTCGTGTGAAGGACCTCCCGGGTGTGCGTTATCACCTCGTGCGCGGTGCGCTCGATGCAGCCGGCGTGGACGGTCGTCGTCAGCGTCGCTCGAAGTACGGAGCCAAACGCCCCAAAGCCGGCAAATAATCATTAATTAACTCAGTTCGAATTCGAACGTTTGAACAAGGTCGGTCGGAATGACCGATCGCACAAGAAAAAAACAAGCAACAAGCAATGAGAAAAGCTAAGCCAAGAAAGCGAATTCTACTTCCGGATCCCAAGTTCGGAGACGTGGCCGTTACCCGTTTCGTGAACAACCTTATGCTGGATGGTAAGAAGAGTATTGCCTACACGATTTTCTACGATTCGTTGGAGCTCGTCGGCAAGAAGATGAAGGATGCTGATAAATCTCCGTTGGAAATCTGGAAACAGGCCCTTGAGAACATCACGCCCCAAGTCGAAGTGAAATCGAAGCGTATCGGCGGTGCGACTTTCCAAGTACCGATGGAGGTTCGTCCGGAGCGCAAGATTTCTATTTCCATGAAAAACCTTGTCCTCTTCTCCCGCAAGCGCGCCGGAAAGACCATGGCCGACAAACTCGCTGCCGAGATCATCGATGCCTACAACCAGCAGGGTGCCGCCTTCAAACGCAAGGAGGAGATGCACCGCATGGCCGAGGCCAACAAGGCATTCGCTCACTTCAGATTCTAAAAACAAGACGCAAAGATGGCAACCAGAGATTTGCATTATACCCGCAATATCGGCATCATGGCCCACATCGATGCCGGTAAGACCACCACGTCGGAGCGTATCCTCTTCTACACCGGCAAGACCCACAAGATCGGCGAGGTGCACGAGGGCGGCGCTACGATGGACTGGATGGTGCAGGAGCAGGAACGCGGCATCACGATTACGTCGGCCGCTACCACCGCATTCTGGCACTACAAGGATCATCAGTATCAGATCAACTTGATCGATACCCCGGGACACGTCGATTTTACGGTCGAGGTGGAACGTTCGTTGCGTGTGTTGGACGGCGCGATCGCTACGTTCTGTGCGGTCGGCGGCGTAGAGCCCCAGTCGGAAACCGTTTGGCGTCAGGCCGATAAATACAATGTCCCGCGTATCGGTTACGTCAACAAGATGGACCGCACGGGTGCCGATTTCCTGTCGGTGTGCGCTCAAATCAAGGAGCATTTCGGTGCGACGGCTCTGCCGGTCGTGCTGCCGATCGGTTCCGAGGACAAGTTCGAGGGACTGGTAGACCTTATATATAATAATGCGATTTATTACTTCGATGACAAGACCGTCCGCGATAACTTCGAGTTGCGTGATATTCCCGAGTCGATGAAGGCCGAAGCCGCCGAGTGGCGTGCGAAGCTCATCGAGGAGGTCGCAGCGACCGACGAAGCGCTGATGGAGAAGTTCTTCGAAGACCCCAATTCGATTACCCCCGACGAACTGCTCGCAGCCATTCGCAAGGCGACGATCTCCATGCAGATCGTGCCGATGCTCTGCGGCTCGTCGTTCCACAACAAGGGTGTGCAGAAGTTGCTCGACTATGTGATGGCTTTTCTGCCGTCGCCGCTCGATGTGCCCCCCGTCAAGGGTCTCAATCCCAAGACCGAGGCCGAAGAGGTGCGTCATGCCAAGGAAGACGATCCGTTCTGCGGTTTGGCTTTCAAAATTGCCACCGACCCGTTCGTAGGCCGTTTGGCTTTCGTCCGCGTTTACTCGGGTAAGCTCGACGCCGGTTCCTACGTGCTCAACGCTCGCAGCGGCAAGCGCGAACGCATCAGCCGTATCTATCAGATGCACGCCAACAAGCAGAACCCCATGGAGACCGTTACGGCCGGCGATATTTGCGCTGCCGTAGGTTTCAAGGAGATCCGCACGGGCGATACGCTCTGCGCCGAAAACGCTCCTATCGTGCTGGAACAGATGACGTTCCCCGAACCGGTGATCGGTTTGGCCGTAGAGCCCAAGACGCAGAAAGACCTCGATAAGCTGGGCATCGCACTCGGCAAGCTGGCCGAGGAAGACCCCACCTTCACGGTGCATACCGACGAGGATTCGGGCCAGACCGTCATCAGCGGTATGGGTGAGTTGCACCTCGACATCATCGTCGACCGTCTGCGCCGCGAATTCGGCGTCGAAATCAACCAAGGCGCTCCGCAGGTGAACTATAAGGAGGCGCTGACCAAGACCGTACAGCATCGCGAAGTCTTCAAGAAGCAGACCGGCGGTCGTGGTAAGTTCGCCGACATCATCTTCGAAATCGGCCCTGCCGAAGAGGGTAAGATGGGCTTGACGTTCGTCGATGAAGTCAAGGGCGGTAACATTCCGAAGGAGTTCATCCCGTCGGTACAGAAGGGCTTCGAGGCCGCTATGGCCAACGGTGCGCTTGCCGGCTACAAGATGGACTCGATGAAGGTTACCTTGAAGGACGGTTCGTTCCACCCCGTCGACTCCGACCAGTTGTCGTTCGAAATCGCTGCCCGCAACGGGTATCGTGCGGCTGCTCCGAAAGCCGGTTCGGTGATTATGGAGCCGATCATGAGCGTCGAGGTCGTAACGCCCGAGGAGAATATGGGCGACATCATCGGCGACCTGAACAAGCGTCGCGGTCAGATCACCGGCATGGAGTCGAAAGGCACCGCCCGGGTGGTCAAGGCTAAAGTGCCGCTGGCAGAGATGTTCGGCTATGTAACCGTGCTGCGTACGATTTCGTCGGGCCGCGCAACGTCGTCGATGGAGTTCTCGCACTTCGAGGAGGTTCCCGCCAACTTGGCCAAGGAGATCATCGAAAAGGCGAGCGGTAAACGTAAGGATATAGAATAAGCAAGTATATGAACCAGAAAATCAGAATCAAATTAAAGTCGTTCGATCACAATCTCGTGGACAAATCGTCCGAGAAGATCGTAAAGACGGTGAAGAGCACGGGTGCTGTCGTCAGCGGCCCGGTGCCCCTTCCGACGCACAAGCAGATTTTTACGGTGAACCGCTCGACCTTCGTCAACAAGAAGGCCCGCGAGCAGTTCCAGCTCTGCACCTTCAAGCGCATCTTGGACATCTATTCGTCGACGCCCAAAACCATCGACGCATTGATGAAATTGGAGTTGCCTTCGGGTGTCGAGGTCGAAATCAAGGTGTGATAACGGGGTAGGCGAGGATGCCGGTGCGAACGAAACTTGCATGAGCGAGGACTGCTCACGTGTTCGGACATCGCGCGCATCTTCGTTACGAATCCCCATCGTATTGCAAAAATAGCTGTAAAACAACAACTAATAACAATGTCAGGACTTATTGGAAAGAAAATCGGAATGACTTCCGTTTACAGTGCCGAGGGTAAGAACATACCATGCACTGTCATTGAAGCTGGTCCGTGTGTGGTTACGCAAATCAAAACCGTCGAGAAGGACTCCTACGAGGCGGTGCAGATTGCCTATGACGAGAAAAGCGAAAAACACACCAGCAACAGTTTGTTAGGACACTTCAAGAAAGCCGGCACCACCCCGAAACGCAAATTGGCGGAGTTCAAGGGGATGCCCGAAGTGGCTCTCGGCGACACGCTCACCGTAGATATGTTCTCGGAGGAGGACTGGGTCGACGTGACCGGGATTTCGAAAGGCAAGGGCTTCCAAGGCGTCGTGAAGCGTCATGGCTTCGGCGGCGTCGGTGGCCAGACTCACGGCCAGCACAACCGTCAGCGCAAACCCGGTTCGTTGGGCGCATCGTCTTATCCGTCGCGCGTGTTCCCGGGCAAACGTCTGCCGGGCCGCATGGGCGGTGAACAAGTCAAGGTCTTGAACCTGCGTGTATTGAAAATTATTCCCGAAAGCAACCTCATCCTCGTGAAAGGTTCCATTCCGGGAGCGAAAGGTGCTTATTTAACGATTGAGAAGTAGTATGGAATTAGCTGTATTGAATGCCCAAGGAAATGAAACGGGTCGCAAGGTAGTCCTTTCGGATGCCGTTTTCGGCGTGGAGGCTAATGACCACGCTATCTATCTCGATGTGAAGCAGTATCTCGCCGATCAGCGTCAGGGTACCCACAAATCGAAGCAGCGCAACGAGGTTGCCGGTTCGACCCGCAAGCTCAAACGTCAGAAAGATACTGGTGGCGCCCGTTCGGGTAGCATCCTGTCGCCGTTGTTCCCGGGCGGCGGTCGTGTATTCGGCCCCGTGCCCCGCGATTACAGCTTCAAACTCAACAAGAAGCTCAAGCAGTTGGCTCGTCGCAGTGCATTGACCTACAAGGCTCAGGCCGGTGCCATCAGCGTCGTCGAAGCGTTGAAGTACGAAGCTCCGAAGACCAAGAACGTCGTAGCGTTGGCTGGCGCATTGAAAGTGGATGACAAGAAGGTGTTGCTGGTTCTTCCCGAATCGAATGCCAATCTCCAGCTTTCGTGCCGCAACCTGCCCTACGTGAAACCCGTGCTGGCGCAGAACCTCTGCACCTACGACGTGATGAACGCTTCGGCGATCGTTCTGGTCGAGGGTGCCGAGCAGATTTTGAATACGATGTTAGCTTAAAAACGCAAGAGACAAATGGAAATTATTATTAAGCCGGTTCTGACCGAGAAAATGACGATTCAGGGCGAAAAGTTGAATCGCTACGGTTTTATCGTTGACGTGAGGGCTAACAAGCTGCAAATTCGCAATGCCGTAGAACAGATGTACAACGTCGTCGTAACCGATGTCAACACCGTGAACTACATGGGCAAACAGAAAAGCCGCTACACCAAAGCGGGCCTTCTGGAAGGGCGTGCCAACAACTACAAGAAGGCTATCGTAACCCTGAAAGAGGGAGACAAGATCGATTTTTACAGTAATATCTAACGAAGATGGCAGTAAGAAAATTCAAACCTGTAACCGCAGGTACGCGACACAAGATAATCGGCACGTTCGACGAAATCACGAAGAGCACGCCGGAAAAATCGCTGCTCAGCCCCAAGAAAAGCACGGGCGGACGTAACAACAACGGCAAGATGACCGTACGCTACATCGGCGGCGGCCACAAGCAGATGTATCGTCTGATCGACTTCAAACGTGCCAAAGACGGGGTCGCTGCAACTGTGAAATCGATCGAGTACGATCCCAATCGTACGGCTCGCATTGCACTTTTGGTATATGCCGACGGCGTGAAGAGCTACATCCTCGCACCGAACGGCCTCCAAGTGGGCCAAACCGTGATGAGCGGCGCAACAGCTGCTCCCGAAGTGGGCAACACGCTCTTTTTGAGCGATATTCCGCTCGGTACGGTCATCCACAATATCGAACTCTACCCCGGCCAAGGCGCAGCGATCGCCCGTTCCGCCGGTTCGTATGCTCAACTGCTGGCACGCGAAGGCAAATTCGCCATCATCAAGCTGCCTTCGGGTGAGACTCGTATGGTACTCGTAACTTGCCGCGCTACGGTGGGTGTCGTGTCGAACATCGACCACAACCTCGAAAGCTCGGGCAAGGCCGGTCGTGAACGTTGGCTGGGTCGCCGTCCCCACAACCGTGGTGTCGTCATGAACCCGGTCGATCACCCGATGGGTGGTGGCGAAGGCCGTGCTTCCGGCGGTCATCCCCGTTCGCGCAAGGGTCTGTTGGCTAAGGGTTACAAGACGCGCAACCCGAAGAAGACGACCTCGAAATTTATTATTTCCCGTAAGAAAAAATAATTAAAAAGAGTACATAATGAGCCGTTCATTGAAAAAAGGACCGTATATCGACCCGAAGCTCGAAGCGAAAGTTTCCGCTCAGGCCGAAAGCAACAAGAAATCGGTCATCAAAACTTGGTCGCGCGCAAGTATGATTTCGCCCGAATTCGTCGGGCAGACGATTGCCGTGCATAACGGAAACAAGTTCATTCCGGTCTACGTTACGGAAAATATGGTAGGGCACAAACTCGGCGAGTTCGCTCCTACGCGCAACTTCCGCGGCCACGCAGGTAACAAGAAAAAATAGGTAGAAAATGGGTGCAAGAAAAGCAAATAGAGCCGAGAAAATCAAGGCTGAAAAGAAGCAGAAGGCAATAGCCGTTCTGCGCGATTGCCCGACCTCTCCCCGTAAGATGCGCTTGGTGGCCGACATCATCCGCGGCGTGGAGATCAACAAGGCGCTGGGCATCCTCCGTTACTCGAAAAAGGAGGCATCGATCCGTATGGAGAAGCTCCTCAAGTCGGCGATCGCCAACTGGGAGGCCAAGAACGAGGGCGAAAGCCTCGAGAGCACCGCTCTTTGCGTGAAAGAGGTGTTCGTCGACGGAGGCCGTATGCTGAAACGCATTCAAGCCGCTCCGCGGGGTCGCGCGCATCGCATTCGCAAACGTTCGAACCACGTAACGATCGTGGTCGACAAATTGGTAACCGTAGAAAACAAGTAATCAGATGGGACAGAAAGTTAATCCGATAGCAAATCGACTCGGGATCACCCGCGGTTGGGACTCCAACTGGTTCGGCGGCAAGAACTTCTCCGACAAATTGGTCGAGGATGCCAAGATCCGCAAATATCTGAATGTCCGTCTTCAGAAGGCAAGCATCTCGAAAATCATCATCGAGCGCACGCTGAAGCTGGTTACGGTTACCATTTCGACCGCTCGTCCGGGCATCATCATCGGCAAAGGCGGCCAAGAGGTCGACAAACTGAAAGAGGAGTTGAAGAAACTCACCGGCAAGGAGATTCAGATCAATATCTTCGAGGTGAAGCGTCCCGAGGTGGATGCCGTCATCGTGGGCCAGAACATCGCCCGTCAGTTGGAAGGCCGCGTGTCGTTCCGCCGTGCGGTGAAGACCGCTGTTGCTTCGACGATGCGCATGGGCGCCGAAGGTATCAAAGTTCAGGTTTCCGGCCGTGTCGGCGGCGCCGAAATGGCTCGTACGGAGACGGTCAAAGAGGGTCGTATTCCGTTGCATACGTTCCGTGCCGACATCGATTACAGCCTGACCGAGGCGCTCACCAAGGTAGGTATCTTAGGCGTGAAGGTCTGGATCTGCGAGGGTACGGTTTACGGCAAACGCGACCTCTTCGAAATCGCAGGCGCTTCGGCACAGTCGTTCTCGGGCGAGCGCGGCGAACGTCGCGGCGGCCGTGGCGATCGCGGAGACCGTCGGGGCGGACGCCGTCGCAACAATAACAAGTAAGTCGGACTTCTTAAAGCAAAACGAACATGTTACAGCCGAAAAAGACAAAATTCAGAAGAATGCAGAAGGGCCGTATGAAGGGTTTGGCTCAAAGAGGTAACCAACTTGCATACGGATCGTTCGCCATCAAGGCACTCGAATCGACGTGGATCACGGGTCGTCAGATCGAGGCGGCACGTCAGGCCATCACCCGTTACATGAAGCGTGAAGGCCAGTTGTGGATCCGCATCTTCCCCGATAAACCCATCACGAAAAAGCCTGCCGAGGTGCGTATGGGTAAAGGTAAAGGTAATCCCGAAGGATTCGTAGCCCCCGTAACGCCGGGTCGCATTCTCTTCGAGGCAGAGGGCGTGCCTTTGGCAGTGGCTCAGGAAGCCCTGCGTCTGGGTGCCCAGAAACTGCCGATCACTACCAAATTTATCGTAAGACGTGATTACGTCGAAACCACAATTTAAGGGAACCGCAAGATGAAAAGTGCAGAAATCAAGGATATTGCGACCAAAGACCTCGTGGAGCGCATCGCCGCCGAAAAGGCCCAGTTGGCGAAACTGAAGGTGCAACATGCCGTCTCGCCGGTCGAGAATCCCTCCATCATCAAGAAAAACCGCAGAGATATAGCTCGTATGCTGACAATTCTGCGTCAAAGAAACGCTAAATAATTGACACGACTATGGAAAGAAATCTGAGAAAAGAGCGTATCGGAGTGGTTGTCAGCAACAAAATGGCGAAAACCATTGTGGTTGCCGTAGCCCGCAAGGTGAAGCACCCGATCTATGGCAAGTTCGTCAACAAGACGACCAAGTTCGTCGCCGAGTCTTTGGACGAGACTTGCAAGGAGGGCGACACCGTCCGCATCATGGAGACGCGCCCGCTGAGCAAGACGAAGCGTTGGAGATTAGTACAAATCATTGAAAGAGCTAAGTAGTTATGATACAACAGGAAAGTAGACTCGTAGTAGCTGACAACAGCGGTGCGAAGGAGGTCCTTTGCATCCGGGTGTTGGGCGGTACCAAACGCCGCTATGCGTCCATCGGCGACAAGATCGTCGTTTCGGTCAAGAGCGCTACCCCTTCGGGCGACATCAAGAAGGGCTCGGTATCGAAGGCGGTCGTCGTGCGTACGACCAAGGAGATCAGACGTGCCAACGGTTCGTACATCCGTTTCGACGACAATGCCGTGGTACTGTTGAACAATCAGGGTGAAATTCGCGGTACGCGTATCTTCGGTCCCGTAGCGCGCGAGTTGCGCGACCAATACATGAAGATCATCTCCCTCGCACCCGAAGTATTGTAATGTTAAAACAACAACCGTCTATGAAATTACATATTAAGAAAGGGGATATGGTGCAGGTCATTGCCGGCGACAACAAAGGCAAGCAGGGCAAAGTCCTGAAGGTCGAGGTCGACAAGCAGCGCGCCATCGTCGAAGGGGTCAACCTCGTGAAGAAGGCTACCAAACCCAATGCGCAGAACCCGCAGGGCGGCATCGTCGAAAAGGAAGCTCCGATTCATATTTCGAACATGCTCGTCCTCGATCCCAAAAGCGGCAAACCGACCAAAGTGGGGCGCAAACTCGACGAAAAAGGCAAATTAGTTCGTTACGCTAAAAAATCAGGGGAGGAGATCAAATAATGGCATACGTTCCTACACTCAAGACACAGTATAAGGAGCAGATCGTTCCTGCCCTTATGAAAGAGTTCGGGTACTCGAGCATCATGCAGTGCCCCAAACTCCAGAAAATCGTCATCAATCAGGGTATGGGTCAGGCCGTCGCCGACAAGAAACTCATCGACGTGGCCGAAGCCGAATTGACCCAGATTGCAGGTCAGAAAGCCGTGCAGACTCGTTCGCGCAAGGATATTTCGAACTTCAAACTGCGTAAGGGCATGCCCATCGGCGTGCGCGTAACGTTGCGCGATGCGAAGATGTACGAGTTCTTGGAGCGTCTGGTCGCTGTCGCACTGCCGCGTATCCGCGATTTCAAGGGAATCAACGAGAAGTTCGACGGTCAGGGCAACTATACCCTCGGCATTACCGAACAGATCATCTTCCCCGAAATCGACATCGACAAGATCACCAAGATTTTCGGTATGGAGATCACCTTCGTAACCTCGGCCAAGACCGACGAAGAGGCGTATGCGCTGCTCCGCGAATTCGGCCTTCCTTTCAAAAACGCTAAAAAGAACTAAGCTATGGCAAAAGAATCAATGAAGGCTCGCGAGGTGAAGCGTCTGAAACTCGCCAACCGCTATGCCCACAAACGCGAAGAGATCGCTGCCAAAGTGAAAAGCGGTGAGATGGATCACGAGGAGGCTTGGATCGCCTTGTCGAAGCTGCCCCGCAACTCCAATCCTATTCGCCAGCACAATCGCTGCAAAATTACGGGTCGTCCGAAGGGCTATATCCGCCAGTTCGGTATCAGCCGTATTCAGTTCCGCGAAATGGCTTCGAAGGGCTTGATTCCGGGCGTGAAGAAAGCCAGCTGGTAGTGTCGGCATGCGGAGGGGGCCGGTAACGTCCGGGGCCCGAAAGCTGAAAAAGCAATTACTTACTTCTATGTACCAACGGCTCGGGAACTCGATTTGTTTCGGCATCCCGACCGAAGTCCCCGCCAAGGCGGGGTTTGGGGGGCAAATTTGCAAACGCGGCCCGAGGCCGCGAGGAACGGCAGTCGGATTTGCAAACAGGGCCGAGACGTTGGTAAATGAGAGTATATAATCACGGCTAAAAAAGGCTTCCGACCGCCGCAGAAGATGATGATACGGGTGCCGAACCCGTTGTAGATACGTCGCAGTATCGGGGAAAGTGCCGCTGCAAGCGGTAACTTCCCGATATGTGGGGCGTTTCGAAAAGTCCGGCATTTTCCGATAAACCACGGAAGGGCGTTAGCTGCCGAAAAGGTAGGCTAACCTTGTCCGTGTAGAAACATTCCGAAAAACAGGGACGTTCCTTGTTTTATTGGATTTAATTGCGTATATTTGCGCGATTTACGGGTGCGTAAAGCATCGGTGAAACAGAAAAAAACGGAGGTGGTTGTGCGGAAAAATTCGTGCAATCCGCTGATGGAAAAATAGTTAACAAAATTTAATTTTTACTTTTTAATTCTTTATTCGTTATGACTGATCCTATTGCGGACTTTCTGACCAGAATTAGAAATGCGGTGAAAGCCAACCACAAAGTGGTTGAAGCTCCCGGTTCCAAAATCAAACAGGAGATCACGAAGATTCTCTATGAGCAGGGCTACATCCTCGCTTACAAGTTCGATGCCGATGAGAAGGGCCACCCGACCATCAAAATCGCGCTCAAGTGGGATGCTGCTACGAAGTGCAACGCCATCAAGAACCTGAAACGCGTCAGCCGTCCGGGTTTGCGCCGTTATGCTTCGGTTTCGGATATGCCCCGCGTACTCAACGGCTTGGGTATCGCCATCCTCTCGACCTCGAAGGGAATCATGACCGACGCCCAGGCGCGCAAGGAGAATGTGGGCGGCGAAGTATTGTGCTATGTTTATTAGCAGCGGCGTCGGCATTCCCGTAAACTAACCGTGATTAGCAACTAAACAAACTAATAAAAATGTCAAGAATTGGTAAATTACCTGTAAACTTGCCTGCCGGCGTTACCGTTACGGTATCGGCCGACAACGTGGTAAGCGTGAAAGGGCCACTCGGGACGCTGAATCAGAAAGTCGATTCGGATATCAAGGTAGAGGTCGGTACGCACACGGAAGCTCACACGGGCAAGGAAATCCCCGCCGTTCTCGTAACGCGCCCCACCAATCAGCCTCGCCACCGTTCGTTGCACGGTCTCTATCGTGCGTTGATCAACAACATGGTCATCGGTGTGTCGAAGGGCTATGAAATCCAGCAGGAGCTGGTCGGCGTCGGCTTCAAGGCAGAAGTCAAAGGCAACATCCTCGAAATGAGCCTCGGCTATTCGCACGATACGTATGTAATGCTTCCTCCCGAAGTAACGGCTACGGCGGTTACGGAGAAGAAGGGCAACCCGATCGTAACGCTCAAATCGTGCGACAAACAGCTGATCGGACAGGTGGCTGCCAAACTCCGCTCGCTGCGTAAGCCGGAACCCTACAAGGGCAAGGGTATCAAGTTCGTCGGCGAACAACTGCGTCGCAAGGCGGGCAAATCTGCAGGTGCTAAATAGTAAATAGTCTGAAGTTATGTCACTGAACAAGATAGAAAGAAGAGAGCGCATCAAGATGCGTATCCGTAAAATCGTGAACGGTACGCCCGAGCATCCCCGCATGACGGTCTTCCGCAGCAACAAACAGATCTACGTGCAGTTCATCGACGATGCGGCCGGCACGACGCTGGCTACGGCTTCGTCGCTCGACAAGGAGGTCGCCGAAGCAGCTGCCGGCAAGACCAAGTGCGAAGTCGCCGCGTTGGTCGGCAAACTGGCTGCCGAACGCGCTGCCGCCAAAGGCATTCAGACCGTGGCGTTCGATCGCAACGGTTATCTGTATCACGGAAGAGTCAAACAGCTGGCCGAAGCAGCACGCGAAGGCGGACTTAAATTCTAACGGAAATGGCAAATACCAATATCAAGAAAGTACGCACGAGCGACTTGGAGCTGAAAGATCGGCTCGTCAGCATTCAGCGTGTTACGAAGGTAACGAAGGGCGGTCGCACCTTCAGTTTCTCGGCGATCGTCGTCGTGGGCAACGAGGACGGCGTCGTCGGTTACGGTCTGGGCAAGGCCTCCGAAGTACAGGCCGCCATCGCCAAAGGCGTGGAGGATGCCAAGAAAAACCTTATTAAAATTCCGGTCATTAATGGGACCATCCCTCATAAGCAGGAACTTCGTTACGGCGGTTCGCTCGTGATGATCCGTCCGGCCGCTCCCGGTACCGGTATCATCGCCGGCGGTGCCATGCGTGCCGTGCTGGAGTCGGTGGGCGTGAAGAACGTGCTCGCCAAGAGCAAGGGCTCGTCGAACCCCCACAACCTCGTCAAAGCGACCATCGGCGCACTCTGTGAACTGCGCGATGCGCACAGCTTCGCCCGTTTGCGCGGCATCTCGATGGACAAGGTGTTTAACGGTTAATATCTGAAACGAAATGGCAAGATTGAAAATCACCCAGATCAAAAGTCGTATCGGTGCTACGGCGCGTCAGTGCCGCAACCTCGATGCACTGGGTCTGAAGCGTATCAATGCGAGCGTTGAGCACGAAGACTCGGTTATTATCAAGGGCATGCTCGCACGTGTAAAGCACCTCGTGAAAGTCGAGGAGGTAAAATAAGTTCAACCTTCAATAGACGTATATCCATGGAACTCAATAATCTCAAACCCGCAAAGGGTGCAACGCACCACGACAAACGTATCGGTCGCGGTGCCGGTTCGGGGCACGGCGGTACGGCTACCCGCGGTCATAAGGGTGCCCAGTCGCGTTCGGGCTATTCGCGCAAGTTAGGCTTCGAAGGCGGTCAGATGCCGCTGCAGCGCCGTTTGCCGAAATTCGGCTTCACGAATCTGAAGCGCGTGGAATTCAAGGCGATCAACCTCGCTACGCTCGAGGAGCTGGCCGCCAAGAAGCAGCTCGCCGAAATCAATATCGAGACCCTCATCGCTGCCGGTTTCATCTCGTCGAACGACAAGGTGAAGATTCTGGGCAACGGCTCGGTTACCAAAGCGCTGACCGTCAAGGCTCACGCATTCTCGAAGAGCGCCGAGGCCGCCATCACGGCAGCCGGCGGCAGCGTCGAAAAACTGTAAGATTCTTAGAAACCGAAAATTATGAATCAGTATTTGATTGTCGGTATCGTCTTTTTAGCGGTTATCGCTCTTTTGGCGACCAACAAAAAAATCGTCGAAACGCTCAAGAACATCTATAAGATCGAGGAGCTGCGCAAACGTGTCTTGTACACGATCGGGCTGCTGCTCATCTATCGTCTGGGCAGTTTCGTGGTCATTCCGGGCATCGACCCCAACGCGCTGGGCGAGGGGTCGCAGTATGCCAACCAGTTGGAACAGAACGGCCTGCTGGGCCTGTTGAATGTTTTCTCTGGCGGTGCATTTGGCAATGCTGCTATCTTTGCGCTCGGAGTTATGCCGTACATCACCGCTTCGATCGTCATCCAGTTGATGGGTATGATGATTCCGTATTTCCAGAAAATGCAGAAGGAGGGTGAGAGCGGCCGCCGCAAGATGAATCAATGGACGCGCTTTCTGACGATCGCCGTGCTCGTACTCCAAGGGCCGGCTTACATCGCCAACCTTTATCACCAAGCGCCCGGAGCATTCGTTTACGGCAACTCGTTCGGCACCGTCTGCATGATGACGGTGATTCTGATTGCGGGCACCATGTTCATCATGTGGCTCGGCGAAAAGATCACCGACAAGGGAATCGGCAACGGTATTTCGTTGATTATCATGATCGGTATCGTGGCCCGTCTGCCGCACTCGCTGTTGGCCGAGGTCAACGCCCGTTTGCAGACGGCTTCCGGCAACATGATTATGCTGATCTTCGAAATCGTGCTGCTCTTCCTCGTCTTCATGGCGACGATTGCTTTGGTACAGGCCGTCCGCAAGGTGCCTGTGCAGTATGCGAAACGTATCGTCGGTAACAAACAGTACGGCGGCGTGCGTCAGTACATCCCGCTCAAGATGAATGCGGCCAACGTAATGCCCATCATCTTCGCGCAGGCGCTGATGTTCGTTCCGGCTCTGTTCTCCAGTACGGCTGCCACCTTCAGCAACGTAACGGGGTTCTGGTACAACTTTACGCTCGCAGTGCTGGTGATCGCCTTCACCTATTTCTATACGGCGATCATCATCAACCCTCAAATGATGGCCGATGACATGAAGCGCAACGGCGGCTTCATCCCGGGTGTGAAACCGGGCAAGCAGACCGTGAACTACATTGACACCATCATGACGCGCATTACGCTTCCGGGCTCGTTCTTCCTCGCTATCGTGGCCATTCTGCCCGCTTTGGCGATGAAGTTCTTGGGCATTCAGCAGGAGTTCGCCTACTTCTACGGCGGTACGTCGCTGTTGATTATGGTCGGCGTGGTGCTCGACACTCTCAAACAGATAGAAAGCTACCTGTTGATGCGCCACTACGACGGTCTGATGAAGACGGGCCGCATTCAGGGTCGTCATTAGGATCGGTTGTCGAAGTTTTATTAATTTACGAATAAGAAAACTGAACCGCATAAATCAGTATGATTTATCTGAAGACGGACGAGGAGATCGAGCTGCTTCGCGAGAATTGCCTGCTCGTGTCGAAGACGCTGGCTGAAGTGGGTCGCCACATCAAGCCCGGCGTTACGACCAAAGAGCTGGATAAGATCGCCGAAGATTTCATCCGTTCCAACGGGGCGATTCCTCCTCAAATCGGATACGAAGGCTATCCTGCCGCGACCTGCATTTCGGTCAACGAACAGGTGGTTCACGGGATTCCTACGGATAAGACCGTCATCAAGGAAGGAGACATCGTATCGGTCGATTTATGTACGTTTATGAAGGGGTTTGTTGGTGATTCGGCGTATACGTTCGCCGTGGGAGCGATTTCCGACGAAGCGCGGAAATTGCTGGAGGTTACCAAAGAGGCTCTTTATAAGGGTACGGCACAGGCCAAGGCCGGAAATCGCGTGGGCGATATTTCGGCGGCCGTGCAGGAGTATGCCGAAAGTTTCGGCTACGGCGTGGTGCGCGAGCTGGAGGGACACGGATTGGGTCGGAAAATGCACGAAGACCCGGGCGTCCCCAACTACGGCGCACGAGGCAGAGGCCCGCTCTTGAAGGAAGGGATGGTCATCTGCATCGAACCGATGATTACGATGGGTAACAAAGCGGTCGTTTTCGAACGCGATGGCTGGACGGTCCGCACGCGCGACCGCAAGCCGGCGGCTCACTTCGAGTTCGCAGTGGCGATCCGCAAGAACGGCCCCGATGTACTGACGGATTTCGGCATCATCGAGCAAGCGATTGAACAAGTAAATTGGTAAATTAAGAAAACTCTATGGCAAAACAAGCAGCTATCGAACGGGACGGGACGATCATCGAGGCCCTCTCCAATGCGATGTTCCGCGTCGAATTGGACAACGGCCACGTGCTCACCGCCCACATCTCCGGCAAGATGCGGATGCACTACATCAAAATCCTGCCCGGGGATAAAGTGAAAGTGGAGATGACCCCCTACGATCTTACGAAGGGTCGCATCTCTTTCAGGTACAAATAACCAAACGCTTGAAAAACCATGAAAGTAAAAGCATCCATCAAGAAGCGAAGCGAGGATTGCAAGATTGTGAAGCGTAAGGGCAAACTTTACGTGATCTGCAAGAAGAATCCCAAGTTCAAAATGCGACAGGGATAGTGTTTCAACGGTTAATTAAAGAAGAAAGAAATTTATGGCACGTATAGTCGGTGTAGATTTACCTAAAAACAAGCGGGGCGAGATCGGTCTGACCTATATCTACGGTATCGGTCGCTCGACGGCCCGCATGATTCTCGACAAGGCTGGCATCAGCTATGACCTCAAAGTGGAGGAGTGGAGCGATGCACAGGTCGGTGCGATCCGTTCGACGATTGCCGATATGGGCATCAAGGTCGAAGGCGAGTGCCGTTCGCTTGTCCAGTTGAACATCAAACGACTGATGGACATCGGTTGCTACCGGGGCATCCGTCACCGTCTGGGTCTTCCGGTTCGCGGTCAGTCGACCAAGAACAACGCCCGCACTCGCAAGGGAAAGAAGAAGACGGTCGCAAACAAGAAAAAGGCAACAAAGTAATCTTTAGAGAATTATGGCAAAGAAAACTGGTACAGTCAAGAAAAAGGTTGTTAAGGTCGGAGCGTTGGGCAATGCCTATGTCCACTCCACTTTCAACAACGTCATCATCACCATCACCAACGAGGTGGGCGATGTCATCAGCTGGTCGTCGGCCGGTAAGATGGGCTTCCGTGGTTCGAAGAAGAATACGCCTTATGCAGCCCAGACGTCGGCTGCCGATTGCGCGAAGGTCGCTTACGACATGGGCCTGCGCAAGGTGAAAGTTTATGTCAAGGGTCCGGGTGCCGGTCGCGAGTCGGCTGTGCGCACCATCCACGGCGCCGGCATCGAGGTGATGGAGATCATCGACGTTACGCCGCTGCCGCACAACGGTTGCCGTGCTCCCAACCGCCGTCGCGTATAATCCGAACGTTCCGGCAGGATGATTCAAAAACTTACTTTACCCGATCATGGCATCTATGATGCAATGAATAAAGGAATTGCAATTTAATAAAACTGTAAAACAATGGGAAAATACATAGGACCGAAATCGAAAATCGCCCGGAGATTCGGCGAAGCTATTTACGGCGCGGATAAGGTGCTTGAAAAACGCAACGTTCCCCCCGGACAGCACGGTCTGGCACGCAAACGCAAGAAGGTGTCGGAGTACGGTACGCAGTTGAGCGAAAAACAGAAGGCCAAATATACCTACGGTCTGCTGGAGAAGCAGTTCTCGCGTACTTACGAGCAGGCTGCCCGCATGGGCGGTATCACGGGTGAGAACCTGTTGAAACTGCTCGAGTGCCGTCTCGACAATGTGGTTTACCGTCTGGGCATCGCTCCGACACGCGCCGCAGCCCGTCAGCTCGTTTCGCACCGTCATATCTGCGTCAACGGCTCGGTGGTCAATATCCCGTCGTACTCGCTGCGTGCGGGCGATGTGGTGTCGGTTCGCGAAAAATCGAAGAGCCTCGAAGTGATTACCGAATCGCTGGCCGGCGGCCGCAGCCGCTATGCTTGGTTGGAGTGGGACAATGCTACTATGAGCGGCAAATTCCTTCAGAAACCCGAACGCGAAGAGATTCCGGAGAACATCAAGGAACAGCTTATCGTCGAGTTGTACTCGAAGTAGTCATTAAAAATCCATTCACGCATTATGGCAATATTAGCATTCCAGAAACCTGAGAAGGTTATTATGCTCGAATCCACCTCCTCGTTCGGAAAGTTCGAATTCCGACCGTTGGAACCCGGATTCGCAATGACTGTCGGTAACGCTTTGCGTCGTGTGCTGCTCTCCTCGTTGGAGGGTTACGCCATCACGACGGTCAAGGTCGCCGGTGTCGATCACGAGTTTGCCGCCATCCCCGGTGTGATGGAGGATATGTTGCACATCATCCTCAATCTGAAGCAGGTTCGTCTTATTCGCACTGTCGACAATCAGGATGCCGAGAAGGTCTCCATTAACGTCGCGGGTGTAACGGAGCTGACTGCCGGTTATATCTCGAATTATCTGTCGTCCTTCAAGGTGTTGAATCCCGATTTGGTGATCTGCCACTTGGCTCCCGGCACCAAAATGCAGATGGTCTTGACCATCGGCAAAGGCCGCGGCTATGTGCCCGCTGAGGAGAACAAGCCTGCCGACTGCGAATTCGGTACGTTGCCGATCGACTCGATCTTCACGCCCATCAAGAACGTGAAGTACACGCGGGAGGACTACCGTGTCGAGCAGCGTACGGACTACGAGAAGCTGAATCTGGAAATCACTACCGACGGGTCGATTCATCCCAAGGAGGCGTTGAAAGAGGCTGCCAAAATCCTTATTCAGCACTTCATGCTCTTCTCCGACGAGAAGATCACCGTCAACATGGAGGACAACAGCGGTGCCGAGGAGTTCGACGAGGATGTGCTGCACATGCGTCAGTTGCTCAAAACCAAGCTCTCGGATCAGGACTTGAGCGTCCGTGCTCTGAACTGCTTGAAAGCGGCCGACGTGGATACGGTGGGCGACCTCGTGAAGCTCAACCGCAGCGACCTGCTCAAATTCCGCAACTTCGGTAAGAAATCGTTGACGGAGTTGGACGAGTTGCTGGCCTCCCTGAATTTGAAGTTCGGCATGGACGTATCAATCTACAAACTTGACAAAGACTAATTTATGAGACACAATAAGAATTTCAACCACCTCGGTCGTCAGGCGGGCCATCGCAAAGCGTTGCTTTCGAACATGGCGTCGTCGTTGATTCTGCACAAACGCATCGAGACGACCGTAGCCAAGGCCAAGGCGGTACGGCAGTTCGTAGAGCCGTTGGTAACGAAGGCCAAGGAGGATACCACGCATTCACGCCGTGTCGTATTCTCGTACCTCAAACAGAAAGAGGCTGTTACGGAGCTGTTCCGTACGATCGCTCCGAAAATCGCCGAGCGTCCGGGCGGTTATACCCGCATCTTGAAGACGGGTTTCCGTCTCGGGGACGGTGCCGACATGTGCATCATCGAGTTCGTCGATTTCAACGAGGCCTATACGTTGGGCATTACGCCGACGGCTGCCGCTGAAGCGAAACCCAAGACGCGTCGTTCGCGCAAGAAATCGACGACGGATGCCGTCGAAGAGGCTACGGTAGTCGAGGGCGAGACCAAGAAGAAGGCTGCACCCGCCAAGGCCGCAGCTCCGAAGGCTCCCAAAGCACCGAAAGCAACGACGGCCAAGGCCGCTGCTCCGAAAGCTGCCAAAAAGACGAACGTCGGCAAGAAAATGTAAGGACGAGAATCGTCGTTCTGCTTGCATCGACGGCAGCGGTAGGGTAATGACTTGTCGTTTCGTCGGTTGCAGAAGCGATAGTTCGTTGCAACTATTCGATTCATACTCATCCGGACGGAGTTCCCTCTGTCCGGATTTTTTATTTACATGTACGCCGCTTTTGAAAGCGGTTCGTGATGCGGTAGATCGTTCGTTTTTCTCTCGAATGACATCTTCGCTTCCGACTGCTTTCCCCGAAAACGGTGCGGTAATGATAATGCGGCCCGATGGGCCGCGCGGGCCGAAGCCTCCGCTCGCGGAGGCCCGCCTACGGCGTTCACTCCGCAGTCTTCGCCCCGCCACTTTTGGAAGCAGTTCCTTATGCGGTAGAATGTTTTGAATACTTTTCAATGATTTCTTTGCTGCCGACCATTTTGCCCGATAACGATTCGACCTGTACCAGTTAATAAAATATTGAGTTTCGATATATATTTTTTGAAAATCAAAAATTAATGATTATCTTTGTAGCAGGAAAATAACGTAAATGCGTATTGTTATGAACTTTTTCAAAACTTTTTTGGCCGGATTGCTCGCTTTCGTGGTGGGATCCGTGCTGTCGTTCTTCCTGTGGATCATCGTGTTGATCGGCATCGTCGCGGTGATGGGCGGAAGCGAACCGATCGTCGTTCCTTCGAATTCCATTCTGAAAATCGACTTGGCCGAGACGTTGACCGATGCGCCTTCGACCGATCCGATGGCCGGTTTTGACTTCATGTCGATGAGCAAAACACCGCAGTTGCCTCTTTATAAGGCCTTGTGCGCAATCGACGCTGCGGCTACCGATGACCGAATCGAGGGAATCTATTTGCGTATGAACGGTACGGGCGGTGTCGAAAGCCTCGCTGTGCTCGAAGAGTTGCGCGAAGCGCTCGTCGGATTCAAGGAGAGCGGCAAATTCATCGTGTCGTACAACGAGGGCTACGGCCAGGGCGGGTATTATCTGGCTTCGGCGGCCGACAAGATCTATCTTCAGCCGCAGGGCGCCATGGATTGGATGGGCCTTTCCCAAGAGTTGATGTTCTTCAAAGGGCTGTTGGACAAATTGGGCGTCAAAGCCGAAGTGTTCCGTCCTACGGTCTGCAAATACAAGAGCGCCGTCGAACCCTATATCCTCGACAAGATGTCGCCTGCCAACCGCGAGCAGATGCAGCAGCTGGTCAACTCGATGTGGAAAAATCTTTCGTCGAAGGTGGCCGAGGCGCGCGGCATCGACTACGACGCTTTGCAGCGGATGACCGACGAACTGCAGGTCGTACTGCCCGAAGAGGCGCTCGAAAAGGGATTCGTCGATTCGTTGCTCTATGAAGACCAGATGGACGATGTTTTCGCCGAATTGGGTGTTGAGACAAACGAGGACGGCACGTACAACTACGTTACGTTGGGCGACTATGCTTCGCAGTTGTCGGCCGATGTAAAACATCTTTCCGCACCGCAGGTGGCTATCGTCTATGCCGACGGTACGATCGTCGACGGCGAGGGCTCCGACGGGGATATTTATGGCAACACGCTGGCTCGCAAGTTGTCGGAAGTCCGCAAGAATGAAGATATTGCGGCCGTTGTGCTGCGTGTGAACTCGCCGGGTGGCAGTGCGCTGGCTTCGGACTTGATCTGGCGCGAAATGGAGTTGTTGAAGGCCGAAAAACCGGTGATCGTCTCGATGGGCGGTTATGCTGCGAGCGGCGGTTACTATATTTCGTGCCCGGCCGATGTAATCGTGGCCGACCGGATGACTTTGACGGGTTCGATCGGTGTATTCGGCTTGATGTTCAATCTTCACGATGCGCTGACCGACAAGTTGGGCATCACGGTCGATGGCGTGCGGAGCAATGCCTCGGCAAGCGTTTCGATGGTGAACCCGTTGACTGCGACGCAGCGTGCCGCGTCGATGCGGAGCGTGGACAAGGTTTACGAAACCTTCACGACCAACGTGGCGAACGGTCGGAATCTGGCGATCGACCATGTGCTGGATATTGCCGGCGGACGGGTCTGGTCGGGCGACGATGCCAAAGGAATCGGTCTGATCGACGATTTCGGCGGGCTGAAAGCGGCTATCGCGTTGGCTGCCGACAAGGCTGAATTGGGCGACGAGTATCGGGTAACGGAGCAAGTGGAGCAACCCGAAGGGTTCGCAGCCATTTTGGCTTCGTTGAATGCGCAGGTTCGCGCGAAGATCAAATGTTCACAACTGGGCATTCTGACGAAGGACTACGAGCGGATGCGCGAGGCGCTTTCGCAGGAGGGAATCCTCATGTATTGCCCCTATAAAGTGGAGATGAAATAGCCCCGAAACGATGAATGAATCGGAGGGCGCATCCGGCTAAACGGTTTATGAGGATGCAAAGCGAAGCGGGTCGTCTGATTTTCAGACGACCCGCTTTTTTATTGATTGGTACGAATTGTGAGACAGTACGGAGATTTTAAGCCTTCCCTCCGCTCCGTCGCGCCCCGTAAATTAACGGACTTTGAACCCTTCGTCGGCGCGGGCCGGAATGGGCATCGAAGCGTAATAGCCGCTTTCGAGTTTGTCGCGTACCGATTTGAAAGCTTCGATCGTTACCTTGACATCTTCTAACGTGTGGGCCGCTGTCGGGATGACACGCAGGATGATTTCGCCCTTCGGAATGACAGGGTAGATGACAATCGAGCAGAAAATGCCGTGATTTTCGCGCAAGTCGACCACCAAATTCGTCGCCTCCTGAATGCCGCCCTTCATGAAGACCGGCGTTACCGGCGAGTTCGTTACGCCGATGTCGAATCCGTTCTCTTTCAGTTGGCTCTGCAAGGCACGGACGATCTCCCACAGCTTCTGTTGGAATTCGGGATGATTGCGGATCAAGTCCAAGCGTTTCAGCGCACCGATGACCATCGGCATCGGCAGCGATTTGGCGTAAAGCTGCGAACGCATGTTGTAGCGGAAGAGGTTGATGAGCCAGCGCGGGCCGCTGACGAATGCTCCGATGCCGGCCATCGACTTGGCGAAGGTGTTGAAGAGGACATCGACGCCATCGACCACACCGAAATGCGAGGCCGTACCGCGACCGCCTTCGCCCATCGTGCCGAATCCGTGCGCATCGTCGACGAGCAGGCGGAACGTGAAGTCCTTTTTCAGTGCGACGATTTCGTCGAGTTTGCCCAAATCGCCCTTCATGCCGAATACGCCTTCGGTGATGACCAGCACGCCGCCGTTCTGTTCATCGGCCAGTTCGGTCGCGTGCTTCAGTTGCAGGCGTAGCGACTCCATGTCGTTGTGTCCGAACACGAATCGTTTGCCCTTGTGCAGACGCAGACCGTCGATGATGCAGGCGTGGGCTTCGGCATCGTAGACCACGACGTCGCGCGGCGTCAGCAGGCAGTCGATGATCGAAATCATGCCCTGATACCCGAAGTTGAGCAGGAACGCATCCTCCTTGCCGACGAATGCGGCCAGTTCGCGTTCGAGTTGTTCGTGATAGACGGTCTGACCGCTCATCATGCGGGCCCCCATCGGAGCGGCCATGCCGAACTGGGCGGCACCCTCGGCATCGGCTTTGCGGACTTCGGGGTGGTTGGCCAGCCCTAAATAGTTGTTCAGACTCCAGTTGAGCATCTCCTTACCGCGGAAACGCATGTGAGGACCGATCTCGCCCTCCAATTTCGGGAAAGCATAGTATCCGTGGGCGTAGGCCATGTATTGGCCGATCGGGCCGCCCGCATTTTTTTCGAGACGGGCAAAAATATCAACCATAACTGTTTGTATTTGAATTATTTCGTCGTTGCGGATGCGGCGACGTCCCGCAGGATCGGGCGAAGCCGCCATTTTGATGTTCAAAATTAGCCGTTTTTTGTTCCGTGCGGATACGTATTTATACTTATTTTGTCTCGGCAGATGGCCTTCCGGCTACGGTGCCGCAGGCGATTCGACGGCGCGAATGAAAGAATTTCAGCGGATTCGTTCGCGAATCGGGGCGAAAGTGTTACCTTTGTGTAGAACAACAGTGAAATAAACGATTGATTGGATTATGGAAAACATGCTGAATGGGCCGTTGTCGGGTAAGACCCGTCGCGAACACGACCTGCTGGGCGAAATGGAGATTCCCGTCGAATACTATTTCGGGGTGCAGACCATGCGGGCCGTCGAGAATTTTCACATCAGCCGCGTGCGGCTCAACTTCTTTCCCGAGTTCATCCGTGCTTTGGCCGATGTCAAGCAGGGGGCCGCTATGGCCAACCGCGAACTGGGGCTGCTTGATCCGAAGATTGCCGATGCCATCATCGCCGCGTGCGGGGAGTTGCGCGAAGGCAAGTTGCACGAACATTTCGTCGTCGATATGGTGCAGGGCGGAGCCGGCACTTCGACGAATATGAATGCCAACGAGGTCATCGCCAATCGGGCGCTGGAGCTGCTGGGCCACGAGAAGGGCGAATACGCCTATTGTCATCCGAACAATCATGTCAACCTGTCGCAATCGACCAATGATGCTTATCCTACGGCTACGCGCATCGCGTTAGTGCGCAGCATCGAGAAGCTGATTGCGGCTTTGCGCGAGCTGATCGCCGCTTTCCATGCCAAGGGAAGCGAGTTCGCCCACATCATCAAGATGGGCCGCACGCAGTTGCAGGATGCCGTGCCCATGACGCTCGGGCAGGAGTTCGAGGCTTACGCCACGACGCTGACCGAGGAGATTGCTCGTTTGGAGACCAACATGACGCTCTTTTATGAGATCAACATGGGGGCGACGGCTATCGGCACGGGCATCAATGCCGATCCCGATTACGCGGCGCTTTGCACGAAGCATCTGCGCGAGGTTACGGGCCTTCCGTTGGTCGAGGCGACCAACATGATCGAGGCAACGAGCGATACGGGCGCTTACATCATGAATTCGTCGGCGCAGAAACGTCTGGCCGTGAAGTTGTCGAAAATCTGCAATGACCTGCGTCTGCTCTCGTCGGGGCCGCGCTGCGGATTGAACGAAATCAATCTGCCGCCGCGTCAGCCGGGTTCGTCCATCATGCCGGGCAAGGTGAATCCCGTCATTCCGGAGGTGGTGAATCAGGTGGCGTTCCGCGTCATCGGCAACGATCTGACGGTTACGGCCGCAGCCGAAGCCGGTCAGCTGGAGCTGAATGTGATGGAACCGATCATCATCCACAGTCTGTTCGAGAGTATCGAGATGTTGATTAACGCCATGAACACGCTGCGCGAGAAGTGCATCGTCGGCATTACGGCGAACGAAGAAGTTTGCCGCCGGATGGTTTATAACAGTATCGGCTTGGTTACGGCCTTGAATCCCTATTTAGGCTACGAGACCTCGACGATGTTGGCGAAAGAGGCCTTGCAGACAGGCAAGGGAATCTACGATTTGGTGCTGGAGCACAAGTTGATGAGCGAGGAGGAGCTGCACAAGGTGCTCCGTCCGGAGAATATGGTGAAACCGCGCAAGTTAATTAAATAGATCTATTAGCGTTGCTCCGTTTATTAATAAAAGAGGCATACAAGTGTATGCCTCTCTTATTTTATTAGTACTTTACGGATACAATCGGTTTCTAAAAAGCGGCTCTTTGAGCCGCGCGGGCCGAAGCCTCCGCCCGCGGAGGCCCGCCTATCGGCGTTCATCCGCAGTCTTCGTCCCGCTTTCAAAAGCGGCCGGTTTGCTATTTATAGCTGATGACCAAAATTTTCGAACTCTCCCAGAATTGCACGGGATCGTCGATTACCAATTTGGTTACGGTCTTGTCGGCATCGACGATGAGTTGGTAACTGTCATTGGGGTGTGTCGTAACGAGGGTTACTCGTTTGTGTCCGACCGGAATTTCGTTCAGCAGCCGTGAATCGGCTCGGGTGAAACTCTCGATGTTGCCGCTCTTGTTGACCGTCAGCGTGCGACCGATGAATCCCTGCTTGTTGACGATTTGCGCATCCCGCAACTCCTTCTCCGAACCGACGATGTAGTAAACCGTGTTGAGCTGGTTTTCCAAATCGGTTTTCTCATCGCTCAACTGGGCGACCTGCGCCCGGCCCACTTGCACCTGTTCGGTCAGCTCGGCCACTTCGATTCCCTTCTTTTCGAGTTCGAGTCGCATCTGTTCGACCTCGGTCGTCTTTTCGTTCAGTTGCATGTTCAACTGGGCGATGGTCTTTTCCAACGCCTCGATATGCAGATTGGCTTTGCGCAGTCGGGCTGCGGTGTACTGCAACGAGGCGATCTTCGCACGGTTCTCTTGCAACAGCCGGTCGATGGCGGTGATGTCGTTGCGGATTTCCTCCATCGGACGGCGTCCGCCTTCGGGCGTTTCCGATACGGCGATCAGATTTTCGCGCGATTTGATGAGGGCCAGATTCTCCGAAATGGCATTGATGTCCGAAAAGACGGCATTGATGAGCGAATCCTTTTCGCTGACCACGACTTCGAGCGAATCACGTTGATTCTCGGCCTGCCGGGCCACCTGTTTCGATACGCACGACGGGAGGAGGGCCACCGCCGCGAAAAGAAGCATGTAAAACAACTGTTTCATAATCGGTTTACCTTGATGGGGCAAATATAGGGATAATTCCGCTCGGATGTTCTGCAAATCTACTTCGCAAAGGCGATTTCATCGAGCAGATGGCCGGCTCCGGCGTATTGTTCGATGATCCATAGCACGAAACGGATGTCCACGCAGACCGTGCGGGCATAGTCGGGTTGGAAGTAGAGGTCGCAGGCCATCGACTCGCGATTGCCGTCGAAAGCCAGTCCGACCAACCGTCCGCGACTGTCCAATACGGGACTGCCCGAGTTGCCGCCCGTGATGTCATTGTTCGTCAGGAAGTTCACCGGAAGCGTTCCTTTTTCGCTCCAGCGGCCCCACGCACCCGCCGCAATCAGTTCGCGCATACGGTCGTCGACCCGAAATTCGTAGCGCGACGGGTCGTACTTCTCCGTATAGCCCGCGATGGTCGTGCGGGCGTCGCAATGCACGCCGTCCGACGGATTCAACGCACGCACTCGTCCGTAGGTCAGCCGCATCGTCGAGTTGGCATTGGGGTACTGCGGACGTTTGCGGGCTTCGCGAAATTCGTAAAGGGCTTGCTGATAGCGCGATTCCAATTTGTTGACGGCATGGCCCGAGGCCTTTTCCGCACGGTCGACCCCTTTCGTGAAATGGTCGATCCGCACCGATTCGGTGAGCCGTACGAGCGGGTCGCGACGGATTTCCGCTACGGCCCGATTGCAGGCGAAGAAGGCTTCGAACCGGTCGGCATCGCTGCAAATCGATTGGTCGAACGCATCGTAGGCCATGCGAGCCGCATCGCCGTTTGCCGCATCGTACATCTGCTCCAACGCTTCGCCCCACATCGTGCGGGGTACGTTCTCCGTGAACTGAACCGCCATGCGGGCCAGCAGTTCGCGATCGGTGGCGGCATCGTAGTTGCGGCGCAGACGGGCGAGGTTGCTGCGCACGCCTGCGGCATCTTTCGAACGGAGGTCGAGTGTGTCGATTCCGAGCCGGTCGAGCCGCGCCAAATAGGACGAGAGCCGGTTGCCCACCAACAGGGCTTCGCTGGGGCCGAGCCACGATTCGCGGAAGTGATTCAGCCGTCGCTGGGCTTCGCGGCGCGCCGCATAGCCTTCTTCGAGCGACGGAAGCAGATCGCCGTAAGCGGCTGTGCGTTCGGGATCGGCCGCGATCCATGCGGCGAGTTCGCGCTCCTCGGCGCGCCGCTTGCCGGCGATGTCGAACCGGCGCAGACAGATGTTCTCCCATTTGGCCAGGTCAGCGAAGTTGCTCAATGAGAAATAGGCATCGGAATACTTCATCCGCACTTCGGGGCTGCGCTCCATGTGGCGTTTGATGATCTCCATTCGCAGGTGCCGGTCGGCCACGACGATGGGATTTTTGATTTCCTGCCGTTCGGTGATGCCGTACGACGAGGTGTAGCGGCTCGTCCGGCCTGGGAAGCCGATGACCATCGTGTAATCATCGTCGTGCACGCCGCGCGTCGAGACGGTCAGCACCTGCGAGGGGTTCAACGGAACATTTTCCGGCGCATAGTCGGCCGGATGGCCTTCGGGGTCGGCATAGACGCGATAGAGGGCGAAATCGCCCTTGTGTTGGGGCCAGTTCCAGTTATCGACATCGCCGCCGAATGCGCCGATGCTGACGGGCGGGGCGCCGACCAATCGCACGTCGCGAAAAACTTCGTAATAATAGAGGTAAAATTTCCGACCGCCCCACATGGCGACGCACGAGACCTCGTAGGGGGTCTCGGCGGCGTGGCGTTTCTCGATGTCGGCATAGAGCCGGCGCATCGACATGATGCCCCAACGCCCCTCGGCCTGCATCTTTTCGCGCAGGGCGGTGGCTTCGGCCGTTACATCCTCGACCCGTCGCAGGAACGAGACGGTTTTGCCCTTGACGGGCAGTTCATCGGCATGCGTACGGGCCCAGAATCCGGTCTCCAAATAGTTGTGTTCGGGGGTCGAAAGGGCGCAGATGTCGCTGTAAGCCACGTGGTGGTTGGTGATCAACAGCCCTTTGTGCGAAATCATGCTGCCTGTTCCCACGCCGCCGTCGATGGCGACGACGGCATCGGCCAACGCCGGAGCCGAGCCGTTGTAGATTGCATCGGCGGAGAGTTTGACGCCGCGGGCTTTCATTTGCGGATAGATGCCGGCGAGCTGCTGGATCATCCACATGCCTTCGTCGGCCGCCGCGAATCGGACGGTGCAGGTCAGTACGACGGCCAGCGCAATGGTTCGGAGTTTCATGGAATCGAATGTTTGAATCGGCGATCGGAATTGGTGCGGTAGATACAACTTTAAGCCGAATTAAGTCGGCGCATGTATTTACCTTGCCGTCGGTCGTGTTGCTCGCGGCAAAGCCGCGTTTACAGATTTGACCCACCCCCAAACCCCCGCCTTGGCGGGGGCTTCGGTCGGGGTTTGCAAGGTTCTACGGTAAAATCGTATCTAATGCTTTTTACTCTTTATTCTGCTTCGACCGTCCGGCCCTCGACGAGGAACTGCAAACGCGGTTCCGCCTCCTTGAAGGTGCCATCGGCCATGCGCAGGGTCCATTTTTCGGCTTGGAACACCTCGTTCCACAGCCGTTCGTCCGTCCACATCGACTTCACGTAGTGCAGCCGCATGACGGGCGCTAAGTCGCGCAGCACGAAGTCGACCGACACGATTCCGTCCGTGCACGAAAGGAAGCTCTTGAAGTAGGGGAACGATTGCCGCACGGGAATCTTCTCGATGCTCGCCATCGGCAGTTCGTAGACGGCCTTCGGGAAGCGTTCGTCATCGCCCCATTGCTCGATGTTGGCGATGAAACGGCCGTTGAGCTTCTGGATGTCGACGAACATCGCTTCGATGAACTCCGCGCGTGTCGCTTGTCCGTCGAGCGCATAGTTGCGCACGTCGTAGTGCATCGGGAAGCGGCGTTCGCCGTTTTTGGTCTCGAGAACCAGCTCTTTGGCTTCGATGGCCGCGGTCAGCTGCTCTTCGGTCAGTCCGGCTGCGGGATCGGTGTAGACCTTCACGGCCACCGGACAATCGAACTCGGCGGTGAATCCGTAGATGCCCTCGATTTGCTGCAATGCCATGCCGAAGTAAACCATATCCATCCGGTCATGCAGCCCTTCGACCCCCAATCGCACGACGTCGAGCATCGGAACCGTCTCGTCGGGCGATTTGAATTTGCGGTAGGTCGGCGTGAATACAGCCTCTTGGAGCTTGAGCGTGTCGGTTTGAGCGGGATCATAGGAGATGACCACGGCGTGGCGTTTCACGAAGGTTTTCACGCCGTAAACGCCCCGCACGGTCTGCATCTTGGCGGCGAAGGCCTTCGACGAACCGAAGCATTTCACCGATTGCAGCCCCTCCATTTCGTAGGTCTGCATCCCCTCGACCTGTTCGTAGTCGCCCCATTTTTCGTCGATGGTCGGCAGCTCCAGCGTGTTGCCGAGCCAGAGCGCGATGCCGAAGAACACGACTGTCAGCACAGCCGGCAGCCAGCGCAGCGAGCGACGTCCGTTCACCTGCAAAGCGCCCGTCGCGCATGACGAAATGCACTGTCCGCACAGCGTGCAGTCGATATGGCTCACTTTCGTGTAGTCGTGGATCGGAATCTGGTAGGGGCACTTTTTTTCGCACAGTTTGCAGCCGTTGCAGGTCTCCTCGTCGCGGGTGATGTGCATCAGCGTATATTTTTTCGGTTTCCTTTTGCACCAGCCGCGCACAAGGTCGATTTCGGCGAGGTAGGCGACGGTACAAAGCAGGGCGAGCATCCACGTCCACCCGTCGGCCGTGCGCGTGCCGAGCAGTACGACGATGACGACGGCGAACAGCACATAGGGAATGGAAGCGGTCGATTTGAATGCGTTGCTCAAAGCGCCGAGCGGGCAGATGTAACGGCACCAGAACATCCGCACGAAGATGCCGCCCAAGAACAACAATCCGATGGCGGTCAACGACATCCACAACACGATTTCGCCCTTGAATCCCGTGGCCATGGCGTAGTAGGGATCGAGTTTCTTGCAGAACAGTTCGCTGGTGGCGAGGGTGTTGTAGAGGATGATGAAAAGCAGGATGTATTTGACGGCGCGCAGCAGTTTGTCGACGATGCCGCCCTGTCGGATTTCGAATTGCAGATGCAGTTTGCGTCCGAGGCGTCCCATCGCCTCGTCGAGGGTGCCCAGCGGGCAGAGATAGCCGCAGAAGAGTTTCGCGCAGAGCACGATGCCGGCGACGAGCACGAGCCCCATCATGATTTGGAGCATCGACATCGAGCAGGCCAGCGAATGGTTGACCAAATAGCTGCCGAAGGCTTCGAGACCGCCGAAAGGACAGTACTTTTCGACGTCGACGGGCTTTTCGGCGAATGCGGCCCACGCGATGGTGCCGACGATGGCGGCCAACGTACCCCATTGCAGGAGATGTTTGGCGTAGTTCGGTTTTTTCATAGGGTTTTATTTAGGTGTTGAGTGTGTGGGGTTTGTCGGGGTTTGTCGGAGTTGGGGTGCAGCGAATTTCGTGCGGCCGATTTTGAAAACCGCGCAGGGAGCCCCGGTCTATTCGTAGATAAGGCTCCCTTTGCGTATCGGGTTTTCGTTAGTTCAGCAGTCGTTATTCAGCCTATTTGTCCTTGATGCAACGGACAGGAATACCTGCAAAGTTCGATGCGTTGGATACCGACATGGAAACATTGGTTGCACCCGTATTAGCAACGTATGTATTCAAAAACATTACGGCTTTATTTTGCGAAGATATAAATCCTGAGCTGCTAACTTTATAATTGTTCCCTCCGGCCGTATTCGCTGTGGACGACATTAACCAACCGCTGGAGAATTGGTGATTGTTCGCATTGAGTGTATTTGACCACTTGCCGGGAATTATTTCACCTGTAGCTTCTTTCTTAGTAGCTTGAGCTCGCATTTGAATCAACGTTGTATTGAATCCGTCCTTGTCCAAATCAGCCCAATAGGTTTTGCCGTCGGTCGATTTGTAGGCCGTAATCAACGCCGTAAGTTCGTCAGCCGTCGGGATATGCCATCCGTCCGGGCAGATACCTTGTACTCCTTCGAATGTGGTGGAGTTTGCTGCCGTAAGTTCCGTTATGCCGGCAGCCGTGCAGAAATCGTAATAATAACCTACTTTGGCGATGTAGTCCGCATCGGTCGATACTTCGGCTGAATAGGCTCCATCTTTTTCGACTACCCTCTGCGGATACCAGATACCGGCATCCTCGGCGGGGTCGCTCGATACCGTCTTACCATCGGGTACATAACGCAGATTTTCGGCCATCCACGTGCGCCCGTCAGCAAGCGTTACGATTTTGTAATTTACCCCCCCCCAAGAAATTGTGGGCTCAACGACCTGCCCGCCGTTGTCGATTTCGAGGTCGGCACCGTTATCCCAACCGTCGATTTGGCCGCCCAATACGACCTCCATATCTTTCGGCTGGACGTTCACTTTCAGTTCGCGGTTCGTGCCCGATACCAAATCGGTCGTTCCGAGTGTCCAAGGGCGCGTCTTGCCGTCGGCCGTCGTAATGGTCGTTTTGAGCTGCACGCCGTTCTGCGGAACCAGCAGCGCATAATACAACTCGTTCTTCGTCCGCTCGCAGGCTTTCACGTTGATGATTGCAGCGCCGGACTTGGCCGTGAATGCCCCCGTCGCGGCGTCGATGGCACCCGTGCCGATGGCTCCGTCGATTCGAATTTCTGTGATGTCGGAACCGGTGCCGTTCGTTACGCGGATAATCACGCGCGTCATCTTGTGTTTGAAGGCCAGATCGATCGTTTTTTCCGGTTTGACGCCGGTTTTGAACCCGATGACCAAGTCCGATGCCATGTAGTTATTGCCGCTCTGGTCGGCCTGTACCGAAAATTCGGTGGGATGCGTCGCTCCGGCCTGATAGGGGTAGTAGGCGAAGAGCGTCGAAGCGAGATTCGCATCGTCGTACCAGAGCGTACCCGGTGCGGTGAAGTTTTCACCGTCGAACGTGAACTCCTTGTTGCTGAGGAACGACGATTTGTCCGCCTCCATCGTGATGGTTACGCCGATTTTGTCGCCCGTTTCGAAATCGGTGTCCGTTACACGGGTCGAGGCTTTCGGGAAGAGGGCCGGATCGGCGATCGTCGGGTCGATTTGCACGGCGAGCGGCGTGTTGTACGTTCCGCCGTCATCGTTCTTGGAACATGCGGCCGATAACAAGGTCGTTGCTACCACCGCCAAAGTCAAAATTCTTTTCATAATCGTGTTTTATTTATTTGTTACTTATATTTCTCGTTTCCGTCCGTGTCGTCCGACCTGTGCCGGTCGTATGCGGCGGTCGGCCGCTTAAAAATTGTATCCCACGGCGAACAGCACCGTAACCCGATGGGCCCGCGGCACGAATTCCAGTTTGAAACCGTGTTCGTAACGGGCCGAGAGGTCGAGGTAGAAACGCCGGAGGTTGCGGCGTGCACCCAACTCGACTCCCAGACGGGGCGCCGTGAGGTATTCGTTCGTATAATCGTAGTATTCGGTCAGTTGCAGCGGGTAGGGGCTGGTTTCGAGCGGGGTCTCCTCTTCGAACGCATCTTCGGAAAATCCACCCCGACGGAAGTCGGCGCCGCCGCTGAACTCCCATTGCCGATAGGTGATCCTTGCCCGCACGAACCCCGTTACAGCATAGAGGTCGGCCTCCTTGACGTAGGGATAGAGCAACGTCGAACGACGGGTCGATTGTTCGTAATCGATTCCGGCGCGCAAGTCGGTGCGGCCCTGCTGCCATTCGTATTCACCGCCCAATTCGAGCGCGCGGCGGGCGAAGATGGGCAGCGAACCCAAATGAAAGACCGTCGAAATGCCGTTGACCGTTTCGCGGCGCAGGATGCTCTCGTCGTTCTCCTGCGTTCGCCAGTCGAACCGCAGTCGGATGGTGTGGTATGCGCGGGGCGTAGCGAGCAAGGCCGTCCCACGGGCCGTTACCTGCGACGTCGTGAAGTCGTGCATGAACGTATCCTTCTCGCCGCTCTCGCCGTGGCGATGCCGGTAGGTTACTTCGGCGTAGTAGGGGCCCCAATCGCCCTGAATCGATACGCCGTGAGTCAACTCTTTAATCGGGAAGCCTGTGAGCCCCGTCTCATTCAAATGGATGCCGTTGCCGTCCCAACGTTCCAAGATGCCGTAGGCCAGTCCCTTGTCGAAGAATGCTTGGTAGGATTCGGCCGAGGTACCGATCTCCTTGGCCTCGACCCGCTCGCTGTTCTTGCCGAACAGATAGGCGGCCCCGACGGCCCAGTTGTCGCGGTGGTAGAGGATGCCGGGCGCAAGCTCGAAATTCAATCGTTTGTTGCTGTGCCGCAGGTCTTTACGCTTGGCGTAGTTGTTTGCTTCGAAGTCGATTTTCAGACCGCCCGTCCAATGGCTGCCCAGCACGGCGGAAAGCGCCCCCGTGAAAGCGTAATCTTCGCGGATTTTGTGTCCGGGCGTGAACTCCAAAATGTCGACCGGATAGTACCCGGGTTGCGTGAACATCGAACCGCACATGTCGCGGCCGTCGAAATAGGCGTAGGAGAAGCGACCGGCGAAGGAAATTTTGTCGAAATGACGGATGGATTCCGTGCGTGCGCCGGCCGTCCAACTGTCGTCCGATGCGGAGTAGTCCATCCAGCCGCCGCAATCCTTGCGTCCGAAAATCTCGGCGTAGGAGCGGCTCATCGAATCCCGACGGATGCCGGCCGCATTGACCCCTTCGTTCCACGGATTGCGGCGCTGTACGTCGTCGAACCGAATCCACGGCATCCATGTCGATGTTTGGTCGGTTTGCGTGCGGCCCTCTCCCTGCGCCTCAGCCCGTTCGGCAGCTCCGGCGGTGAACCCGAGCAACAACAGCAATATCGTAAATAACGGTTTCATAGGCTTATTCGTGCAGCGATTGGGTGGAACGTTCGTAGAAATCGACCGACGAATTGTTCGTGTCGACGTAAATGGGGTAACCGTTGGCGGCCGTCGCCGTTTCGTTGAGTTTGCGGTGGATAGTGTGGCCTTGATAGGTTACCGAGAAGGTGAATGCACCGGCATCGACCTCGGGGGTTAATCGTTTCTGATTGCGGGTACTGTAAAAGACCTCCACGCCGTCCAAAATCCACGCCCATGGCACTTTGAAACATTTGGCATTGCCCCCGGGGTCGGTGGCGACGCACTGGCTGTCATCGGCGACATAGCCTTCGAAGTCGAACCCCGCTTCGGGCCGGAAGATGATGACCGCAGGCGACTGAATGGCGATGGTGTAGGCTTTTGAAGTGCCGGTCTTTTTGAGTACCTGCAAAATGTGCGATTCCTGAATCTGGTCGCCCGGCGTCAGATGCAATTTTTCGTTTTCGAAGTGCAATCGGCTGAAAGTGGCGAAGTATTCGGGTTTGTTCAGGTTGACCGACAACGGAAAGTCCTGTGTGAAGTCGACCGCACCGCGAATGGCGACGACCGCATCTTCGCCGGGCGCGAGCGGAAAATCGGTGCCCGAGCCCCGGAACTGCCAAATGCACTCGAAGATAGGTGCGAATTCTTGAAAGACGAGCTGCCCGTCGCTGTCGGTTTTTACCCAGTTGTTGGTGCCCGCCGCCGTGCTGGGAGCGACGACACCGAAGCAAAGCCCGTCGAGGTACTGGGTTTTGTTGGCGTTGTTGTGCAGAATGACGTATTGGTCGGTTTGCAGGTTGCCGGTGGCGGGCGTCATCGGGCAGCCGCCGCAATAGATCTCCTTGAAAACGATCGTCCCGGGAGTCGATTGGATCAAGGGCAGTTCGAAGCGTTGCGCAGCGTTGCCCTCCGTGAGCCGAATCTCCTCCAAGGCACCGTTGAAGATGGCATCCTCGCGCCAGTCGGCGATGGAAATCCGGTAGACGCCGCGCGGAATGCGGAACGTGGCGCGACCTGCATCGTCGGTGCGGGCGATGTAGTAGTTGCCGTTGGTGATCTCTTCGGCTTTGACCTCGACACCGCTCTGTACACTCGATTCGTAACCGGCCGGATAGATGCTTGCGATTTCGAGCGTCAGCAAATCGGCTTCGTAGGGGTGCGAGTCGCTGAACGAGGTGCAACCGGCCGCGAAGATCGTCGCGAGGACGGTCAAGGCCATGCAGACGAATTTTCTCATCGGCGACGGGTGCGGATATGCAGGAATGAAAGGTTTCATAAGCGTGTCAGAATTTGATGCGGACGGTCAGTCCGTAGTAGAATTTGGGCGTAAAGATGCCCCCGGTGCCTCCGGCGTAGGGACGCACGTATTTGCGCGAGTTGGTGAAGTTGTTGGCGTAGAACGAAATGGAAACATGGTCGCCGACCTCTTTCGTAATGCTCAGATTGGCTGAGAAGTAGGGGGAATAGTCGGTCAGCCGGTATTGATAGGCATTGCCCGAACGGAGCATCATGCTGGCGAACGTGGGGTCGTTGCGTTCGATGTCGGTGAACGGATGGCGCACGCCGTCCAAATCCAAATAGGCGACGGGTCAGATGGCCGTGTAGCTGTTGCCGTCGTAGATGTTTCCGCCCACGGGGGTCGAACCGTCTTCGCCCACGTTGAAAGCATACGTTTTGCCGTTCCGCTCCGAGAGATTCTGTTCGCGGCGGAGCAGCATCGCTTCCAGGCGCAGCGTGATGATCATGCGGATGGACGGAATGTGGGTCGTGGCGGTCAGATTGGCATCCAACCTTTGGATTTTCTGACCGTTGTAGGTGCGCGTCGCAGCACCCGTATCGGGATAGATGCCGACGTAACGGAACGATTCGTTGCCCGTGTAGATGGTCTGCATGTACTCCCATTCGCCCTCGTTGACGTATTTCGTATAGCCGTAGGCTCCGTCTAACCGCAGGTCGGTGCGGATGGGCTGGATGCGCGGAAATTCCACCACGAACTCCAATCCCATGCGGTCGATCGGCGAGCCGTTGGATTGCATCGTGTTCTCGGTGAACGTGCGGACGGTCTGTTTGGTCGCCATCTGATGCCAACCTTCTCCCCAGTTGTCCTCGTCGCGCATGAAGAGATCGCCCGTCTGGCTGTCGAGCTTGAATGCGGGGTTCGTCGGCAGGGAAAGTCCGTTGGGAAGCGTCAGCGTGCGGTAGGTGAAGGGCGTGTAGGTCGATTGCAGTTCATAGGGATGGGTCGTGCGGTTGAAGTAACCCACCAACGAAACCTTCGTCTGTCCGATGCGGAAATCGACGCCCACTTCGGCATTGCGGTTGCGCTGCCACCGCAGATCGGGATTGTAGAGGATGCCGAACGGCTGCGTATAGTAGATCGAGGTCATCCGGTCGCCGTACTTGACATCGTAAACGGCGTAGTCGCGGTATTTCGGATCGGGATAGAGAATGTTGAACGATGGGAGCTTTTCGGTGATGCCCCAGCCGCCGCGCAGCGTCAGCCAGTCGGAGATGCGGTATTTCAGATTGAAGCGCGGCGAATAGTTGGTCGTGTTCTTGTAATCCGAATTTTTAATAAAAGTCTTTTCGATACGCACGCCGGCCATCAGTTGCAGCGACGTTTTGCCGAGCGGCAGGGTCAGCATTTCTTCGAGATAGCCGGCGACGTTGTGCATGTAGGGGATGTCCGTGTAGGGGCGCGGACGATAGCCGTGGGGCGCCGTCGCCGGATCATCGTAGTAGGTGCCGTCGCCCACGTTGCCTTCGGCCCGCCAGTCGATGCCGAGCTTCGTGTGGCTGCGCACGCCGCCCCACGAATGCAGCCACGTCGCTTTCAGATTCGCGGCGTAGTCCAGTTCGCGCGAATCGATGTTCCGGACAGCGAAGTAATCCGACGGAAGAATGTCGGCGATATAATAACCCTCGGTCGTCGCATGCACGGCCGGCGTCGTCGTGCCCAGTATCGGGTGTTTGCATTGCCGGTCGAGGTTGTTCTCGTAGTTGATCGAGGCCTTGAAGTCGATGCTCGTGATGCCCTTGCGGTTGGGTTGCCAGCTGATTGCCGTGTTGAGGCGCAGGGCATTGTCCTTGATTTTCTGCCATTCGCCGTTCTGGGCATCGGGATCGTCCTCGGTGTTCTGGCCGCCGATGTTGCCGGACACGCCGAAATCGAATCGCACGTTGTCGTTGAACGTGTTGTGATAGTTGAGCGAGAGGCCCGTACGCGAATAGGAGGTATAGGGCGACACGGGGTCTTTCGTGGCGCGCGTGTATTCGATATTGGTGTTCAGCACGCCCTTGCGGTCGTCCAAGTCGAAGCCTTTCGAAAAAGAGGCTTGTTTCGTTTGCGGATTGGTCGTCAGCGTCAGCGTGTAGGGGGTTTTGCCCTTGCGGGTCTTCAGCCGCACGATACCCGACGAAATATCGCCGTATTCGACCGACGGAACGCCCGTGATGACTTCGACCGATTCGATGTTGGTCGAAGCGATGTTGCGGGTGCTGGCACCTTCCAAATCTCCCAGCGAAGCATTGGTCGAAAGGCGTACTCCATCGACCTCGACCGCCGTGCCGAACGATGCGTTGCCGACCGTCGAACCGCCGTCGCGCAGCGAGAACCGCGTGTCGTTCATCAAGTCGGGATTGACGGTCTTGCCGCCCGGCAGCAGGGCCGAAATATCCGATGCGTTGACCATTTGGAGGTGGTCGATGGCATTGCCGCCGACCGTGCGCGAGGTCGCCATGGCGTCGGGTACCTCGCGGGCCGTTACGACAACATTTTCCAGCGTCAGGTTGTCTTCGGGCAGATAGATGTGGAGTGAATCCATGCCGGCAATGACATCGACTTCGAGTTGGGTCGTCGCGTAGCCGAGACACGAAATGACGAACGGCGTTTTGCCGCGGGGTACGCCGCGAACGACGAATCGGCCCTCTTTGTCGGTGATCGCCCACAGCCCGTGATAGGGGATTTCGACGACTGCTTCGCTGATCGGATGATCGGTATCCTGTACAAGAATACGGCCCGTTACATTGCAGAATTGTTGTGCGAAGAGAGCCGGTTGGAATGCCCCGAACAGTATGATGAGGATGGGTAGTATTTTTTTCATAGAGACAGCCATATATTCGCAAAAGTAGTGAAAAAATGAGAATATCTGTTCATTTGCTCGTTTTTTTGTCCGGATTCACCGTTCTCTGATGCACAAAAGTAGTTTGATTCCTTCTTTCGGGCAATACCTGAATGTAGGTATATATGTGTTTGGAAGAGTAGTATATGTGATTCGGGAATCCCTATATGCGACGAGTTGCAACAGATGTCCTTGTCCTTATGAAAGGGAACGGATTCTTCAACGATATTCAACTATTTGCGTGTTTTTCGACCGACGGATGTGCCACAAAAACATTTATGACACTTCAACAGCCGTTTATCTGGACGCGTAATAATAATGTCTTTAAGTTGTAATATTCGGATTTTTTGTTTAATTTCACTACAAATTTTGGTTTTATGAAAAAGGCAAACACGGCAGACATCGGTTTCGAGGATAAAATCTGGAAGGCAGCGGACAAGATGCGTGGCAATATCGACGCATCGGAGTATAAATCCGTCGTGTTGGGACTTATATTTCTGAAGTATATTTCGGACAGGTTCGAGGCGAAATACCGCCAGCTTGTCGATGAGGGCGAGGGATTCGAGGAGGACAAGGACGAATATACGGCCGAAAATATTTTCTACGTTCCGGCCGAGGCGCGCTTGTCGGCTATAGCCGAAAAAGCGCATACGCCCGAAATCGGCACGGCGATCGACAATGCTATGCGTGTCATCGAGAAGGAGAACCGTCGGCTGAAAGATATTCTTCCGAAGAATTTCGCGCGTCCCGAACTCGACAAACGTCGCTTGGGCGAGGTGGTCGACCTGTTCACCAACATCCACATGCACGAACACGGCGAGGAAAAAGATATTTTGGGCCGTACCTACGAATACTGCTTGTCGAAATTCGCTGAGGCCGAGGGCAAACTGGCGGGCGAGTTCTACACGCCGGCATGTGTCGTTAAGACGCTTGTCAATATCCTGCAACCCTATCGGGGACGTGTTTACGGCCCATGCTGCGGTTCGGGCGGCATGTTCGTGCAGTCGGCGAAATTTATCGAAAAACACGCTGGGAACATCAACAACATATCGGTTTACGGTCAGGATTCCAATCCTACGACGTGGAAGATGGCGCAGATGAATCTGGCGATTCGCGGCATCTTTGAAAATAGTCATATTTGTTAAGCCTTAAAATTATATCATATGACCATCCAAGAGTATATTTCGGAAATACAGAAGCAATTTGCGACGGGTATTGCTCGCGAACATACGTACAGACCTGCATTGCAGCAACTTTTGTCATCCATGTTGCCGCATTTGACCGTATCCAATGAACCGGCACATCAGTCTTGCGGTGCACCGGATTACATTCTTATGCGCAAGGATAATCGAATTCCCGTTGCGTTCGTTGAGGCCAAGGATATAGATGACACAGATCTTGCTGGTAAGAACAAGCACAAAGAACAATTCGACCGTTACCGTTCATCACTCGACAATATCGTTTTTACCGATTATCTCGAGTTCCGGTTTTACGAAAAGGGCGAATTTGTCGATAGCGTTCGTATCGCCGAGGTAAACGGCAACAGAATTGTTGCCCAAAAGGATAACTTCGAGAAATTCAAAAGCCTTATCGAACATTTTGGCAATGCCGCTCCGCAGACAATTACAAGTTCGTCGAAGTTGGCCGAGATTATGGCAGGCAAGGCGCGACTGCTGGCGAATGTTATCGAGAGGGTTTTGGATAAGGAAGAGGATGAAGACGGCAATCTGAAGGGCCAGATGGATGCTTTTAAGGAGATTTTGATTCACGACATTACGCCGAAGGAATTTGCCGATGTTTATGCGCAGACCATTACCTACGGGATGTTCGCTGCACGCTTGCACGATCCGACGCCCGAGACATTTTCCAGAACCGAAGCAGCAATACTTATCCCGAAAACCAATCCGTTCCTGCGTCAGTTGTTTCAGTACGTTGCTGGTTATGACCTCGATGGGCGTATCAGTTGGATTGTAGATGATTTGGCGGAAACATTCCGTGCAACGGATATGCAGAAGATTATGTCAGGATTCGGGAAGCGTACCGAGCAAAATGACCCGATGATTCATTTCTACGAAGATTTCCTTTCGGCATACGACCCCAGCCTGCGCAAAAGTCGAGGCGTATGGTACACTCCGCAGGCTGTTGTACATTTCATCGTTCGTGCCGTAGATGACATTCTCCAAAAAGAGTTCGGTTTACTTATGGGGCTTGCTGACACATCGAAAATATCCATAGAACAGAGTGTAGAGCAGAGCCACGACAAGCGATACGTCGACGGCAAGAAAAAGCAAAAAATCGAATTTCACCGCGTACAAATTCTCGACCCTGCAACTGGTACAGGAACATTCCTCGCCGAAGTGGTTTCGCAGATTTACAACAAATTTCAAGGACAGGCAGGCATGTGGCAGGGCTATGTTGACGAACATTTGCTACCGCGTTTGAACGGCTTCGAGTTGCTGATGGCATCTTATGCGATGGCGCATCTGAAAATCGACTGGTTGTTGACAGAAACAGGGTATAAACCTGTTGAAAACAAACGTTTGCGCATATTTTTGACCAACTCGCTCGAAAAATACCACAAGGATACGGGAACATTGTTCGCCCAATTCCTTGCTCGCGAAGCCAACGGCGCAAACGAAATCAAGCGCGATACGCCGGTAATGGTCGTATTGGGCAATCCGCCGTACAGCGGCATCTCGCAGAATAACGGAAAATGGATTTCAGACCTTGTAGACGATTATAAATACATCGACCATGTTTATTTCAAAGAGCGAAAACATTGGTTGAAAGACGATTATGTAAAGTTTATCCGTTTGGGACAATCATTCGTGGATAAAAACTGCGAAGGAGTGCTCGCTTATATCAACAATCATAGTTTCCTTGACAATCCGACGTTCCGAGGGATGCGGTGGAATCTGTTGAAAAGTTTCGATAAGATATATATTCTCGATCTTCACGGCAACAGCAAAAAGAAAGAGGTTTGTCCCGACGGATCGAAAGATGAAAATGTATTCGACATCCAACAGGGTGTTTCGATTAATATCTTTATTAAAACAGGGCAAAAACCGAAAAGTGGATTTGCCGAAGTGTTCCACTATGATGTTTGGGGCAAGCGGCAAGTCAAGTATGATTTTTTAGCGGGCAGCGATTTGTATTCGCTCGATTTCAAAAAAGTTGTACCGACGGTTCCGTTCTATTTCTTCCTTCCCAAAGACGAAACTGGCCGCGATGAATATGAAGAAGGATTTCGCATCAATGAATTGATGCCGGTAAATGCGACAGGTGTCGTGACGATGGGAGATCCTTTCGCATTGGCAGAGTCTGCTGAAATTTTATATGATCGACTTCAGAATTTCATTGATACGCCCTATGATGCAGAAACTTTGAACCGCAAATTTGATTTGGGAAAAAATTATGCCGATTTTATTTTGAAATCTAATCTGAAAAAAGTTTCGATAGATTCGATTCTTCCGATAGCATACAGACCTTTCGATACGCAATATATTTATTTCGACAATCGTATTGTGTGGCGGCCTCGGTCGAAAGTAATGCGGCATTTATTATTTGACGATAATATTGGACTAGTATTTTCTCGTCAGGCAATTACAAATAACTGGTCTCATGTTCAAATAGTCAATACAATGATTGACAACAGGCTGCATTATAGCAGTAAGGGAACGTCCTTATGCAGTCCGTTATATCTGTATGATTCCAACATATTGGCTGGTGGCGTGCGCCATCCGAATTTAAAACCGGAGATTGTCGATAAAATCGCGACAAGCATAGGTTTGGAGTTTGAGGCCGAAAAAAGCGGCAATACGGACAAGTTTGCGCCGATAGACTTGTTGGACTATATCTATGCCGTATTGCACAGTCCGGTTTATCGTGAAAAATACAAGGAATTTCTGAAAACCGATTTTCCGCGCGTACCTTATCCGACATCCGCCGACGAGTTTCGCCGTTTGGCCGGAATCGGCAACGAATTGCGCTGCATCCACTTGATGGAGCACCCCGAATTGGATCATTTCATCACGCAATACCGCGTTGTCGGGAGCGATGCAGTTGAGAAAGTCCGCTGGGAGGCTTTGTCTGAAAATACGGGACGAGTATGGATAAATGATACGCAATATTTCGACGAGGTTCCTTTAACGGCTTGGGAGTTCTTTATTGGCGGTTATCAGCCTGCGCAGAAATGGCTGAAAGACCGTTCTGGCCAAGTGCTCGGCTATGATGATATTCGCCATTACCATCGCATTATCAAAGCCTTGTCGATGACCGATGAACTGATGAAAACGATATAAATATACACATTTATGGAAAGGCAAAAATTTACTTATAAAATCGATACGGATAATCCATTGGCGGTAGAAGACTTTGCTAAAGCCCTTGTTGCGATTAATAACGAGTATAAATTATTTTCTTATGGAAGCCGTCAATTACAAATCGAGGAAATACGGAAAGGTAGTTTTGAAGTAGACTTTGCTCCCATAGTTATTCCCACATTATTTGCAGTTACTGAACAATTCAATTCAGTAATGGATTTCTTAGCTCATATAAAGAATATTAAAGATTATATTATTGGGGCCAAAGAAATTTCAGATAAAGATAAAAAACCATCGCCGCAAAGTATACAAAACTGCGTTGATATGGCCGCTCCTATAATCAATAACTATGGAAGTGGAAATATTTATATATTTTCTGGCAACGATAATAAAGTACTAATTGATAGTAATGATGCCAAACAAATAAAAACATTTGTACCATCCATATTAAAAGAAATTCCAGCTGCGCTGCAAGAACAGAATTCCAATATTCTTAAAAAACAGTTATTCTATTGGTATCAAACCAGATTCGATGACAAAAAAACAAATAGTGGTAATAAGGGTATTATAGAATCAATAAGTCCAGATGCCGTCAATGTGATATTTGAAGATGATAATTCTCTGACAAAGCAAGAAATGACTACATCACAAGATGGCGTGGATTGGCAGAAAAGAGGATATATCGTTGATGTCGAGGTAATGCGTAAAGATAATAAGATTGTTAAATATAAAATCATTCATAATTATATGAATGAAAGTGTTGCTGATGGAGCACTCTTTTGAAAATAAATCTGAAACAGGTCGTGATTTGTACGGTTGTATTACAAATGTATGACAAAATAAAAAGAAATTGGCGTTGTAGTTATCTACAACGCCAATTTAGTGAGGTCTGAAGCGGACGCCATAAAAATTAATCGGTTTTAATTCTGCTTTATCTTATTTAACTTGTATTTCAACATATTATATCGAAATTTTATTAACTGCGAGGTCTGGTAATTTTAGAAAAATCGCCCGTTGCCGTACAAATACCGTACAATTTTTTTATCTTTGCAGCAGGAACAATACCTGTCGCATATGGCAACTTTCGCATATCGTATCCGCACGACGAAGAAAAACACGCTGACAAAGGTCTGGCTTCGTTTCAATGTTGATCGGCATACTTCATTCTACGCCGAGTCGCAGTATGTCGTTTGGGCGGATGCTTGGGACAACAAAAAGCAGTCGGTCAAAAGCCGCTATACTTTTACAGATGACTTCACCGAGCAACAGGGGCGTGAGCTGATGAAAAACCTGTCGGAGCTGCGCAGTTTCATCCTTGGCGAAATGGCGAAAGACCCCGAACATGCGATGACGAAAACGAAGCTGGAAAAGATTGTCTACAGCTTCCACCATCCGCGCAGCGTATCCGGCGGTCGCGGCATACGCAGTCGGGAATCGCTGACCGACTACATAACCCGTTATACACGCGAAATAGAGGACGGAACACGGCTCAATATCCACAAACTTCGTTACGGCGCATCGACGATCAAAAACTACAAGGGCTTCATCATTCAATTCGACGAGTTCTGCAAGGCGAAGCGGAAGCGATTCGATTTCGGCGATATCGACCTGAAATTCTACGACGATTTCGTGGCATGGTTTACAGCGAAAGATTACTCGATTAATACCATCGGACGCCACGTCAAGGAGTTGAAAATCATCATGCGGGCAGCGCGCGAAGAGGGATTGCACGACAACGGCATGATCGAAAGCCGCAAATTTCGTGTGTTGACTGCCGATGTCGAGAATATCTACCTGACCGAATCGGAAATTCGTGCTATTGCCGATCTCAATTTGTCGAACAATAAGCACAAAGATATTGCCCGCGATGTTTTTTTGGTAGGCTGTTATACGGCGCAACGATTTAGCGATTATTCGACCATCAACGAGGGCAATATCCGCACACTGGATAGCGGACAGCGGGTCATCGATCTTAAACAGCAGAAGACGGGCAATCATGTCGTCATCCCCATTCGGCCCGAATTGCAGGCGATACTGGACAAATACGAGAACCGGTTGCCGAAGTCCTACGAACAGAAAGTAAACAAATTCATCAAGGAGGTCGCACGTGAGGCGGGTATTACGGAGAAAATCGAGGTGTCATACGTCGAAAACGGGGAAAAGAAGACGCATCTGGTCGATAAATGTGATTTGGTAAAGACCCACACGGCACGCCGCAGCGGAGCGACGAATATGTATCTGGCGGGCATTCCGACCATCGCCATCATGAAAATCACGGGCCACAAGACCGAAAAAGAGTTCATGAAATACATCAAGATTACGGAGTAACAGACGGCGATGGAGCTGATGAATCATCCCTATTTCAGCGGAAAACAGATGTAATCGGTTGGATATTTGTATAAATGCGAATTATTGTATAATTTTGTTACGGTGGTAAAATTTACACGAGTAACATAAAATGATTGAATATGAAATTCTACAATAGAGAAACCGAAATAGCGAAGCTGCATGAAATACGCGATTTGTCTTACAACGACCATTCGAGGCTGACGGTTGTAACGGGTCGCCGCCGCATCGGCAAGACATCGCTTATCGGCAAAGCGTTGGACGATGAACCGTTCATCTATCTGTTTGTCGGACGAAAGAACGAAGCGTCGCTATGTGCGGGTTATTGCAAGGAAATCGCCAACAAGTTGGGTATTTTCGTGCCGCCCATGACCGCGTTTCAGGATGTGTTCGCTTTCCTGATGCAGCAGGGAGAGACGAAACGCTTTTCGTTGGTCATCGATGAATTTCAAGAGTTTTTCAACATCAATCCGTCGGTGTACAGCGATATTCAGAATCATTGGGATCAATATCGTCTGAAAACGCACGTAAACTTCATCGTCAGCGGTTCGGTCTATTCGCTTATGGTGAAGATATTCCAGAACTACCATGAACCGTTGTTCGGTCGTGCGGACGTAATCATGAAGCTCTCGCCGTTCGCCTTACCGATTCTGAAACAGATTATGGCGGATCATGCTCCTACATACACCAACGACGACCTGCTGGCCCTTTACACTGTTACGGGCGGCATCCCCAAGTATGTAGAGCTGCTGGTCGATGCGAAAGCGCTGTCTGTCAAAAAAATCATCCATGCGGTTTGCGACCCTGATTCGCCTTTCAAGGACGAGGGAAAGAACCTGCTTGTCGATGAATTCGGGAAACAATATGGCACCTATTTTTCAATTCTCGACGCCATTTCGAGCGGCATGAATACGCAAACGGAGATTGCGTCGGCATTAGGCGAGAAGAGTATCGGCGGACAACTGAAAAAGTTGGAGGAAACATACGACACCATCCGAAAAATGCGCCCTATCTTGTCGAAGAAAGGGACACAGACCGTCCGATATACGATTGCCGATATGTTCCTGCGCTTCTGGTTCCGCTACTTCGAGGGTAACCGAACGTTAGTCGAAATGAATCAATTCGAAGTATTGGAGCAGGTCATTGCGGCCGACTATACGACCTATTCAGGCAAAGCGTTGGAGGAATATTTCAAACAGCAGTTCATCGAAAGCCACCAATATCGGGATATGGGTTCATATTGGGAGGCTAAAAAGGGTAAGGAACAATGCGAGATCGATATCGTTGCTTTGAAGCTGGAGAAGAACAAGGCCGTCGCCGTAGAGGTGAAGCGCCAGCGCAAGGAGTTCAAGCCCGAAGCCTTCGCCGAGAAGGTGCAACATCTGAAAAACAAGGTGTTACCAAAATATGAAATCGAACAGATTTGTCTGACATTGGAAGATATGTAATTATGTCCCGCCGCCGCAAAATAGAGATTAAAGCCTCCGAACTGGCGTGCTTCGACACGTTAGTCGAGGAATTGCGGTCCCGACCGGAGTTTGTGGACTTCGACCTTGCCAGTCTGCGCGTGTGGGCCTACGCGAGCTACGAACAAGAACTGAAAAATGTGGACAAGGCGATTCGGCATCTTGACCGCTGGCTGTATATCCACAAGGACCAAAACGAATTGCCGGCATTCAACGGCGGGCGGTTGATGAACAAAACGGAATTGGCCGCCGCATTGGGTATCACCCGCCCGACACTCTACCGCTGGTTGGGCAGCAAATGGTTCGAAGGCTGTCGCGACGAACGTATGCTACGGGATGAATATTATTCTTCATCGGCTATTCGCGAAGCTCTGCAAAGGTATCTCGCCAGAGAATAAAGCGAATAATTCAGCAAACCGACAAACCATTTTGCAGGGAGCACATACTGTTGTTCCCTGTTTTTTAATGATTTTTTAATCACTTTACACACCGGTATTTTATTGCGCAAATTACCGGAATTCATGGAAATCCGCTTGCGACAGCTTCGTCCCGCACATCCGAAAACCGACACGAAGTACCTCACGCGCCACGAAACCGCCCACCGTCTGCGCATATCGCTCGTTACGCTCACCGACTGGGTGAACCGCGGCAAGATCTGCGCCCACAAAATCGGCGGCCGCGTATTGTTCCGCGACAGCGACGTCGAAGCCGCTTTGAATCGAATCGTTCCCATTAATAATCATTCAGTGAAAGAATAAATATTTTCTTTTTCACCGAACATACATTTTATGAAAACAATTCAAGCTATCAAATGCCTCTCCATTAGGGATTACCTATCCCAGCGAGGTCTACATCCGGCTAAAGACAATCCGCGATACGGTCTTTATCTTTCACCGCTGCGCGACGAACGGACGCCGAGTTTCAAGGTAGACTACATGCAAAACTTGTGGTATGACTTCGGGCTGGGCACAGGCGGCTCAATTATCGACCTTGTGATGCGGCTGGAACGGTGCGATTTCACACAAGCCATCCGGTGTGGAGAGACCGGAGCATGCTGGGACAGCATGGGAGTCATAAAACAGTGCCAAGATCTGCATTTTAGAGCAGGAAGG
>CANQDE010000005.1 GCA_947591475.1 uncultured Alistipes sp.
AAAATCATTAACTTTGCCGCATCAAAAGTGTCCCAGTCTGCTCCGGCGCACTGTCCCAGTCTGCTCCGGTTTTTCCATTCTGCAAGAAAACCAAACTCAACAAAAAGGGCAAAGCCCCTATCTATGCCCGAATTACGACCTCGGGAAACATTACCGAAATCTACACGCAATGCCAAATCGAGCCGGAGCATTGGAGCCAGCGATTGGGGCGACCCACACTCCGGGATTCCGTTTCCTTACAAATCAACGAGATCATAGCCACCTATCGAACCAATATCAGGAACAAGACGAAGCGGTTCGGAACGAAAATGGCATTAGGTATTTCGGACTGATCGGCCAGTTCCAAACTGGTCATTAATGATTTCAGCAGAACGAACGGGTTTATTCGAACTACCGACGTTATTAATAATTACCAACCCAGACGCCCGATCTACTGTCAAACTCATGAACATGACCCGCCACTATGCCCGGATTCTCGATTTATGGGACATGCAGATTGTAGCGAAGAACAGAACGCTATAATTTTTCGGACCTTTTCACAATCAATCGGTTGTGTATAAAATTACCCCTGTCCGATTCCAACCTTGAAGATCGGGTCGGATGTTTCGTGCAACTTTGCAACGGAAAACCAAACCGCTGCAAAGTCATGAACGAACAAACGACAAACAACATCACACGCATTCTGGAACTCTCGGTCGAGATTCTGGGAACGGTGCGCAGCCTCAAAGAACGGCGAAGCGCCTACGAAGGAGAACCCTTGCTCGATTTCTCCGAAGTCTGCCAACTTTTACATCAAAGCGAATGCGGTAATGATGCCAAAAATCACGCTCGATATAGCTTCAAGTTTGTTCTCCTACGCTTCCGTCCTTTACGCTGCTGTTGGTTACTCCGGATTTTGACCTGTTGAACTTGTAGGCAATGTTGAACGTAAAGTAACGTCCGAAAGAGCGTGTCCAGGTGTTCTGAATATAATTCGAATACATGGCCGTTTTATAGCCGGAGTTACGATTCAGAATATCGTAGGCCGTAAAACTGATGTCGCCTCTCCGGTTGAGAACTTTGCAGCCGACGGCAATGTTCAATATCTGATTGTTGAGGTCATAGTCGTTTCCGCCGAAGTGCTTGTAGTAAGACAGGGTATAGGTTGCATTGAGGTAAAATCGTTTGAAGAGGTCGATAAGCTCCGTACTGGCCGAAGCCCCTTGTTGGAAATACTTGTCGTCCTGTCCGATATTATTGGACGAATAAATGTAAGAAGTTCGTGTCCCGACCGTGAATCGGAACGAACGGGAAACGTTCGTTTTCATACTTAGGTTCAGTTCCGGGGCATAGCTTTTGGTGCGGTTGAGCGCATCGTCCACGAACGAGGGCGTATTGTCATAGTTGAAAATCACGTTGACCGTAAGTTGCGATTTGAGTTTGCGCAGGGGTCGAATCCATTTGACATCCGCATTAGCCATCCATTGACCGTCCACGTTTTCGTAGGTTGTAAGCGTACTTTGCGCCGGAACCGTATAATCCCATTCCGGAAGGTGCGTAGCCACCGGAAAAAAGGTGTGCTTGTAAGCGATCACGTTGTTCATTTTCTTCGCCTCGAATCTCACGGATAGGTTGTTGTTTGCCTTACCGAACATCGTGGAATAGGTTGAAAGCAGGCAATGGGTATAACTTTGGTTCAACTTCCCGTTCCCGGCCACCAGCATATAAGGGTTCGCATCGTCCAACCGGGGACGGAGTTGTTCGACAGACGGCAGCAGAACTCCTGTTATGTATTGAACGCTCAATTGTCTTGTCATCTTCGATGACGTGAACGATATGCTCGGCAAAAAGGCATTGAACCGCTTGTCGTAGTTATCGTTGTCCGGGAAACGTTCGTCTCGGTTGATGCCCGTAGTCGAAAAAACGGGTTTAATACTCAGCCTCGCTTTGATTTTAGGAAAGCTAAAACTTAACTCGACTGCCGCCTTATGCGTATTGTAATTGTTGGTAAAGTTGTAGGTATTGGTCGAGTCGATCCGCTCTCGGCCAGCATCCGCCAAGTCGAGCGACGTCTTTTTCCGGCGGCTCTTTTCCCATGTATAAGTATAGGAGAAATTCAGAAAATTATATTTTTCTTTGGATAACATAATTTTCTTAGCAAGATACGCCGTCGCTTTCCGGCTCAGTCCGTCGGATGTGGAGTTCAATTCACGCCGGGTGGCTGTCGAGGTAAGCGTGTCGGTGCGGAACCCTGTCCCGTCATCGTTGGCCACCTCGAAAGAGGCATCAAGATATATAAAACGTCTTATGAGGAGCCTATCCGAAATATCGTACCGGTTCCGTCTGTCGAGACTTCGGGTCTGACCACCGACCGGCGTTCCGCCATCCACAATGCTTGCATAAGAGCGGTAACCCTCCGAGCAGTCATTCGAAAACCGCATATTATGGGAAAAACGTATGCCAATCGGATGCGAATAAAAAAGATCTACTTTATGGTATTTTGTCGTTCTCATGTTCCGCGAAGTATCGGCATACGACCGAGAGGTGTAGTCCGAAGATGGAAAATAATCCTGCTGTGTCCGGTTTTCCGAGCGGGTATAGTCATCACTATATGTGTAATCCGCCTTCAAAGTCGCCCAAGCACCCTCATACAAGTTCTTCGCCCAGTTCCTTTTCATACCAATGTTGGCATAGGTCGTCCGGTCGTAGCTCGTCTTCGGACTTTTAACTGCGATGATGTCCGAGATTTTATTCGACCTCCGGTTGATGTTGTTGAAGAAAGCATTGGCCGACAGCAGCAAATTCTCCGAGAAGAAATTGGCTGTAGCACCGATCCCGTAGCGGTCGTGATTTCCTCGGCTTCCTTCGTTCAGGTCCGCGCCGTAGCTGGCTAAAAAATGTCCCGTCGTGGCTTGAATCAGTTTGCTCTTGGTCTCGATGTTGAGCACACGCCGCGTTTCGTCCCCCTTGCGCTGTTTACGGCGCGGATTATCGTCCGCATACTCGTCATAGACTCGGATTTTCAGGACATCGTTCGCCAACAGGTTCTGAAGTGCTGCCATCGGGTCGCTTCCGAAAATCAGTTTTCCGTCCACATAGGTTCGGGAAATATCCTTGCCCAGGACGTTCACACCTTGCTCCGAAGTCAGCACTCCGGGCAACTGCTCCACGATCTTGATCGTCTCGTCGCCCTCGAACGTCCGCACCGCAGCAGCATGGTAGACCAAAGTGTCCCCCTTGATCGTAAGCACCGGAACCTCTCCTTTGACCGTAACCGATTCGATCTCCTGCCGCGCTTCCTGCATCGTTACCTCCACCTCGGTTGTTTCACCCGGTTTTACTTCGACCTCCTCCATTACATCTTTGTAAGACACATGCGAAAACCGCAAGACAACGCGTCCTGCCGGCACCTTCTTGAACTGGAAAATTCCGCTGACTGTCGTTGTGTATAAGGTATCTTGAACCGTACAGGCTTCGACGACAACGCCGCTGATATAGGCTTGTAATTCTCCTATTCCTATACCATATTCTTTAGCCAATAATTTTCCGGCGATCGACCCGGATGCAGATTGAGCCACAGACGATATAGGAATAAAAAGGCAACACAATACACAAAAGGTTCTGCTCATATTAAAAAGGGGTTATTATACTCGAATAATCATACGGCGTAAAAATAAAAAAATTAGTAGAAAAACAAACGGATTCAACATCAATATATTAAAAAAGTCAAAAAAAGAGGAATTTTTTTCATTTTCCTCTTTCCCGATCTCGTGTTAGTCTCAATAAATGTCCGGAATGCTGCAAACTTATGGCGTCATCCAATGTTTGTTTGAATGGCCGAGTGTTTGACAGGTGTAGTTTGGTATTAGTTCAATACTTCGCGCTATAAAGGAAGCAATTGGATAGTACCGATATTCTCCCCTTTATATATAAATTCCCTGGATTGATAACCTACACATGAAATTATCAACACCTCTCCTGGTCTTACATCAATGCACACATTTCCATCCAGATCGGTCATTGCAACACGTGTCGTCCCTTTAACCTGAGCCAACACTCCCAACAAAGGCACTCCTACTTCATCTACTACCTTGAAACAAATTCGTTGTATTTGTTGTATGACAGCCGGTGTAATAGCATTTTGGGCTATGGTAATGGATGGAAATGCAACACTTGGTCTGAATTTCTAAAAGCCGGGGCATCACAAGTCGCAAATAGTTCAGAAAAAAGAGTAATTACCAATTGTATTAAGAGTGGTGATTACTTAATGGCTTGCGAATTATTAAAACGCTCTTTAGATGGTGGGAAGTTTATTGAATTGCTGCGTTCTGAATTTCAACGTCCTGGTTTTATAACTGCCGATATTCATAAAGACATTTTTCTTTTAGATTCAAGAATAGTTATAACTCCCAATTTTGATAAAATATATAAATCATATGCAGCCAGTGAAGCAAGAGGAACTATAATAACGAAGCATTACTATGACAACGATATTGTTGATGTCTTACGAGATGAGGCTTACGTTATATTAAAGATTCACGGCTGTATAGATTCGCCCAATCAATTAATTTTCTCTAAATTAGATTATATAGAAAAAAGAAATCAATATCGTTCATTTTATGAAATATTAGAAGCTCTTGCATTAACCAAAACAATTTATATTCATCAGAGCAGGCTTGAATGACCCAGATATTCAATTGCTCCTTGAAAACCATGCTTTCCGACACAAAGTTAATCATAAGCATTATTTTGTCCTACCTAAAAAATATACTTCGCCACAAGAATTGAAGGTATACTCAGATTCAATGAACTTGGAGTTTATCTTATATGACGACAAATTTGGAGTATAAAGAACTAAAAGAATCAATAAAAGAATTAATTTCTATAGTTGATAACAAAAGAAATGAAATTGCAACTGCGCGAAGTTGGTAGAATGTAAAATAAATCCTATCTTTGTATTGTAGGTAGTATAGAGATGTATTGCGGCGCAAGGCGGACACTACGGTTAGTGACCTAAAAAAGGAAATTCGTCGAAACATATTGATACATAACGGAAAGAAGCGAAAGGTTCAGTTTTCGTTTTCCGCTTACTGGCAATCAACGAGTTGTGCGAAAAGTACGGCCCGTTGATTTTTTCTTTTGCACACAATTTGGCCCATATCACATAAAGCAGAGCCGGCGGAAAAAATAATTCCGTCGGCTCTGCTTTTCGATAGGCGGTACCGGTTTTCAGACCCCGCTGAAAATGGAGAAACCGCCGTCGATAGGGAGGTTGACGCCCGTGATGAACGAAGCGGCATCGGAACACAGGAACTGAATAGCGCCATTCAACTCGGTGATGTCCCCGAAGCGCCGCATCGGCGTATTGGCCAAAACCTTATGGCTCCGCTCGGTCAACGACCCGTCGGGATTCAACAACACGGCCCGATTCTGGTCGCCGATGAAAAACCCTGGAGCCACCGCATTCACACGAATGCCGTCGCCGTATTTGAGTGCCATGTCCGTAGCGAGCCACTGCGTGAAATTCGTAACGGCCGACTTGGCCGCCGAATACCCCGGAACATTCGTCAAAGCCTGCAAAGCAGCCATCGACGAAATGTTGACAATCGCTCCCTTTTTCTGCTTGGCCATCACCTCGCCGATGACGATCGAAGGGTAGACCGTACCGTTCATATTCAGATTCGTAACCTTATTCCAGTCCTCGATTTTCATCTCGAAAATCGGCTGGTCGGGACGCAACGTGGCACCGGGCATGTTGCCGCCCGCAATGTTGATAAGGATGTCGATGCGTCCCCACTTGGCGACCACATCGTCCGCCACCTTGCGGATGGAATCTATATCGAGCACGTTGCACAACAAGCCCATGACCTCACCGTTGCCAATGGCCCGCAACTCTTCGACCCGTCGATCCAACGGTTCCTGCCGAATATCGAGCGCCACGACCCGCGCACCCTGCTCCACAAAACTCTTAGCGACGTTGCCGCCCAAGACCCCGCCGGCTCCGGTGATTACAGCCACCTTGCCGGCAATACTGAATTGTTCGTTCATGCTTCTATCTCTGATTTTGAAGTTCATTTCTAACGACCGCCATCATCCCATCGACCTGACCCAAAGCCAGCATCCGACCATGGAACGAATAACCGGCATTATAGCCCAGTTTTTCATCGCCCAGCATCGTTCGGCCATGGTCGACCCGCATAGGTAACTCGGGCTTCTCGCGCTCGAATATCCGAATCAATTCGACGAGGTTGGCGCGTCCTCCCAGATGCGAAGCCTCGATGAAATTGCCGTTGGGCAGGATGTCGCAACTCCGCAAATGCACGAAATGCGTACGGCCTACGAACCGCTCGGCCATCTTCACAACATCGTTTTGCGCGCCGGCTGACAAAGAACCGGCACAGAAAGTCAGTCCGTTATGCGGATTATCCACCGCACCGAGGAACCACTCGATGTCCTCCGCCGAGGTAACGATACGGGGCAAGCCCAAGACTTGAAACGGAGGGTCGTCGGGATGGACGCACATATTGACGCCATACTGTTCGCAAACAGGCATGACGGCAGCCAAGAAGTAACGCATGTTTTCACGCAACTGCTCGCGGTCGATGCCGGCATATTGCGCCAACAGACGCCGGAAAATGCCCACCGGATCGAAATCGCCCTCGTGGATATTGCCGTTGACAAAACCCTGCGTCTTGACGATAATCGAATCGATCAGTTCATCCTTTTCGGCTTCGGTAATCGTCCGGTCGAGTTCTTCGACCTTGGCCAACACTTCGGACGAATAATCCGCTTCGGCACCCTCACGAGCGAGGATTTTCACGTCGAAGTAGGCAAACCGCACCCTGTCGAAATACAACGAAGTCGTACCGTCCGCCCACGGATGGGCCAAATCCGTACGAATCCAATCGATCACAGGCATGAAATTGTAACATACGGTCTTCACGCCGCATTTGCCCAGATTCGCCAGACTGATTTTGTATTTTTCAATCAATTCGTCGCGTTCAGGGCCGGCGTACTTGATCGCCTCCGATACCGGCAACGACTCGACGACCGACCATCGCAAACCATAACTTTCAATGTAACGCTGCAAGTCGCGGATCGCCTCCTCGCTCCAAATCTCGCCATTGGGAATCTCGTGCAACGCCGTTACGATGCCTTCCACCCCGATCTGCCGCAACATTTCCAGCGTAATCTTGTCCTTCGTTCCGAACCATCTCCAAGTTTTTTCCATATCGTATAGATTTTATTCCAATTCGAACACACACCGAAAACAAACCTCTCTTCCCCGAAATCGACCTTTGCAATCGACCGATCTGTTTGCATTTGAAGCGAATTTATAAATTATTTCTGATTTTTACAAAATAAAAAGATTCGATCGTTTTCGGGATTTCTCGAAAACGATCGAATTTTCTCCGGCAAGGAAATCCCCACCTTAGCGATTCCTATTCCGGTCTTTCGCGGAACATGTTCCACAATGCCCCGATCCAACGCAATTTATCCGCTATCCATTCGTATGCGTTCTGCACCAGTCGAGCCACCTCGTAAACCGTTTCGAGCTGTCGGCGAACCGACACGAGCGATTTCCGCACGAACAGATAATAAACCGCTGCGGCGACAGCTGCAAACACACCGCCGAGAATCAACGTCGACCAAACGACCGAATCCAAGATGACCGATAACCATACGACTGCCGATACGAGCAACAGAAGGATGGCGATTCCGGCCGTAGCGACGAACAGCAACAGCGATACGAGGATATTACCGCCGGATGATTTTTGCGTTGCCATGAGCGATATGCGACTTACCTGTTTTTAATCCGCACAGTCGCAGTGACCGTTCTCGTCGCATTTGCAACGAAGGCGCTCGAATTCTTCCTTCACCTTATCCATCTCATCATCGACGAAATCCTTGATGCGACGGCGCATTTCCGGGCCCGAATGGGGCGTAAAGAGGATGGCGATCGCGGAGCCGATCAATGCACCGCCGAGCAGCGATGCAACGACAATACCTGTGTGTTTCATAATCGAAAAATGTTTTTGAAATTCGATCCGGAAAATACAAAGTCCGCGCCAGAATTCGTATCTTTGACTTCGTCGAAGATACTCCGTCTCGGCATAATCAAGCTAACGCTTGCTTTTGCACTCGACTTTTCGTATCTTTGTCCTTATTACCGCTTATGGATACCGCAACTTCGATCGCTTGTTCCGCATTCACCGGACATCGAACCTACCGCCACGAAGCCGACGACCTGCTACGTCGCACGGTAACGATGCTATATGCGACCGGCATCCGCACGTTTTTGAGCGGGATGGCCGTAGGTTTCGATTTGGCCGCAGCGGAAGCCGTCTTGAGCTGCAAAGCGGCCCATACAGACATCCGATTAGTTGCCGTCGTTCCGTTTCGCGGACAACAATTCCGATTTTCGGCTTATGATAGAACCCGTTTCGAACGAATCCTCGCCGATGCAGACGAAACGATTCTGTTATCCGAATCCTACCATCGTGGAAGCTATGCCATCCGCAACAACTATCTGATAGCACACGCCGCCACACTCATAACTTGGTACGACGGTTCGACCGGCGGAACCCGCTATACGGTCGAACGAGCTTTAGCTCAAAATCGAAAGCTGATCCATCTCAATCCGGCGACCCCGCTGACAGCCTATCCGGTTCCGGAATTGTTCTGATAAAACCAGAACGAAACGAAAAACCGTCCCGACTGCAAAAGTCGGAACGGTTATCATCGGTTGCAACCCAACAAGCGCTACTTTTTCGTTTTATCCTTCAACAAACGAACCGTTACTTGGAAATTGAGCTGCGGATAGACCTTGAAATCCTTCAAAAACTTGTTCACATCGCTCAGCTCCTTGCTGTTCGGAGAGATATTATCCGAAACCACCTCGGGCGTGCCGTGGAACAAAGCGCCCAATTCGAAACGAAAACCTACCCGTCTCCGCGGAATAGCCCGACCGAAGCCAAGCCCGACATAGGGTTTTACCGACCGCACTTTCAAATCGGCACTCACCGAACCGTCCGGATTCATCCCCGCTTTGACATCGCCGATTTCGATGGAAAGTTTCGTTATATCCACACCAGCTTTATCGAGTTCACGCATCGTCGCATCATCGAATCTACCGCTTACGGTAATCAGTTTTCCCGTACCGAAATAGAAGCCAGCCGAAATGAAAAACGAGGAGTTGCCCCGCCGGAACGGGACGATATCGAATAGCAGATGCCCCGAAGTCATCTGCAATTCGGCTTTCAAACCGAGTTCGACGTCGTTCAGCCGATCGATCACCGATCCAGGTATATCGGGAATATCCGACAAAATATCGGACAAATCGAAATCGTCATAGGTATAGCTGTAACTGAACGGGGCCACCGCAAACCCGCCCCGCAATGAAATATGACTGCAAAGCGGGGTAGCGACCGACGCACCGAAACCAACCGTACCGGCATTCACGCCGATAGCGACATTGCTGAACGGCCGACGCGCAGGCAGTTCCCGATCGCCGCGGTCTTTCGCCTGAACGAACGACACCGAGCAGACCATCACAGCCAACCATACGCAACGGGCTGTCTTCGAAAGGATGTTGGGCTCAAACATGACCGTAATTTATTTCCAGTTCAAAATTTTGTGGAAATCGAACTCTTCCGGATCGGGCAGATAGGCTTTGGCCGCCTCGTAATCCGCCGGCTCGATGGCATTGAGGATATTCTCGACCACCGCGCTGAACTTGTCCGAACGAATATCGACCAACCGAGGCGGAATTTTGCCCGTCGTCGGATCCTGCAAATCCTTCAGATAGAGCGGCGAAACGTTCCCTTCGGAATTGACATAGACCATACAGCCCGTTTTGCCCTCCGAAAACAGTTTATAAACGCCCAAGCCGAGCTCGGAGCAATAGGTCAGGTCATAAGCAATCGGCGTCTGGCAACGGATTTCGTAACCCAGTTCCACGGGACGGCTCTTGACTTTGAGGCCCAACTCTTTGACCCGTTTTTCGATCAATTCGTTGAAAATATGGGCTTTCGACACCTTGCCCAGTTCGGGGTGTCCGTGTTCATCGTAGGTGAAGTGCACACCGCTCTTGCGGATTTCCTCGTCGGAAAGTGCATGGAACACGCCCTCAGAAATTACGGCCGCACCGTAATCCATGCCCATGATTTTACGCTTGACGATCGACGAAATGACTAACTTTACAATTTTATCGATCGTGATTTCGGTTTTGTCGAACATCTCGGGAATGATAATCATCGGGTAGTGGCAGGCCTCGCCAATACCGAAAGCCAAGTGCCCCGCACTGCGGCCCATAGCAGCCAATACAAACCAGTTACCGCTGGTACGAGCATCGACATAGACGGCACGAGCAATGACGGTTCCCTTGTCTTTGGCCGATTCGTAGCCGAATGTCGGCGTTCCGTTCGGCAACGGCAGGTCGTTGTCGATGGTCTTCGGCACATGGATATTGGCGATCGGGTATTTCTTCGCCTCCAAGAACTTAGCGATGCGATTGGCCGTCGAGGCGGTATCGTCGCCGCCCACGGTTACGAGCAGCTTCACGTTGTTGTCGGTGAAGAACTTCAAATTGAAATTGTTCTCGAAATCGGAATCCTTCGGTTTGAAACGGCTCATCTGAAGGAACGAACCGCCCTGATTGAAAATTCCATCGGCCATCCGGTAGTCGATGTCCACCGTACGGGGATCGGGAATGAATAGGCCGGTGTATCCTTCGTGCAACCCGATCACACGATAACCTTTGCGCAGAAACGTCTTTGCGACGCTACCGACCACGGTATTCATACCGGGTGCCGGACCGCCGCCGGTCAGAATGGCAATTGCTTCTTTCATCTTCGTTGAATCTGTTTTATTGATTTATGGAATTAAACTGTTTCGCCTTCCCCAATCCGCCCGATTTTTCTCAAAATCGAAACAAGCATTCAAAGGTACGTTTTTTTTCGGAATTAGCCGTACTCAGGCCATCGAATTTTCAGCCCATAAAAAAGGGACGAATCCCGAACCGGAAATCGCCCCACATGCTGTAGCCTTCTATCGTTTACTTAACGACGGTTACATTCACGGCCTGTTCGCCCTTGGCACCATCGGCAACCTCGAACTCCACCGTTTGGCCCTCGTTAAGCGACTTGAATCCTCCTGCAACAATTCCAGAGTAGTGCACGAATACCTCCTTGCCGCTCTCCTCCGTAATGAATCCGTAGCCTTTCTTGCTATCGAACCATTTTACCGTACCTGTCATAAAAAAAGTTATTAAGTGTTAAATACACGGCAAAGTAACGTAAAAAACCTGCGCCGTCAAAACTTTTCGGCATGTTTTTTCGTCTACGAAATAAATTTTTTATATTTGTCGCATCGAAATCATCGGATACAAGATCATGAACAGGAAACTGAAACTCGCATTGGCGGCCTTACTGGGGTTCTCGGCAGCTTGCTCCACCGTAAAAAACGCGCCTTCGAAAGGATCGGGCGATGCGGAGAAGTCGGCCGACACGGTTCGAATCGACCGTCCTGTCATCGTCATGTACGGGGTCCGCATCCCCGGCGCTCCGACCGAGCACAAATCCTTGAATTCCGTCCTGCAACAGGACAGCACCGCACAGGTTTCGGAATCGCAGCCGCAACCGACCAAAAAATAGCCGGTCATGGGTTCCGGCCGCAAATTGGGGCTTCGGAAACGGTGGGCCCTCAATCTTTTTTCGAATCTTTATAAGGAAACGGTCGCCGAACATCGGTTGAATACGCTCTTCTGGGAATGCACCTTGCGTTGCAATCTTTCGTGCCGGCATTGCGGAAGCGATTGCCGGGTCGTTCCCGATGTGTCGGACATGCCGTTAGCGGACTTTCTAAAAGTGCTCGACGAACAAATCACGCCCCATGTCGATCCGAGCAAGGTATTCATCATCTTTTCGGGCGGCGAGGTATTGGTTCGGGAGGATTTGGAAGAAGCCGGCCGTGAAGTAACGCGACGCGGGTATCCGTGGGGCATGGTTACCAACGGCATGGCACTGACACCGCAGCGGTTCGAACGATTGATGCACGCCGGTCTGCGAAGCATCTCTGTCAGTTTGGACGGATTCGAACAGGAGCACAATTACCTGCGGGGCAATTCATTGAGCTACGAACGGGCGATGCAGGCCATCCGGCTCATCGTGCAGGAACCGACTTTGGCGTATGATGTAATCACCTGTGCGACAAGCTCTCTTATTCCTCGTTTGGAACAGTTTCGCGACCGGTTGATCGCCGAAGGCGTCGAACATTGGCGGATTTTCTCGATTTTTCCGATGGGACGCGCACGCGACGACGCCTCGCTGCGATTGAGCGACGAACAATTCCGCACATTATTGGATTTCATCCGCCACACCCGCCGCGAAAAGGTCATCGATGTCAGCTACGCATGCGAAGGTTTTTTAGGCGGTTACGAAGCCGAAGTGCGCGACCATTTCTATCAATGCGCCGCCGGCATATCCGTGGCATCGATACGGGTCGACGGAGCCATATCGGGATGCACCTCCATTCGGGGCAACTTCCACCAAGGGAATATCTATCGCGATGATTTCTGGGAAGTTTGGGAGAATCGTTTCGGCCCTTTCCGCAACCGCGAATGGACCCGACAGGGCGTATGCGCCGACTGCAAGATGTTTCGTTACTGTTTAGGCGGCGGCATGCACCTGCATGACGACAACGGACAGCTGCTCTATTGCCACTACCATAAATTATAAGGTTTCGGTCGCTGCCGACCGTTCTATCCGCAATGTTAGCGGCCCGATGGGCCGCGCGTGCCGAAGCCTCCGCCAGCGGAGGCCCGCCCTTGGCGTCCTCCGCAGTCTTCGCCCCGTACAGCTCAAAGAACCGCTTTTATTCACTGGCTCGGATTGCGCCGTTTTTTGGTAAAAAGCGGCGATCGGCAGCGGAGAAAGCGATGGAAAGCACGACAACAATCTAACGCATCGGGAACCGCTTTTAAAAGCGGCGGCCCGCGCGGCTCAAAGAGCCGCCAACGACCCACAACTAAAAACTAAAAAATGCAAAAATTTTGTTTTTCCGTCCATTTTTCGTTCCTTTGTAATATCAAAATAATATCATTTCAAAATCTCGAACGAATATGGAAAACAAAAATTTCATCTACACAGGTTGGAAAGTGAGCGGCATTCCGATGTTGCTCATCCATTTAGCTGCATTGGCCGCAAGTATCTTTCTGATTGTGCAAGGCGGCATCCTGCTCGCCGAAGCGATCCGAACCGCGCTCGGCGGCTGGCTGCTGACGCTCGGCATCGTATGTTTCATCATCGCGTGCATCGGGTTAGGCGGCTTCATGCTGCTGGAACCCAACGAGGCCCGCGTCATCGTCTTTTTCGGCAACTATCGTGGCACGTTCTACGAAACAGGCTACTGGTGGATCAATCCATTCACCTCGACGAAAAAAATATCCATCCGGGCCCGCAACCTCAATATCGACCCCATCAAGGTCAACGACAAAACGGGCAATCCGATTCTGATCGGGTTGGTGTTGGTTTGGCGCATCAATCGCGACAACATCTACAAAGCCATCTTTGAAATCGACTCCGCATCGGACGCCTCGGCCACCGTCGCCGCATCGACGACGGTGATGAAAAATCTGGAAAATTTCGTGCGCGTCCAAAGCGATGCGGCCCTGCGACAGGTAGCCGGTCTGTATGCCTATGACAACAACGGAATTGCGGCAGACGAAATTACCCTGCGTTCGAACTCCGAAAAGATCAACGAACAACTGGAGCGGACGCTCGGCGAACGGCTTTCGATAGCCGGTATCGAGGTCGTCGAAGCGCGCATCAACTACTTGGCCTATGCGCCGGAAATCGCCGCCGTGATGTTGCGCCGCCAGCAGGCCGATGCCATCATCGCCGCCCGCGAAAAGATCGTCGAGGGAGCCGTTTCGATGGTGCACATGGCCCTCGACCGATTGAGCGAAAACCAGATCGTCGAATTGGACGAAGAACGCAAAGCCGCCATGGTTACCAATCTGCTGGTCGTTTTGTGTGCCGACGAATCGGCCCAGCCCGTAGTGAATGCCGGAACGATGTATCATTGATTCTCACGGAATGGGCAAGGAGGGAAATACCAAGAATTTTGTTCTGCGCGTGGATGCTGCGACGATGGAAGCATTGGAGCGATGGGCCGGCGACGAGTTCCGCTCGATCAACGGCCAGCTTCAATGGATCATCGCCGAAGCCCTGCGGCGGGCAGGACGCACCCCCGAACGAAAATCGGAGCACGCGCACACAGACGAAAAATAACGTGCACGGCTCCGTTGTTCACTTTCGACTTTCTACCGCTGAATTTTTCAGCGGTGTTTTTCGCGTAACAGCGCGGCCAGTTCGGGCATTCCCTCGGCTGCCCGTTTACGAATAACGGTCAGCGGATTCCGGATGCCGGAAGTATCCGGATTACCCGGATCGACCACGAAAAGCGGTATTTCCGGACGGACATAACGCACCAACGAAGCAGCAGGGTAGACCGACAACGAGGTGCCGACGACTACCATCAAATCGGCTTGCGCCGCGATTTCCGCCGCCCGTTCGAACTGAGGAACCGCCTCGCCGAAAAAGACGATATGCGGCCGCAGCAGCGAACCATCGGGGGCCGTAATCTCCAACCGCTGCTCCCAACTTTCGAGCGGCACAATCAAATCCGGATTACGGGAAGAGCGCAACTTGGTCAATTCGCCATGCAGGTGAGTTACATGGGTTGAACCGGCCCGTTCGTGCAGATTATCTACATTTTGCGTTACCACTTCGACGGCGAAATCCTGTTCCAAAGCAGCAATCGCACCATGCCCCGCATTGGGTTTTGCGGCCAACATTTCACGGCGCCGTTCGTTATAGAACTTCACGACCGTAGCACGATCCCGCGCTAAGGCCTCAGGCGTACAAACGTCTTCGATCCGATAATTCGCCCACAAACCCTCCGCATCGCGGAAAGTCGACAATCCGCTGTCGGCGCTCACACCGGCACCGGTAAAAACGACCAATTTTTTCATACTGCGCATTATTCTGATTGGATTCGGCTCTCAACGAAAAAAAGATTTCCGCTTTTCTTGCAGAAATCTTTTTCTCATCTTGTCGGGGAGACTGGATTCGAACCAGCGACCTCCAACTCCCGAAGCTGGCGCGCTAACCGGACTGCGCTACACCCCGAACGAATAAAATACCCTTATCTTTTAAGAGCGCACAAAGATAAGCCGAATTTCCGAATCCGCAAAATTATTTTTTACAAAAAATATCGAAAAACATCTATCACTCCTCTTTCACGCACCGCACCGACAAGCCGTTCGCACGCGCATACGATACCAAAGGAGCGATTCCGCCCGTCGCGTTTTTCTTGTCGTACCAGAAATAGAGCGCCGCCGACTTTCGCGCATCGACCGCATCCGCCGACCAATACAGGCCGACCCAAGGTTGCGCCTCTTCCGCCGAATTTCCGCGCGCGGCAATCGTTTCCGGAGCAGGTTCGGGCTGATAGACGTTCTGAATTTTGCCGTTCAGATAGACCCGACGTCCGGCCGCCATAAAGAGCGAACTTGTCGTGCCATCGGTCAACGGCCATCCGAAAAGGTCGTCATCCGCAGCGGTGGGCGTTCCGTCCAGCTGCAAGCCTCTGAATGCTGCTACTGGTGCGACCCGCCACCCATGAGGGCAAGGATCGTTCCTCTTGCTCCATCCAGCCTCGGTCGCATTCCACATCCAGTCGTACCCGCTATCGCTCGTACTCGTGATGAAGCTCAACGGATGCTGCAAAGCATATGCTTCCGTTCCGGTCTCCTCAGAGGATTCGACAAACGATATTTTCGTACTCTTATTCTCCGCATCGTAAATCGTCGCTGAGTTTCCGTTATTCGCCCGATAATTGGCCGGCCCGACAAACGGCTCCTTTCGTCCCCATTGATAGAACAGGCCATAGGAAGCAAGCCGTTCTTCGGCGGTCTTATTTGCATGGTCGAGGGCTCCGAGACTCCGGCCCATCAGCCGATAGCCATTCCACTCGACCATATCCTGCGCCGGATCATACGGCACCGCCCAGACGTGCCAACTCCACAACAAGGTTCCTACCGCATCGTAAGCACCGATCAACGCATTGCCGCGCATGATTTCGTCTGTCCGTTCAGCATCCGTCCCGATATAAAAAGAAATCCGATTGTTTTCATCGAGATAGACGTATTGCAGCAGCTTGCTGGCACTTTGCCAAATCACACAGACGCTGGCCGGCTCTACCTCGCTCCCGTCGCCCCGCATCGGGCTGAACGTGTAATTGGTATTTTTTTCATTGGCGATAAAGCTGTTGGCCGGGCCTTCGAGCGATTTTTCGGCAACGACACCGACGAAAAGCGAAGCGCTCTTCATTTTATTCGCTGCGTTATAACCGCTGAGCGTTATCGTTCCCGACAGCTCGACGCTGCCATCCTCAGACTGCGCAGGGACGACGATCGTCAGCTCCTTTTTCACGGCATCGATCACCACATTGTCATCGCCCCAACCCTTAGGTTTGCTCGAAATATAGAAGCGTTCGACCCCGCTCGCCGAAAAGGGAACGACGGTTTGCGCCCCCGCAACGGAAAAATAGACCGACGGCACCTCGAACGACAACAGACCGCCATCCTCGTCGTCATCGTCGCTGCACGAAACAGCCATCGTCGCCATCAGCGTCATCGCTACGACGAAGCCCCATTTTAGAAAACCTTTCGTATCTTTCATAGTCAGCATATTCTGCGCAAAGATAGCACAAGCCGGACGCAGAAACAAATTATTGTTTCACAAAATCTGCCTCGCGATTATATACTTCCATGTACCCGCCCGAATTTTCAAATCCGGCCGCCGTTCCTCACGGCCTTTGGCCGTGTATTCAGTTTTGACCTACCCCCAAACCCCCGCCTTGGCGGGGACTTCGGTCAGGCAACCGAAACCAATCAAGTCTTACGACCGTTGGCACACCGATGTATATAATTACCATCCGTCTCCGGCTTCCGGAATATCCGGATGGAACAATTCTTGCCATCGGTGAACGAACGAAAAACAAACGGAAATAGTATGCAGCATCCGAAAAACGACGCAAGCGACACCGACGAAACAATCCACATCGACATTTCGGCACAAGGGCCCTATTTAGTCTACGGACGGCCTCCGCTCTCGACCCAATACATCATGCCGGACGACAACAACGAAAGCTGGTACTTTCAAGAGGGACGCCATTTCTCCACCGAGACGGAACCGACCGCACTTTGCCGCTGCGGCGCATCCCGACGACATCCCTACTGCGACGGCAGCCATACGCAGGCGGAATGGAATCCGCAACTGACGGCCCTGACCGAAGCGGATTCAGACGCCATAGAGACGATCGAAGGGGCTACGGTCGATTTGTTGGATCGCGCCGAACTGTGCGTTTTCGCCCGATTCTGCCACCCGCACGGCGATGCTTGGGAACTGACGGAACATTCCGAAGCACCGGAAGCCCGCCGCTTGGCGATCCGCGAAGCCTCGATGTGTCCGAGCGGGCGACTGACCGCCCGAGACCGTCAGACCCTGCAACCGTTCGAGTTCCGATTCGAGCCCAGCCTCGGACTGATCGAGGATGACGTCATCGGTTCCAGCGGCGGGCTGTGGGTACGCGGAGGCATCCCGATTCGACACCCGTCGGGCGATACCTACGAAATCCGCAATCGGGTAGTGCTTTGTCGCTGCGGGCAATCGGCCAACAAACCCTATTGCGACGGCACCCACGCAGCCGTCAAATGGCGCGACCGGCTCGAAAGCGAACCGGTCGGCGAAACCCTGCCGGAAAAGGTGCATTGATTTGAAGAATTAACAAAAACATCCTTGCAAGAAAATTCCTGCAAGGATGCTACGGATGCGAACCGCTCCGCTTATTTCTTTTCCGGCTTGGCAATCGTCTCGCGCATCGACGTATCGGCCATGATGTTCTTCATCTTGTAATAGTCCATCACCCCGAGATTGCCGTTGCGGAACGCCTCGGCCATCGCCAGCGGCACTTCGGCTTCGGCCAGAATCACTTTGGCACGGGCATCCTGCGCCTTGGCCTTGTTCTCCTGTTCGAGGGCGACCGCCATCGCGCGACGCTCTTCGGCCTTGGCTTGTGCGATGTTTTTATCGGCCTGCGCCTGATCCATCTGCAACTGAGCACCGATATTCTTACCAACGTCGATGTCCGCAATATCAATCGACAGGATTTCGAAAGCCGTTCCGGCATCGAGGCCCTTCTCCAAGACGACGCGAGAGATCGAATCGGGATTCTCCAACACGATTTTGTGCGTATCGGCCGAACCGATGGACGAAACGATTCCCTCGCCGACACGAGCCAGCACCGTCTCCTCACCGGCACCGCCGACCAGCTGCTTGATATTCGCGCGCACCGTAACGCGGGCCTTGGCGATCAACTGAATACCGTCTTTGGCAACCGCAGCGACCGGCGGCGTATTGATGACTTTGGGATTCACCGACATCTGCACGGCTTCGAACACATCGCGACCGGCCAAATCGATCGCTGTCGCCATTCGGAAATCGAGTACGATACCGGCTTTCTGGGCCGACACCAACGCATGGACGACATTCGTTACATTACCGCCGGCCAGATAGTGGGCTTCCAGTTCATTGGGATTGAGCGACAGGCCGGCCTTGGTGCTTTCGATCATCGACGACACGATGGTCGAGGGCGGCACCTTGCGCCAACGCATCAGAATCAACTGCAACAGGCTGATCCGAACACCGGACACCAATGCCGAGAACCACAGCCCCACAGGGATGAAATAGAAGATGAGCCATACGGCAACGAGGCTCACGAAAACAACCAGAGCAAGCACACCTTGATCCATCATAATCGCATGAATTTATTGAATTATTCGACTTTTTTGACAATCACACTGAAATTATCGAAACCGACGACCTCCACGTCGCTGCGCGGATCGATATAGACATCCTGCGACTTGGCTTCATAGAGTCGACCGTCGATTCTGATTTTTCCCATCGGAGAGAGACGCGAAACGCTCTTTCCACGCGCGCCGACCTGCAATTCTTTGTCCGGTTCGGGCATCGACGACGATCGGATTTCCTGTTTGAGCGAAAAGCGCTGCCACGTCTTGGCCCGCAGGGAAAAAACGACCGACACGACCGACAAAACCAGAATCACAAGTACGACGACGATTCCGGTCAAGGGGCCGTAATCGCGGAAAGCCAGATAAATCGAGCTGCCGTAACATACCAGCGACAGCAAAGCGCCGATCGACACCCCCGGCAACAGCACCAACTCCGCCACCAGAAAAAGCAACCCTAAAAAAATGAGCAAGACGATATAAAACATGATCGCGACGATTGGGAATAATTGACTGGGTTAAAGATAATCAATAATTTCGATTATTGCGGCATTTCGGCCACATTTATTTGCAACCGGTCATCCGTTTTCCGAATAGTTTCCGCCACGGCATCGGCGACGGCCCGATCGTAAAAAAGCCCCACCACGAAGAGATTATGACCGACTTTGGAGATTTCCGCATCGCCGGCAACGGCCGCGATAGCTGTCCGAATCGCGTCCGATAAGACTTCGGCATTCGTTATTTCGACCCGATAAGCCTGCGCATGCACATCGGGCGATTCGGCCAGATTGCGGTAAGCGCCATGCGTCCAAACGACGATTTCGGGACGAACGAACCCCTTTTCTTTCAGTTGTTGCTGCGCGGCTTCCGCCTCAGCGAGCGTTGCGAAGCCGCCGGCATAATAGTTCCACTTCTTTTCTTCGTCGATCAAGTAATAGAGCGGGGACACCCCCTTGAAGAGCGAAACCGCCCGTTTCGTATTGAACGTACCGAGCAAAATCCGATAAATCGTGCCGCGTTCATAGATCCGACATTCGGGAATGGGGTGCTGGGTCGTATATTTCGGAACTTTCGAAAATGCGAGTTCTTCGTAATCGACGAAGAATCGTTCGGCAACCTCGATCTTCGGCCTGCGGAAATCGACCGACTTCAATCGGGCGGCCACCTGCAAGAGCGAATCGCAAGCCGCATCCAACCCGAGCAACCGCGCGACCTCCACTTCGGAATCGACAGACACCCGCTTGCGCAAGAAATAGTCAGCCAACTGATCGGAGGTCGTCTTATCGCGTAATTCGGCCAACTGCAACATCGCTTCGGAAAGGCGGGTTTCCTGATCCCCCAGTTGCTGTTCGCAGCCGAGTTTATCCAGCAGATACCCGTAGGCGTAACTCTTGTTGTCGAAAATATAGTTCCACGTTGCGGCGAGCGAATCCGCCAACGAGCGGTTCGATTCGGTCAGTGCATTGAATCGTGCATAAATCGCCGCGGCTTCTTCTTCGGCAGTCGCTTCCGCATACGACCGCGCCAGCATCGATAACGTGTCGTAATGAACGAAATAACGGGTTGCGAACTCTTCGGCCTGCCGCTCCAAACGCTGCGCCTCGATTAGGGCAGCGTAATCGGCTTCCCGCAGATTTTCACGGAAATAGCCGTTGTAAACCAGATTACGCAACTTCGGCCCTTTGGAAACGACAAGCACTTCCGTCGTCGGTTCCTCCGGCCACGCAGCATCGCCCAGCGTATCGGCGCCTTCTAATTGAGCCAACACCCATTCCTGCTCCAACGCATTGATTCGGTCGACGACCCGACTTTTGGCGCTTCGGATTTCGAAAATCCGGTTTTCCAGTCGCAGAATCTCTTCCGAAATACGACTGCGCTCTGCGGGATTCGTCCGCAACAGAATCCGTAAATCCTCCATCGCCCCAACGATCGAATCCTGCTGCGCCTGCAACGCCTTGTCCTCTTCCAAAAGGGCGACATATTGCCGATCCTCCTCCAATCTCGCCGGACGGGGTTCCGCAACCGGCTGTTGGGCATACAACCAGCCCGCAACGGGAAGAACGGCTGCCGCAAATGAAACGATTTTACGCAATAGACGGGTTGTTATCTCCACCATTTTATAAAAAAGAGCTGTATCAAACCGAAAATCTCCAAACGTCCGAACAACATCAGCAACGAATTGGACAACTTGAATGCTGCCGGCAGCGCGGAAAAATTATCCATCGACCCGACGGCGCCGAATCCGGGGCCGACATTGCCCATCGAAGCGATCGACCCCGAAAAGCTGGTCATCAGATCGACATCGAGCATCGTGCCGAAGACCGTACCGATCAAAATCAACAACAGATAAGTAACGATGAAAACCGGCACCGAATGCAACGCCTCCCGCTCCTGTATCGTTCCGTCGAGCCGGATACGGATGATGGCATTGGGGTGCTGCTGCTGGCTCAACCGCGCCCGAATCATCTTCAACGAAAGGATGAGACGGTTGATTTTCAAACCGCCCGAAGTCGATCCGGCACAAGCGCACACCAACGAGCCGAACAACAACAGCACAATTGCGAACGACGTCCATTGATTGGTGTCGGCCGTTGCGAAACCGGTCGTCGTGAACAACGAAACGAACTGGAACAAACCTCCACGGAAAGCGGCGGAAAAGGTAGGGTAGAGGTCTGCCGCAAAGAGACTCACCGCAATCAAAAATCCGCAGAAAAACAGCATGCCGAAATACCATCGCGCGACCTCCGACCGGAACAGATTGTTCCGCCGGCCGGTTACCGTGGCGAAAATCAATCCGAAATGCAAGCCCGCCGCCATCATCGAAAAAATCAGCACCCAATCGATCGCCGGACTGTTGTAATAGGCGATCGAAGCGTTTTTCGTCGAGAAGCCGCTCGTCGCGCTGACCGACATGGCATGGCACAGCGCATCGAACCAGTTCATGCCGGCCAATTTGAGCAGCAGCATCGAAGCGACCGTCAGGCCCACATAAACGCCCAACAGAATCCGCACGATGGTCTGCGTACGGTAACGATAGTTGTTCTTGGCCAGCGAGGAAAGCTCCAAATTAGTCAAAGTCAACTTATTGCGTCCCATCGAAGGGAGAATGACGAGTACGAACATAACGACCCCGATACCGCCGATCCATGTCGTCGCCATGCGCCAGAAAAGCAGTCCGCGCGGCAGCGATTCGATGTCGTTCAACACGGTCGCTCCGGTCGTCGTAAAGCCGGAAACGCTTTCGAACCAAGCATTGATTAGCGAAAATTCGCCTCCCCAAATCAAGTAGGGGAACATGCCGACGACGCACGCCAACAACCACGCCCCGACGACGATGCAGAAACCCTCTTTGGTCGTCAGTTGTTCCTGCCGTTCGACGAAAATCAACGGGAAAATTCCCAGCAGCGTTGTCAACAAGGCCGAAAGCAACAGCGGATAGAATGCCGAATCCATGCTGTTGAAGTAGGAAATTCCCGCCGACAGCAACAGGAATGCCGCGATGAAGAGCATCACGATACCGACATAACGTAAAACGACATCCAACCGCATGCTTTCAGAATTTGGTCTGTTTGGAGAGGGCGATCAACGTGTCGATTTTTTCTTTCAGTTCCAACACTTCGTCTTTCAGTTCGCCCTTCACGGCAAACGGAATGCGAAACGTCAGAAAATCGCCCAACCCCTTGTTCATCCGCACGATGGGATGCACGCAATAGATCGACATGAAATAGTAGAGCATCAAGACGATAGCGATCATCACAACCAACGAGATCAAGACCGGCGTAACGGCCCGATAGGCATTCTTCTTCATCTGTTCTGCCCGCGGAGCCAACGAACTCTGAGTCGAAGTCATGTAATTCTTGATGGCGGCCGTCAATCGCACGTAAAGCGCTTCGTACTCGTTGTTATACCATTGACTGCCGGCCGTTTCGCGACGATCCAAAGCGAGCGAATCGCGTTCGACATCGGCGAAAGCCAAATAGGAATCGGTCAGCAGCCGCAATTCCGTGGTAGCGAACGCCAGCGAATCGAGAAACGACTTATCGACCGCCTCGTGCTGCGCGATCGACAGCATGTTTTCCAGTCGCTCCTGACTGGCCCGGCACAGGCTGTCGTAGGAGCGATCGCCGAAGACCGAATAATGGATCAACGCCACATTTTGCTCGTGAGCGGCATCGAGCATCTCTTTGGCCAAAGAGATATTCCGTCGATTGGCCTCCAGAATATTGCCCGTATCGCGGCTCAGATGGCTCAATTCCAGAAATGACACCATCCCCGAGAAAAAGAGCAGACAAACGATGCTCAAAAAGCCGACCGTAACCCGTTTACGCAACCCCGTCATTTCAACAACGTATTATTAATACCGTATTTCATCTTTCCGACAGCATGCAAATATACGCATTTTAGTCCAACATTTCGCCTGCCAGGTCGTGAAATTCATCCATCGCGCCGAGCTTCACGCGGCAAATCGTATTGATCCGCGACCGATCGTAAGGGACTTTCACCCGTCGGTAGTTGCCCGTATATCCGAACATCATGCCATTCCGGCGCGTGCTTTCGAAAAGCACCGTATCCTCCGAGCCGACCGCCGCGGCACAGAAATCGCTATGCAGCCGGTCGCACAACGCTTCGAGCTCCTCGACCCGTCGGGTCGCCACGGAAGCCTGCACTTTATCCGGCAAATCGACTGCCGGCGTTCCGGGACGCTCCGAGAAGGGGAAAATATGCAGGAAAGCAGGCCGCAATTCCTCCAAAAAACGATACGTATCACGAAAATCCTCTTCCGTCTCACCCGGGAATCCGACGATGACGTCGATTCCGATGAAAGCATCGGGCATCGCCCGACGTACGGCCGCGATACGGTCAGCGAAACGAGCCGTCGTATAACGTCGCCGCATCGCCGCGAGAATCCGATCGGAACCACTCTGAATCGGAATATGGAAATGATGCTGGAACCGAGGCGACGAAGCACAGAACGCGATAATCTCATCGGTCAGCAAATTGGGCTCAATGGACGAAATGCGATAGCGTTCGATGCCATCCACTTCATCGAGCGCCCGCAGCAGGTCGACGAACCGTTCGCCCGTCGTACGGCCGAAATCGCCCGTATTGACCCCTGTGATGACGATCTCCTTCTGTCCAGCTGCTGCAATCTGCCGCGCCTCTTTCACCAGATCGGCGATGGGCATGTTCCGGCTCGAACCGCGTGCGTAATGAATCGTGCAGTACGAACAGCAATAATCGCAACCGTCCTGCACTTTCAGAAACGCACGGGTGCGGTCTCCGCTCGAAAAAGCGGCGAAAAACGACGTCAATTCGTCGGTTTCGCAACTGTACACCTGCGCACGGCCCTTGCCGGAAAGTCCGCAGACCCGACGGTAAAGTTCGCCCTTGTCGTTGTTGCTCAACACGAGATCGACCCCTTCGATCGCCGCGATTTCGTAGGGTTTGAGCTGGGCGTAGCATCCGGTTACGGCAATAATGGCCTGCGGATTGCGGCGGTGGAGTTTACGGATCAGATTGCGGCATTTCTTGTCGGCATGTTCCGTAACGGAACAGGTATTGATGATACAAATATCGGCCGGTGCATCGGAGGATACCCGTTCGAACCCGCCCGCTTCGAACTGACGGGCGAACGTCGAACTCTCCGAAAAATTGAGTTTGCAGCCGAGCGTATGGAAATTGACTTTTCGGGATTGCATGGCGATTGTCGAACGCTGAATTCGTCCGCGAATTTACGCAATTTTTGGAACACCCGCCAAAAAAACGTAAATTTGCAGGCTTTACCGAAACGGGTTATGGATTTTTTCAGCGATCTGCTCCAATACGGCTATCTGTCCCATGCGTTCATCGCATGCGTACTGTCGGGCATCACCTGCGGAATCATCGGCACCTATATCGTATGCCGGCGCATGGTGTTCCTCGCCGGAGGGATCACCCATGCCTCGTTCGGGGGATTGGGCATCGCCTTCTATTTCGGAGCCAATCCCATCGGCGGGGCGATGATTTTCGCCGTTCTGTCGGCCCTCGGCATCGAATGGGCCGGAAGCCGCGGCCGGATCCGCGAAGATTCCGCCATCGGCATTATCTGGTCGGTCGGCATGGCGATCGGGGCGCTTTTCATGAGTCTGCGCCCGGGCTACACCTCGGGCGACCTCTCGGCCTACCTTTTCGGCAGCATCGTTACCGTAACCCGAAGCGACGTCCTCGCCCTCGCCGGACTGACCTTCGCCATTCTCATAGGGGCTTTGCTCTGGCTTCGGCCGGTGATGTACGTCGCGTTCGACCGCGAATTCGCCCGCAGCCGAGGCATACCGACCCGCCTCATCTCCTATCTGATGGCTGTTTCGGTCGCCGTAACCATCGTCCTGTCGATTCGCATCATGGGCATCGTCCTGCTCATCTCGCTGCTGACCATGCCTGTGGTCATCGTCAACGCGCTGTCGCATTCCTACCGCACGCTGACTGCTGCGGCCCCCGCCGTCGCCGTCGCAGGCAATGTCGCCGGCCTGCTCGTCAGCTACCAATACGAAGTACCCCCCGGCGCCGCCATCATATTTATCCTCACCGTCGCGCTTATTCTGATAAAACTATTAACTTTGTCGGGCGCAAACGTCGGCAAGAAACGGAACTCCTCGCATGAAAACCATTCATAAATTCGTACTGAAAGCCTACCTCGGGCCGATGATCCTCACGTTTTTCATCGTGATGTTCGTCCTGCTGATGAATTTCGTATGGCGTTACATCGACGAATTAGTCGGCAAGGGGTTGAGCACGGGCATCATCATCGAGTTGTTCACCTACGCGATGGCCAACATGATTCCGATGGGCTTGCCGCTGGCCATGCTGCTCGCCGCCATCATGACGATGGGCAACTTGGGCGAAAATTACGAATTGCTGGCCATGAAATCGGCCGGCATGTCGTTGATTCAAATCACCAAACCGTTGATTATCCTGACCGGATTCATCGCCGTCGGCAGTTTCTTCATCACGAACAACCTCGTGCCTTATGCCAACCGAAAGATGTTCAGCATCATCTTCGACATCCGGCAGCAAAAACAGGCGCTCGAATTCAAGGATGGATTGTTCTTCAACGGCATCGAAAACATGTCGATCCGCGTGGAGCGGCAGGACCCCGATACGCATCTGCTCCACGACGTGTTGATTTACGACAACCGTTCCATCAACGGCAACATGAACACCGTCGTTGCCGATTCGGGATACATCCGCCTGTCGGACGACAAACGTTATCTGCTCGTAACGCTTTTCAACGGGGAGACCTACGAACAAACCCGCAACAGCCAATGGTTCAACAAAAGTTCGTTGCGGCACCACCGGTTCGACATGCAGGAGCAGAAAATCGCGATGGACGGATTCGCGATGGGACGCACCGATGCCAGCCTGTTTTCGAACAGCCAGACGAAAAACATCAACGAACTGCAACAGGACATCGACTCGCTGGAACAAACCGTGAACGCATCGACGACCCGTTCCTATGAACCGCTCTTGAAAGAGCAGCTTTTCGTTCGCGACAACTCGGTTCTTCCGATTCCCGACAGCCTTCGCTTCGACAAAAGCGACTTTCGGAACGCGCTGATTACGGATTCGCTCGTCGATTTGCCGGTTCGGGAGAAAAGCCGCATCTGGAACCGAGCCAGAACGTTGGCCAAGAACTCCCGCAACATGTTCGCTTTCGACGAATCGGCCTCGAAGGAATCGCTCAACCAGCTCTACCGCAGCAAGGTGGAGTGGCACAAGAAAATTTCGCTTCCGGTCTCCATCATGATCTTTTTCCTGATCGGAGCGCCGCTCGGCGCGATCATCCGCAAAGGCGGATTGGGGCTGCCGGTGGTCGTATCGGTGATTTTCTTCGTCATCTATTATATGATTAGCCTTTCGGGCGAGAAATTCGCCAAAGAGGGTACGTGGGATGCCGTCTACGGCATGTGGCTTTCGACGATGGTCCTGACCCCCATCGCCGCCTACTTGACCTACAAGGCGACCAACGATTCCGGCTTGCTCGACACCGATTGGTACATCGGGAAAATCAAAGCGTTGCGCGAAAAAGTCGAACCGCGCATCGTCGGATTACTGCACGCCATAAAACGCAAACGTCATGACAAAAGAGACAGTATTGAATAGGGTAGAGGAGGTCATCGAGGACTTCCGGAATGGAAAAATCGTCATCGTCGTTGATGACGAAGATCGTGAGAATGAAGGCGATTTCATCGTCGCCGCTGAGAAAATCACGCCCGAAATCGTCAATTTCATGCTCAAAGAGGGGCGGGGCGTACTTTGTGCTCCGCTTTCGGAAGAGCGTTGCGAGGAGTTGGAACTCAACATGATGGAGCAGAACAACACCTCGTTGTTGGGAACGCCGTTCACTGTTACGGTCGATCTGTTGGGACACGGCTGCACGACCGGCGTCTCCATCCACGACCGTGCGGCCACCATCCGCGCGCTCGCCGACCCATCGACCCGTCCGTCCGATTTGGGCCGGCCGGGACATATCAATCCGTTGCGGGCCCGTCAGAAAGGCGTCCTGCGACGCCCCGGACATACCGAAGCGGCCGTCGATCTGGCACGGCTCGCCGGTCTGCATCCCGCCGGAGCCTTGATCGAAATCATGAATCCCGACGGAACGATGGCCCGCCTACCGCAGTTGGTCGAAATCGCGCGCCGGTTCGGATTGAAAATCATCTCCATCGCCTCGCTCATCGCCTACCGGCTCAAAGAGGAATCGCTGATCGAACGCGGCGAAACGGCCGACATGCCCACCCAGTGGGGCCATTTCAAAATCACGGCCTTCCGCCAAAAGAGCAACGGGCTGGAACACATGGCCATCACCAAAGGCGAGTGGCGGGACGACGAACCGGTCTTGATTCGCGTCCACTCCTCGTGCGCCACGGGCGACATTCTCGGTTCCTGCCGCTGCGACTGCGGCGCCCAACTGCACGAAGCGATGCAGATGATCGAAAAAGAAGGGAAAGGTGCCATCGTTTACCTCAATCAGGAGGGGCGGGGCATCGGCCTGTTCAATAAAATACGTGCCTATAAATTGCAGGAAGAGGGGCTCGACACGGTTGACGCCAACATCGAATTGGGCTTCCGGCCCGACGAACGCGATTACGGGGTCGGGGCGAGCATCATCCGCGAGCTGGGCATCAAACGGATGCGCCTAATGACCAACAACCCGTTGAAACGGGCCGGTTTAGAGGGGTACGGATTGAGCATCGAGGAGATCGTTCCCATCGTCATCGCGCCCAACCCCTACAACCTCCACTATTTAGAAACCAAAGAGGAGCGGATGCACCACTGTTTAGGATTGCACAAACATTGATTCACTCCGCATGAAAATTGCACACGTGGCACTTTGGACCGAACGGCTCGAAGAACTTCGGGATTTTTACATTCGCTATTTCGGCGGTTGCAGCAACAGAAAATACACCAATCCGTCCAAAGGATTCGAATCCTATTTCATCGCATTCGAGGAGGGTTGCCGATTGGAGTTGATGCACCGAACCGACATTCGCTCCCGATCCAACGAAGAACAGCTGGGATATTGCCATTTAGCATTCGAATGTGCTTCACAGGAGGAAGTGCGAATATTGACCGAACGCCTACGTAACGACGGTTATCGGATTCTCGGAGAACCGCGTATTACGGGAGACGGGTATTTCGAAAGCATCGTATCCGATCCCGACGGTAATTCGGTCGAAATCGTTTCCGAATAAACGAGCCAGCAATTATGAACGCCAAGGATTTACGCATCGTATTCATGGGTACGCCCGAATTCGCCGTACCCTCGCTTCGGAGATTGGTCGCCGAAGGCTATAACGTCGTGGCCGTCGTTACGGCACCCGACAAACCGGCCGGCCGCGGCCAACAACTGCGCAAAAGCGAGGTGAAAATCGCTGCCGAAGAGTTGGGCCTGCCGATCTTGCAACCCGAAAAGCTCAAAGCCCCGGAGTTCGTCGACGCGATGCGCGCACTTCGGCCAGACTTGGGAATCGTCATCGCTTTTCGAATGCTTCCAGAGGTAATTTGGGCCATGCCCCGATGGGGAACTTTCAACCTGCACGCCTCATTGCTGCCCCAATATCGGGGAGCGGCGCCCATCAACTGGGCCCTCATCAACGGCGAAACCGAAACGGGCATCACCACCTTTCTGCTCAATCACGAAATCGACCGAGGGGCCATTCTCGAACAGAAACGGATTCCGATCGCACCCGAAGACAACGTCGGTACGCTTTACGACCGATTGATGAATCTGGGCCCGAAACTCGTATCGGAAACGGTCGAGCGACTTGCCGCTGGAAAGGTTCAACCCTTGGAACAGGAGCAGATCGAAACGACCGACCTCAAACCGGCGCCCAAAATTTTCAAAGAGGATTGCCGCATCGACTGGCGCTGGAACGGCGAACGCATCGTCAACTTCATTCGCGGCCTTTCGCCCTATCCGGCCGCATGGAGCCCGATGTACCGCCAAGATGCCGAGGCAACCACAGCCAAAATTTTCAAAGCCCGCTTCGAGCCCGCTTCGACCGCCGCCATTCCGGGCACCATCCGCAGCGATGCACCCGATGAACTGGCCGTCGCCTGTGCCGACGGCTGGATACAAGTAGCTGAAATCCAGCTTGCCGGAAAACGCCGCCTGTCCGTACACGATCTGCTGTTAGGATTCCGCAAAATCGAGACTTACCGATTCCACGATTAACGAAAAACCTCCCCGCTTGTCAAAACGGGGAGGTTTTTCGATTCGCATTCAGGCTTCCACCGGTTGCGGCTTTTCGGCTTTCGTGTCGGTCTGCGGCAACGGTTTCATGCAGAAATACCATTCATAACATTTCATGCCTTCGGCCGACTGCTCCGTTCCGTCGTAGGTCGTAGGAGCGGGCACCACAATGTCCTCGCCCGGACGCCAGTCGGCAGGCAATGCCACCTTGTACTTATCAACGGTCTGCAATCCGACCAACACCCGTTTCAGTTCGTCGAAATTGCGCCCCAGCTGCGCCGGATAGCAGATGATCGCCCGAATCGTCGCTGTCGGATCGATAAAGAAAACCGACCGCACGGCCGTCGTCGAACTGGCATTCGGTTGTACCATGCCGTACTTTCGGGCCACCTCCATCGACATGTCGGCAATCAACGGGAAACGCAGGTCGACCTTTTTATGCCCTCGGTATTCGATTCGGTCATGAATCGAGCGCAGCCATGCGATGTGGCTCGAAAGCGTGCCGACCGACAATCCGATCAACCGGCAATTCAGCGCTTCGAACTCTTGCTGCATCGCCCCGAACAGAACGAATTCCGACGTGCATATCGCCGTAAAATCGGACGGATGGCTGAACAGAATCACCCATTTTCCTTTGAATTCCTGCGGGAAGCGGATTTTTCCCTGCGTGGTCTCGGCTTCGAACGACGGAGCCTTATCGCCGATAAGCGGCATCGTGGTGCATGTTTGATTTTCCATAATCAGAAACTGTTGTTTTTCCGCCTGCCGCTCCTGCAAATACAATGCCCCGCCGAGAAGTGCATCCGACGCTGTTTTTGTGGTATGCAATTTGCCGGATAAGCCGAATAAACCAAAATTCGCAACGATGAAAACGTACAACGACGACGAAAAAGCGATGAAAACCGACAAATCCGGCCGCAAGTCGGAATCGACGACCGCAACCAAAGCCGGAACCCGCAAGACAACCACCGCAAAGGCCAAAACGACCGGCGTTTCGAAATCGACCGCCTCGACAGCCTCAAAAAGCCGCTACACGGGCGATGCCGAATCGGACTTCCACACCTTTTTCGTGGACGCGCTCAAAGACATCTATTGGGCCGAACTGCATCTGAAAAAGGGGCTCGTAAAGATGTGCAAGGCCTCCACGACCGAGCAACTGTCCGAGGCATTCAGCAAACATTACGACGAAGGCGATCAGCAAATCGCCGAATTGGAGACCGTTTTCTCCCTGCTGGGCGAGAACCCCGAAGCCAAACGGTGCGAAGCGATGGCCGGTCTGCTCGAAGAGGTGGAATCGATCATTTCCGACACCAAACGCAACAGCTTCGTGCGGGATGCCGGTTTGATTCTGGCCGCCCAGAAGGTCGAGCATTACGAAATCGCCACCTACGGGACGTTGTATGCGTTGGCCGCCTATCTGCCCGAGAAGAAGGTTCAGAAAGTGTTGGGGACGATTCTGGCCGAAGAGAAAAAGACCGACGTCGCATTGACCAAGTTGGCCGAGGAGTTCATCAACGAATGCGCAGCGGTGGAGTAACATTTTTCCGCACAGATACGATAGAGAGGGCTTGCGCCCTCTCTTTTTTATTCCTGCAAAATTTGTATATATTTGCATGTGAAAACCCACTAATCGCTTATGCCTATGGAATAGAAACACCGAAAACACCGACGCTGCGGGCATAGCGTCGCAAACATATCAAAAGCGCATCGGCTTTTCTTCTTGTAGCAGGAAATTGGACACTTTCTGACAAGTTGGGAATTAAAGTTGATGCTCGCGCTGTTTCGGCGCGGGCATTTCTTTCATCCAACTTGTAGGTCGTCCAATACCTCTGCTACGGATTAAAGAAATTTGTCCGCGTTTTTTATGCCCGAACCCAAACAAAAAAATCGAAAACAGCGAATTAAAAAATTTACCATCATGAAAAAACTCGGTTTATTGCTATGTTTCATCTTCCTCGTCGGCATCGGCTTTGCGCAGGATGCCCAAAGCTATTTGGACAAAGGAGTTGAATATTACAACGCAAAAAATTACAGTCAGGCGATTCCCTATTTCAAGAAAGCGAATGAATTAGCAGGAGGGAATCATGCAGGATGCCAATGTAATATCGGACAATGTTATAGATTGACAGAAAATTATACTCAGGCGGTTGATTGGTACCGTAAAGCCGCAGAGCAAGGACATGCCGCTGCACAATTTAATTTAGGGGTATGTTATGATGATGGTCAAGGGGTAACAGAGGACGATGCAGAAGCAGTTTATTGGTACCGCAAAGCCGCAGAGCAAGGATATGCCGCTGCACAATTTAATTTAGGGGTACGTTATAACAATGGTCAAGGCGTAACAAAGGACGATGCACAGGCCGTTTATTGGTATCGTAAAGCGGCAGAGCAAAGACATGCCACTGCACAATATAATTTAGGGGTATGTTATGACAATGGTCAAGGCGTAACAAAGGACGATGCAGAAGCAGTTTATTGGTATCGTAAAGCCGCAGAGCAAGGAGATGCCATGGCACAATATAATTTAGGGGTACATTATGCGAATGGTCAGGGGGTAACAAAGGACGAAGTGTTGGCGGTTAGATTGTGGCGTAAAGCGGCAGAGCAAGAATTTGCCGATGCACAATTTAATTTAGGGCGTGCTTATGCGAATGGTAAAGGAGTGGAGAAAAATGAATCGTTTGCGGTTAATTGGTTTCGCAAAGCCGCAGAACAAGGGCATGGAGATGCGCAAGGTCAGTTAAGTCTATGTTATTATTTGGGAACAGGGGTTGCCAAAGATTTGGAACAGGCAAAATATTGGGGCCGAAAAGCAGTCGCGCAAGAAATGGATCCGTTGCTAAAAACGGTCATAGAAACCGCTGTGTTGAAGTAAAATCACACCCGCCCGAACTATTCGACATAGGCATCGGGCTGTAACATAGAAAGATACGGAAAGAAAACGGGGCTGCCTAAATCGGTTAGGCAGCCCCGTTTTTTAGGGAGAGCGGTTCTCGTCAGCGAATTTTTCGGATGATTTCGCCGCCGTGCCGGATGGCTTCCTCGTTGGCCGGAAGCATCTTCCAAGCGCGCTCGGGCAACGACTTTTTCAGACCGATCATCACGTTCTCCATCGCGACGACGGGGCAAATTTTCAAATACCCGCCCAAAATCATCGTATTGAACAATTTCGACTGTCCCATGCGGGCACACTCGGCCGTAGCGTCGATAGCATACACCGAAATATCCGTCCGCACCGGATGGCGCGTGATGCCGTTCGTGTCGTAAATCAACACGCCGCCCGGCTTCACCATCGGCTCGAATTTCTCCATCGACTGCTGATTGAGAATGATCGCCGTGTCGAACTCATGCGCAATGGGCGACGAAATTTTCCGGTCGGAAAGGATGACCGTTACATTGGCCGTACCGCCCCGCATCTCGGGCCCGTAAGAGGGCATCCACGTTACCTCGTAATCCTGCATCACGCCCGAATAGGCAAGAATCTTTCCCATCGAGAGGACACCTTGTCCTCCGAAACCTGCTATGATTAATGTCTCTTTCATCGTGTCGGATCCAATTTTACGTCTTTAATATCTCCTAACGGATAGTAGGGCAGCATGTGCTGTTCCAACCATTCGTTCGCAGCCACGGGCGAGAGTTTCCAACCGCTGTTGCAGGTCGAGACGACCTCCACCAACGAAAAGCCCTGTCCGTCCATCGCATGTTGAAAAGCCTTTTTAATGGCGGCCTTGCACTTGCGCACGTTGGCCGGTTTGTGTACGCTTTGGCGCGTGATATAGGTCGCACCGTCTAAATGGGCCATCATCTCGGCGATTTTATACGGATAGCCGTTCAATCGCGGATCACGGCCATAAGGCGTCGTCGCCGTCTTCATGCCCAGCAGGGTAGTGGGCGCCATCTGCCCGCCGGTCATGCCGTAAATCGCATTGTTGATATAAATCGCCACGACATTCTCGCCGCGAGCCGCCGCATGGATGGATTCCGCCGTACCGATCGCCGACAGGTCGCCGTCGCCCTGATAGGTGAAGACCATCCGATCGGGATTGAGTCGTTTGGCCGCCGTAGCAACCGCCAAAGCCCGACCGTGCGCGGCTTCCATCCAGTCGATGTCGATGTAATTGTAGGCGAAAACCGAACATCCGACGGGCGAAATGCCGATCGTCCGGTCGGCCAAACCCAATTCGTCGATGACTTCGGCAATCAACTTGTGTACCGTACCATGACTGCACCCCGGGCAATAGTGCATCGTGTTATCCAGCATCAATCGCGGTTTCGCATAGACCCTGTTTTCCGCTTTTATCTCAACCTCTGCCATAGCCGTTACTTTTTAATCAGTTTTTCTTTGAGTGCCGCCAGCACCTCGTCGGGATTGAAAAGCATGCCTCCCTGACGTCCGTAATGCTCTACGGGAGCTTTTCCGTTGACGGCGAGCCGGACATCCTCGACCATCTGACCGGCATTCAGTTCGGCGGAAAGGAATCCCTTCACGCCCCGAGCCGCCAACTCGGCAATCTGTTTCTTCGGGAAGGGGTAGAGCGTGATAGGACGCAACAAACCGACGCGCAACCCCTCAGCCCGAGCCATCTCGACCGTCGCCGAGCAGATGCGGGCCGATGAACCGAACGCCACGATCACATATTCGGCATCGTCGCACTCGATCGCTTCGTAACGCACCTCCATTTCCTCCATCGTGCGATATTTCTCCTGCAACCGCTGGTTGATGATTTCCATCTTCTCGGACTGCAATTCCAACGAAGTAACGATGTTGCGTTCGCGGTCGGCCGGCTTGCCGTAAGCGGCCCACGCACGCGCTTCGGCACGGGTCTCCTCATCGGTCTTGCGCGGACGCTGCGGAGCCAGCACCACCTTTTCCATCATCTGACCGATGGCGCCGTCGGCCAGAATCATCGCCGGATTGCGATATTTGAAAGCCAGATCGAACGCTTCGGCGACATGGTCGTGCATCTCCTGCACGGAGTTCGGCGCCAGCACAATCAAATGATAATCGCCGTGTCCTCCGCCCTTCGTCGCTTGGAAATAGTCGCCCTGCGACGGCTGGATGGTACCCAACCCGGGGCCGCCGCGCTGGCAGTTGATAATCAGACAGGGGAGTTCGGCACCGGCCAAGTAACTGAGCCCCTCGGACATCAACGAAATACCGGGGCTCGACGAGGAGGTCATGACCCGTTTGCCGGTAGCGGCCCCACCGTACAACATATTGATAGAAGAGACTTCGGATTCGGCCTGCAATACGACCATGCCGGTCGTTTCCCAAGGTTTCAGCTCCATCAAGGTCTCCATCACCTCCGACTGGGGCGTGATCGGGTAGCCGAAATAACCGTCGCAACCGTAGCGAATCGCCGCATGGGCGATCACTTCGTTGCCTTTCATTAACTTCACCTCTTTCTCTGCCATAGTCTATTCGAATTTTTGACGGTACACCGTGATGCAACTGTCGGGACAGATCACGCCGCACGAGGCACAGCCCGTGCAGGCATCGGGACGAGCCATCCGCACGACGGGATAACCCTTTCCATTCACCTCGGATGACAAAGCGAGCACATCGCACGGGCACGAAGCCACACAAACCCCGCATCCCTTGCAGCGTTCGCTGTCGACGACGATCGTACCTTTGATTTTAGCCATAACCTCCAGTTTTGATATGATACGACAAATATAAGAATTTTTCGGAAGAAACGCAAAATATCCACCGTCGCCTTTTTCCGGATAGGTTCATCCGCAAAACTGCCTCGAAATGCAAATGCTTGTCCTGCGGAGCGAAATCGTCGTTTCGGCTCGCAGAGCCGTATTCTAACGAATCGAATAAAAAAACATCCCCGAAGCACGTGCTGCATTCAGGGATGGAATAAGGTTCACCTTTTTCGGCTACTCCTCCGCAAACGAGTGGATCACGATTCCCGAACGAAGTTTCGGTTCGAACCAAGTCGTCTTCGGAGGCATGATGTTGCCCGTATCGGCAATGTCGATTAACTGCTGCATCGAAACAGGGTAGAGCGCAAACGCCACCCGCATCTCCCCGCTGTCGACGCGCCGCTTCAATTCGCCCAAGCCGCGAATACCCCCTACGAAGTCGATCCGTTTGGAGGTGCGCAAGTCCGTAATATCCAGCACGGGGCCCAACACATGATTCGAAAGCACCGTAACGTCCAGCACGCCGATCGGATCGTGGTCGTCGTAAGTCCCCGCTTTGGCCGTCAGGCTCCACCAGTGGCCCTCGAAATACATCGAGAAGTTGTGAAGCGCCGCAGGCCGATACTCCTCGACGCCTTTATCCTCGACCTCGAATTTTTCACGCAACCGATCCAGAAACTGCTCGACCGTCAATCCGTTCAAATCGCGGACGACCCGATTGTAGTCGATGATGCGCAACTGGCTCGCGGGGAACGTAACAGCCAAAAAGTAACCGTACTCTTCGTTGCCCGTATGCTGCGGATTTTTCGCCTTGCATTCGGCACCCACTCGCGCGGCGGCGGCCGTACGATGGTGCCCGTCGGCGACATACAAAGCCGGAATCTTCGCGAACAACTCCGTAATGCGCTCATTGGTCTTGCGCTCCCGAATCACCCACAGCTTATGACCGAACCCGTCAGCCGCCGTGAAATCGTATTCCGGAGCATGGTTCTGCACGACATCGGCGACGATCGCGTCGATCTCGGGGTCGTCGGGATAGGCGAAAAACACCGGTTCGATATTCGCCTGCTGGTTGCGCACATGAATCATACGATCCTCCTCCTTATCGGGACGGGTCAGTTCGTGTTTCTTGATGGCTCCCGAAAGATAGTCCTCGAAATGGCAGCACATGGCCAATCCGTACTGTGTACGGCCGTCCATCGTCTGGGCATAGATATAATAGTACTCCTCGGGGTCTTGCTGAAGCCACCCCTTTTCACGCCACCGACGGAAATTATCGACCGCTTTCGCATAGACCTCCGGCGCATGCTCATCGGCGATCGGGTCGAAATCGATCTCCGGTTTGATGATGTGCAACAACGAACGTTCCGTCGCTTCGGCCTTGGCCTCGACGGAGTTCAACACGTCATAAGGACGCGACGCCACTTCAGAGGCGAACTCCTTCGGAGGGCGTATTCCGCGGAAAGGTTTGATGCGTACCATGATTTTCTATTTATTGACCTGAAAACGGGTTACCCCCTCTTTGAAAAAGGCGACGATCTGATTGGCCGCTGCCAAACCGGCATTGATATTCGCTTCGGCTGTTTCGGCGCCCATCTTCTTGGGGGTGGCGAAGAATCGTTTGCCGAATTGCGCCTCCATCTCCGACTGAAGGGCCGGAGCGATGTCCGTAATGTACTTCAAATCTTCGCGTTCGGTCAAAGCCCGAAGCACGCCCTGCTCGTCGATCACCTCCTTGCGGGCCGTATTGACCAAGGTCGCCCCTTTCGGCATCGACATCAACAAATCGTACCCGATGGAATTTTTCGTCTGTTCGGTCGCCGGAATATGCAGCGAAAGATAATCGGCCTGCTTGTAAAGTTCCTCGACCGTGTCCACTTTCTCCACGCCATCGGCGGCAAACACCGCTGCATCCTTGATGAACGGATCGTAAGCGATCACCCGCATGCCCATCGCCTTGCCCTTGCAGCCGACCAGCCGGCCCACATTGCCGTAAGCATGAATGGCCAGCGTCTTGCCGCGCAATTCCGAACCGGTACCGGGCGTAAAGCGATTGCGGGCCATGTAAATCATCATACCGAGCGCCAGTTCGGCCACGGCATTCGAATTCTGACCGGGCGTATTCATCACCACGATTCCGCGTTCGGTCGCCGCAGCGAGGTCGACGTTATCGTACCCCGCGCCGGCACGAACGACGATCCGGAGCTTTTTCGCCGCAGCGATGACCTCGGCCGTTACCTTGTCGCTTCGGACGATCAACGCATCCGCATCGGCGACAGCATCCAGCAGCTGAGCCTTTTCCGTGTATTTTTCCAACAGGGCCAGTTCGAATCCGGCTCCTTCGATGCTTGCGCGAATGCCGTCGACAGCCTCTTTCGCAAACGGTTTTTCAGTTGCAACAAGAATTTTCATACTTTTCAGAATCGTCGTTTCATTCGTTTCAACATAGTCCCACGCTTCGACTTTGCCGGTCAGCGCATCGTAGCCCGTAGGAACTTTCGCATAGGTTGCCATCTATTCGTACTTTTTGGAAAACTCCTGCATACAAGCGATCAATGCCTCGACGCTCCCTTTCGGCAGGGCGTTGTAGCACGATGCGCGGAAGCCGCCCACCAAGCGATGGCCCTTGATGCCGACCATGCCCCGAGCCTTGGCGAATTCGAGGAATTCGGGCGCCAACTCTTCATAACCGTCGGCCATCACGAAGCAGATATTCATCAGCGAACGGTCTTCTTTCGCGACCGTACCGCGGAACAACGGGTTGCGGTCGATTTCCGCATAGAGCAAAGCCGCTTTCTCTTGGTTGCGCCGATGGATTTCGGGCACACCGCCGATGGATTTCAGCCACTTCAACGATTCGCACAAGACGTAAATGGGGAATACCGGCGGCGTATTGAACATCGAATTGTTTTCGACGTGCGTGCGGAACGAAACCATCGTAGGCAATTCGCGCACCTGTCGGTCGAGCATATCCTCGCGGATGATGGCGAACGTTACGCCCGCAGGCGCCAGATTCTTCTGCGCACCGCCGTAAATCATGGCATATTTCGACACATCGACCGGACGCGAAAGAATATCGGACGACATATCGGCGATGAGCGGTACCGGAGCGGTCAAATCCTCGTGATATTCCGTGCCGTAGATCGTGTTGTTCGACGTGATATGCAGATAATCCAAATCCTCCGGAATGGCGAATCCCTTAGGAATATAGGTAAAATTCCGGTCGTCCGACGAGGCCAGGGTCTCCACCTCGCCGAAGAACTTGGCCTCCTTGATGGCCTTCTTCGACCAGACGCCGGTATTCACATAACCGGCCTTCTTGCCGAGGAAGTTGGCGGGCACTTCGTAGAACATCGTGCTGGCGCCGCCGCCGATGTAGAAAATCCGATAATTATCCGGAATATGCAGCAATTCGCGGAAAAGAGCATCCGCCTCGGCGACCACGTTATCGAAATCTTTGGTACGATGGGAGATGGAGAGCAGCGACAACCCGCTTCCGTTGAAGTCGATGATCGCTTTCGCAGCCTGTTCGAGCACTTCCCGCGGCAGAATGGCCGGTCCCGCATAGAAATTGTGTTTTTTCATATCCGTTCGGTTTATGAGGTTCGACAATGATTTTCGACGTCTGTTATAACGCTAACACAAAGATAGGAAAAGCCGAGCGCAATACCAAATTTATTTGGCGAATTATTTTCACAAGCGATTTTCCCAATCGTGAGGCACAGGCGATCCGCCGGAAAATCGTCTGTCGCAAAACGTCGCGAAAATGGCAAATAACCGAACCGAAGCGACAGCCCTGCGGCAAATTCAATAGTTTTTATTACTTTTGCAGCGAAAAATCGTTCCGTCCTCATGGTAAAATCAATGACAGGCTTCGGGAAAGCCGAGGTTACGTTCTCGAATAAAAAAATTACGGTCGAAATCCGGTCGCTCAATTCCAAGCAGTTGGATCTCAATTTGCGGCTGCCGGCCGTCTATCGACAATCGGAATACGAAATCCGCGGCATCATCGCCCGCGCGCTCGAACGGGGCAAAGTGGACGTATTCGTAACGGTCGAGGCGCAGACCGTCGAGACCTCCGCCCATATCAACCGCGATGCGTTCCGCGAATACTTGCGCCAGCTGACCGATGCGCTCAATTATTCGGGCATCGACGCCGATTACGACGCATTGGTTCCCTGCATCATGCACCTGCCGGACGTCGTAGCGACCGAAGCCGGAGCCATCTCCGACGAAGAACACGCCGCCTTGCTGTCGGCCACCGAAAAGGCCGCAGCCGAATTGGACGCATTCCGTGCCCAAGAGGGAGCGACCCTGATCGCCGACCTGCTGCGCCGCATCGACCTCATCGAGGGGTACAAAAACGAAGTGATTCCCTTCGAACAAAGCCGGACGGAGAACATCAAGGCCCGTCTGCTCGACAACCTGTCGAAACTCAACGTCGAAGTCGATCGCAACCGGCTGGAACAGGAGATGATTTTCTATTTGGAAAAACTCGACATCACCGAAGAAAAAGTGCGGCTGACCAACCACTGCAACTATTTCCGCGAGGTGGCGGCCTCCGAAGAGGGCGTAGGCCGCAAATTGGGCTTCATCGCTCAGGAACTCGGCCGCGAAATCAACACGATGGGGTCGAAAGCCAATGAAACGAACATCCAGATTTTGGTCGTCAAGATGAAGGACGAATTAGAAAAGATCAAGGAACAGGTACTGAACATTCTGTAACGATGGGCAAAGTCGTCATATTCTCCGCGCCGAGCGGTTCCGGAAAAACCACCATCGTGCGGGCACTCTTGGAACGGTACCCGCAGCTCGAGTTTTCGATTTCGGCCACCAGCCGCGCCCCGCGCGGATGCGAGCGGCACGGCAAGGATTATTACTTCTTCACGCAGGAAGAATTCATGCAGGCCGTGGCCGAAAACCGGTTCGTGGAGTGGGAGGAGGTCTATCAGGGCACCTGCTACGGTACGTTGCGCACCGAAGTGGAACGCATCTGGGCCAAAGGACACACCATTCTGTTCGACGTCGACGTCATCGGAGGGTTGAACCTCCGGCGCATCTTCGGCAACGATGCGTGCGCGATTTTCATCATGCCGCCCTCCATCGAAGAGTTGCGCCGCCGGCTCGAAAGCCGCGGCACCGATGCGCCGGAGGTCATCGACCGTCGGGTCGCCAAGGCGGAATTCGAACTGACCAAGGCATCGGGATTCGATCATATCGTACTGAACGACCGTCTCGACGAGGCGATAGCCGAAACCGCCCGCATTCTCGAAACCTTTATCGGCATCCGGTGATGAAACGGCGCATGATGCTCTACTTCGGGTCGTTCAACCCCGTCCACAAAGGCCACATCGCGTTGGCCGAACGGGTCATCGGACAGGGTTTGTGCGACGAAGTCGCGTTAGTCGTTTCGCCGCAGAATCCGTACAAGGATCCGTCGATGCTGGCGCCGGAGCTGGAACGTTACGAGATGGCCGAAATCGCCTGCAAGGCATCCGCCTATCCCGACCGCATCCGCCCGTCGGTCATCGAGTTTCTGCTTCCGCGGCCGTCGTACACAATCGACACGCTGCAATACCTGTCGGAGCATCACGGTGAGGAAATGGACTTTTCCATTCTAATGGGCAGCGATCAACTGGAACGGCTCGACGGCTGGAAATCATACGAAAAAATTCTCGCCTATCCGGTGTATGTCTATCCGCGGAAAGGGTATCCGGTTCCGGCGGAATACGCGGCACGCATCACGCTTTTGAAAGATGCGCCGTTGCTGGAAGTCTCCTCCACCGAAATCCGCCGACGCATCGAATCCGGCGAAGATACGACCGACTTACTGCATCCCGACGTGGCGGCCTACATCCGTCAAAAAGGGCTTTGGAGTCCGGCCTCGCGTCTGGCTGTGCTCACGGCCCGATTGGCCGAGACGCCCGACGACGTCGCCTTGCTGCTGGAACACGGCAAACTGCACTACCGGCTCAACGAGTGGGGCGCGGCACTCAATGATTTCAACCGCATTCTGCAAATCGACACAGAGCACGTCGAGGCCCAGCAATTCGTCGAAATGATACAGGATATTCTCGCATTCCGTTACAAAGAGATCTATAACCCATGAAACGATTGAAAATAGCCCTTCTGGCCGGAGGGGATTCGCACGAACGGGCGATCGCCCTGCAAAGCGCCGCCCAAATCGAACAGGCGCTCGACCACGACAAATACGACATTACGCTGATCGACCTGCACCATCGCGACTGGCACTACACGGCGCCCGACGGCCGCGAATGGCAGGTGGATAAAAACGATTTTTCGCTGACGGTCGAGGGCGTCCGCAAAGCCTTCGATTATGCACTGATTATCATCCACGGGACGCCGGGCGAAGACGGCCGACTGCAAGGCTACCTCGACATGATGGGGATTCCGTATTCGTCCTGTTCGATGCTCTCCTCGGTCATCACATTCGACAAAATCACGACCAAACGCACGCTGGCCGGGCACGTCAATCTGGCCCGCGAAATTTTTCTCCGTCGCAATGAGGCCTGCGACCCTGAAAAAATCATCCGCGAACTGGGGCTGCCGCTCTTCGTCAAGCCCAATGCCAACGGATCGTCGTTCGGCGTAACGAAGGTGCACACGGCGGAAGAGCTGCCCGCCGCCATCGCTGCGGCATTCGCCCAAGGCGACGAGATTCTGATCGAAGAATGTATCACAGGACAAGAAATCGGGTGCGGCGTGATGATCGCCGGCGGCCGCGAATACATCTTCCCCGAGACCGAAATCGTGCCGAAAAACGACTTTTTCGACTACGAAGCGAAATATACGGCCGGACGTTCCGAAGAGATTACACCGGCCCGCATCACCCCCGAAATACGGGCGAAGCTCAACCGCATGACGCTCGATGCCTACCGAATCTGCCGTTGCAGCGGGGTCGTGCGCGTCGACTTCATCGTTACGCCGGAGGGCAAGCCCTATTTCATCGAATTGAATTCGATTCCGGGCATGAGCCCCGGAAGCATCGTTCCGAAGCAGGCCCACGCCATGGGCATGTCGCTCGGTGCGCTCTACGATCTGATTATCGCCGACACCTGCCGCAAATGATCGAAATCGACGATAAAATCGTAAGCGCCGACCTGTTGCGCGAATGTTTCGTCTGCGACCTCGCGGCCTGCAAAGGGGCGTGCTGCGTCGAAGGAAACGCCGGAGCACCGCTCGAAGCGGACGAGGTGGACACGCTCGAACGCGAATACGAAGCCTACAAGCCTTATATGACATCGGGAGGCATTGCCGCCATCGAGCGGCAGGGTTTCATGGTCATCGACGAAGAGGGCGACTACACGACCCCGCTTGTCGACGACGCCGAATGCGCCTACTCTTGTCGCGAAAACGGCATCACCTTTTGTGCCATCGAACGGGCATGGAAAGAGGGTCGCACCCCATTCCGGAAACCCATTTCGTGCCATCTCTATCCGATCCGGCTCGTGCGGTTTTCCAACGGCACCACCGGTCTCAACTATCATCGGTGGTCGGTCTGCGAGGCAGCGCGAATTTGCGGCAAACAAGCAGGCATACCCGTCTACAAAACGTTGCGGGAACCTATCATCCGCAAATTCGGCGAAGATTTCTACCGGGCGCTCGAAGCGGCCGAAAACTATTTGCACACTACGAAATAACGAACTATGAACCGATTCATCTTTTCCTTCCTCTTCGCAACGACGCTGCTGCCTTTCGCGGTGCACGGACAAGTACCCGAAGACGAAACGCTGATTGCCGAAGCGAACCAAATCGAAACGCAAATCGATGCCCATGCAGCCGATTCCGTAGCGGCGCTCCGTCTGCGCTTGGAACGCAAACAGATTCTGTCGAATACCGACACCAACGACTTGACGATCATCGACACGCTCGATTCGGGCAACGAGGCGTTGCGGGTCATCCTGTACAGCAACAACACTTGGAAATACATCCTCGACCGCGAAGTGGCTCGAGACAGCACGATCTTCGAAAAATACTGGGATACGACGACGCTCTTTCCCTATCGCGATGTCGATCTGTCGGAATTGCCGCAATCCATCGTCATCGAGCTGCTCGATTCCGTAACGAGCTACCATTGTCCTTATCAAGGAAGCATCCATCCGAACGGGAAATTCGGCCCGCGTCGTCGTCGCCAGCATCAGGGCATCGACCTTCCTCTGAAAACCGGCGACCCGATTTACGCCACATTCAGCGGACGCGTCCGCATTTCGCAATACAATTACGGCGGATACGGCAACTTAGTCATTATCCGTCATGACAACGGACTGGAAACCTACTACGGCCACTTGGCCGAACGATTGGTCGAGGCGAATCAATGGGTCGAAGCCGGTCAAATCATCGGATTGGGCGGTTCGACGGGGCGTTCGACGGGCCCGCACCTGCATTTCGAGACCCGTTATTATGGACGTTCGTTCGACCCCGAACGGCTAATCGACTTCAAAAACGGAATCCTTTGTCGGGAAACGTTCCTCTTGAAAAAATCGTTCTTCAGCATCTATTCGAATGCCGGTCAAGATTTCGATGATGAAATGGCCAACGAAGAGCAAGACAAAAGGGAGATCGCCGAACAGGCTGCCCAACGCTATCACACGATCCGCCGAGGCGATTCGTTGAGTTCATTGGCCAAAAAATACGGGACGACCGTTACCAACCTTTGTCGATTGAACGGAATCAAACCGACAGCCGTCATTCAGACCGGTAAATCGTTGCGGGTACGTTAAATCGGGCGGTAAAAAATCGAGAACGAGCCTGCGCTGGGTCAATCCTCTTTTCAGGCGTAATCCCGTTCGCCGAAAATCAACGACCCGATGCGCACCATCGTAGCCCCGCACTCCGTCGCATAACCATAATCGTGGGACATGCCCATTGATAAAACGTCGAACCGTGCGCCGAAATAGGGTCGAAGCAGGTCGTAGCAACGTTTCAGTTCGGTGAAATCGCGCCGAATGGCCTCCGCATCGGTCGTATGGGTCGCAATGCCCATCACGCCCCGCACGCGGACGTTTTCCATCCGAGCGAAAGGGGCCGAACGAACATATTGCATCAACTCCGTAAAATCCCAGCCGGTTTTCGTCTCTTCGGCCGCGACCCGAATTTCCAGCAGGATGTCGATCGTCCGGCCGCATTTGGCCGCTTCGCGCTGGATGGCTTCCGCCAGATGCGCGCTGTCGACCGAATGAATCAAAGCGACGAACGGGGCGATCAGTTTGATTTTATTGGTTTGCAAATGGCCGATCATGTGCCATTCGATCTCTTTCGGCAGGACTTTCGCCTTTTCGGCCAGTTCTTGGGGACGGCTTTCGCCGAAAATGCGTTGTCCGGCATCGTATGCCGCACGAATCGCTGCGACGGGATGCGTTTTCGATACCGCAACGAGCGTTACGTTCTCGGGCAAGGTCGACCGCACGAGCGACAACTGACAAGCAATTTTACAATTCGAATCGGTATTCATACGACAAAATTACGCAAAAATCCTGCAACGGGAAAATCCCGCGCCTACAAAACCGCTCCGAACGACGCGAAACCACCGATTTTATTCACTTCGTTCGAGTGCTGGCCAATCTCCGTTTTTTGGCATTTGCGAATAGTTTGCTATCTTTATACCGCAAAAAGCCAAAAGAATGAAAAAAGTCCGCTTCCTACTCGTTGCAATCGCAACATTCGCTTACGGCGCAGCATCGGCCTGCACCAACTTCATCATAACCAAAGGCGCTTCGACCGACGGTTCGATCATGGTCTCCTATGCGGCCGATTCGCATGCCCTGTACGGTGCGCTCTACCACACCCCGGGCGGCAAACACAAGGCCGGTACGATGATGCCCGTTTACGAATGGGACACGGGACGTTATCTGACCGATATTCCGCAGGTCGCCGAAACCTATTCGACCATCGGCAACATGAATGAACATTCGTTAGTCATCGGAGAAACGACCTTCGGCGGCCGCGCCGAGCTGGCCGATTCGACCGGAAAAATCGACTACGGTTCGTTGATTTACATTGCGTTGCAACGTGCCCGCACGGCTCGTGAGGCGATTCGGGTCATCGCCGAGCTGGCCAACACCTACGGTTACGCATCGTCGGGCGAATCGTTCTCCATCGCCGATACCGAAGAAGCATGGATTATGGAGTTGATCGGCAAGGGATACCAAGACGACGGAGCGGGCAACAACCTCCGAAAAGGCATCGTCTGGGTCGCCCGACGCATTCCCGACGGCTATGTCTGCGCCCATGCCAATCAATCGCGCATCACGAATTTCCCGCTCGATGACCCCGAAAACTGTCTGTATGCGCCCGATGTCATTTCATTCGCCCGCGAAATGGGTTATTATGAAGGCACGGATGAAAATTTCAGTTTCTGCGATGCCTATTGTCCGGCCGATTTCGGTGCCCTGCGCGGTTGCGAAGCCCGTGTATGGGCCTTTTTCCGCACGGTAGCCGACGGAATGGATGCCTATCAAGATTATGCGATGGGGTACAATCCGGCCAACAAGATGCCCTTGTGGGTCGAGCCTCGGACAAAAGTATCGCCTAAAACCGTATTCGACTGCATGCGCGATCATTACGAAGGCACGCCGATGGATATGACCCGCGATCTCGGAGCCGGCGGCCATGCCTGCCCCTACCGCTGGCGACCGATGGAATTCGAGGTCGACGGTAAAACCTACGTCAACGAACGGGCGACCGCCACGCAGCAAACCGGATTCTGGTTCGTATCGCAAGCCCGTCCGCAGCAGCCCGACGACATGGGGATTCTGTGGTTCGGGGTCGACGATGCCGCCACCTCCTGCCTGACACCGATTTATTGCTCGGCAACCGAAGTGCCGGAATGTTTCAGCGAAACGAACGGTTCGATGCTCGACTACTCGCCGACAGCGGCATTCTGGCTGTTCAACCGGACGACGAATTTCGCCTACATGCGCTACGACATGATTTCGGCCGACATCCGCAAAGTCGCCGACGACTGGGAAACCCTCAAACTGCAAGTGCAGATACCGCTCGTAGATTCGGAAGCAGCTAAACTTCCGGCAAAAAAACGGACCCGCTATCTGACGGACTATTCCGTAAATTCGGCTCAAAACCTGTTCGACCGCTGGTCGAAACTGAACGAGTACCTCTTAATAAAATACGTCGACGGCAACGTGAAGAGCGAGCACGCCGATGTGCTGGATTATCTCGATGGCACGAACCGTGCGGCCCATTTCGTGGATAACGGCAGCGGACGCCGGATTCCGGACAAAATCCAATTCCCGGGATACAACGAAAAGTGGAAACGGGCCGTTGCGGCAGACAATGGAGAGGTGTTGCGCGTACCGAAAAAATAGGCAATCTATTATGAAATACGATATTATCGTTGTGGGGAGTGGGCCCGGCGGCTATGTGGCGGCCATACGGGCCGCCCAATTAGGCAAGAAAGTCGCCCTCGTCGAACGGGCGGAACCCGGGGGCGTCTGCCTCAACTGGGGGTGTATTCCGACGAAAGCCCTGTTGAAAAGCGCACAAGTCTATGCCGATTGTTCCGCAGCCGCCCGCTACGGACTGGAACTCTCGGGCGAAGTTCGACCCAATCTGGAAAAAATCGTCGCACGGTCGCGCGAGGTTGCCCAAACGATGTCGAAAGGCATCCGGTTCCTACTCGATAAAAACGGAATCGAGCTGATTCACGGATTCGGACGGCTTACGGCTCGGGGGCATGTGGATGTCGATGGCGTCAATTACGAAGCCGAACACATCCTTCTCGCCACGGGAGCCCGCCCGCGCGAAATGCCGTTCATGCGAATCGACGGCGAACACATCATCACCTCGAAACAGGCGCTGACACTCGCGAAGTTGCCGCAGTCGATGATCGTGATCGGATCGGGAGCGATCGGAATCGAATTCGCCTGGTTCTACGCCACGTTGGGCGTGAAAGTTACCGTCATCGAATACCTGCCGCGCATCCTGCCGCTCGAAGACGAAGAGGTATCGAAGACCGTCGAACGCACTTTCCGCAAACTGCGGGCAACGGTGCTCACTTCGACGACGGTCAAACAAGTCGAAGTCTCGTCGGACGGCGTTTGCCAAGTGGAAATCGAAGGCAAAAAGGGCATGGAGACGCTCTCGGCCGACAAAGTGCTCTCAGCAATCGGCATTCAGGCGAATATCGAGGGCATCGGGTTAGAAGAGCTCGGCGTGGAAGTCGAACGCGGCAAAATCAAGGTCGACGAATACTACCGCACGAATGTAGCGGGCATTTATGCGATCGGCGACATCGTACCCGGGCCGGCATTGGCGCACGTAGCCTCGGCCGAGGGCATCTGCTGCGTCGAACAGATCTGCGGGCTGAATCCGCAACCGGTTGACTATACGACCATTCCGTCGTGCATTTTCACCACGCCGGAGGTCGCATCGGTCGGCGCGACCGAACAACAGCTCCAAGAACAGGGAATCGAATACAAAGTCGGCCGTTTTCCTTTCACGGCCTCGGGAAAGGCGACCGCGACGGGCGACCGCGACGGATTCATTAAATTGCTTTTCGGGGCGGATGACCGACTGCTCGGGGCCCACATGGTCGGTGCGCACGTTACGGAGATGCTGGCGGAACCGACCTTGGCCAAAGCACTCGGAGCGACGGCCCACCAAATCGCCCGCACCATCCATGCGCATCCGACGATGAACGAAGGAATCATGGAGGCGGCCGAAGCCGCCCTCGGCGCAGCGATTCATCTGTAATCCGAACTCAACGGACAAAACGAAATGGGCCGAAATTACTTTCGGCCCATTGTTTCATTATTATGGCATCCGGAGTGCGGTAAATCAACGCCACCGGCGTTCGAAAAGTTCAGTAGGGTAGCGTATATCGCTGAGGAACAACCCCTGTGCAGGTGCTCCTCCGCTCGAACGGGACAAATCGCGCGCCGCCACGATTTCACGGAATTGCTCCGGTGTATAACGTCCCCGCCCAACATCGACCAAGGTTCCGACAATCGCCCGCACCATATTGCGCAGAAAGCGGTCGGCCCGAATCGTGAAACACAATGTACCGGACGGTTCCACTTGCCAATCGGCCCGCAGAAGATGGCAAATGTTCGTATGGTTGTTCGAATTGAGTTTGGCGAACGATGTGAAATCATCGAATTCCAGCAACCGGGCCGCCGCTTCATTCATGCGCGGCACGTCCAACGGCACGTAATACTGCCACGAGCTGTGGCGAGTAAACGGATTTTTGTGCGGTTCGATGAAATAGCGATATTCCCGTTCGCGCGCGCTGAAACGGGCATGCGCCTCATCGGGAACCGGCGTCAGCGTCCCGACCGCAATATCGGGCGGCAACAGATAATCGAGTTTGTATAAAATCTGCTGCGGATCGGCGATCGGTTCCGCGACATCGAAATGCGCCACATAATACGAAGCATTGACCCCCGTATCGGTACGTCCGGCACCGGTCAACTCGATCGGCGTCCGCAACAAGGTAGACAAAGCCCGTTCGAGCGTTTGCTGTACGGTAGGCTGATCGGGCTGCCGCTGCCAGCCGCAATAAGCGGCTCCGTCGTATTTCAATTCCGCAAAGTACCGCATGTGTGCAAAGGTAATAAAAAAACAGCCGACTATATTCCGTTATCCCGCATACTGGATACTATTTTCGCTTTTCGCACGTTATTGGAAAAAGGTTATGAAAATCGCCGCGAAATTCCTATCTTTGTTGTCTGATTCCGACAGACAAAGAATCATTCACGACTTGCATTATCTTTGTGCAGACATTGATGTAGATAGATTAAGATGAAAACAGCGATCATAGGATATGGCAAAATGGGGCGGGAAATCGAAAAAATTCTCGCCGAACGCGGCCATGAAATAGGGCTCATCATCGACGTCGACAACCGAGCGGATTTGGATACCCGACACCTTGCGGAGATTGACGTGGCTCTGGAATTTACGACACCGGCCACAGCTTACGAAAATATCCGCTGCTGCATCGACCGCGGAACGCCCGTAGTGAGCGGGACGACCGGCTGGACGGCCCGACTGCCGGAGCTGGAAACCCGCTGTCGGGAAAAGGGCGGAGCGTTGTTCTATGCCTCCAATTTCTGTTTGGGCGTCAATCTGCTGTTCCAACTCAATCGCCAACTGGCTGCCATGATCGACCGTGTAGGCGGTTACGAAGTCGGAATCGAAGAGATTCACCACACCCAAAAGAAAGATGCGCCGAGCGGCACCGCCATCACGCTGGCCGAAGGGATTATCGAGCATCTGCATACGAAACACAGTTGGGTGAACGATCTCCCTGCGGCTCCCGATCAAATCGAAATTCGTTCAGTTCGCGAAGGGGACATCCCGGGCATCCACACCATCCGCTACGAATCGGCGGACGACCGGATCGAACTGCGGCACGCCATCAAAAACCGGCGCACGCTGGCACTCGGCGCCGTCATTGCCGCGGAGTTTCTCTGCGGGAAACAAGGCGTATACACGATGAAAGACTTACTCGGAAACAATCATATCAAAACCGATGAATAAAGAGAAAATCAAACGGTTCTTACGGAACAAGTGGGTGGGGTTCACGCTGGCGGCCGTGCTCTACACCCTGTGGTTCGTGATTTGGACGGGCAATCCGTGGCTGTTGCTGGGATTGCCGATTATCTTCGACTTCTACATCACGCACTATTTCTACCGCTTCGTATGGCACCGCAATGCCGAAATGTGCGAACGCAGCAAAATCTACAAAACCATTTACGAATGGGTCAATGCCATCGTATTCGCCACGGTCGTCGCCTCGCTCGTCCATATTTTCTTCTTCCAGATGTACGTCATCCCCACCTCGTCAATGGAAAAATCGCTGCTCGTGGGCGACTACCTCTATGTCAGCAAGGTAACCTACGGGCCGCAAATGCCCAATACGCCGGTATCTTTCCCGTTCGTCCACCACACCATGCCGTTCTCGAAAACCCGCAAATCGTTCTCCGAAATCATCCGATGGCCCTATCACCGGTTGAAAGGCTTGCGGAAAATCCGCCGCAACGATGTCGTGGTCTTCAACTTTCCGGCCGGCGATACGGTCTTGCTCGAAAATCAAGCCGTCAGCTATTACGACGTGCTGCGCGGATACGAAAGTTCCTACGGAAAGGAACAGGCCCGCGAAGAACTGGCCAAAGAGTATACGGTCATCAGCCGTCCGGTCGACAAACGGGAGAACTACATCAAACGCTGCGTCGCCATTCCGGGCGATACGCTCGAAGTCCGCGACGGACGGGTTTGGGTGAACGGCTCGCCGCAGGAGCCCATCGAAGGGTTGCAATACATGTACATCGTGCAAACGTCGGAACCTTTCTCGCAATATGCGGTCGAGAAGCTCGGAATCACCGAATACAGCGGCAACGGTTCGGTCTACTACATGTATCTCACGGACGAAGCGGCCGACAAAATTCGCGAATTGAAAAACGTGCTGTCGCTGCGCCGTTACGTCTACACGCCCAACACCGACGTCTTCCCGCAATGGGAAATGCCGCGCTGGAGCCAAGATAACTACGGGCCGATCTGGATTCCGAAAAAGGGCACAACCGTTCAACTGACGGCCGACAATCTGCCGCTATTCCGCCGCATCATCGAGACCTACGAAGGCCATTCGCTCGAAGAACGCGACGGGTGCATTTACATCGACGGAGAGGAGGCCTCCGAATACACCTTTGCGATGGACTACTACTGGATGATGGGCGACAACCGCCACAACTCGGCCGATTCGCGGTTCTGGGGCTATGTGCCCGAAGATCATATCGTCGGCAAGGCCTCTTTCATCTGGCTGTCGCTCGATGCCAATCGATCGTTCCCCTCGAACATCCGTTGGAAGCGTCTTTTCCGAAAAGTGCGATAGCAGCGTGGCGGAAGACAGTTATCTGACCCTCGCCGCACCTGCCGAAGCGGCCCTGCGCGAACGAAGCAGCAAATTTCTCGCATTCGCCTGGCCGGTGCGGAACGAAGAGGAGATTCGGACGCACCTCGAAGCGTTGCGCAAACGCTACTACGACGCAACGCATCATTGTTATGCCTGGCGATTGGGAGCGGACGGAGCCGCCTGGCGGGCCAACGACGATGGCGAGCCGTCGGGAACGGCCGGAAAACCCATCCTCGGGCAAATGTTGTCGCGTTCCGTTACAGATTGCCTCGTCGTAATCGTCCGTTACTTCGGCGGGACGAAACTCGGAGTTCCGGGGCTGATCGCTGCCTACAAAGAGGCGACGGCCGCCGTTCTGGATGCAGCTGACATCATCGAACGAACCGTCGATCGGATTATTCGGGTCGATTTTCCTTACTTAGCGATGAACGAAATCATGCGGGTCGTCAAAGACGAACAGCCCGACATCCTGCGGCAATCGTTCGACAATCTGTGTACGATGGAGTTCGCCATCCGAGCAAGCAAGGCGGATCGGCTGACCGAAAAACTGAAAAAAGCCGGGGGCAGCATCCCCGAAAAGGAATAAATGGCATACGAAAATTCGATCCATATCAAAGGTGCTCGGGTGCACAACCTCAAAAATATCGAGGTCGAACTGCCGCATAACAAATTGATCGTCGTTACGGGACTTTCAGGCTCCGGAAAATCGACCTTGGCGTTCGACACCATTTTTGCCGAAGGCCAACGCCGTTACGTCGAAAGCCTGTCGGCCTATGCCCGACAGTTTCTTGGAAAGATCAACAAACCCGATGTCGACCTCATTACGGGCATCGCCCCGGCCATCGCCATCGAACAGAAGGTCAATACGCGCAATCCCCGTTCGACCGTCGGAACGACGACCGAAATCTACGACTATCTGAAACTGTTGTTCGCCCGCATCGGCCGCACCTTTTCGCCCATATCGGGACAAGAGGTGCGTTGTTATAGTGTGGACGACGTAGCGGATCGCATTCTCGCCTCCGGCACAGGCAGCCGCATCCTCATTGCGGCACCGCTGCGACTGGCCGAAGGGCAGGGCCTCATCGAAAAATTGACCCTGCTGCTGTCGGACGGATTCATGCGCGTATGGACCGGCGGGCAAACGCGATTAATCGAAGATTTCCTGCCCGAAGTCGGTCCCGAAACCCGAGCGGAAGCGATCGCGGTCGTCATCGACCGGCTGAAAGTCGCAGAGGATGACGATACGCAAACCCGCATCCGCGATTCGGTCGCCCGAGCCTTCTCCTATGGCGACGAAACCTGCATCGTAATCGACGAACAGGGGGCAACGGAGTATTCGGCCCGATTCGAAGCCGACGGCATCCGTTTCGAACCGCCGACGGAGTACCTTTTCAGTTTCAACAATCCGCTGGGGGCTTGCCCGCGATGCGAAGGCTACGGCAAAACCATCGGAATCGACGAAGATTTGGTCGTTCCAGACAAGGGAAAAACTATCTACGAAGGCGCCATCGCCTGCTGGCGGGGCGAAAAGATGAGCCGTTGGAAAGACGAACTGGTCGAACATGCCGCCCAATTCGATTTTCCGATCCACACACCCTATTACGAACTGACGGACGACCAGAAACGGCTGCTCTGGAAAGGAAACGAATATTTCCACGGGCTGGACGACTTCTTCGCCTACATCGATTCGAAACGGCACGAAATCCAATTTCGGGTCATGAAATCGCGCTACACAGGCAAAACCCGCTGTCCCGAATGCAACGGCAGTCGGCTGCGCAAAGAGGCGCTTTACGTCCGGGTGGGCGACAAAACCATTGCCGATTTAGTCGTCATGCCCGTCGATGACCTGCTCGTTTTCTTCCGCGAACTGCAATTGGACGAACACGATACGAAAACCGCCGCCCGCATTCTGGTCGAAATCCGCAACCGGCTGCAATATCTCTCCGACGTCGGATTAGGTTATCTGACGCTCGACCGCTTGTCATCGACCCTCTCGGGCGGCGAAAGCCAACGCATCAATCTCTCCACCTCGTTGGGCAGCAACCTGACCGGTTCGCTCTACATTCTCGACGAGCCCTCCATCGGTCTGCATCCACGCGATACGAACCGGCTGATTAAGGTGCTCAAACAACTGCGCGATTTGGGCAATACGGTCATCGTCGTCGAACACGAAGAAGAGGTCATTCGGGCGGCCGACTGGATCGTCGACATGGGCCCCGAAGCGGGCGATCTGGGCGGCGAGGTCGTTTTCAGCGGCCCGCTCGCACAACTGTTGAAAAGCCGGAAAAGTCTGACCGCCGATTACTTGACCGGCCGGAAGCATATCGCCGCCCCGACCAATGTACGCGGTTGGAGCCATTCGATTACGGTCAAGGGGGCCCGCGAAAACAATCTGCGCAACATCGACGTGAAAATTCCGTTGGGGGCCATGACCTGCATTACGGGGGTCAGCGGCAGCGGCAAATCGTCGCTGGCACGCGGAATCCTCTATCCGGCCTTGCGGCGCATGCTCTATGACACGGGGGTGAAACCGGGCGATTTCGACGGAATCGAAGGCGATGTCGGCCTGCTCAAATCGGTCGAAATGGTCGACCAGAATCCCATCGGCAAGTCGACCCGTTCGAATCCGGTAACCTACCTCAAAGCCTACGATGAAATACGCAAACTCTTTGCGGATCAACCCTATGCCCAACATACGGGGCTCAATGCGACCCAATTTTCGTTCAATGTCGCCGGCGGTCGCTGCGAGGAGTGCCAAGGCGAAGGTGTCATCAAGGTTTCGATGCAGTTCATGGCCGACGTCGAGTTGGTTTGCGAAGCCTGCGGAGGCAAACGTTTCCGCGATGAAATTTTAGAAGTCAAATATCGCGGCAAAAACATCTGCGAGGTGCTCGACCTGACGGTCGACGAGGCCATCGCATTCTTCGGCGAGGAGCAGCAGACCAATGCGACCTGCCGTCGAATCATAGAGCGGCTGCAACCGTTGCAGGATGTCGGATTGGGCTACATCAAACTCGGACAATCGTCGTCGACCCTTTCGGGCGGCGAAAGCCAACGGGTGAAACTTGCCTCGTTCCTGACCAAGGAGAACGCCGACGGAGGCGTGATGTTCATCTTCGACGAACCGACGACGGGCCTGCATTTCCACGACATATCGAAACTGTTGGCGGCGTTCCATGCCCTGATCGAACGCGGGCACACCATCGTGATCGTCGAACACAACATGGACATCATCAAATGCGCCGATTGGGTGGTCGACCTCGGGCCCGAAGCGGGTCGCGACGGCGGCCGCATCGTCTTCGAAGGCACGCCGCACGAACTGGAACAATGTCCGGAAAGCCATACGGGCCACTATCTGAAATTGCGCGAAAAACTCTGAAAAAGTGATCGAATTCCACACCTATACGCTGCCAAACGGCATCCGCGGCATCCATCGGCAGGTCAAGAGCAGCGTGGCGCATTGCGCGTTGGTCATCAATGCCGGAAGCCGCGACGAACAGGCCGATCAATACGGGCTGGCGCATTTCGTCGAACATGCGTTTTTCAAGGGAACCAAGCATCGACGAGCTTGGCAGGTCAACTGCCGATTGGAAAACCTCGGCGGCGAACTCAACGCATTCACCACCAAAGAGGATACGACCCTCCATGCGACGACCCTGCGGGGCGATTTCGCCAAGGCGGCCGAACTGATCGCCGACATCGCGTTCCATTCGACCTTTCCGGCCCGCGAACTGGATCGCGAAAAAGAGGTCATCTGCGACGAAATCAACACCTACAAGGATTCGCCTGCCGATATGATCTACGACACATTCGAGGATCTTCTTTTCGAGGGTTCGGAACTGGGGCACAACATTCTGGGGCGCAAAGCGTCGTTGATGCACTACAAAAGCGAGGATTTGCAGCGGTTCACCGCACGCACGCATACCACCGACCAGATGGTCTTCTCGACGATCGGCAATTTTTCGGTCAAAACGGCCGAGGCGATTGCAAACCGCTATTTCGGACGACAGCCCGCCACCCGACGCACGTTCGAGCGAATCGCCCCGGGCCCCTATCGCGCCTTCGAAAAGAGCATCACCAAACATACCCACCAGACCCACTGCATCATCGGCGGACGCGCCTACGGCATCGGCGAACGGAACCGATTGCCGCTGGCCTTGGTCGTCAATCTGCTCGGCGGCCCGAGTGCCAATTCGCTCCTCAATGTCAGCATCCGCGAAAAACACGGTTTGTCCTACAACATCGAAGCGACCTACACGCCTTACGGCGATACGGGAATCGTGGCCATCTATTTCAGTTCCGACCATGCGAATGCCGACCGGTGCATCGAACTGATCGAACGGGAATTGAAACAACTTCGCACGACGCCGCTCACGTCGCGCCGCCTTTCGATGGCGAAAAAACAGTTCATCGCCCAATTGGCCATATCGAGCGAAAGCAACGAAAGCTATATGCTCGGCGCCGGCAAAAGCCTGCTGACCCGCGAACCGATCGACACGATGGAGGAGGTCTGCGCCAAGATAGAGGCTCTCACCGCCCGACAACTGACCGAAGTGTCCGAAGAAATTTTCACCGACCTGTCCCGCCTGCTATACCGATAACCGAAAATGGATGCACTCGAAAAATACCTGCACGAACATACGGCCCCCGAGGAGCCACTGCTTCGCGAACTCGACCGCGAGACGCACATGCGCGAAGTGGCGCCGCGGATGCTTTCGGGCCATCTGCAAGGCCGTTTGTTAGAACTACTCGTGCGGATGATCCGACCGCAGACGGTATTAGAAATCGGTACGTTTACGGGCTATTCGGCGCTGTCGATGGCCGCAGGGCTGACCGACGGGGCCCTACTGCACACCATCGAAGTGGATGACGAACTGGAACCGCTCGCACAATCCTATTTCGACCGTTCGCCGCACGGACGAAAAATCCGGCTGCACATCGGTTCGGCACTCGACATCGCCCCGACGCTCGGTTGCCGGTTCGATCTTGTGTTCATCGACGGCGACAAACGCGAATACCCCGATTATTACCGGATGCTGATGGGAGACGGCGGAGGCGATCCGTTGATACACAGCGGTTCCGTCTTGATTGCAGACAACATTCTCTGGTCGGGCAAGGTGTTGCAACCCGTAGCCCGCAACGACCGCCATACGCAAGCCCTCGTCGAGTTCAACCGCATAGTAACGGATGATCGGCGGGTCGAAAACGTCATCGCACCGCTGCGGGACGGGCTGAATCTGATATATGTAAAGTAGATGGAACTCAAAGCATTGCAACAACGGGTCGATGAATGGATTAAGACCTATGGCGTCCGCTATTTCTCTGAGCTGACCAACATGGCCGTATTGACCGAAGAAGTGGGGGAGTTGGCCCGTGTGATAGCCCGCAAATACGGCGACCAATCGTTCAAGGAGGGCGAAAAATGCAACCTCGCGGAAGAGATGGCCGACGTGCTGTGGGTATTGGTCTGCTTGGCCAATCAAACGGGCATCGACCTCACGGAAGCCATCGAAGCCTCGTTTGCGAAGAAAACCGCCCGCGACAAGGATCGCCATCGGAACAACGAAAAATTGAAATAAAAAGCCCCGCACCTGTGAACTTTTCAGGGCAGGGGCTTCCGCTTATGGATGGGGTAGAATCAGCTATTTACGTGCAACGGCCTACGGTTTCGATTCGACGGCTTTGAGCGGAACGGCCCGTCCAACAAGCTGCCGTTCGGCATCGGTCAACGCCGCGTAACCCTTATCGAACCACTCTCGGGCGACCGCCTCGCGCACCTTGTTGAAACCGGCCGTAATAGCCTGTTGCGCCGAAACAAAACTATCGTAAGGCGTTCGGGGATCGGTCGCCAAACATACGATTCCCTGACTTACCAGATAATCGACGCTCCGGCCGTCGGGCAACTCGAACGATTTCATTTCACGCTCGGCCTCGCCGACCTTGCCCGATACGAAATCGGAAATTTTTCCGGACAACTCCGCCATCGGAACAATTTCAGCAGAACGATCCGACAATAGTTTGACCTGCACTTGACCGCTTCGGTCGACGAGCACCAACAAGCTGTTGCGTTTCTTGGGAACGACCTCGACGACCTGCACTTTGCCGTCAGATGTCGGCAGCGGCGCCAGTATCCGCACAACATCGCTCTCCCCGATGCGGTAACGAAGTTTCAACAACGGAATGCGGCGCAACACATTCTTCACCTCGGCCACGGCAAGCATGGGGGTCGAAGCGTCGCTCGTCAACTCGACATAGCAATCCGTACGTACCTGCGGCGAAAGCGTTTCGCGCCATGCTTTGAGTTTCGATTCGAGTTCGGCGAGCGTCAGGGTCTCGCCGTCGAGCGAAACCGCACCGTCCGCCTCGACGAAAATCTGCGGATTTGCCGTTTTCGCAGGTTCGGAAGCGATTTTCACGGTCATCTCCGACCGTTCGGATTCGGCGAGTTTCTCGCGTTCGGTAGCGATGAAATCAAGCATCTGCTCTTTCTTCATCGGCCGCCCGTTGAACGTCATGGCACCATCCGCGCCGATACGAATAACGGCCGTCTTATCATCGGCAGCTTCGGCCTCACGTGTCGTAAAGCTGCACAGGCAGAGCATCCCGCCCACGAAGGGCAGGGCAGCGGCGAGCCGCCAACCGGCGAAGCGCCCCCATTTGTTACGTGTCATCATCATGAATCGGTTTTTAGTGAATGAATGGCTCAGCCCACAGGTCATATCCGGATTATAACCGAAAAGCTGAGAGAACAAGGTCATCCGATACTCCGTCAAATCGCAACCGCCGTCCAGTACATCGCGATCGGCTTCCCACTCCTGCACCTCGCGCAGCCATCGTGCTGCGATCCACACGAACGGATTGAACCACAAGATGCAACCAATTAACTCCATCGCGATGCGTTCGACCGAATGCCGATGTCGCACGTGGCTCGCTTCGTGGCGCAGCACAATCGACCGGCAGCGGCCTTCGAATCCGTCGCCCAGATAGATTGTCCGCAAGAAAGAGAAAGGCGCCCGCACGTTCGCATGCTCGGCCAAAACGTAATCACCGCAGTCGGTTAATCGGGCCCGCCGGCGCAACCGTCCGATGAACGCCAGCCGCACGGCGAACCATCCGATCAACACCAGCACGACAACGGCATAACCCGAACGAAGCAAAGCGGGCAGAATCTGCTCTCCATCCACGCCGCGAACCGTTTCGACCACCGGAGCGGGCACCGCTTCCGCCGTCTCCGTTTCGGCCCATTCCGTCATTTCGGCGACCGAAGACCAATCGACCGCGGGATCGGCAGGGTAGACGGGGATATGCAAGGCCGGAATCACAGCCGAAACCGCCACCGCGACGAGCAAATAGACTCGGCAGGCGCGGAACGGAATGTGTTTCTCGAACAGCGTTTTGTACAACGCGAGCAACACGTCGCTGCACAAACAGAACTCCAGCATATACAGGAAGGGCGATTTCATCTTAATGGCGGTCTTTAAGCATTTTCAGAATGGCGTCGGTCTCCTCGATCGTGATGGACTTGTGTTCGGAAAAAAACGAGACCAACCGGCTCAACGACCCGCCGAAAAAGTTATTGAGAACCGTATCCATGTAACGGCTTGCATAATCCTCTTTCGAAACAAGCGGATAGTATTCATAACTCTTCCCGTAGGCCTTATGCCCCACGAAACCTTTTTTTTCGAGAATGCGCACGACCGTCGAGACGGTATTGTAAGCAGGCTTCGGTTCAGGCATCGCGCCCAACAGGTCGTTCACCATCGAAGGCCCCTTCGCCCAAAACAGCTGCATGATTTCCAACTCGGCACGGGTCAGCTCCTGCGGTCGGTCTTTCAGTTCCTCGTTTTTCATAACTATATTCTTAGTTGATTCCGATACAAATATAGAACTAAATTTTTAATTATACAACTATTTTCATAGTTGACAGCAGAATTTTTTTCTTCTGCCCTAAAAGGCAGGGTAGTACCGTCGTTCCCAAGCACCCAACAAAGCAAAAAATCCCGCCGTCCTTTCAGACGACGGGAACACAATATCCCTTAATATTACAAGGTATAAAAATGCGCTATTCGAGTTTCAAATCCTTTTTGATGGCCTCGATTTTAGCATCGAGCTGCGCCCGTACCTGCTCGAAGTCGGCGACCGACGCCAGCGGAGCCTTCACTCCGAAATAGAACTTGATTTTCGGCTCGGTACCCGACGGACGTACCGAAACAATCGTCCCGTCCTCGGTGAACCATTGCAGCACGTTGCTCTTGTCCTGCTCGATCGGCGTTTTAACACCCGTTTTCAGGCAGGTGGTTTCGAGCGTCAGATAATCATTGATCTTCACGACCGGCGAACCGACGATCGTCTTGGGCGGATTCGCACGGAAATCGACCATCATCTGCTGGATCAATTCGGCGCCTTCCTTGCCCTTGCGCACGACAGAGACGAGCCCTTCGCGGTAGAATCCGTACTTCACGTAGAGTTTCTGCAACCACTCGTAAAGCGTCAGACCCATCGTCTCCTTGGCCCACGCGGCTGCTTCGGCAGCCAACGAACAAGCCGAAACGGCATCCTTGTCGCGCACGTAGTCGCCGCCGAGATACCCGAACGACTCCTCGCCGCCGCCGATGTATTTCGTCTTGCCCTCGTTCTCACGGATAATCTTAGCGATATATTTGAAACCGGTTAGGCAATCGTAGCATTTCACTTTGAAATGTTCCGCCACGGCATTGGCCATCTGCGAAGTAACGATGGTCTTCACGACGTACTGCTTGCCGTCCAACTTGCCCAGTTCGGCCCAACGCGTCAACTGATAGCTCATCAACAACACGAGCGTCTGGTTGCCATTCAACAAGACGTATTCGCCTTTCTTGTTGCGCAGGGCGACCCCGATGCGGTCGGAATCGGGATCGGTGGCCAATACTAAATCGGCCCCCTCTTTGGCGGCTAAGTCGATCGCCATCGACATCGTTTTCCGCTCTTCGGGATTGGGCGATTCGACGGTCGGGAAGTTGCCGTCGACCACAGCCTGCTCGGGAACCAATTTCACGTTGGTGAACCCGAATTTCTTCAACGAAGCGGGCACTAAACGCACGCCCGAACCGTGAATCGGCGTATAGATGATTTTCATGTCGTGGTGCTTCTTCACGCACTCGGGCGACAACGACAACTCATGCACCTTATTCAGATAGATTTCGTCGAATTTTTCATCGAGCAGGGTGATGTTCTCCGGATGCTGGCCGGTCAGAATCATATTTACATCGGTAATTTTATTCACCTCTTCGATGATGTTCTTGTCATGCGGCGGAGTAACCTGCGCGCCGTCCGTCCAATAGGCCTTGTAACCGTTGTACTCTTTCGGGTTGTGCGAAGCCGTTACAACCACGCCCGAATGGCATTTGAGTTCGCGAATGGCGAAGCTCAACTCGGGGGTCGGACGCAACGCATCGAAAAGAAACACCGTGAACCCGTTCGAAGCGAAAATATCCGCCACGTGTTCGGAGAAAAGACGCGAATTGTTTCGGCTGTCATGGCCGATGGCGACCCGAATCTGTTCGCCGGCAAAATTCTTTTTCAGATAGTTGGCCAGACCCTGCGTAGCCGCACCTACCGTATAGATATTCATTCGGTTCGTACCCACGCCCATGATTCCGCGCAAGCCGCCCGTACCGAATTCGAGATCCTTATAGAAGCTCTCGACAAGCTCCTTCATATCATTGTCGATCAGATACTTGACCTGTTTTTTCGTCGCTTCGTCGTAATGACCGTCGAGCCACATCTGAGCCTTTTTCAAGACCATCTGTTCCAATTCGTTTGCCATAAATTATCAGTTATTTTTATAGGTTGATTTTCGTCTGCCACAAAATTTCTATATGCAAATTTAATAAATAAAAATCAATAATTCACTATCAGGCACTTAAAAATTAGCGCTCCGAAATCGGCTTTTTTCTATAATGAAAAAAAGAACTTTTCCAACTGAAATCGGAAGATATTTTTAAGAAATTATTCACACCTTTGTGCTGTCGGATTTATGTGAAATCAGTTCCATGTTGACCAATACACAGACTAACAATGACATCTGGCAGAACTGCCTCGATTCGATCAAATCCTGCATTCCGTCGGAGGAGTTCGAGAAGTGGTTCGAGCCCATCGTTCCGTTGCGATTCGACGGGACGACGCTGCGTCTGTGCATCCCCAACAAGAGCTATTACGACAAGATCGAGAAGGACTACATCTCGTTCCTGCGTCCGATCATCTCCCAGTTCTACGGCCAACAAACCAAGCTGTATTATGCCGTGCAACGCCCCGCGATGCCGGCTACGAACGCAACGATGGACTCCGCAGAGACGGACATGACCGCGATCTCGCATTTCAACACGCAGACCAACACGGAAAACATCAAAAATCCGTTCGTCATCCCGGGCGTCAAAAAAATCATCATCGATCCGCAACTCAATGCGAATTTGACGTTCGATACCTTCATCGAGGGCGAATGCAACCGGTTGGCCCGTTCCGCCGGTATGTCCGTCGCCGTCAATCCGGGCAATACGCCGTTCAATCCGCTCTATATCTGGGGCGATTCGGGACTGGGCAAAACCCACGTCATGCAAGCCATCGGACACGAAGTCCGGCAACGGCATCCCGAGCTGCGGGTGCTCTATGTCTCGATGAACAAATTCCAGGCACAGTTCCAGACCGCTTATAAAAAGGGTGAAATTCCCGATTTCATCCATTTTTACCAGATGATCGACGTGCTGCTCATCGACGACATCCAGGAACTGACGGGTAAAACGGGAACACAAAATGCGTTTTTCAATATCTTCAACCATCTGCAACTGGCCGGCAAACAGCTCGTCCTCACATCGGACAAGCCGCCCGTGGAGTTGAAGGACATCGAAGAACGGCTGCTGACCCGTTTCAAGTGGGGGCTTTCGGCCCAGATCGGGCAACCCGACTACGACACGAAGGTGAAGATCATCCGCGCCAAAGCGAAAAAGCTCGGGGCTGACATTTCGGACGAGGTCGTAACTTTCTTGGCGAACAACATTTCGGCCAATGTGCGCGAAATCGAAGGGGCGCTCTCGCTATTGTTGGCGAACGTTTCGTTCCTCGGTCGAAAGATTACCATTTCGCTCGCCAAAGAGATCTTGAAGGTGTATGTGCAACTCTACCAGAAAGATATCACCATCGACCACATCATCGAGGTGGTATGCGACTACCTTCATCTGGATTTCAACCGGTTCAATTCGACGGAACGCACCCGCGAAATCGCCCAAGCCCGTCAAATAGCCATGTATTTGGCCAAGCAGCATACAAAAGCGCCGCTTACGACGATCGGTGCGGCAATCGGAGGACGCAACCATGCGACGGTGTTACACTCGTGCAAAGCGGTCTCCAATCTGCTCGATACCGACAAAGCCTTCCGCCGACAGGTCGAAGAGATCGAAAAACTCGTGCTCGCCTGACCTCCGCATTCCGCCGGAAACGCGGTCAAAAGAGCATTTCACTTGACAACAACAAAAACTTTCCGATTCGATCGGAAAGTTTTCTTTTTTTGTATCCAGCGGCCCCCTTTTCGCCCTCCTTCGACCGATCGAATGCGCTCCTAACGGAAGTTCCGACCGCAACGCCTACAAAAATCGCATTCGACCGATGCAAATCCACAAAAATTTGTTAACTTTGAATGAAAATTTTTCCGACTGAATACCGGTATCGCCTAATTCCACCTATTCCGATGACCCTAAAAATCCGAATGCGAACCACGAAGAAAAAAGATCGCCGATGGATGATCCTCGGAGCATTGCTGTGCAGCATCGCCACGTTGCAGGCACAGGAGCCGGTCGCGATAGGACAAAACCGAGAGCTGCCAATCGCCCCCGCAGTTGAAGCGCCGCAACCGATTATCGAATTGAAAAGGCTATCTTACAGACAATTGCTTGAAAAGACCAATCCACACGATCGGGAACGACGCATGATAAAGGAAGCCCTGGCTCGACGAGCTCAAGAACAGTCGATAATCGTACAACAACCTGCCCTCTGCCGACAAGAGGTGGGAACGTCCATCGAACTATGGCGGTTCAGGATAGGCAACACTCCGAGCAATCGAAGTGTATTTCCGGATGCCGGTTTGGATGCTCGAACTTTGCACTTTCCGCTGCCACGCAATATGACACCCGGGAACCGCATAACAGGGAGCAGGGTGGCACCGAATGGGCAAATCAAACGGTAACAACTCGATAACCGAATCAATTAAAATAATAATTTAGATAAAACGATAAACAAAATGGCTGAAAAAACACAAGTGAACGCAGACAAGCTCAAAGTGCTGAATGCGGTAATGGAAAAGATCGAAAAGGATTTCGGCAAAGGTTCCATCATGCGCATGAACTCCGAGGAGATCGCCGATATTCCGGTCATTCCGACCGGTTCGATCACCCTCGACATGGCGCTCGGCGTGGGCGGTTATCCCAAAGGCCGCGTCATCGAGATTTACGGACCCGAATCTTCGGGCAAAACGACCTTGGCTATCCACGCCATCGCCGAAGCGCAAAAAGCGGGCGGCATTGCCGCATTCATCGACGCCGAACACGCCTTCGACAGTTTTTATGCCCAGAAATTGGGGGTAGATGTCGACAATCTGCTGATTTCGCAGCCCGACAACGGCGAACAAGCCCTTGAAATCGCCGATTCGCTGATTCGTTCCAGCGCCATCGACATCATCGTCATCGACTCGGTGGCCGCACTCACTCCGAAAGCCGAAATCGAAGGCGAAATGGGCGATTCGAAGATGGGGTTGCAGGCCCGACTGATGTCGCAGGCTCTGCGCAAACTCACATCGAGCATCTCGAAGACCAAAACTGTCTGCATCTTCATCAACCAGCTGCGCGACAAAATCGGCGTCATCTACGGCAATCCGGAGACGACGACGGGCGGCAATGCACTGAAATTCTATGCCAGTGTGCGAATCGACATCCGACGTGTTTCGGTCATCAAGGACGGCGAAGAACAGCTCGGAACCCGTACGCGCGTAAAGATCGTAAAGAACAAGGTGGCACCTCCGTTCAAACGAGCCGAATTCGACATCATGTTCGGCGAAGGCATCTCGAAAATCGGAGAGATCATCGACCTCGGCGTCGATTACGGCGTAATCAAGAAAGCGGGCTCGTGGTTCTCTTACGGAGACAAGAAAATCGGTCAGGGCCGCGATGCGGTAAAAGATTTGCTGAAAACCGATGAAGCATTGGCCACCGAAATCGAACAGAAAGTGCGTGAAGCGATGAAGAATACGCACGAAGAATAGGCAATCGGAATCGAGTGTCGGCGCGAAAGCCGAACGTGTACCAACGTAAACCGCATTTTTATGGGATATTCTGCCGAAGACGAAGCCCTTATCAAGGAGAAATGGGACGACTTGTTGCTGTCGTGTACCAAAATATGCAAGAACGATGAAGACTGGAACTTCATCAAACGGGCATTTTTCCTTGCCAAGGAGGCGCACGAGGGGGTCAGACGCCGTTCGGGCGAACCTTATCTGCTCCATCCGATCGCCGTGGCCAAAATCGTCATCGACGAGATCGGATTGGGCGTGAAGTCCGTCGTCGCTGCCTTGCTGCACGACGTCGTGGAAGATACGGAGTACACCGTAGAGGATATGGAACGCATATTCGGTGCGAAAATCGCCTCAATGGTCGACGGACTTACCAAGATGTCGGGGGTATTTAACGCCGACACATCCGAACAAGCCGAATATTTCCGCAAAGTGCTGCTGACCTTGTCGGACGACGTTCGCGTGATTCTCATCAAGATCGCCGACCGGCTGCACAACATGCGCACGCTTGGGGCGATGCCGCTCAACAAGCAGATCAAAATCACGGGAGAGACCATCTATCTGTTCGCACCGTTGGCCTATCGGCTGGGGCTTTATTCGATAAAGAGCGAACTGGAAGACCTCTGCATGAAATATCGGTTTCCGCAACAATATGCCGAGATTTCCCAAAAATTGCAGGAAAGCGAAGCGACCCGACAGGAGTTCATCAACAAATTCAATGCTCCGATCATCGCTGCGCTCAACCGCGACAACATCAACTACGAGATTTCGGGCCGCGTGAAAAGCATCTACTCGATATGGAGCAAAATGCAGCGCAAGCAGATTCCTTTCGAGGAAATTTACGATCTTTTCGCCATCCGCATCGTATTCAATCCGTTGCCGTTTCCGTCGGAAAAGACCCAATGCTGGCAGATTTACTCGACGATCACCGACATCTATACGCCGAAACCCGACCGGTTGCGCGACTGGATTTCGATGCCCAAGGCGAACGGCTACGAAGCGCTTCATTCGACCGTGATGGGGCCGGACGGCGTGTGGGTAGAGGTTCAAATCCGCACCCAGCGCATGGAGGAGATCGCCGAGCGTGGATTCGCCGCCCATTGGAAATACAAGAAAGCGACTTTTTCGCAGGACGAAGATGAATTCGACAAGTGGCTGAAACAAATTCGAGCCGCATTGAACAGTCCGACGGAAAATGCCGTCGACTTTCTCGACAACTTTAAATTGTCGCTATATACATCTGAAATAGTAGTGTTTACACCAAAAGGCGAGTCTCGAAAAATGCCGTATGGGGCGACCGCTCTCGACTTTGCATACGACATTCACTCGAAAATCGGCAATAGTGCGATCAGTGCGAAAATCAACCACAAATTAGAGCCGATCACGACACAGATCAACAGCGGCGACCAAATCGAAATCATCACGGCCGAAACGACGCATCCCAAACCCGAATGGCTGGAGGTCGTAACCACGGCCAAGGCCAAACAAGCGATCAAGAATTTTCTGAAACGCGAACGTCAGAACAACATCGAACGCGGCCAACAGATGCTCGAAGAGCAGATGAAAGCGTTGAATATCAACTTGAGCGGTAGGGTATTGCGTAAAATCATACCGATTTACGAAAGCAACAACAAAGACGAACTGTACAGTAAAATCGGCGCAGGCATCATCTCGTTGGACAATTTAGACAAAATTCTGAAAAGCAATTCCCGCAACAAGCTACTCAAATTCTGGACGCTTTTCATCCCTAAAAAGGAAGGAGACGAGGGCGAAGAGAATACGCCCAACGACGAATTACCGGAATCGAAACAGCCCGAAACACCGCAGCAATTCGTAATCGCCGAATGCTGCAAACCCATACCGGGCGACAAAGTCGTAGGGTATCGGGATCCGGCGACGAACAACATCATCGTACACAAAGCCAACTGCGACGAACTGAATCGATTGGCTTCGCAGTTCGGGAAAAACATCGTCAAGGACGAAATCAAATGGTCGCAGCACAAGGCCATGTCCTATTTGGTAACCGTTGAATTGCGAGGGCTCGACCGTCTGGGGCTATTGCTCGATTTGGCGAAGGTCGTCAGCGGCGATTTCAGCATCAACATCCGTGAAATCAATATCCACAGTCACGACGGCATCTTCGAAGGAGGCATCAGCTTGTATGTGAAAGACGCGGAGAGCCTGCAAGCCGTCATGGACCGCCTGCGCAAAATCAAAGGAATTGAAACCGTGAAACGGACAATAAATTAAATAGATATGGAAAGCATATTAAGTATCGCATTAGCTGTTTTCATCGCGATTTCAATATACAGAAAGTGCTTGAAGCAAATGAAGTCGACAAAACCGGTCGAACAAAAACCAGAAGATACACCGGCGAATTACGCAGAAAAAATCCGTCAATACAAGGAAAAACATAGCAGCCGAACATTAAAAAAATCCCGACACATGAATCCGATCCAAAATGCATCATCCGCTCCTCAAAATAGCGAAATCGAAGTATCGGAAGTCGAAAAAACAGCCGAAAACAGCGAAAATCAGCAAGATTTCGACCTTCGGGCAGCTATTGTCTATTCGGAGATATTGAAGCCGAAATTCGACGAAAAATAGGCAAATACGCATCGGGGGGGGGTAACGCTATACGCCCAACAGAACCGTCTGAAATATAAGTGAGAAACAGCGATTTTAGCGCATCGATACGCTTTGCGAGAGTAAGGCGCTTATCTATGCCTTTAAACAACTAACAATCCTCAAAATAAACAATTCTTATCATGGCATCCATCTTTTCACGTATTATTGCCGGCGAAATTCCATCTTACAAAGTAGCCGAAGACGAAAACTATTACGCATTCCTCGACATCAATCCGCTTACGAAAGGGCATACGCTGGTCGTTCCGAAAAAGGAGGTCGACTATCTATTCGACCTCGACGACGAAACATTGGCCGGCATGATGGTCTTTGCAAAAAAGGTAGCCATCAAAATCAAGCAGAAAATAGCGTGCGCGAGGGTAGCTGTGGTCGTTTTAGGCATGGAAGTACCGCATGCACACATCCATTTGATTCCGATTCAGAGCGAAAACGAGGTCGATTTTCATCGTCCGAAGCTCCAGTTAGCGCCAGAAGAGTTCAAAAAAATCGCAGCTGAAATAGCTGAGTAAAGCGACGTTTACATATCTATAATTCGCTTAAAAATAGGCAGATCGATTTTATCTGAATCGATCTGCTTTTATTTTATTTAACATAATATATCCCGATAACAAAGCAAAAACTTAATGATTTTATCCACCCATCCGCAATAACTGAAAATCATTCGAAAAATCGGCCGAAAGGGTGGCTTGTTTACAAAAGTAAACAAGCCATAAATCGCAATTGTTTACATTTATAACAAAAATCGAATGTTTCATGCCTGTTAATAGATACTATTGTAAATCATGGACAATAGAAATGTACTATCGTCAGAATTAGCCTATCATTAGCGATCAAATGATTAAACATTAGAAAATTATCATTCGATAAATCAACATGTTACAGATTTTATCTAATATTACATACAAGCTATTAGACTAAAATAGGGTAGCAGGACGATTTTAAGAGAAATAAGGATAAAATAAACACATAAAACACGATATATAACATAGTTATTACTATTATATACATATTTTATTCAAATAAAATTAAGAGGCGGATTTTAACGATAAAACAAATTTTACAATTATAAACTAATCGCCGATTTATTAACATTTTACAATTATAGATTTTTCTTGCTTTACAAAAGAAAAGTGTTTATATTTGTAAAAAATTATGCAAAATGAAGGAGAAATTGCAATTGTTGATGGAACGGCTCCAATTAAAACCCGGACAATTCGCTCGAATGCTCGACGTCAATCCGGCGATTATCTCCCACATTCTCGCAGAACGAAACAAACCGGGCGTCGATCTGCTCCAACGAATTCTCAGCAACTTTCCGCAAGTCAGTCCGGATTGGTTGTTGCTCGATTCCGGAGAGATGTTTCGAAATCCTTTGTCCAACAAAAATTCGACAGTTCCCGAACGATCGACATCCGAACAATCTGAACAAACACTTTTTGCATCCAGTGCTCCAAACAGTACACAATCCGGAACGCACCCGAATTTGACCGACAGACCGAATGACGTCGAGCGAACCGATGTAACGCAACTTTCGACCAAGGCCAATCCAACAACACCGAATAAAACGGTAACCCATGTCGTGCTTTTCTATGCCGATGGCACCTTCGACAGCTTTGTTCCGACAAACGACAAAAACAGATAGGTTCTTTTTATATAAGGTATAGAACGGATTTTACCACGAACAAATCTATAGAAGAAATTCAAGCATTCATACATGGTGTTCATGAACGAACCTGTTATTATTTAACATAATATATATATTAATTCATATCTTTGCAGAGCATTATGGAAACAAGAAAAAATCGCACTAATACCAAAAACACAATAGTGCGCGCACTATGCACAAATGTAAATTTCGACCTCGTAGAACGGCGGTACGACGATACTATGACTGCACTAATACCGATCGCGGACGGACGCCCGATTTTCGATATTCGATGCGACAAACAGACCACCAACTGGCGCGATGCTTACGAACGGTTCTTGTCGGTTCCCAAAAAGCTCAACCAATCGCGCGTCTATCGCCGCATGAACCCGACCGGCTTTCGCCTCCTCAACGTCGATCAAACGCAGATCGTTACCGATACGATCATCGCCGGCATCGACGAAATGGCAATCCTGCTAAATGGCCTGCTCCAAGAATTTGTAAGCGCCCGTCGAACCGTCGCGCGCATCCATGTACGTGCCCGCGCTACCATGATCGAGAATATCCCCGATATTGTGCGAGACTGGCCCGACTGGAACCGCAAAGAATGGACGATCTACGAAGATAAGATGCAACGCAACGGCACCACGGCCGTATTTCATGTGGTCGCACCTACGCACACGCTCGCGCACATCATCCACTCCCTCGCCGCTCGGATCAAAATCGAAGTTCGCAAAGTCATATTCCGGACGAACCAAATATGCGTCTATTCGAAAGATATGATCCCCGACGATTTACACCTACGATTCCGCAACAACGATGTTTTCGTCGCTCTCAACGATCGACAGATCAAACGTTTTCAAACTTTCGGCGTATTCAAAAACAGAAAAGCATGAACCGCAAACCCAATAACCAAGAACTGACCGTGCGCGATCTGTTCGATTTTGCAAGCGCTGCGCACCTCCTCGATGCCCCGCTCCGCATCTGCGACGGTATGGCCGTATCGTACTATCCCGAATTAAAATCGCTCGAAATCGGACGATATGAACTTGTCATCGACGTTTCCGATCTCCAACCAGTCGAATTCGACGAACTCACCAAGTGGGCCGAAATAATCCCCCCCCCGAAAATGCGAATGAATTGCTTTGATTGCACCCGCGGCGCCCGAGCTCTTGGGCGGGGCTCAGGCGCCGCGCGTCCTTTGACGCTTCACGCCCCTGCGGCCTCGCTTGCTTCGCATTCGCTCGCTGCGGCGGCGCGGCGGCCGCCATGTATCGAATTTTTAAGCAGCGGCCGCCATTCGCGCCGCTCCCTCGGCCTTGCCCCGTGCCCCCACCCTATGCGGTGCTCCTTGCGGGGCTCACGCGCTGCGTCGTTCGGCGCGCCGCGGACCGCTTCGCTCTCCTCCGCGGCTTCGGCCTCTCTCCTTGGCGATCGCCCCGCCGCGTCGCGGTTCGCTCGCTCCGCTCGCCCTATCGGGCGCCACCTTGCGGCGCCCTTTGCGCTCGCGGGCTCGCGCCCCCTGTGTGTCGGCATCCGCTCCGCGTGCCGGCGCTCCCTGCGCTTCGCTCCGGTCGCTGGCGCTCGGTCGGGCGCTTCGCACCTCCTCCCTCGCGTCCGGCCCGCTGCGCGGGCGGCGTTTTCCCGCCGCCCTTGCCGGTCAGCGCCTGCGGCGCCTCTGTTGCGGCTCGCTCCGCTCGCCGCCCCGAAATTTACATTCGGCATCGTCCGACACCCCTCGAATTGTATTTATGCTGTATTGATATTCAACCTCAAAAATTACATTTGTTAAATGGCTACATTATCTGTCCACCAAGAAATAACCTTACGTCGCGTGTCCGCATTGCTCGACGAACGACGTAACCGGTCAAACGAACAGACGTTTCAAGAACTCGACAAACTCGGTCTGCATCCATATTGGAAACGGGTTACATGGACGGGCGGCGTCGGCTCGTTCAAAATTATGCGTTCCAAACGTTGCCGCGTCCTTGTTTCGGCAACAAAATCAGGCCTGTCTCGTTCAAAATCCAAACTTCGGCCGGTCGGTGCGTCGGCATTCATCGTGTCGAAAACTTCCTCAAAACGCACCGGATTTCGTTACGGTTGGTGCATCGAAATCCCTCCGTAATTTGTATTGTCAAAAATCATCTGTACCTTTAATCGGTAACGAATTGATTATCATATATATATTAACTCACATCTTTGTGGACTAACTTTCAGCGTCCTCAAATCAATAAAAGCTCACGAAATAGGCCCAAAATCAGAAAGTTTTTTTAACTTTGTTGCGGTATACTCTGACAGACTATACCAAGATGGTTTAATGGCATTTAGGGCTATTGCGTTCACAGTAAAACGACCAATTTATACTACGCGAACAGGCAATAGGCACAATAAATGCTCACGTATTCGACTACGTGGGTTGTGCTTATGTTCGTACAGGTGCTTGGTCGTACCTTCTGTGAATGAGTACAACCCACGTTTCTTGTTTCGTTGAACGGTTGTCATCGAACATTCGTGCACAACGTTTAACCAAACATAGCGAATCATGCAAAACACCTGCACTCAAACGCCGAGGAAAATTATCGGGCACACGAAATCAATCCTCGTTATCGCAGCAATTCTGTTCATCTCTTTTCTAACAGCCATCTGGATCGGCACCCAACTTACTGGACAAAATATCACTGTCTTTTCCATCTATCTATTGCATATTTTCTTAACTTTGTGTCCTTAATGCCTCAAACAATATGATCGACCGAAGGATATATCATTCGTTTTTTGTCTTGTTGGCTGCTTTCACACTGTTCACCGCCTGCAAATCGAGGGAACAGACACTGCAAAATACCATTTATGTATCCATCTTGCCGCTGCGAAGCCTTATATATGACATTGTCGGCGATGATTTTCCGATCGAAGTGCTCGTTCCGGCCGGAGCCAGTCCGGAAACGTTCGAACCGACACCCCGACAATTCGCAACGCTCAATCGGGCCAAAATGGTCTTCAATGTCGGTTTGATCGACTTCGAGACTACCCTACTCGGAAAACTCGAAAATCAACGGCGAGTTATCAACCTCAACGAAGGAATCGAACTGATCGCCGGCTCCTGCTCGCATACGACAGCGACCGATGGACACGCCCATCATCATGCACACGGAATCGACCCGCATATCTGGATGTCGCCCAAGGCTTTGCGACGTATGGCGGCAAATGCTTACTCAGCAATCCACAAGGTCTACCCCGATTCGGCGAAGTATGAACGGAACTACCGGCAGTTGGATGCCCTGCTATCCGAATTGGATGACCGAACGGCTCGTCTGATTCGCGAAAGCGGCGTCCGCCTGTTCATCATCTACCACCCTGCCCTCACCTATTATGCCCGAGACTACGGATTGCAGCAGGTCGCCATCGAAGTTGACGGCAAAGAGCCGTCGGCCCGTCATCTCGCCCATCTGATTCAGCAAGCCAAAGAGTACCAGATACATAAGCTATTCTATCAGAGCCAATTTCCAGCTTCGACCGTAGAGGTCATAGCTGACGACATCGGAGCCGAAACGGTTCGGATCGACCCGCTGCGTGAAGATGTCATTTCCAATATCGACGAGATAACACGTTCAATCACAGCACAATGAATTTGGTAACACTGCGCAACGTCAGCGTCCGATATGACGGTTACGAGGCTTTGCAACAGGTCGATTTGACGATTGCCGACGATGATTTTCTGGGCGTCATCGGCCCCAACGGAGGAGGCAAAACCTCGCTCGTAAAGGCTATTTTCGGAGCGGTTCCCTATACGGGCAAAATCGAGTTCGCTCCGGAGTTGTTCCGTGGGAAAGAGCGGTTGATCGGTTACATGCCGCAAATCATGAACTTCGACCGAGCCTTTCCGATTTCGATCGCCGAAGTCGTGCGCTCCGGATTGCAAGGACGACGAGGCATCATGGCTCGTTTTACCCGTTCCGACCGTAAAAAGATAGATGAATTATTAGATATGGCCGGTATCGGCGCTTTCGCCGATTGTCCAGTCGGAGAGGTTTCGGGCGGACAACTGCAACGGGCGCTTCTCTGTCGGGCGGTCATCTCCGAACCGAAACTGTTGATTCTCGACGAACCGACGAATTTCGTCGATAATCAATTCGAGAAAGAGTTGTACCGGATGCTGTCGGAATTGAATCGGCGCATGGCCATCCTCATGGTATCGCACGACATCGGTACCATCACGAGCATCGTCAAAGAGATCGTCTGCGTCAACCGGCACGTGCACCGGCATCACTCAAATGTATTGACCGAAGAACAATTACGGAATTACGATTGTCCGATACAGATCATTTCGCACGGACACATTCCCCACACCGTGCTGGAACACCACACCGGAGACGGATGTCGTTGCTGCGACAATGATTAAATCCGTTCTTCAAAAAAAACGAAACTCTTACCCCAAAATCCATTCTACCGTTCGGCTTACGACCTCTTCAACAAAACAAAAGCAGTTCCTTATGATAAGGAACTGCTTCAAATCATTTGACCGCTCTGTTTCTGGCGTTCTAATACTCCTCCTCGTTGAAGAAAAAGTCATCTTTCGAAGGATAATCGGGCCAAATATCTTCGATGGATTCGTATATATCCCCCTCGTCCTCAATCTCCTGCAAATTCTCGAGCACCTCCAACGGCGCCCCCGAACGCACGGCATAGTCGATCAACTCCTCCTTCGTCGCAGGCCACGGTGCATCTTCTAATTTCGATGCCAGCTCAAGTGTCCAGTACATACCTCAATAGAATTTAAAATTCAACCGCTTGCCGACAGACAGCGAACTCGGGCACTATCGGTCGGGATGCAAATGTATAAAAAAAACGAGAAAAACAAATAAAAAATTGCAAAAAACGCAAAATTCAAATAACAAGCTGATAATCAAATCGCTAAGGGATCCATAACACTTCCTGCACCCCGTACAACCTTGTCAGAGAGCGTCCGAGCACATAAAAATAATCGGACAGACGATTCAAATAGGTCAAAGCCTGCGCATCGGTGCCGTATTTCTGGTCTACGCGCAAAGCCGCCCGCTCGGACCGACGGCACACCGTCCGACAAACATGGCACAACGAAACCGCCTCATTTCCACCCGGGATGGTGAACTTATCGATCGGCTGCAAAGCCGACTGCATCTTGTCTATCCGTTGTTCCAACCATGTTACGCACTGCGGATCCATCGGCCCGACCTTTTCCGCACCGGATTCGCCCCGCGCCAACAGCGCCTCGACGGTCATCAAGCGGGAAAGCACGTTGTTCAATTCATCGACATACCCTGCCATCGCTTCGTCCGAACGCAGACGGTCGGCCAACAAAGCCACGAATGCCGAAAGTTCATCGACCGCACCGTAAGCCTCTACCCGATCATCCGTTTTGAAAACCCGTTCGCCGCCGATCAGCGACGTCGTACCCTTGTCCCCCGTGCGCGTATATACCTTCATATCCGGAAATGTTGTTTCGGTAAATAATTGTTGAAAATCAACAGATAACCCCGATTATCGATCGTCGTCGACCGATGTGCGGCAATCAAACGCCTGCACATCGACTGCCAAGCGGGAGCGATATAGGGCGTCATCACGACGACTGTACAACCGACCTCGGCCGCATTGCGCACCAACACCGCAACCTCGGCTTCGGAGAGAGCCGGCGTAACGATGCACAACTCCCCTTTCGCACAATTCAGGCCAAAAGCGGCATAACCGCAATGGATCATCAGATTCTGCAACTGCACGGCACGTCTTTCGGCCACCCCGCTCGCCAACAACGTCCGGTATAAATTCCGATCGCCGGGCAGCAACTTCGACTGCATGAACACGTGCCGCACCAAATCGTAAACGAACGGGGAGTGTACGCCATGTCCCCGAAAATAACGGGCTCGAACCAACCGATTGCGCCAATCCGCCATCTTGCCGGAAAGCCGAAAATGCAAATTTCGTCCGTGGAACCGCATGCCGTACCTATTTTTTCAGCAGTCCGGCCAGCCGTCCGGTCGAGAATGCGATTTGCAGATTGTAACCGCCCGTATTGGCATCCAAATCAAGCACTTCGCCTGCAAAATAGAGACCCTCGACCTTGAGCGATTGCATCGTGTAGGGATTCACCTCGTCGCAACGAACGCCCCCGGCCGTTACGACCGCATAATCGAACGACGCATAATCGACCACGGGGAACGTCCACCCTTTCAGCGTCTTAATCAATCGAGTGATCTGTTCTTCCGTGATTTTGCCGAGATAAGTTTTCGAAAGAATATCCAACTCCTGCGCCAGCGGCAACACCATCGGACGCGGCACCAATTTTCGCAGCAGCTCGCTGAAAAACGTGTCGGGAGCCAGTTCGGCTCGTTCTCGGGCAATGCGTTCACGCAAGACCTCTTCCGTCAAAGCCGGTTTCAGATCGACGACGATCTTCACCTTGCGCTCTTCGATCAAAGCATCGACCGCATCGCGGCTCATGCGCAAGGCCACTGCCCCTTCGATGCCCCGCTCCGAAAAACCCAATTCGCCGAATTCCTCGCGAACCGGCTCGTTATCTATATATAAGGTAGCTCTGACATTACGCAGCAGCAACCCTTCGAGTTGTTTCATCCGCGGATGCGACGAGACGAGCGGGGTCAACGATGGCCGCAACGGTTCGATGGTATGCCCCAAATCCGCAGCGAACGTATAGCCGTCGCCCGTAGAACCGGTAGCCGGATAAGAGACGCCGCCCGTCGCCAGAATGACCTGCGAACACTCCTCGCGTCGTTCGAAACCGCGTTTATTGATATAGCGCACGCCGAAAACCTTACTGCCCAACGTCATGATTCCGCAGACCCGCGTATCGTACAGCACACGGACGCCGTTATCGACACAATAATCCAACAGGGCATTGGCCACATCCCACGCCTTACCACTGTGCGGGAATACCCGTTCACCGCGTTCGACATCGAGTTTCACCCCTTGTCGCTCGAAAAACCGCATGGTCGCCAAATTGTTGAACTCCGCGAATGCCGGAGCGAAAAATTCGGCATTGACCCGTACTTGTTCCGCAAATTCTTCGGGCCGACGTGCATTGGTCAGATTGCAGCGGCCCTTGCCCGTGATACGCACTTTGCGGCCCGACTTTTCCATTTTTTCGATCAGCAGCACCCGTTTGCCGTTGCGAGCCGCCGTACCGGCTGCCATCATGCCCGCAGCACCGGCGCCGACGACGATGACGTCATAGGGTTCCCGCTCGACCGATCGTACTGTTTCTTCCGATTCCATAACAGGGACAAAGATACGAATTTTTTATTAGCGCGACGTATTGCATTCCGGTTCGAAGCCTCATCTGCGCTTCCGACCGCCTGATTTCGATTTTTTATCCGGCAGGAATGTTTTCGGTGAAGTCGAAGATGCGATTTTTCCTTGTTTATACTTTCATTTTGTGCTATCTTTGCGGCCGAACGTGCTGAAAAAAGAGTTATGCTGAGCAGACGATTACTTCGAATAAAGGTTCTCAAAACATTGTTCGCCCATATCCAGTCGGGAGCCGATAACATGATCGCGTCGGAAAAGAATCTGATGGCCTCGGTCGACAAAGCCTACGATCTCTATTTCCAGTTGCTGACCCTTCCGGTCGAGCTGGCCGAATATGCCCGCAACCGGCAGGAACTGGCCCGTCAAAAGCGGCTGCCGACCTACGAAGACCTTCATCCGAATACCCGATTCGTCGACAATGCCGTCATCCGGCTGATTGCAAACAGCGATGCCGTGAACGACCGGATCGCCGCCCGGAAATTGAGTTGGAAAGGCTATCCCGAACTGATCCGTACCCTCTACGCACAACTCTGCGAAAGCGACTATTACAAGGAATACATGCAAAGCCCCGTCGCTTCGTTCGACAACGATCGACGGGTGCTCATGCGGTTTTTCGAGACGTTGCAGACCTGCGATGCGCTGGACGAGGTATTGGAGGAGTTGTCCATCCTGTGGTGCGACGATGTTCCGTTCATCATCATCTTGATTCTGCGAACGCTGGAAAACACGCGGCCGTCCCATACGGGACTGAAAGTCGCCGCCGAATTCAAAAGCGAGGACGACCCTGCCTTCGTCCGCACACTGTTCGAACGCACGCTCGTCAATTACAATAACTATCAAACTTATATCGAACGATTTACGGCTAATTGGGATGTCGAACGCATCGTCTTCATGGACAATTTGATTCTCGCCACGGCCATCGCCGAACTGACTTCGTTCCCGTCCATACCGGTGAAAGTTACGCTCGACGAATTCATCGAAATTTCGAAATTCTATTCGACCCCGGGCAGCAGTACGTTCATCAACGGCATCTTGGACAAGGCGGTGGAAGCCTTGACGGCCGAAGGCCTTATCAAAAAGACGGGACGCGGTTTGATATGACACCGATGCTCCGCTGCGCAACATTGCGAATCGCCGCTACCCTGCCGATCGTTCTGCTGCTGACGGCATCCGCCTGCATTTCGCACACGACGCAGCGGGCCGAAGACCGACCGATTGCGGAATTGCCGAAAAACGGAAAAGGTCTGATTATCCACGTAACGGACGAAATGATCGAATCGGGCGGTTCGGATACCGTTCGGTTCGGGCGCCTGCATTCGGGTGAAATCGCCGTCCTGTCGCTCTGGCTCGCCAATGAAACCGAACATCCAGTTGTGTTGTCCGACTACCGACGCAGCTGCGGATGCACGATGTTGGAGTTCACCGCTCAACCGATTGCCCCGAATCGGGCCCGCCGGCTGCCGCTTACGTTCGACTCCCGAGGCGAATGGGGCTGGCAACTCAAAACCGTCGACCTGTTGTTCGGCGAATCGAAACATCCCTTGCGGCTCTTCATCGAAGCCGAAGTGGAATAACGCTTGCAGATTGCGCAAGAATAACTATCTTTGCAAAGAAGATCGCCCGCTCGTCGGAACGACCTGCGAACAACGAAGTGCAAACATTCACAAACAAATAAAAAATTATGATCGAATTTCTTCAGGCTGTACCTGCTCAACCCCAGCCGGGTTTCATGCAGCAATACAGTTTTCTTATCATGATCGGCCTGATGGTGCTGGTCTTCTGGCTGTTGATGTGGCGTCCCGAAGCGAAACGCCGCAAACAGATGCAAACTTTCCGCGAAGGATTGAAAAAGGGCGATAAAATCATCACGGCCGGCGGCATCTACGGCGTGGTCAAGGAGGTAAAAGAGACGACGCTGCTCATCGAGGTCGACGGAAATGTTACGTTGCGCGTCGACAAAAACATGGTCGTAGCCGACACGAGCGACCTGCAGCCGCAAAAATGATTAAAACCGTCAAGTATCCTTGTATCGGCACCTGCTCGCGTCAGGTGGAGATCGAATTGGAGGACGGAATCATCCGTCGGGTGGAATTCACCGGAGGGTGCCACGGCAATACGCAAGGCGTCGCTGCACTCGTACGCGGCATGAAAGCGGAAGATGCCATCGCCCGCTTGGAGGGGATCGACTGCCACGGGAAAGGCACTTCGTGCCCCGACCAACTGGCCAAAGCGCTCAAAACGGCGCTCTGATCGACCGCCGTCCACCAATCGGGAACGGATTTTGCATGGGACTTTGCGTTAAACCAATACGGAAAGTTCCATGTATTATCTTTGGTATCTCTTATTGGGCTTGGTGGCCGGATGGATCGCCAACCTCATCGTCAAAGGGGGCGGCTCGGGGCTGCTCGTCAATCTGATCGTCGGCATCGTCGGCAGCATCCTCGGCGGATGGCTATTCTCGCTCATCGGATTAGCGCCCGTAGGCACGTTGGGCAGTTTAGCTACGGCCATCGTCGGTGCAATCATCCTTCTTTGGATTGTCTCGATGATTAACCGCCGGAAAGTCTGAACCAACTGACGAACGAACGAAAATCCTAAAAACGAGGCAATTACATACGATTTTACACAACGGTATTTCCAAGCCGTATCACCTTGCGAGTTTCGACCTAAGCCCCCGCCTTGGCGGGGGTTTGGGGGTGGGTCAAATTTGTAAACGCGGCTTCGCCGCGAGCGACACGACCGACGGCAATGTGAATACATTCGCCAACTCGATTCGGTAAAAAATTGTATATAGTTACCAGAAACAAAAAGAGGTCTCTCTTAATAAGAGGCCTCTTTTTTGCTGTTGAGCTGCCGGGATTCGAACCCAGAACGACAGAACCAAAATCTGCTGTGTTACCATTACACCACAGCTCAAACAATCGCTCGAAAGCTGCGGCAAAGATAACAAAAAAAAAAGCAATCTGCAATTTCGGCGACAGAAAAACCGTCAAATCTTCGACAGAAAACGCACCCGATCGACCACATAGCGGACATGCGTGCCTTCGCCGATCATTCCCGCTTCATCGCGCGCACCGACTTGGAACGTCAATTTCCGACCCGCGACCTCCGTCAATACGGCCGTCGCTGTAATGCGGGCTCCTATACCCGACGGTTTGATGTGCGACACGTTCATCTCCGCACCGACCGTCGTCGCCTCCTCGGGCAGCGCCTTCGAAACCGCCTGCATAGCAGCCTGTTCCATCAACGCCACCATTGCTGGCGTGGCGAACACCGGCAAATCGCCCGAGCCCATCGAAGCGGCTGTGTTCTCGACCTTTACCACCGTCGTACTGCTGGCGGACAGACCCGCAACCAACTTTTCCATAACTTACTTTCCGATAAAATGGCAGTTAGATACAAATTCACACCGACGGCAATCCAAAGCCGTACCGCCTTGCGGACTCCGACCTAAGCCCCCGCAAAGGCGGGGGTTTAGGGGTGGGTCAAATCTATAAACGCGGCTTTGCCGCGAGCGGTACGCCATTCACCAACTCGATTCGGTGGAAAGTTGTACAAAGTTGCCTAAAAGTTACTTCCCAATGCATATATAAACAGGCAAGTGATCGCTGAACCCGCCCTGATACTCTTTGCCTTCGAACGTGCGCAACGGATAGCCCCGATAGGCACCTTCCGACTGCAACAAATAGGCCGGTTCGACGATTCGTCCCCAATACAGGGAATCGGCATCCGGCAACAAACGCAATCCGCCCGAAGAACCCGTTGCTAAATTCGCCGATACCACGATATGGTCGAACAGATTCCAGACCCCGTTATAAGCCAATGTTCCGGAACCGGCCCGAAAAATCGCAGCGAACGGGTTGAAAAGATCGCCTTCCTGCAATTCGTCCATCGACAGGCGCGTTTGTAATCCATCGACCAGACTTCGGTCGATCGGATCATCGTTGAAATCGCCCATCACAACGATTTTCGCAGCCGGACGGGCGTTCCGTACCGAATCGACGATCCGACGGATTTGCTCCCCCACTGCCACCCGTTTGAATTCGGATGCCTCCTGTCCGCCCAACCGCGAAGGCCAATGCGAAACGAGGAAGAAAAACGGTTCTTCGTCGATCGTACCCCACATCGTGAGTATATCACGGGTCTTGAAATGAGGAAGTTGCGGAATATTCGCCCGTATCGGAGCCGCGCCCTCGAACCGAAACCGGTCGGAACGATACAGAAACGCGACATCGATGCCCCGTTCATCGGGCGAATCGAAATGCACGATCCGATAATCGGCCGGAGCGAGTTTCTCCGTTGCCGCAATATCCTCCACCACCCCACGATTTTCGACCTCCGCGACACCGATGACGATCGGGAAATCGTCATCCAATGCCGCTATATCCGAAAATACACGTTCGACATTCGACAACTTTCGGGCATACCTTTCCGCATTCCACTTTCTGGCGCCGTCGGGTGTAAATTCATCGTCTTGCACCCGCGGATCATCGATCGTATCGAAAAAGTTCTCCAGATTGTAGAACACGACCTTGTAGGGTTTCTGCGCGAAGCCCACAAAGAGAGCCGCCGCCAGCACCCCTGTAAAAATCCATCGTCTGTTCATATCATCAAACTCACAAGCCGCTCCACGCAGCGGCGTTTTTCTGTTGTTTCACCGCCTCGGGAAGCGTAGGAAAGAAGGTGAAACCGGTCAGACTTTCGATTTCAGCAACGCTCTTGACCCAATCTCTCGCTTCGCCCTGACCTTTGTCATTCGCCACCCAAAAGCCGATGGCTTTCAGCTGTTCGGGCTTGTAGTCGCCCAACAAGTCCCCCGTATGACGAATGTTTCCGGTTGTCGTTCGCACTACCACCTTGAAATAATGGTCGGGAATCGGACAGCTATTGCCCGATTTGTCGGTCGTCGTCCGATTATTGTCCGCACTCCAATAAGCACCCGTTACGACATAGAGCGTATCGGAGCAAACCCAATCGCGCACCTTTTGTTCCAACCGGCCCCACGCTTGTTGATTCAGATTGCTCGCCTGCGGCGTGGAATTGGAGGCATAGAACGTCTGATAGCACATACCGCCTGGCGTCAGATCGGCATTCCGATCGGCATTGGGAATCTGGTGTCCGCGGTCATAAGCACCATTGTAGCTGCCTTTCGCCAGATCAGCCTGCCATGTCGACGAAAGTTCCGGATCATAGGCCCACTTGTCCGGTCGGCCCTTACCGAGATGCACCTCATGCAACGGATAAGCAACCCACCAAGCGCCGCGTTTCGTCGCATCGAAACACATCGTATAATTCCGACCTCTGACCTTCTGCCCCACCGATTCGTTTTCGACCATGCAATAATGGGTTACATAATGATAATTATCATTTTCAACGTATACGGGCACTTCGGGCCACGCCGCATACTTCGACGTCTGAACAGCAGGTTCTTGCGGAACATCGGGGGCGGATGGTGTCGTGTCCTCTTTCCCGCAGCCGGCCATACAAGCCATCATCACCACACCCACAAAAAAGCGATGCAGATTCAAATAAGTCTGGAATAACAGTATCGAAAAAAACATTAAAAGTTAATTATCGGTTCCTCGCCTACTTCCAGCCCGTCCACTCGATGTGGAAAATCGTGTAACGATCCTTGTCTTGGGCCTGTTTCGACGGACAGTTATTCGTAAATACGATTCGGAATCGCCCCGAAACAAGGGCTTCTCCGGTAAATGTATACTTCTTGAATTTTTCCGCTGTCCTTTCCACACGGAAAGTCCTCACGGCAATACCGTTTTGCAGAATTTCCACCGTGAAATCAATCTGCCGGTCGCCCGCATCGGTAATTCCGTAATTGAACGACAGCTTACCGCAACCACCCGCTATTTCAGGCGAAACGATTCGGCCGACACCCGTCGTTTTTCCGTTCATCGCCAGCCCCTTGACGCTGGGTCGCGGCCCGAGAAGCGTCGGATAGGTCGGATCGGAATCGGTTCCGCCGCCGGAATAGACCGCACAATACTCGCCGTGCCATCCGGCATGCGTAGGGCCGACCCGATCCTTGAACAAGGATTCGGGGGTCAAATGCGTAAAATCATCGGCACCTCCGCCCCTCGCAGAAGCATCCGAATCATCTCCGGCCGGCGGTGCCGCATTCCCTCCACCACCAGAACTCGAACCGTTGCCAGAACCATTTCCGTTGTCCGGAACAGCAGCACCGCCGCCACCGCCCGAATTATCGGCTCCGCCTTGTGTGCCTGTATCTCCGTTATTGTCCTTGTCGTCATCCTCCTTGTCTCCGTTCGAATCGGCCATCCGTTTCACCTGTGTCAACGGCACGGACAAACTGTTACCGCCTTTGACCGAAACAACCAACGATGCCGTGTAATCGGCATCGGATTCGTTGACGCCGACATTGCTGACGTTGACACGAACGACCTTTTCCTCGTGAACCGTAGACTGCACTTCGAAACGATCGGCATAGGCTCCCTCAATGGAAGCATCCAATATATGGCCATCGAAATCAGCGATATAGGCTACGACCTGTTTCGTCTGTCCGCGATCGTCCGCATACCACCACAGGACGGTCGGGTCTACCGCTACGATGCGGGGCACCGCAGGTGCATCGGGATCCGGATTCGGTTTCTGATCGGGATCGTCCTTCGAATCGCCCGAATCAGACGGCTCGTCGTTCGGAGCATCCGGATTCGAAGGACTCGACAGATTGTCATCCGGCGTATTCGGGTCGGATGGATCGGATTCGACGGGCTCCGTGCCTTGCTGAACCGTTACGGATTGCGTCAAAGCAGAACTGCCGTCCGTACTTTGGGCCGTAAAGACCAAATCGGCAGCATGATACATACTGTCAATGTAGAGTTGGAACGACACGGTATCAAGCCCCTTGCCCGAAACATCCGAAGCCTCCAACCAATCCGCCCCATCCGGAATATCCAATTGCCACGCACAATTCGTTTTGACAATGAACCCTTTTCCGTTCAAAGCATTGCCGGCGGAATCGAAACTCAACATCGCAGGCGAGACCTCCAAATAAGGCTCGGCCACTTCCGGTACAGGCACCGGCGTCGGAATCGGTTCGGGTTCGGGTTCCGGCACCGAACCCGAATCTGCACATGCGAAAGAGATACATGCAGCACAAACGACGAACAGCAACCGCAGATTCATTCTTAACACACGAAAAAAAGGTCTCTTCTATTCAGGGGCGTCGTCCGTTCGTTCAGCGGATTCGGTCGGATTCGCGGATCAACAATTCGTCCTTGAAAATCGCCTTGGCCGCCAAATAGGCAAAAAGCAAACCGACGATCGGCAAAACGATGGCCGGTTTGAACCCTTGCGCATGGAACGCCAAATTGGAGAACGCCCGACGCGCCAAATAATAGTAAACGCCCTCCATCGCCAAACAGCCCAACAGCAACACCATTTCGACACAACACAACCGGATTTGCAGCATCCGGTTCCGATAGAAGAAAATCGTTACCAAAGGCAACACCAACGCCGCAACCAGCAAGATACCCAGATAGACGGTTGTATGCACCGGTTCGCCTTTGGCCATCTCCAACGCAAACGCATGCAATTCGAACGCTCCCGCCTCACCGGCAAACCAAGCCAGCGGAGCGAACAACATGACGGCGATCAAGGCCGAAATCAAGAACAGATAGAGGGTTTGAATACGTTGTATCATCGCTATAAGTTTTTATCGATCAGATATTTATTGCGATCCGTAGAGTTCCGGTTAATCAACTCGCCCAAGAACCCCGCCAGAAACAGTTGCACTCCGAGAATCGCCGCAACCAAAGCCAAATAAAAGAGCGGTTGCTCGGTTACGGAGCGCAACGGCATATCGTGCATCTGCTTCCAGAGTTTCGTCCCGATAATCCACACGGCAGTACCTCCTCCGAAGAGGAACATCAAGGTTCCCAGTCCGCCGAAAAAATACATCGGCGACCGGCCGAAATACGACATGAAAAGAACCGATATCAAATCCAGATAACCTTTCAGCATCCGTTCGAGGCCGAATTTCGAATGACCGTATTTGCGGGCATGGTGATCGACCACCTTTTCGCCGATACGCCGGAATCCCGCCTTACGGGCCATTATCGGGATAAAACGGTGCATTTCGCCATATACCTCGATGGATTTCACCACTTTACGCCGATAGGCTTTCAGTCCGCAGTTGAAATCATGCAACCGGATGCCCGATGCACGGCGCGCCGTCCAGTTGAAGAATTTGCTCGGCCAGCGTTTGCCGATCGGATCGCAACGATGTTTTTTCCATCCGGAGACCAAATCGTAGCCCTCTTCGACAATCATGCGCCGCAGCTCGGGAATCTCATCGGGCGAATCCTGTAAATCGGCATCCATCGTGATGACCACCTCGCCCTGCGCCGCCGCGAATCCGCAATAGAGCGCGGCCGATTTACCGTAGTTGCGGGCGAAGCCGACCGCCTGAATCGCGGGGAACTGCTCTTTCAGACGTTCGATGACCCCCCACGAACCGTCGTCGGAACCGTCATCGACAAAAATCAATTCATACGAAAACCCGTGCGTCCGCATCACGCAGTCGATCCATGCAGCGAGTTCCGGCAACGACTCCTCCTCGTCGAAAAGCGGTACAACGACCGATATATCCAATCGAGCATCGTCCATACCCGTCATTCAGCTACACCGTCATTGGAGCCGTTCGCGTTATCGAACGGTTTGGGTGCACGGGCTGCAATCGCCGCGATAATCAATCCGAAAATCGCACCGAAAAGCAACGCCGAAAACAATCCGCTCCAAACGCTCTGCAACACCGAAGGCACAGGAGCCATACGCAGCTGTTCGAACGACTGGGCAACCATTCCTTCGACCGAAGCCGGCATCTGCGAACCGCTTTTCGAAAGCAAATCGGTCATGGCCGCAATCGTCCGTTCGACATAATTCGAATAACCGACGATCAGATGCAGATAAACCGCCTGCACCACACCGACGATCACGCCGGCAAAGCACGAAACGGCCATCACACTGCCATACCCCTGACCGAATGTGAAGCCCTCGTCCGCGCCGTACAAAGCCGAACGCTTCCGCACGAAGCGGAGCAACAACCAGAAGTGCAACACCACAACAGCAATCCACTCCAACATCATCAAATAATAAAGGCCCATCCGGCCCGAGGTCGTCATCCAGTTCTCCAACACAAACGAGAGCGACAACAATCCGCCTACGAGTGCACCCCATTGGGCCGCTTCGTTCCAAAAAGTTTTACGTTCCATAATATCTTAATTTTCATTGTAATTCGCCTTTGCCTTCGCGCACGACCACCGGTTCCTCGCCGGTCAAATCGACCACCGTAGTAGGCATAACATCGCCCCTTCCGCCGTCGACCACCCACGCCAAAGTCTTTCCATAACGTTCGTCGATCAATTCGGGATCGGTCGTATATTCCGTTTCATCATCTTTGACCGAGACCGTCAGCATCGGACAACCCAGCGTCGCAACGATTGCCCGCGGAATCGCATTCGCAGGAATCCGCACCCCGATGATACGACGCTTTGCCAACGCCTTATCGGGCAGATGCGACAAAGCCGGAAGCAAGAAGGTGAACGGCCCCGGCAAGTTGCGTTTGAGTATGCGGAACGCGGCGTTATCCACTCGGCAATACGCGGCGACCTGCGCCAGACTGTCGAACATAGCGGTCAACTCCCCCTCGCCTTTCATCCGTCGCAACTGTTCGATAGCCCGCGCCGCATGCAGCGAGCAACCCACGGCATATACGCTGTCGGTCGGATAGGCAATCAATTCGCCGCGCTCCAATGCCCCGACAATCCGTTGCAACTCCCGTTCCGATGGGTTCTTCTCGTACAGCTTGACCAGCATGATGCAAAAATACTAAAACCTCGGCGCGAAGCCAAAGATACGAAGAAAACAGGAAAAACGAGCAATCGCAACGGAATAATTCCGCCTTCGAATCAAGGAAGAGCGGCCTTTTTCAGTTTGTCGACCGCATGTTCCAACGATTCCGTCGGCAGGATGATATTATACCCCTTCCAATAGTCCGCATCGCCGTATTCATCGACCATATCGCTGAAAATCTGGTCGGAACGGAAGGCCTCCTTGCGACCGATCGGCTCAATCGGAGCCTCGTCGCGATCGACTGCCACCATCTCGGTATGTGTCGTATAAACCGAGGTGAAAAGCCGTTTGCGCCAATCGCATTTCGCTCGCAGGACATATTGAATATAGTTCAGGCAACTCCGCTCACCCTGCTGCCTGTATCCGACGACAAAAGCGATTTTTTGAGGATTGAAGCGCAAGCCCGCCGGTTTCTTTTGCAGGACAGAACGCACGGCCAACTCCTTGTCGGTCAAATCCATCTCGAATTCTGCCCGCACGAAGGCCAACCGTTCCCGATCGATGTAAAGCCGGCCCGCAAAAAGCGGATAGCGTGTTTTTTTCTGCGGACGGAAAGCGATGACGTACTGCATCCGGCCGTCGATTTCGGTCGTGCCCTCCATTTCGAACCGATAATCATCCAAATAGTCCGGATCGAGCAGCGCATCCGGATTCTTGGCTATATCCATGAGCAAAGCCAGATTCGGGCCGCCCGCCATCTTCACCGACAACGTATCCCGTCGGCGCTGGCTCATCAACTGCCGCCCCTTGAGTACCTTCACCCGATCGCCATATATCGCACGATTCGCATAGGAGGTTTTGAAAAGTTCCATCACCGCCTCCGAAACGCCGATATAGCGGCGGCCCTTCTGCACGGTCTCGCGATAAAACAGCGTCAGCATATTCGCTTCCGCCGGATAATTCCGTGCGACCTTGTCGACCGCCTCCGAAACGATCCGGCGCGGATCCGCACCATAAACCACCACATCCGACAGCACCGTTTCGACCGGTTCCAACCAGACGGTCAACGCATTGCCGACCTCGGCCGGATAGAGATAACCCGAAGCATAACCGATATGCGAGAACTTCACGCGTCGGAAATCGGAGGTCGGGAAACGCAATTCGAACATGCCTTCGGCGTTGCTCACCGTGCCGATATTCGTTCCCTCGAGCGTGATATTGACGTTCGAAAGACGTCGGCGGCTCTGCCGGTCTTTCACCACACCATGAATGACCGTCTCGGTCTCCGAACTCGGAGCTTCGAACAAAGCGGACGGTTTTGCCGTCGCATGTCCTCCCTCGAAAAGTCCGAACATACCGACGATCAGCAATGCGAGTTTCAAGTTGGTTTTCATAGGCGGATCCTCCATTTATTTGATTTTTCGTCTATTCAGTTCTGCGCTGTACGCTCGGGCATTGGCATTGTGCTCGCGCAGCGTACGGGCAAAGTTATGATACCCGTCGAACGTCGGTCGAGCACAGAAAAAGAGATAATCGTGCTTCTCGAAATGCAATACGGCATCAATGGCCGGAATTCCCGGCATGCAGATGGGCGACGGCGGAAGCCCCTTATTTATATAGGTGTTGTAAGGCGACGGATATTTCAGATGCCGATAGAGAATCCGGCGCAGCGCGAAGTCCTGCATGGCATACTTGACCGTCGGATCGGCCTGCAGCGGAATCCCCTTGCGCAACCGGTTGACATAAACTCCCGCAATACGGGGCATTTCATCGGTCTTTCGGGTCTCCTCGTAGACGATGGAAGCAAGAGTCATCACCTCCAAGCGGCTCAAGCCCGAACGTTTGCGCAAACTGTCGCGCTCCGGCGTCCAGAAACGATCGTATTCGCGCCGCATCCGTTGCACGAAATTTTCCGGCGACACCGTCCAATAAAATTCGTAAGTATCTGGAATGAACATCGAAAAAAGCGTCAGACTGTCGAATCCCACTCCGGCCGCGACCTTCTTATCCGTCAGCGCACGCAGCAAAGCGACCGAATCGGCATCCAACTGTCGGGCCAGTTTGCCGGCCAGCTGCGCCGGTGTCCGTACATGGTTGATCGTTACCCGCACCGGGGTTTGAAGCCCCAATTTCAGCATGCGCACCACATCGACCACCGACATGCCGGGCTGCAACGCATAATACCCCGGCTTGAAAGTATTTTCGAGATTCAACCGCTTGGCATAGAGCCGGAAAGCCGTCCGATGATGCAACGAAGGCATCAACGAATCCGTCAACGCCGCATAATCGGCCTTGCGGCTGACATACAAATCCTGTTCGGCACGCACGGCATTGCCATAGAACTGCCACAAGCCGAACAAGCCTCCGACGACACCGGCCGCCACGCCGACCAAAAAGATACGAAGAAGCGTTTTTTTATTCATAATCAAGCATTTTTTCGTCTGCAATCCGTCAGAATCCGTTCGACCGAAGCTGCGACCTTCCGGTAAAGTTCGGGCAAATCGACCTGACTGATCCGTCGATGTTCGACCACCGGTTCGCCATCCACAACGACCATTTCGACATCCGACGACTTGCCGCAGTAAACCAGATTCGACACGACATCGTGCACCGGCTGCAAATGGGGCTTTTGCAGGTCGATGACGATCACATCCGCCAACGCCCCCTTGCGCAGCACGCCCAATTCGCCGGCGGCATACCCCATGGCACGGGCACCATTCACCGTCATCAGTTTCAGAGCCTCGTAAGCGGGCAAAGCGAGCGGATCGCCAGTCGCCGATTTCTGCAAGAATACGGCAGTACGTAGCTCTTCGAACATATCCAAATCGTTATTCGAGCAGGTTCCGTCGGTACCTAAGGTCATCCGCACGCCCGCGCGCATCATTTTCCAAACGGGTGCCACGCCGCTCGACAACTTCATGTTGCTCTGTGGATTATGCGAGACGATCACCCCGCGATCGGCCAAAATCGCAATATCGTCGTCATCGACATATACGCAATGGGCGGCAATCGTCCGTTCGTCGAGTAGCCCCAGCGCATCGAAATGCCGAACGGGTGTCTTCCCATAACGTTCGGCCAGCATACGCGATTCGTCCATCGTTTCGGCCACGTGGCTCATGAACAGCAAACCGTTCTGCCGACAAAACTCTTTGCCGCGCACGAGATTTTCGGGCGAACAAGTGTATCCCGAATGAGGCGCAACAGCCACGGAGACCCGACTGCAACCGGCCGCCTGCGCCATCGCCCGTTCAGCCGAACGCAGTGCCTCGTCGACCCCGCAATCGAAATAGGAGCATCCCAACAAAGCACGGATACCGAGCTGCCGAACGACCTGCACGCACCGATCCTCGTGAAAATACATATCCACGAACGACGTAACCCCGCCGAGCAGCAACTCGACGATGCCGAGCGTCATGCCGAGTACGACATCGTCCGCTGTCTGATGCGATTCGAAGGGCCAGATGTAATCGTTCAGCCACTCCATCAAAGCAAGGTCATCGGCATAACTGCGCTGGAGCGTCATTCCCGCATGGCAATGGGTGTCGATCAATCCGGGCATGACCAACTTGCCCCGACAATCGACGATCCGAGCCTCGGGATGCGCGGACAAAAAAGCCGCTTTCTCGACCGGCGACTCGCTCACTAATTCGATCCGGTTTCCCACAATCCCCAAAGCCCCCGTAAACGTACGAGGTTCTTCGGCGGTCATGGGCAACAACAGCGCATCGGTAAACAGTAAATCCATCCTATTTTATTTTCACTTTCGTTTTTCCGACTTTGACTTTCCGCACGGGCACCTGCTCCTCAAACGAATTGCCGCATACGGTGAGATGCGTTTCGCCCGCAACGGCATTCGAACCGATCCGAATCACCCGATTGAACGCACCGGCCTCACTTTTGAGCGGTTGATAGACGATGCGTATCACGCCCTTGCCCCCGGGAGCGACCGGACGTCGGGAACAGGAGGCTTTGAGACACGAATTGGAGGTAACCAACCGTGTAACTACCAACGGCTTGTCGCCCGTGTTGGTAAACGCGATTTCGCAACGCAAATCGCCGCCTCGGCGGGGTATATCGCCGAAATCGCAGACAGTCTCGGACAAATGCAGCACGGCACCGTGCACAACGGCGGTATCGACCTGTTGGCTGCGAGCCGCGACCTTCCCGATCACCAACAGGCCAAAGATCGAAAAAACAAAGTATTTATGCAAATGCAACATCACTATTTCATTCGGAAAATATAGGTAATAGTTCCTCCTTGCACAGCGGCGGCGCTCTCGGTAAAACGAGCCTTGCGCGCCGCTTCGAGCGCGGCATCGATCAACCCCTTGTCATTGGTCGTCGAACCTTTCGGTTCGAAAGCGACGCTGCGCACATCTCCTTGCGGCCCGACCGTAACCCGTACGACCACTTTTCCGCTTTCGGTACCCGGATAAGCCGGTCGCGGCAGATTTCCGACCAGCCCGCGTCCTTGAAGCCCGCGGTCGAGTTGGTCCAATCCATCGACGTCGAGGCCGCGGCCTTTGCCGGAAGCCTTATCCTCGCCCTCTTTCGCGTGCGGATTGCCGGCATTGTCCGGTTCATCGACACCCCCTTTGTTCATCTTGAACAGCGCCTTCGGATTGGGCGTTCGGGTGGTTTCATCCGACCCTTCGACCTGCGCGATCCGCTCCTCCGGAGCCGCTTGTTCATGCACTCGAGGCACGGCAGACGTTACGGGGGTCTGTTTCGGCGGTTCGGGCTCCGGCTCGATGAACTCGATTTCGATCGTATCGCCCGTTTTCTCGGCAATCCGATGAAAATCGAACGACACGAACGAAAACGCCGCGCCCAACGTCAACGAATAGATCGCCAACGCAATCAGCGCCCACCGGCGCGGTTTTCGGTCGTTCGGGTCGTAGTAAACCATCGTTCGTTATTCGGGTTGCGTCGCCGCATTGAGTTTATAACCATTGCGTTTGGCGATATTCATCACCTTGACCACTTCGTCCCAGGCCACCGTTTTATCGGCATGCAGCGAGACGGTCGGTTCATTCTGCCCATCGAGCCGCACCTTGAGCGCCCGCTCGACCCCCTCGAGCGAACCCACCTCCTGCAACTCCACATAATAGCGATAGCTACCGCCGGCATTCTGGATGGAGACCGTCGTTATCGCTTTGTCTTTGAGCTGGTTGGTGCTCTTCGGCAACATCAGTTTCAGCGCATTGGGGTTGATGAGCGTCGTTGCAATCAGCAAAAACAGCAACAACAGGAACATCAGATCGGTCATCGACGATGCCGAGAAACTTTTGTCCACCTTCGAACCGTGTTTGATTGCCATAAACCTATTTTTGAACGGGTTGATTGAGAATATCCATGAACGCAATGGAGTTCGCCTCCATCTGGAAGACCAATTTTTCGATGCGGGCGACCAGATAGTTATAGCCGAAATAGGCCGGAATACCGACCAGCAGGCCCATCACGGTCGTTACCATCGCGACGTACATACCGCTCGACAACAGCGCGAGATCGACCGTACCGCCCGCCGCCGACATATCCATGAAGGTCTGCACCATGCCGAGCACCGTGCCGAGGAATCCGATCATCGGCGCACCGCCGGCAATCGTCGCCAGAAACGGAAGGCCGTTTTCGAGCTTGGAGACTTCGAGATTGGCCACGTTCTCGATCGCCGTCTGAACATCGCCCATCGGACGGCCGATGCGTTCGATGCCCTTTTCGATCATCCGAGCGATCGGCGTATCGGTTTTCCGGCACAGATTGACCGCCACCCCGATTTTGCCATCGGAAATGTAGTCGCGGATCCGGTTCATGAAGTTCATGTCCAGCACCGAAGCCTTGCGAATCGCCAGAAACCGTTCGACGAAGATGAAAATCGTTACGCCGCCCAACGCCAACAACGGCCACATCAACCAACCGCCCTTCGAAAAGAGCGACCACAATCCCATACGGGTTTCTTCACTCATGGCCACCGTTTCGGCAGCCTGCAAAAAATTAATCATCTTTTATTGAATTGCTTTTTATTAAATAACTAAAAAATTCTATTTAAGTTCGGTTTGTTCTTTTCGCTCGACCGGCTGCTGCGGCTCCACTGGCTGATCTTCATCCGGATCCGGTTGTTTTGCTTTCAATCGTTCGGCCCGTCGGGCGGCTTTCCGCGCCTGTCTTTTCTTGTTGGTGAAACGCTCCTTGACCCGTCGGCGGAAATCGCGGAAATTATCGAAATCCTCTTTGAAATAGATGCCCAATCCGGTCTCCTGCAAGCCTTGGTTTTCGTCGAACCGGTCGATCGTCTGCGTAAAGGCTTTCAGTTTCAGGGTTCCGGCCCGATCGATCAGATAGGTGATATAGGCTTCGCCCATGAAATTGGACATCGACCGGTTGACCATCTGTTGCTTGCTGTCGATCAAATAATTGCCTTCGAGTTCGACAAAGAGCCGATTATTTATCAACCCTTTCGAAAGGCCGAAATCGACCTCATCGCCCGTCAGCTCCGACTTGGGCCGGTAACGGATGACGATGCTGTAATCATCCGCCGAAAGCAGATTGCTCAACTGATTGGTCAGGAATTCCAACCCCGTATTGTACGAAACCGAAGCACCGATATTCTGTGAGGAGGCACTGTTTTCGGCCATGAAACTCTTGAACAGCAACAGATAAAGGAATTGCATATCGACCGTTTCGGGCGTGTTCAGCGCATTGGCGATAATCGCCTGCGTCTCCGGATCGGTGGCCGGAACCCGCACGTCGAACGTTACGGTCGGATCGGTCAGCCGGTCGTTCAAATGGATCAGACACTCCACATTGACCGAGCGATCCCCCGCCAACCGGTCGGCCGTACTGCCCAACAACGGTTGCAGCGAAGTTTTGAGTTTGTAAATCGCCTCGATATTGAGCATGGCATTGATCGGCGAGCCCGTCCATTGAATCGTCGACCCGGGTTCGATATCGAATTTGCGATTGAGAATATTCTGCAAGGTGAACAGGAAACTACCGTCATCGATGGTGTAATCGCCGTACATCTCGAAGACATTCGACTTCGGGTTGATTTGCAGATTGAGCGTACCCGTTCCGCGGGAGCGAATCACGTTGCCCGACACGGTAAGCTCCAATTCGACATTGGGCCGGACGTCGAGCGTCATCGCGATATTCATCTGGCTCGCCGCTCCCGAACGCCGTTTGCGACGACGTTCGAATTGTTGCCGTTTGAGTACGAGCAGGTCGGTCGTATCTTCCAGCTGCGGCTTTTCGAAAACGACGAAATCGGCATTCGAAATGTTCGACTTGCTCGACATCGGCAGGAAAAACGACGAGTTGTCCTCCGTCGCGGCCGTGATGCGCATATCGACCTTGCCTTTGTCGCCCGAAACCCGCACATCGCCAGTAGCATACACCTTGCCGTAAAACACATCGTTATCCGATTCGTCCGTATCGAGCACTAACATCCGTTCGGGGCGAACCCGCACCTCGTAACCGATATTGGAAAGATGTTGCAGATTCAGATTCAAATCGAGCGTGCCCCGATTCGCCTCTGCGTCGAAAATCGGCACGCCCGAACAGGTAAACCGGTTGCCATGCACAGCGAGCGACGCTTCGGGTACGGAATAGGTTACCTGCGTAAAATCGACGGTCGTGCGCAATCCCGAAACATCGATCTTGCCGGTCAGATCGGCCGACCGGCGTTCGCCCTGCAGCACTAAATCGACCGAAGCCATCCCCTTCGTCGAGGAGACGACTCCCGACAACACCGGATCCAACAACCCCATATCCAAGCTGTCGACCTGCATCCGCGCATAATAACGCCGACGATCGGGCGCATAGAACCCGCGCACCAACGTATCGCGCGAAATCCGGTCGGTAACGAACACCCCCGCCCGATTGCGGGCCAAATCCCACCGCGAGGTGAGTTGCATCGGCGGGCCCGCGATGCCATTGACCGAAAGGCTGTCGAACCGAATGTCGGCCGTCAGCTCCCCGCCGCCGAGAACGGCTTTCATCGTCGCCTCGCCATTGGTTCGCCCCTCGATGCCGTAACCCATGCGGTCGACGATCTGCGAAAACGGAGCCAGATCGAAATTGGACAAGCGCAACGAAAGCGAATCGTTCGGATTGCGCGATGCCACACCGTCGAGCAACAAATGCTGTCCGTTGCTCGTAACGAAAAAGCGGTCGATTTTCACTTGGGCGGTATCGATCTGTATGCTACGAGCCAGAATACGCCAAGTTACATCCCCGCGCGTGATGCGGGAGGGCAAAATACGGACATCGAGCACCTGACCGTTCGGCCCCTCCTCGTCCGACAGGCCCGCACGCAGGCTGAACAGGCCCGAAAAATGCCGCGTCGTATCGGAAAATCCGGTCGAGACCTCCATTTTACCGTCTTTGGCACCGCCCGAAACCTGCAAACCGGGCAAATGAAGTCCGGCCGCATAAAAGTTCTCGGCATCGGCACTCACCACCAACGAATCCTTCGTATTGCGGGCATTGACGTTCAACCGAATCGCCAACAAATCCCCTCGTTCGATATAGTCCGACACGGCCCGAAAGCTCAATCGGTCGTTCGCCGGATTGAACGTCAGATTCAAAGACGACCCCTCAGCGACTTGCAACCCTGGCGACACGGCATCCGCCACGGGATTGAAATTCCGGATGTCGACCTTCAACTGCGAATAATTGTCGGATACGGGAAGCGCAGGTTCCTTGTCGACCTCTCTTTTCCGATGATTGTCCAACCGCGGCAGATACTTCCACGCACTCTGCCGAAGATAGGCGAACACCTCGCGATAACTGGTCTTGCTGCGGAAGGTGGCATCGGCGAAATCCGAACGCAATTCGAGAAATTTGCTGTTCGCCGAATTTTTGCCCCGCACCGTCAGGCTGTCCACTTTCAAGGTCTTGTCATTGTAGCGGTAAACGGCATCGGTTACGAACACTTTTCCGTTCATATCATCCAGCGAACGCCCGCTCGCCCGAGCCACCATGCGGGCCGAAAGACGCGACACCGAATCGCGCCGGTTGATATGGAGCCGATCCAGATCGGCCCGATGCAAAGCCAGCAAAAAATCGTAACGTGGCACGCTGTCGTTGAAATCGACCAATCCGGTGAAATCGAAATCGAGATGCGGATCGCGCGCCGTAATCCGGCCGTCGAACCGCTTGTTGTACAACCGCCCATCGAGCCGCAGCGTATCGTAGGCGTAATTTTTGAATTCCAGTCGTTCGATTGCTCCGTCGACTTGCGCATCGGCATGCCCTCGACCGATCACCCCGTCGATTCGCGCCGTCAACGAGGCATCGCCGAACAAATCCGGACGTCCGAGCAAGTCGCCCAAACGCAGATTGCGGGCCGCGACGTTTCCGTCGATATTGCGCAGCCCCTTTTCGAACGGTTGCAAAGCGAGATCGAACGTCATACCTCCGACACCTGTTTCGGCCCCCAAATCCACCCGAAAGACCGAAGGCGTTCCCTTGAACTGTCCGGCCAGATTCATCGTCCCCGCATTGGCGAGCATCCCGACCGACTTCGCCGACAACGGTTTACGGGCAAACGCACCGACCAACTTGTCCACATCCGACGAGACGGTGCTCAAACGGGAGAGTTCGACCTCGAAATGCGTTTGTTTGAAATCGGGCAGCCCCCGAGCCGAAACATCCGCTGCAAGATAAGTCTCCCGCCCCATCCGCAGACTAAAAATTCGCGCATCGAAATCATCGACCGTGCCGGCCATATCCAAAGCCAGATCGCTCAACACCAGCGATTTGCCCTGTAAGGCCGGAGAGAAATAGGCGACGTCGTTCACGGAGAGCTGCGAATGACGCAACGAACCTTCGATCCGCACCCGATCGACGAAATACTTGTAATCGGCCCACGAATCGCCCTGCAACAAGATATGCGGCAGAAACAGATTCGACTCCGTCGTCAGCAGATTGGCATCCGTAAATTCGATTCGCCCGTTATCTAATCGGAACTTGCCAGAAAGATTGTCGAGCACGAACCCGCTCCGCTCGGCAGCCCGAAAAGTCTCGATGTCGGTTTCGATCGACGAACCGTTCAGCTCGAAGCCTTCGATCGACGCCGTTATGCCGGACAAGTGCATGTGGCCGAAATTGATGCCGAACGGCGGATTACGGTGTTGCTGCCGTTCGAGGCAAAGTTCCATGTTTTTGATTGTCGCCGTACGAATCGCCAGCCGGAACGGATTTTTCTTTTCGCGATCGGGATTGGAAAGACGATCGACGACCTGTTTGATGTTCATCTCGCCCTCGGGGGTCTCCCGCAAAAAGAGTTTGACATCCACCAGCTCGCCACGGCTCAACTCCACACCGCCACCGAACAGACCGATTCCCGCTACGAAGGCATCGATCCGACCGGCATAAAGCAACGTATCGCGTTGATAATCCTCGACATAAAACCCGATCACCCGCACTTTCCCCGGAAAAGCGACGGCCACACGTTCGACAGCGACCGTCGTCTGCAATTTGGACGAGACGGCCCGCACGACCCGCTGCACGGCAAAGGTTTGCACGGCAGGAATCTGCAACGCCAAGGCAAGCAAAAGCAGCAAAACGACGAACGACACCGCCGCCGTCGCAACCACCTTTCCCAATATTTTTATACCTTTGCGCATCGGACCTTATGTTGTAACTTGCAAAGTTAACTTTTTTGGGAGAACAACCCTACAAAAAACATGAAATAATTTCGTCTCTCCGAGGGCGGGAAAGTAGCTACAAGCGATACGCAATCGAACTATGAACATCACCATTTTAGGCATCGAATCGTCGTGCGACGACACCTCGGCAGCCGTCCTGCGCGACAACACCCTGCTTGCGAACGTCATTGCATCGCAAAGCGTCCATATCAAATACGGCGGCGTGATTCCCGAACTGGCTTCACGCGCCCACCAGCAGAATATCATCCCCGTAGTCGATACCGCCTTGAAAGAGGCAGGCGTAAGCGCCGACGAAATCGACGCCATCGCGTTCACCCGCGGCCCGGGATTGGTCGGTTCGCTGTTGGTCGGCGTATCATTCGCCAAGGGGCTCGCCATCGCACGGAACATTCCATTGGTAGAGGTCAATCATCTGCAAGGACACATCCTCTCCCACTTCATCGACCTGCCCGACCGTGTGCTGCCCCACCCCGACTTTCCGTTCCTCTGCCTGTTGGTCAGCGGAGGGCACACGCAAATCGTGCGGATGAACTCGCCGCTGGAATTGGAAATCATCGGCACGACCATCGACGATGCCGCCGGCGAGGCATTCGACAAATGCGCCAAGGTGATGGGCTTGCCCTACCCGGGCGGGCCGGTCATCGACAAATTGGCCAAAGAGGGCGATTCCGAAGCGTTCCGGTTCGCCCGACCGCACGTCGACGGATACGACTATTCGTTCTCCGGTCTCAAAACCTCCTTTCTCTATACGTTGCGCGATGCCGTTGCCGAAGACCCCGATTTCATCGAAAAACACAAGGCCGATCTCTGCGCCTCACTGCAAGCCACGATCATCCGCATCCTGTTGGACAAACTGATACGGGCCTCGAAAGATACGGGCATCCGCGACATCGCCATCGCAGGGGGCGTCTCGGCCAATTCGGGGTTGCGCGAAAGCATCGTCGCCGAAGGAAAAAAACGCGGATGGCGAACCTTCGTACCCGAATTCAAATTCACGACCGACAACGCGGCCATGATTGCAATGGCCGGATATTATCGTTATCGCAACGGTGAATTTTCCTCGTTGGACGTTTCGCCCGTCGCTCGTTTGGAGGAGTTGCAGCTGCAAAGCTCCGACCAGCAATAACCGCATGAAAATCATCCTCATCGTATCGACATTCATTGCAACAAGCCTCTGTTCATGCGGCCTTTGCGGAACCCGCAATCCGGAGAACGACGCGACCGAAAATCGGATTGCCGACCATGCAACGGAACCCGATTCACAGAAAGCAATCGAAACGGACGTTTTCCGAGCCTATCCGATCGATTCGGCGCTGTTCGCCCGCATCGACGGACGATCATACAAAAAAGGATGCCGGATTCCGCTATCGGAACTGCGTTATCTGAAGGTGCTTCACATCGGATTCGACGGTGAGACGCACATCGGCGAAATGATTTGCAACCGAGCGATTGCCGACGATTTATTAGAAATTTTCCGAACCCTGTTCGAAGCCCGCTACCCTATCGAACGCATGCGACTGATCGACGATTACGATGCCGACGACCGACGTTCGATGGAGGCGAACAACTCATCGGCTTTCAACTATCGCGAAATCCGGAATACGGGCAAATTGTCCAATCACAGTTTCGGTTACGCGGTGGACATCAATCCGTTGTTCAATCCGTGCGTCATCGTCCGCAACGGACGGACGATCGTCGATCCGGCTGCCGGAAGCGCTTATGCCGACCGCACGCGGGATTTTCCGGGCAAAATCGACCACGACGACCTATGCTACCGCGAATTTCGCAAACACGGATTCGTCTGGGGCGGCGACTGGAAGAGCCTCAAGGATTACCAGCATTTCGAAAAACCCCGACCGGAAAGAAAATAAAGTTTGGTAACTATATACCATTTTACACCGAATCGGGTTGGCGAATGTATTCACATTACCGCCGGTCGTGCCGCTCGCGGCAAAGCCGTGTTTGCAGACTTGACCCACCCCTAAACCCCCGCCTTGGCGGGGGCTTTTGTCGGAACCCGCAAGGTCTTACGGCTTTGGATTGCCGTCGGTGTAAATTTGTATATAATCGCCTAATATTTGTCGTGTTTATTTGCAAATATGTAAAGTTTATTTTACATTTGCAGCAGCAGACGGGAGTAGTGCGCACCTCCGACGGTCTGCCGAACGCAAAAAACACGATTCAATTTATGAAAAACAGTATGTTATTGCCCTACCGTTTCAAGAAAATCGGATGGGCTGTCTTTATTCCAACGCTGCTGTTCGGAATTTTTGTCGCATTGCAAGAATTCGATACGGCAAACTCAGCTAAAATGATCGAACAACTTATCAAAAAGGGAAAGGTCGACCCCACGGTCGAAGAAATCAACAGCTTCATAAACGGCGTCCAACCGTGGCTCAACAACCTGCTGATTATCGGCATTCTCTGCGGCAGTCTGTTCATCACCTGCTCGCGCGAAAAAGTCGAAGACGAAATGATCGCCCGCATCCGGCTCGATGCCCTGCTGCTCGCACTATATGCAAACACGGCGATCATCGCCATTGCGGCTCTCGCCACTTATGGACTGGCTTTCGTCGACATAATGATCTACAATCTGTTCACTTTGCCGCTGCTGTTTCTGGTCATTTTGCGCTACCGGCTGTGGCGGCTGAAAAAAACGACCCGAAATGAAGAATAGAATCCGTGTCGAACGGGCCGAACTGCGCATGACCCAACAACAACTGGCCGACGCTATCGGCGTAAGTCGGCAGACGGTGAACGCCATCGAAACCGGACGATTCGTTCCCTCCACCGTGCTGGCCCTGAAAATCGCCCGCCGATTCAGGAAACCGGTCGAAACGATTTTCCAGTTGGAAGAAGACGAATAGACATCCCCTGAATTTAGGCCTGATTTCGAAGCAACGCAAACCAGCTCGAAATCCGACAAAAAAAGGGCACCCTTCGGTGCCCTTTTCGTTTATAGTTTGATGTCGTAAATCCGAATGACGCCCTGCAATTTGCCTTAATCGTCCGTTACGAGCAGCGACGTAACTTTGTCGTGTTTATTTGACTTGTAAAGTTTATTTTATTCGAGCCAGTTCGGCCTGCTGCTTTTTCGTCAGATGATTCTTCGCCAGTTCATACGACTGCTTCACCAATTCCAACAAAAGCGTTTCGGGGACATCGCTGTCGAACCGGACGCTGATCCAATGTTTTTTATTCATGTGCCACCCGGGGCCGATCCCCTCGTAGCGTTCCTGCAACTCGGCAATCCGCTCGGTGGGACACCGCAGGTTGCAGAAATCGCACGCTACGGCATTGACGAAGCAGAACCATTTGTCGAGCACATAAAACACGAGAATATCCCGATCGTAATCCGATGTCGCCTTCCGAAACGGGAAATCGTCGTGCGCACCGGCGAACGACAGACAATAATCACGGAACTCCTCGATATTCATCTTTCACAGAGCTATAACAAAGCCAATTTCAATACGTCGTCGTTGGTCTTCACATAATGGAACGTCAATCCGTCGATGTATTCGGGCTTGATTTCGGCGATGTCCTTGCGGTTTTCCTCCGACAGGATCAATTCGGTGATTCCGGCCCGCTTGGCCGCCAAAATCTTCTCCTTGACACCCCCGACCGGCATCACGCGACCGCGCAGCGTGGTTTCACCCGTCATGGCGATCCGTTCGCGCACCTTGCGGCCCGTGTAAGTCGAGACGATGGAGGTTACCATCGTAATACCGGCCGACGGGCCGTCTTTCGGGATGGCACCCTCGGGGACGTGGATATTGATGTCATTCTTTTCGAACATTTCGGCATCGATTCCCAACTCTTTATTATGGGCCATCACCCATTCGTGCGCAATCGTCGCCGACTCTTTCATCACATCGCCCAGATTGCCCGTCAGACTGATGCGTCCCTTGCCGGGCGTGAGGCACGATTCGATATAAAGAATATCGCCGCCGACCTCCGTCCAAGCCAATCCCGTAACGACACCCGTCAAACCGCCCACTTCGTACTCCTCTTTCAGGAATTTGGGTACGCCGAGCACCCGTTCGACATCCTGCGCGGTAAATTCGGGCACGAACGCTTCGTCGAAAGCGATCTGCTTGGCACGCGAACGGGCGATTTTCGCCAACGACTTGTCCAATGACCGGACGCCCGCTTCGCGCGTATATCCGGAAATGATCGCCTCGACGACCTCGGGGGTCATGGTCAGCTGTTCGGGAGCGATGCCGTGCGCTTCGCGCTGCTTGGGCAAAAGGTGTTCCAACGCGATGCAAACCTTCTCCTCCATCAGATAACCGGCTATGTTAATCATCTCCATACGGTCGCGCAGCGCCGGAGCGATGTTCGAAACATTGTTGGCCGTAGCGATGAACAGCACCTTCGACAGGTCGTATTCCATGTCGATGTAGTTGTCATGGAAAGTCGTGTTCTGCTCGGGATCGAGCACTTCGAGCAAGGCGCTCGACGGATCGCCGTGATTCGACACGGTTACCTTGTCCACCTCGTCGAGGATGATGACCGGATTCGACGAACCGCACCGTTTGATGGTCTGGATGATCCGCCCCGGCATGGCTCCGATATAGGTGCGGCGATGCCCGCGAATTTCCGATTCGTCGTGCAGCCCGCCCAACGAAATCCGGCCGAACTTGCGGCCCAAAGCCGTGGCGACCGATTTGCCGAGCGACGTCTTGCCGACCCCCGGAGGGCCGTACAGGCAAAGAATCGGCGATTTGAGGTCGCCTTTCAGTTTGATGACGGCCAGATGCTCCAGAATGCGCTCCTTCACCTCTTCGAGACCGAAATGGTCGTGATCGAGTTGTTCACGGGCACATTTCAGATCAAGGTTGTCCTGTGTTACCTCGTTCCAAGGCAACTCCAGCAACAGTTGCAGATAGGTCATCTGCACCGAATATTCGGCAACTGCCGGATTGAGCCGCTCGACCTTCTGCAACTCCTTTTCGAACGTCTCGCCCACCTCTTTCGGCCAGTTCTTCTTGTCCGCGGCCTCGCGCATCTTTTCGATTTCGGCATCGTCGCCATCGCCCAATTCGTCCTGAATGGTGCGCATCTGCTGTTGCAGATAGTAGTCGCGTTGCTGCTTGTCGATCTCCTGCTTGACCCGATCTTGAATCTCGCCTTTCAGTTCGGCGAGCTGCTGCACACGAATCAAGATTTCCAACAGTTTCCGCGAACGGGCCAGCAGGCCGGGGGCCTCCAGCAACGTTTGCCGATCTTCGTCGGAAAGTTCCAGATTGGTACAGATGAAATTGATGATGCCGCGTTTCGAATCGATGTTCTTGATGGCGAAAGCCGCCTCCTTGGGCATCGACGGCGAAACGTTGATGATGCCTAAGGCCACATCGCGAATGGAATCCACCAGCGCTTCGAATTCGATGCTTTTCACATCGGGCATCGTATCGCGCAGAGCCGTAACGCGCGCCTTGAAATAGGGCTCCGTAGCGACATACTCACCGATTTCGATCTTCTCCAAACCGTTCAGAATCACGGTCAGATTGCCGTTCGGCATCTCCAGAATCTTGATGATGCGTGCTGCCGTGCCGACCTTGTACATATCATCGGGCGACGGGTCTTCGACCTCGCTTTCGCGTTGAAGCACGGCCCCGAGAATGCCACCTTCGGCATTGACGGCCCGCACGAGCGAAATGCTTTTGTCGCGCCCCACGGTAATCGGCGTGATGGCCCCCGGAAAAAGCACCGATGAACGCAGCGTAAGAATGGGCATCTCTTCCGGCACGTCGATCTCTTCGGTCGTATCGTCATCGCCCGAAATGATGGGAACCACGCGGTGTTTCCCGTCGAACACTTCGGGCAGATTATGTTCATCGACTACGCCGATCTCGATTTTATCTTTTTTCTTATCCATAGAACAGACTTTCGAAAACATTTTGTTTGCAAAGGTAACGATTTTTCAGCTATTTTTATTTCATCTTTGACAGAATGTTAATAACTTTGCCGATTGAACGAACAATTCAAACTGTCAGCCATGCAAATCGCAGACAAATACATTCCCGCACAAATCGAGACAAAATGGTACGACTATTGGGTCAGCCATCGAATTTTTCATTCGGAACCCGATGAACGTCAACCCTATACGATCGTCATCCCGCCGCCCAACGTTACCGGCATGCTCCACATGGGGCACATGCTCAACAACACGTTGCAGGATGTATTGGTGCGTCGGGCCCGCATGTCGGGCCGCAATGCCTGCTGGGTGCCGGGCATGGACCATGCGTCGATCGCTACGGAGGCCAAGGTCGTGGCGCTGCTCCACGAAAAGGGCATCGAGAAATCGTCGCTCACCCGCGAGGAGTTCCTGCGCCACGCATGGGAATGGAAAGAGAAATACGGCGGCGTCATCCTCAAACAGTTGCGCAAGTTGGGCGCATCGTGCGATTGGGAACGCACCTGCTTCACGATGGACGACATCCGCACGGAAGGCGTCATGCGCGTATTTTGCGACCTCTACGAAAAGGGTAAAATCTATCGCGGCGTGCGGATGGTCAATTGGGATCCGGCCGCCAAAACGGCTCTTTCCGACGAGGAGGTCATCTTCAAGGAGTCGCACGGCAAACTCTACTACCTGCGCTACCGGATCGAGGGCACAGAACGGTTCATCATCGTCGCCACGACCCGTCCGGAGACGATTTTAGGCGATACGGCGCTCTGCGTCAACCCCAACGACGAACGTTACAAGGAGTTGCCCGCCGACGCACGGGTCATCGTGCCGTTGGTCGGCCGTTCGATTCCGGTGATCCGCGACGAATACGTCGACATCGAATTCGGCACGGGCGCACTGAAAGTAACCCCTGCCCACGACGTCAACGACTACATGCTGGGCGAAAAATACGGATTGGAGAGCATCGACATCTTCAACGACGACGGTACGATCAACGACAAAGTGGGCTTGTACGTCGGCATGGATCGGTTCGAGCTGCGCGACCGAATCGAAAAAGACCTCGCCGATGCCGGACTGCTCGAAAAGACCGAAGCCTACACCAACAACGTAGGCTATTCCGAACGCACGGGCGTCGCCATCGAACCGAAGCTCTCGATGCAATGGTTCCTGTCGATGAAAGAGTTGGCACAGCCCGCTACCCGGGCCGTGCTGGAAGACGCGATCCGCTTCGTCCCCGAAAAATACAAGAACACCTACCGCCATTGGATGGAGAACATCAAGGACTGGTGCATTTCGCGTCAATTATGGTGGGGGCAGCGCATTCCGGCCTACTATCTGCCGAAGGGGGGCTTCGTCGTGTCTCCGACGCCCGAAGAAGCCTTAGAGAAAGCTCGGGCCAAGAGCGGCGACGCCTCGCTGCAACTCAGCGATTTGCGGCAGGACGACGATGTTTTGGACACTTGGTTCTCGTCGTGGCTGTGGCCCATCTCGGTTTTCGACGGCATCCGCCATCCGAACAATCCGGAAATCAACTACTACTACCCCACCGACGACTTGGTTACGGGCCCCGACATCATCTTCTTCTGGGTGGCCCGCATGATTATGGCCGGCTACGAATACCGCAACGAAAAGCCCTTCGGCAACGTCTATTTCACCGGTATCGTCCGCGACAAAATCGGCCGCAAGATGTCGAAACAGTTGGGCAACTCGCCCGACCCGCTCGACTTGATCGACAAATACGGAGCCGACGGTGTACGCATCGCCATGCTGATGTCTTCGTCGGCGGGCAACGACGTGATGTTCGATGAAGCCTTGTGCGAACAGGGCCGCAACTTCGGCAACAAAATCTGGAACGCTTATCGGTTGGTCAACGGCTGGACGGTCGATGCGGCCGCTGCGCCGAGCGAAAACAACCGGCTGGCAGTCGAATGGTTCGAACAGACGCTCGGAAAGGCCTTGCGCGAGGTGGACGAGGATTTCAAGTCCTATCGCATCTCGGAAGCCTGCATGACGATCTACCGACTTTTCTGGGACGAGTTCAGCGGTCTCTATTTGGAGATGGTGAAGCCTGCCTACGGACAGGCCATCGACCAGCGGACGTTCGAAGCCACCCGCGACTTTTTCGACCGGTTGATGCGCCTGTTGCATCCGTTCATGCCGTTCATTACCGAGGAAATTTGGCAGGCTCTCGCTCCGCGCACCGACGGCGAATCCATCTGCGTAGCACCGATGCCGACGGCCGCACCGGAGGACGAACGCATCTTGGTCCGTTTCGAATTGGCCCGCGAGGTAATTTCCTCTGTCCGGAACATCCGCAATCAGAAGGGATTGGCGCAAAAAGAAGCTCTGACGCTCCGCGTCATCGACGATGCGAACTATCCATCGGAATATGCTCCCGTCATGCAGAAGATGGCGAATCTGACCGCTATCGAAACCGTTACAGAGAAAGACCCGACAGCAGCCGCATTCCTCGTAAAAACGACACAGTATTTCGTGCCGATGTCCGGTAAAATCGACGTGGAAGCCGAACGCAAGAAGCTCACGGACGACCTGACCTATTACGAAGGATTCCTCGCCAGCGTCATGAAAAAGCTCTCCAACGAACGGTTCGTGCAGTCGGCGCCCGAGAAGGTCGTAGCCAACGAACGGGCGAAGCAGGCCGATGCCGAAGCGAAGATCGCCGCCTTGAAAGAGCAGTTGCAAGCCATGAAATAACACGCGATCGTGCCCGCCATTACCATCTATACCGACGGTTCCGCACTCGGGAACCCGGGCCCGGGCGGTTACGGGATCGTATTGCTTTCGGGGCCGTTCCGCAAAGAGCTGTCGCAGGGATACAAGCTCACCACTAACAACCGGATGGAGTTGTTGGCGGTTTGCGTCGCCCTCGAAGCCCTGCGGTTCGAAGGGTCGGACGTAACGATTTATTCCGATTCGAAATACGTGGTCGATGCGGTCTCGAAAGGTTGGGTATTCGGCTGGGAGAGAAAGAAATATGCAAACCGGAAGAATCCCGATCTATGGAAACGATTTCTGCGAGGTTATCGCCGTCATCATGTCCGGTTCGTTTGGGTCAAAGGCCATGCGGCAACGGTAGAAAACAATCGCTGCGACGAATTGGCCGTTGCGGCCGCAAACGATTCGCCCCACTTGATCGAAGATAAAGGCTATCAACCGGCTACCGAATAGACGGACACTCGGTTCGAATCCGTCTGCGCGACAGCCTCATTCCGTCTTGGCCTGCCGGAAAGAGAAATACTTGGCAATCAAATAGCTGTACACCGTAACGGCCCCGGTCGTCAGCACTTTCGACGGGGTCGGCCAAAGGCCGCAGACCTCGACGAAGAATTTCAATCCGACATAGGTCAGAGCCGCGGAACCGGCCACCGAAAGCAGATAGCGAATCAACTGCGTATGCGTCTGCAAGGGCGAAAAGCGGAAAACGACCTTGCGATTCAGCCAAAATCCGACGAAAAAAGTAATCGGAAAGACCAGTCCCAACGCAGCGATATGCGGCGACAGCACCACGAATCCGCAATCGATAAACCGATGCGCGATCACGCCGTTATAGATCAGCGCATACAGGAGCGGATCCAGCAGCAGATAGTTCACACACCCGCAAACGGCATAACGAAAAGTCTGTCGCGGAAGCAACGATCGAACCGGCTGCACATACAGCCGGTCGATCGAAACGATTATCGCCTCGGCGAGCCGCATCAACGGGCCGAATGCACCCAAATATCGGGGAACACGCCGCGATGCCGGCGGACGAAGTTCCGTGCCGTCTCCTCATCCTCCGAATCGAAGCACGTTACCATGTACCGGCCGCCCAACCGATAAATCACAAACTCCCAATCGGATTGTTGGCCAGCGAAGTATTTCCGCGCGTTTTCGGCATTTTCCGGCGTATTGAACACCCCCATCACCACATAATGATGTCCCGAAGCGGGGAGCGTAGGTTCGGTCGATTGTTGAACCGGCACGACCTTCGTCGGAGCAACTGCTGTCGAATCCGCAACCGGATTCACCGACGATTCCGTAACGGGCTGCTCGGCGACAACCGGCTCTTCGACGTGCTGTTTTCGGAAACAATCGTTCTTTATCAGAAAGAAACCGATAACGAGCGCCACAATGAGTATCGCCGCCATACCGAGCAACATCGCCCAATCGAAGCCGCTCGACCGACGTACCCGCATCGGCGCACGACCCTGCGGATTCAACCGACGTTCGAACTCCGAGGTCGGTGCAAAGTTCTTGAACGTCAACGTCCCGACCCCTGCAATCGTCAAGGTTTCCTCTTTGCGCGTCTGTTCCAGCCAACGGTCATAGACCGAACGGGCCGTATCCGCATCGCACGAACAGGCTCGTGCGATCATGTCCGGCAAGGATTCGCCCCGCTCCTGCGAGGTGAAGTCCACACGCCGATAGGGCGGCTGAATCCACCGCTTCGAAATTTGTTCGGCTCCATGAAATACCACGAACAAGGAACCCACATTCGGCAGGAAAACATCCCCGCCACCGGCCAAACGGTTGGCGATCAACCGGGCCACTTGTTCCACCATCTGACTCATCTTATCCTCTTATTAAAAAGTCTGCATTCTCTTAAAAGGCCTACACGGTCTTCCCTGTCGGACGTCTGCACGCCCGTACGATCATCCATACGCCCAACACCACGAACGGGATACTCAACCATTGTCCCATATCCAACGTCCAGCCCACCTCGAACGCCTCCTGTTCCGTCTTGATGAATTCGAGGAAAAAGCGGGTGAGAAATACGCCGATCAACCCTACGCCGAACAGCAACCCCGGACGGCGACGGCCCATGTCCTTCGCATAGTACAGCCAGCAGAGCACCCCGAAAGTCAACAAATAGCACAACGCTTCGTAAATCTGCGTCGGATGCACCGCTGCCGGAGCGAATTCGTTGACCCACTTATACGAGCGCAGGAACTCGAATCCCCACGGCAAAGTGGTTGCTGTACCGAATATTTCGGAATTGAACAGATTGCCCAATCGCACGAGCGCGCCGCCAATACCGACCGGTATCATGATGCGATCCAACGACCAGATATAGGGCAGCTTGTTCTTGCGCGAAAAGAGCCACAGGCCGATCAACAAGCCGATCGCCGCACCATGACTGGCTAATCCGCCGTCGCGAAAACCCGTGATGATGGTCCACGGCTTGCTCAAATACTCCACAGGGTCGTAAAAAAGGCAATGGCCCAACCGCGCGCCGATGATCGTGGCCAAAGTTCCGTAGACGAAAACCGAATCCGCGACCGACGACGGCAGCCCCTCGCGTTTGCAGAAATTGCTGAAAAACCGCGCGCCGATCAGAATCGCCAGCGCCCACATCAAGCCGTAATACCGGATGTCGAGCGAACCGATGGAGACGAAAACCGGATCGAAATCCCAAACGACGGATAAATAAGGGTTCATTATTTATTGATGTCTTGAATTTCCACTTTTTTCAGCGTAAACGAGAAGGTGCTGCCCATGCCCGCTTCGCTGCGCACCGAGATGCGTTCGCCATGCGCTTCGATGATGTGCTTCACGATAGCCAGACCGAGCCCCGTGCCGCCTTGCTCGCGCGAACGGCCCTTGTCCGTGCGATAGAAGCGTTCGAAAACGCGCGGCAAATCCTCCTTGCCGATGCCCTGCCCGTTGTCCTCGACCTCGACCAGAATTTTGTCGAGCATGTCGCGGAACCGGATGCGGGTCGCACCACCCTCCTTGCCGTAACGGATCGAATTGATAATCAGATTGACCAACACCTGCCCGATATAATGTTTGTCGGCCTGCACCCAAAAGACCGAAGGCAAATTGTCGGCCCCCTTCACCGAAATCGTGATGTGTTTCCGGTCGGCCTCCATTTCGGCCTGCTCGGCGATCTCTTTGGTCAAGGCCACGATGTCGAATTTTTCCAAATCGAGCTTGTTCATGTTGCTCTCCAACTTGGAAATCGTATCCAAATCGTTGACGATGTTAATCAACCGGTCGATGCTCTTTTCGGCCCGCTCGAGGTACTTCCGATTGATGAGTTCATCCTCCAAACCGCCGTCCAGCAGCGTGGATATATACCCTTGAATGTTGAAAATCGGCGTTTTGAGTTCGTGGGCCACATTGCCCAGATACTGTTTGCGGAAATGTTCGTTCTCTTTCAGGCGGGCAATCTCCTTGTCGTTGGTATCGGCCCACGCCGTGAGTTCTTCGCCGATGTTCTCGACCCGTTTGTCGCGCAGTTCCGAGAATATCTCGTGCGTATGCACATCGCGCGAAAGCACGATCGAATAGATGGGTTTCAGCTTGTAAGCCACGTACTTGCGGATGATGAAGAGCGATACGAGCGTTACGACGGCGAACGTGCCTAATAGCATTCCGACGACGGCGATACTGCGCAGTTGCACGCCGTTGGCATGTAACCCGAACAACACTCCGCCGACGATCAACGTCGCCAGCAGACCGATCCAGCACGAAGCGCCCTCTTTGGTTTTGATGGTTATCATGATTGCTTGTAGTTTTGCATCAGACGAGCGATGTATTTGCCGACGATGTCGAATTCCAGATTGACGACCGTTCCAGGTTCGATGCGGCAGAAATTGGTATGTTCGAACGTGTAGGGGATGATGGCGACACGGAACGACGCGGGTTTCGAATCGCACACCGTCAGGCTGACGCCGTTGACCGCAACCGAACCCTTTTCGACCGTGCACAGGCCGCCGCCCTGCGGTTCGTATTCGAACGTGAAATACCAACTGCCGCCGGCCTCCTCTTTGGCCGTGCAACGGGCCGTCTGGTCGACATGGCCCTGCACGATATGGCCGTCGAGCAGGGCATCGGGTTTCATCGAGCGTTCCAAATTGACCCGATCGCCTACCTGCAACAGCCCGAGGTTGCTCCGGTCGAGGGTCTCTTTCATGGCCGTTACGGTGTAGGTGTCATCCACCCGCTCGACGACCGTCAAGCACACCCCGTTGTGGGCCACGCTCTGATCGATTTTCAACTCGCGGGCGAAGGGCGCCCGAATCGTAAAATCCTTATTCTGACGGTCGGAGCGGATAGCGACCACTTCGCCCATACCTTCGACTATTCCGGAAAACATCGCGTCAATCGTTTGTTATCAGCTTAACCATTACTTTATATGCTTTCTGCACGCTGCTCTTATCCAGCAGCAGATCGTCATAATGTTCGCGGTCGCCCGCCACGAGCCGGAAGCAGCTTTCGTCTTCGGCCGAACGGACGATACGCAAAGTTACGATTTTTTTGCTAACAATCACATACTCACCCCCGAGAATTATCGCATCGGGCTCGACGGCGCGCAGCAGGACGATCGTACCGGCCGGAATGACCTTGCCCATGGCCTGCCCATTGTAACACATGGCGAAATCGCAGCCGCCGACCATCGGCAGAAACAGATAATCGTCCGGTTTCAGTTCGGAAATCCGGACGATGTCTTTTTCGGAATCGGCCTTGTAGTAAGGGATGGGCCTGTGTTTGTCGAGTTCGACAAACATGTGGCCCTCGCCCGTGAGCAGCCAAAGTTTGTCGATCTGGGGGAATTTGGCGACCACGTGGTCGGCCACATCGAGCGAGATGCCGTTGTGGCCGCGCTTGATCTGGTAGAGATTTTCGCCGCGTGCGAGACCGATATAACGAGCAAAATAGTTGGTCGACATATTCGCCCACCGAATCACCGCCTCCATACGCTCCCAATTATTCAGCTTTTTTTTCATTTTCTTGTTTCAATAAAAAATTTTTCGCATCTTTGCGCATCCGGTCCCGTAGTTCAATGGATAGAATACAAGATTCCGGTTCTTACGATATGGGTTCGATTCCCGTCGGGACTACTTCAAACACAAGTGCATAAGTTCGATGCGCTTGTGTTTTTTTCTGTCAGGCGGGCCCGCATCGTCCGCAAGTCCGTTGCAAGACACAATACAACAAAAATAGCAACAATTTTCGTTTTATCCATACGAAAAAAGGGAAAATCCTTGTTCCGTACAGTCAAAAAACCGAAGGGTTTCATTAAGGGACGACACAAAAAAACGCGGGCAAAACTTTTATCCGTCTTCAAGGTCTTGGACAACCCACACAATCAGATAAAGAAATGCCCGCGCACCAACGCGAGCATCAACTTTTAATTCTTGATTGCGTTCAAAATGTCCAAGTTTTGAAGACAAAAAGAAAAAGTCAATGCGCTTTTATGTCTTGGTACCAGTCATCCGACGAGGATGCCGATACGGAATAAAGTGCTGTTTATCAAGGTTCCATAAGCATACGATGCAATAATTTATTGCAAATATAGCGGTTTTATTCGACAAAACATACAAGAAACGGAGAAATCCGCGCCAGCGTGCGCAAAAATGCCGCAATCGCGACGAAACAGAACAAAAATTAAAAGCGCGGGCAAAACTTTTATCCACTCTTCAAGGCCCCCGAACTGCCTACAAAAAATAGATAAAAGGGGAATGCCCGCATATAATATCTTCACGCTCGCAAAAGCGGCGGTCGGCAGCGAAGAAAGCATTGAAAAGCATGACAACGATCTATCGCATAAGGAACCGCTTTCAAAAGCGGCGCGGGCGGAGGCTTCGGCCCGCGGCCCTTATAAAAGGGCCTTTTATTGGCGCGGCTCCGAGGAACCGCCGATTACGAATTTCAACCTCAGTTACTTACCGGCGCGTTTGCGATCGACCTCGTGCAGCAGAATTTTGCGCAGACGCATGGCATGCGGCGTTACCTCGACATATTCATCCTCTTTGATATATTCGAGGGCCTCCTCCAGCGTGAATACCTTCGGCGGCACGATGACCGCCTTATCGTCCGAGCCCGAAGCTCGCATGTTGGTCAGTTGCTTCGACTTCGTAACATTCACCGTAATATCGTTCTGGCGCGTGTGTTCGCCGATGACCTGCCCCTCGTAAACCTGATCCATCGGATTGATGAAGAACCGCCCGCGGTCTTGCAACTTGTCGATCGAATAGGCATAGGCCGTGCCCGTCTCGCCCGAAATAATCGAGCCGTTCGTGCGCATCTCGATGTCGCCCACCCAAGGTTCGAAATCTTTGAGCCGGTGGGTCATCACCGCTTCGCCGGCCGTCGCCGTGAGCATGTTCGAACGCAGACCGATGATGCCGCGCGACGGAATATCGAATTCCAGCCGAACGCGGTCGCCGTTCGACACCATGTTCGTCAGCGTACCCTTGCGCTTGGTCGCCAACTCGATGACCGTTCCGGAGTGTTCTTCGGGACAATCGACCGTCATCTCCTCAATCGGTTCGCACTTTTTGCCGTCGATCATCTTGGTAATGACCCGCGGCTGGCCCACCTGCAACTCGTAGCCCTCGCGGCGCATGGTTTCGATGAGCACCGACAGATGCAGCACACCGCGCCCGAATACATTGAAGCTGTCGGCCGACGGCCCGGGCGTTACGCGCAGCGCCAGATTCTTTTCCAACTCGCGGTCGAGACGGTCTTTGATGTGGCGCGACGTTACGAACTTGCCGTCCTTACCGAAGAAGGGCGAATTGTTGATGGTGAAGAGCATCGACATGGTAGGCTCGTCGATAGCGATAGGCGGCAGCGGTTCGGGATTTTCGTAATCGCAAATCGTGTCGCCGATATCGAAACCTTCGATTCCCATAACGGCGCAAATCTCGCCGCAGGGCACCTCCTCGACCTTCTTTTTGCCCAAGCCCTCGAAGACCATCAATTCGCGGATTTTGGTCTTGACCATCGTTTTGCCGTCGCGCTTGGCCAGCGTAACGTTCTGACCCGTACGCAACGAACCGCGCGTTACCTTGCCGACGGCAATACGGCCCGTGTACGACGAGTATTCCAGCGACGTAATCAGCATCTGGGGCGTTCCCTCGACGATTTCCGGTTCGGGAATATCGTCGATGATGGCATCCAACAGCGGCACAATCGAATCAGTCGGCTGGTTCCACTTGTGGGACATCCAGCCCTGTTTGGCCGAGCCGTAGATGGTCTTGTAATCGAGTTGATCCTCGGTCGCATCGAGCGAAAACATCAGATCGAAAACCTGTTCGTTGACCACTTCGGGCCGGCAATTGGGTTTATCGACCTTGTTGATGACGACGATGGGTTTCTTGCCCAGCGCGAGCGCCTTCTGCAGCACGAAACGGGTCTGCGGCATCGTTCCCTCGAACGCATCGACCAACAGCAGCACACCGTCGCACATGTTAAGCACCCGTTCGACCTCGCCGCCGAAATCGGCGTGGCCTGGCGTGTCGATGATGTTGATTTTGTAGTCCTTATAAATGACCGAAACGTTCTTCGAAAGGATCGTGATACCCCGTTCGCGTTCGAGGTCGTTGTTGTCCAGAATCAGTTCGCCGTTTTGTTTGGCGTTGTCGCGGAGGAGGTGTCCCGCCAGAATCATTTTATCGACAAGCGTGGTTTTTCCGTGGTCCACGTGGGCAATAATCGCGATATTGCGCAGTTTTTGCATAGCAGAATCATTTACGGCGCAAAGGTACGCAAATTATCGGGAAAATATACTACTTTTGCATGCTTCTTAAAAAAGTTTAATATCTATGCAGCCATCGTTCGTCATCGGGTCCACGAGCCGGATTTACATCGGTCCGGTCAATGAAATTCTGCCGGAGGTGTTGCCGAAAAATCGCGTCGCGGCCATTTCGGATGCCGCCATCGACCGGCTCTATCCCGAGCTGCTGGCCTCCTACGAGACCGTGCTCGTCGGCAAGGGCGAAAGCATCAAGACGTTGCAGACGATCGGCGCGATTTACCGCAAATTTTTGGAGACGGGCATCGACCGGTCGACCTTCGTGCTGGGCATCGGCGGCGGCATCGTTACCGACATCACGGGGTTCGCCGCCTCGACCTACATGCGGGGACTCCGCTTCGGATTCATCCCGACCACCCTGCTCGGGCAGGTCGACGCGGCCATCGGCGGCAAGAACGGGGTCAACATCGACGGTTACAAGAACATAGCCGGTACGTTCAATCAACCGCAGTTCGTCATCTGCGATCCGGCGCTGCTCGCCACGCTTCCCGAGCGAGAATTTCGGGCGGGGTTAGCCGAAATCATCAAAATAGCGGTCATCGCCGATGCGGAACTTTTCGCCCGACTGGAAACCGTCGATTTCGCCCGGCTGCGCAGCGACCGCGAGCTGCTGGCGGAGATCATTCGGGCCGCCATCCGCAACAAAGCGGCGATCGTCGAACGCGACGAGCACGAAGCGGGCGAACGCCGCAAGCTCAATCTCGGGCACACGCTGGCCCACGCCATCGAAAAATGCTCCACCCGACTGAATCACGGCGAAGCGGTGGCCGTCGGCATGAAACGGATAGCGGAAGCGGCCGTACAAGCCGGTCTGTTAGCGGCGAGCGACTGCGAACGCATCACGGCGCTGCTCGTCCGTGCCGGTTTTACGCTGGAACAACCGATCGAGACGAAACGGATGCTGAAAGAGGTGGCCAAAGACAAAAAGAATCAAGACGGTCTGCTGCGCATCGTCTTTCCGACCCGCATCGGCGATTGTGTCGTGCGAACCCTGCAACCGGACAAGTTCGCCTCGCTGATGCAGCGACAACCCAAAAAGGAAGGGGCGATTTGATCGCCCCTTCTTCATTCTCACTCAATACTGCTCTTTTTCATTAGGAAAATCGCCCGACTTCACATCGGCGATATAGCGCGTTACGGCATCGGTCATCACCTCGTGCAGATCGGCATACCGGCGCAGGAACCGAGGCGAAAAGCCCTTGTTGAGCCCCACCATGTCGTGAATGACCAACACTTGGCCATCCGTACCGCCGCCCGCACCGATGCCGATGGTCGGAATCGGAATCTCTTTCGTAACCCGGGTCGCCAACGCCGCCGGAATTTTTTCCAGGACGACGGCGAAACAGCCCGCGTCGCTCAACAGATGGGCATCGCGCACGAGCTTCTCGGCCTCGGCCTCCTCTTTCGCCCGCACGTTGTAGGTTCCGAACTTATGGATGGATTGCGGCGTCAGTCCGAGGTGCCCCATCACCGGAATGCCGGCTGTCAAAATACGTTGTACCGATTCGAGAATCTCTTCGCCGCCCTCCAATTTTACGGCATCGGCCTCGGTCTCCTTCATGATGCGCACCGCCGAATCGAGCGCCAGCTTCGAGTTGCCTTGATAGGTGCCGAACGGCATATCGACGACGATCAACGCACGCTGCGCCCCGCGCGTTACCGAACGGGCATGATAGATCATCATATCGAGCGTAATCGGAACGGTCGTTTCGTAACCGGCCATGACATTGGCCGCCGAATCGCCGACCAGAATGACATCGATACCGGCGGCATCGACGATTTTGGCCATCGAATAATCGTAAGAAGTAAGCATGGATATCTTTTCGCCCCGTTGCTTCATCTCCGTCAGGCGGTAGGTCGTAACCGCCCGAACCGTACTTTCCACAGACATTTTTTTCGAATTTTTGGGTTAAATCGGGGGCAAAGTTAACGATTCGGACGAATCCGACAAAAAAAGTTCCACAAAACCACACCGCCCGAGACCGACACGTTCAGCGAATGTTTCACCCCCATCTGCGGAATTTCGATAGCGCCGTCGCATCGGTCGACCGCATCTTGTCCCACGCCGGCCACCTCATTGCCGAAGACGAGCGCATACCGGCGACCCGCCTCGGGACGGAAATCATCCAGCATTGTCGCACCGACCACCTGTTCGACGGCATAGACGAGGTATCCCCGCTCATGCAATGCGTCGATGCAGGCCTCGGTCGATTCGCAATAACTCCACGGCACGGTCAACTCGGCCCCCAGCGCCGTCTTGTGAATATCGCGGGCGGGAGGCGTGGCCGTAATCCCGCACAAAGTGAGGTGTTCGACCCCGAACGCATCGGACGTCCGGAAGAACGCGCCGACATTCTGCATCGAACGCACGTTGTCGAGCACGACCGTTACGGGCATCTTCTCCATAGCGGCATAGGCTTCGGGCGTCGGACGCCCCAGTTCTTCGTTGGTAATCTTGCGCATGCGAATGGTTTTCGAAAACAAAAGCGCAATTATATCCTTTTATGTACCCACGATTTCATCCGATTCTTCTGTCCGTTCCTCAGTGCTCGCCGCCTTCGGCAGCGTATGCTGATTTGACCCACCCCCAAACCCCCGCCTTGGCGGGGACTTCGGTCGGGAAGCCGAAACGAATCAGGCTTTACCGCCGTCGATACATATATAATTGCCGACAAAAGTAGTCAAATAAAAATTTTTTACCTATTTTTGAGGCTCGAATCTACGACGAATCATGTCAATGAGAAAACGGATGTTGGTCTTGTGCCTCGTCGCGACAACGGTCGCGCAGGCCTCCGCCCAGCGAATCATCGCCGGAGCCGATTTCACAACCCGTTTCGACAACCGCGAATATGCCGGAAATACATTCGACCACTCGCAAACGCTGTTCAGCGCCCGACTGACGCCCCGCATCGGCATCGAATGGATGGAGAAGAACCGGTTGGTCTTCGGGGTCGAGATGTTGCAGAACTTCGGCGAACACAACGGCGTGCGCGAACCGTTTTTGAGCGACGTCAAACCGCTGATGTATTACCGGTTCAAAACGGAGCACGTACAGGCGAATGCAGGTATCTTCGACCGCAGCGAGCTGGCGGGCGACTACTCGACCGCCTTTTTCAGCGATTCGACCCGCTTCTATCACAACCGACTGTCCGGTTTCCTCGGTCGTTATCGTTCGACCGAACGCCGCGACACCTATGTGGAAATGGCGCTCGACTGGGAAGGCATGCTCGGCGAGACGACGCGCGAAAAGTTCCGCATCCTCTCGGCCGGCCGCTATACGCTCGACAAGGGGTTCTATTTCGGCTATGCGTTCTCGCTCTTCCATTTCGCCATGTCGGAACAGGTCGGCAATGTTTCGGACAACCTGCTTTTCAACCCCTATGTCGGTTGGAAATTCAATGCCTGCCTCGACTTCGACGTCCGCGCCGGACTGCTCTTCGCACCACAACGCGGACGCAGCGTCGACAACGCATGGAAGAAACCGTGCGGCGGCCAATTAGACATCGTCCTCCGCAAATGGGGCGTCAAATTGGAGAATAACCTCTATGTAGGCGGTAACCTCCAGCCGTTGCGTTACGCCGTAGCCGATCCCCAGACGGGGCTCACCTACGGCACGGACGGTCTCTATGCCGGCGAAAGTTTCTATGCGACGACCGAACACATCTACAACCGCACGTGGCTCGGCTACGACAATCGGTTCTTCAACGATACGATTACCGTCGAAGCGGGCATGGTATTCCACTACGACGGCACGGGAATGGGGACGCAGCAAATCGTCCGGCTCTCGGTCAATCTCGAAAAACTTTTCGGCATCGGTTCGAAACACGGACACGAATAACGGCTAAAACACTCTAAAATATATGGCAAGCGAAACGAACGAAACACGTGAGAAGTCGCTGAACTTTCTCGAAGAGATCATCAAAACATCCATCGCCAAAGGCGAAAAGCGCATCCAGACCCGTTTCCCGCCCGAGCCGAACGGTTATCTGCATATCGGCCACGCCAAAAGCATCTGCATCAATTTCGGGCTGGCCAAAAAATACGGCGGCAAATGCAACCTGCGATTCGACGACACGAATCCCGTGAAAGAGGATGTCGAATACGTCGATTCCATCAAGCGGGACATCCGTTGGTTGGGCTTCGAATGGGAGTTGGAGCGTTACGCATCGGACTACTTCGACCAGCTCTACGAATGGGCCATCGTACTGATTAAGAAAGGGCTGGCCTACGTCGACGACCAAACGCAGGAACAGATCCGCGAAACCCGCGGCACCGTATCGGAGCCCGGCAAGGAGTCGCCGTGGCGCAACCGTTCGGTCGAAGAGAACCTCGACCTGTTCGAACGAATGCGCAAGGGCGAGTTCGCCGACGGCGAAAAAGTATTGCGTGCGAAGATCGACATGGCCCACCCGAACATGCTGTTCCGCGACCCGATCATGTACCGCATCATCCACGCCGAACACCACCGCACGGGAAACAAGTGGTGCATCTACCCGATGTACGACTATGCGCACGGCCAAAGCGACTCCATCGAACGGATCACCCACTCGATTTGCACGCTCGAATTCGATGTGCACCGTCCGCTCTACGACTGGTTCATCCAAGCGCTGGATATTTTCCCCTCGCACCAGTACGAATTCGCGCGGCTGAATCTCACCTACACAATGATGTCGAAACGCAAGTTGTTGAAACTCGTGCAGGAGGGCGTCGTGATGGGTTGGGACGACCCGCGTATGCCGACCATCTGCGCCTTGCGCCGCAAAGGCTACACACCGGCTTCGGTACGCAACTTCGCCGAGATGGTAGGTGTCGCCAAACGCGACAACGTAATCGACCTCAGCAAGTTGGAATACTGCGTACGGGAAGACCTCAACAAGGTCGCCGAACGCCGAATGGCTGTTCTGAATCCCTTAAAAGTGGTTGTTACGAACTACGACGAGCACAAAACCGAGCTTTTCACGGCCATCAACAATCCGGAGGACGAAGCGGCCGGAACGCGGCAAATACCCTTCTCGAAAGTCATCTACATCGAACGGGACGACTTCATGGAGAATCCGCCGAAAAAGTTCTACCGGTTGCAACCGGGCGGCGAGGTGCGGCTGCGCTACTCCTATCTCATCAAGTGCGAGGAGGTCATCAAGGATGCCGAAGGCAACATCGTCGAATTGCATTGCACCTACGACCCGATGTCGGGCAACGGTTCGTCGAGCGACGGCCGCAAGGTGAAGGGGGTCATCCATTGGGTATCGGCCAAAGATGCGTTGGAAGCCGAAATCCGGCTTTTCAATCCGCTCTTCACGAAGGAGAATCCCGACGACGTAGAGGAGGGCCAAACGTGGGAGGACAACCTCAATCCCGAATCCATGGTGAAAATCAAAGGGTATTTGGAGCCCTCGTTGCGCGACATTCCGATCGGGCAGGCCGTGCAGTTCGAGCGCGTGGGCTACTTCTGTCCCGATACCGATTCGACGGCGGACCATTTGGTCTTCAACCGCACGGTAACGCTGAAAGATTCGTGGGCCAAAATTATTACTAAGTAACTCGTAATGCTAACAAGGGGGGGGGTTTCATCGAATCCGCCCCTCCGAAAAAAAAATCACCGGCCTACAAGCCGGTGATTTTTTTAATCTCGTTCAGTTTGTTGAGCGCCTCGATCGGGGTCAGCGCATTGACGTCCAAATCCTTGATCTGATCGCGAATCTGCACCAGCACGGGATCGTCCAACTGGAACATCGACAACTGCACGCTCGGCGAATCGACGCTCTCGGCCGCCTCCCGAACGGACTGCGCCGTCAACTTGCGGCCCCGCTCCTTCAAATTCCGGTTCGGTACGATTTCGCTGTTTCCGTAGACCTGTTCGAGATTGCGCAGAATTTCGTCGGCCCGTGCGACCACCGACAGCGGCATACCGGCCATGCGGGCAACGTGGATACCGAACGAATGCTCCGTACCGCCCGCCTCCAGCTTGCGCAGGAAAATGATGCGGTTGCCGACCTCCTTGACCGTTACGTGAAAATTTTTCACGCGCGGACAGCGACGCTCCATTTCGTTCAACTCGTGATAGTGCGTGGCAAAAAGCGTCTTCGCCCGGGCCGTCGGATGGTTATGCAGGTATTCGACCATCGCCCACGCAATCGAAATACCGTCGTAGGTACTCGTTCCGCGACCGATTTCGTCCAGCAACACGATACTGCGATCGGAAATGTTGTTGAGAATGCTGGCCGATTCGAGCATCTCGACCATGAAGGTCGATTCGCCCTGCGAAATGTTGTCCGATGCGCCGACGCGCGTGAAAATTTTGTCCACCACCCCGATGTGCGCCGACTTCGCCGGCACGAACGACCCCATCTGCGCCATCAAGATAATCAAGGCCGTCTGACGCAACAAGGCCGACTTGCCCGACATGTTGGGGCCCGTAATCATCATAATCTGCTGCTTGTCGCTGTCCAGCATGACGTCGTTGGGGATGTACTCCTCGCCCACGGGCATCAACGTCTCGATGACCGGATGACGGCCTTCGCGAATATCGATCCGCTTGCCCAGATCGAGCGTCGGCCGCACGTAATGCCGTTCGCAGGCCATGCGGGCGAACGATTGCAGGCAGTCGATGTGCGCCACAGCGGCGGCATCGCGCAACAAAGGCTGCAACGACTGGCAGATGAAGGCGATGATCTCCGTAAAAATCCGCTGCTCCAGCTCCAGCATCTTCGCCTCGGCGCCCAGAATTTTGGACTCGTACTCCTTGAGCTCCTCAGTGATATAGCGTTCGGCATTGGTCAGGGTCTGCTTCCGAATCCACGTTTCGGGGACCTTGTCCTTATGCGTGTTGCGCACCTCGATGTAATAGCCGAAAACACTGTTGTAATTGATTCTGAGCGACGGGATGCCGGTCGCCTCGCTCTCGCGCTGCTGGATGCGCAACAGGTAGTCCTTGCCGTGCAGCGCAATGCGGCGCAGGTCGTCGAGTTCGGCATCGACGCCGTCGGCAATCACACCGCCTTTCTGAATCTGGTTGTATTGCGGATCGGGATAAATATCGTGAGCCAACCTGTCGCGCACGGCCGTAAGCGAATCGATCTGTCCGGCCAGCGCATGCAATCGTTCATCGTCGGTCGCCTCCAAAGCGGATTTCAGCGCACCGACCGCCGTCAACGAATTTTTCAACTGCACCAATTCACGGGGCGTTACCCGCGACGCGGCGACGCGCGATGCGATGCGTTCCAAATCGCCCACCAATTCGATCTGTTCACGCACGGCGTCGGCCAAATCGGCATCTTTCGTGAAATGTTCCACCACATCCAACCGTTCGCCGATCTTTTCGGGGTCGCGCAACGGCATGGCAATCCATCGTTTCAACAGGCGACCGCCCATCGGGGTCAGTGTCCGGTCGATCACATCGGCGAAACTGCACCGTTCGCGCGCGCCGTTCGAGGCGAACAGTTCCAGATTGCGAATGGTGAACTTGTCGACCCACACGAACTCCTCCTGATCGATTCGCGCCAACGATTTGATATGGGCCGTTTCGCGATGTTCCGTAAATTCGAGGTAATGGAGAATCGCTCCGGCCGCTGACAGACCGCTCGTGAAGTGGTCGACGCCGAATCCTTTGAGCGACTGCGTGCCGAACTGCTTGCACAGTTTCTCCCGATCCACCTCTTCGGCAAAGACCCACTCGTCGAGTTTGTAGGTATAATACTGACCGCCGAACGCTTCGGAAAAACGGTCTTCGTAACCGCGCTGGAAAATGACCTCCTTGGGCCGAAGATTGGCCAACAATTTGTCGACATAGCTGTCGGAACCCTCGGCGGCATAAAATTCGCCGGTCGATATATCGAGGAACGCCACGCCCGTAAGCCGCTTACCGAAAAAGACCGAAGCCAGATAGGTATTCTCCTTGTTCGTCAGCATGTTGTTCTCCATGACGACCCCGGGCGTAACCAGCTCGATGATTCCCCGCTTGACCAATCCTTTCACCGTTTTCGGATCCTCCAACTGCTCGCAGATGGCGACCCGTTCGCCGGCCCGCAGCAATTTGGGCAAGTAGGTGTCGATCGCATGATACGGGAATCCGGCCAGTTCGACATAGGATGCGGCGCCGTTGGCCCGTCGGGTCAACGTGATGCCGAGAATGCCGCTGGTTTTGATGGCGTCCTCGCCGAATGTTTCATAAAAATCGCCGACACGGAACAGCATCACCGCATCGGGATGAGCCGCTTTCATCTTATAATACTGATCCATCAGCGGCGTTTCGCACTTTTTCTTCGGAGTTTTCTTCTTCTCTTCGCTCACGATTCAAGGAGATTCAAGTCTTCGGCACAGACGACACACCCTATCCGAAATCGAACAATGTTCGATTTCGCAAAGAGGACCCTGTCAGCCGTAGGGAATAATTTTACGACAAAGATAGCGGTTTTTTCGGGTGAAGGCAACGGCCGAAGTGCATTTTTTTCGGATTTTTCGGTCTTTGCAGAGCGCCGAATCAGGGCGAACAAAATTATTCTATCCATTCTATACCGACGGTCGTATGGGTTCGATTTCTTTCGGCATCCCGACCTGAAGCCCCCGCCAAGGCGGGGGTTTAGGGGTGGGTCAAATCTGTTTACGCCGCCTACGGCGGCGAGCACCGACAAACGGATAAAGACAACCGCAAAAAATCGTGGGGAGACAATAATCCGCACGAATAACTATATAATTCCGTTCTCGGTAAAGACTTTCCGATAATACTCCGCCTTCCATTCGACGGAACGCGGATAGGCCCGCGACGAGGAAGGCATCCGCCAGATTTTCAACGGGCGTCCGGCATAGACCGTCTCGGCAAATCCGCCCACTGGCAACGCAGCACAGCCGGTCGTCTGCTGCAACGTTTCAGCCGCTTTCTGGCCTGTGGCGACAATCGTACGGCACGACGGAATCCGCGACAACAGCGCAACCAAATCGGTCGGCCGCACCACTTGAAGAAAATTATCCGAAGCGTTATTTTTCAAGCGGACGACCTCTTCGGCCGTATCGTAAAGCGCAATTCCCCGCTCGCGGCAGAACGCTTCGATTCGTTCACGGTCGAACCGGCGGCCGTCGGGCTGCAAAAAGTGCGATTTGTCGCCCGTAGCGAGATAGCCCACAATCCGCCACATGTCGTTTTGCAGATTGGGATAGAAAAACTCCATCGACCAACGCATGCGCTGGGGCGGAAAGCTGCCCAACATCAACAAGCGGGCGTCGGCCGGCAGAAAGGGCTGCAAAGGATGTCGTTCGCTATTCATAGAACTGTTTATCGAAATTCACTAAATAGAGTTTATCGGTGGCTCGGGTCAGGGCCGTGTAGAGCCACCGCATCATGTCGCGCGTCATGGGTTCGTCGCCGAACAGACAACGGTCGACGAAAACCGCCCGCCACTGGCCGCCCTGCGCCTTGTGGCAGGTTACGGCATAGGAGAACTTCACCTGCACGGCATTGTAATGGGGATTTTCGCGAATCTCCTCGAAACGTTTCAACTTGCTTTTGATGTCGAGATAATCCTTTTCGACCTCGTAGAACAGGCGGGTGCTCTCCTCGCGCGTGAGCGACGGAGATTCCGAAGCGATCGTATCCAACAGAATTTTGCACTCCAATTCGGCATCGCCGTAGTCGGGAAATTCGAGCACCACATTAGCGAAACGGAATCCGTAAAACTCCTCGAAACGACGCAACCGCCGAATCCGAGCAATATCGCCGTTGGCCAAAAAGTTCATCGGGCAATCCTCCGTATGTTCCGAATAGTAGTAGTTGTTCTTGACCACCATCATCATGTCGCCGCTCTCGATTTCGCTCTCGGCGCACAGCACATTGCGACGGATTCCCTCGTTGTATCGGTTCGCGCGCTTGTTGGAGCGGGTGATGACGATCGTTTCATCGCGGCCGTAACGGTCGTAGCAGTCCTGCAACTTCTCCAAGAAATCGATTCCTTCGATCGCCTCGAAATCGGCGTATTCCATCTCGAAACGAGGTATTTCGAAGATACCGTTTTCGAGCATGCACCGCACTAAGGTGGCATTGAACAGTATCCCCGACTGCGCCTCCTGCCGCACGACCTCATCCAACGTCGTATAAACCACTTCGCCGAAACGCGACAGCGTAGCGACATCCAACGCCGGGCTGAAATCGGAACCGACGGGCGGCAGCTGGGCGCTGTCGCCGACCAGAATCAACCGGCATTCGCGGCCGCTGCGGACATAGCGCACCAAATCCTCCAACAGAGAGCCGTTCCCGAAGACCATGCCGTCCGAAGTTCCATCCGGCAGCATCGACGCCTCGTCCACAATGAAAACCGCCCCCCGTTCGGCATTCTGGTCAAGCGAAAACTGCTGTTCGTACGAAGCGTTCGTCCGCTGACGATAAATGCGTTTATGAATCGTATGAGCATCTTCGCCCGCATAACGGGCCAACACCTTCGCGGCACGCCCCGTCGGAGCCAGCAGCACGGGCTTCATGCCGAGCACCTTCAACGCACCCACCAATGCGGCGATCAAGGTCGTTTTTCCGGTGCCCGCATGCCCGTTCAGCACGAAAATCCGGTGAAAATCCTCATCCGCAAGGTATTCGGACAACTTTTCTATGATTTTTTTTTGCCCGAGAGTTGTTTCGAAACAAAATTTAGCGTAAATTTGGGTCGCGATATAGGTACTGACCATATTTTCGTAAAATTTGTACAAACTTAATAACAAATATCAACAATGGTAAAGAAAATCGCACAAATCGTTCTCGCTGTGGTCATCGTAGGGCTCGTCTACGTGATTTACCAGCAAATCTCCACGCCGATCCGGTTCGACAAGGAACTGGCGACCCGTCAAGCCGCCGTCATCGAACGCATCAAGGATATTCGTACGGCACAACGCGCATTCAAATCGAAGTACATGCGCTTCACGGGCAATTTCGATTCGCTGGAGCAGTTCATCCTCAACGATACGCTCGAACTCGAACGCAAACTCGTCGACGAATACGACTCCGTCGCTATGGCCCAACTGAAAAAATCGGGCAAAAAGAATGTCGAGAAGTTCAAAATCGCCGTCATCGATACCATCTTCTCGCCCAGAAAACTGACCGCTTCGCAGGTCAAGGAGTTGCGTTACATCCCGTTCTCCGATAACAAAGAATACTATCTGGAAGCCGGCATCATCACGACCGAATCGAAAGTCGTCATTCCGGTCGTCGAGTGCCGTGCACCTTATAAAGAGTTCCTCGATACGGTCGCTTTCCACCAAGAGGTCGTCAACCTGATCGACGATCAGGAGAACAACTTCAACCGTTATGCCGGAGTGAAATTCGGCTCCATGGAAGCTGGCAACAATGAAGCAGGCAACTGGGAGGATTGATTGCCGATCCGTTACCGACAACGTGTCCATTCAACTTGCGTTGGATGGACACTCTTTTTCCATTGTCGGCGGACGGCGGGGCATCCTGCCGGAAACGGCTGTATCGGTCGAAATCTTGACCACTCGGACTTTGCTGGTTCCGGAAGAGCTATTTGCGCCCGAACATGCGGCCTCGTTGCTCGCCGCCGACGGAAAGGCTCCGCTAACCGGTGAAGAAACGATCTGCACGGCTCCGCAGAACAGCGTCGTAGCCGTCATGGCCGTACCGTCGCAAGCCCTGCAACAGTTGCATGAACGATTCGACGAGGAAACCTCCTTGACCTACACTACCCCGCTGCTGCTCGATCCGCATCCGGCCAAGCCGACCGTCCTCCTGCAATGGATCGCCGGATACCTATATATAAAGATATATCACGCGGGGCTCCGACTGGCCGAGGTACTGCCCGCTCCGACCGACGCGGATATACGCTACGCAATCGAACGCATCGGCACCGCCTTCCCTCTCAAACAATACGTCTTACGAGTTGCAGGTCGTGAGGCTCGCCGATTGGGCAAACTCGCAGGCAAACCGTTCAAGCAGATCCGATGCGAATAATCAGCGGTAAATACAAAGGACGAGCTATCAACCCGCCGCACAATCTGCGGGCCCGTCCGACGACCGATTTCGCCAAAGAGAATCTGTTCAACGTGTTGAACAATCTGGTCGATTTCAAAGCCTGCGACGTGCTCGACCTCTTTGCCGGTACGGGTTCCATCAGCTACGAATTCGCCTCGCGCGGCGCACGGAGCGTTACTTCGGTCGAGCTCAATCCCGTGCATTACAATTTCATCCGTCAAACGGCCGCGCAGCTCGGTTTGGAAAACTTTTATCCGGTCAAAGCGAATGTGTTCCGTTATTTGACCGCTTGTCCGAAACAATTCGATCTGATTTTTTCGGATGCGCCCTACGATTTGCCGAACAGCGAAAATGTCATCTCGGAGATATTCGCCCACAATCTGTTGCGGCCGGAAGGGTTGTTCATTTTCGAACATTCGAAGCGATTGGATTTTTCGGATCGGCCCGCTTTCTGGCAATTAAGAAGTTACGGAAGCGTTCAATTTTCTTTTTTCAAAAACTGAAAAAAAAAGTTTGCAAATCAAGAAATTTGTACTACCTTTGCAAACGCAATCGGGAAAAGGGTTTCCGAAACGATAGCAAGGTGCGTTAGTTCAGTCGGTTAGAATACATGCCTGTCACGCATGGGGTCACGAGTTCGAGTCTCGTACGCACCGCAAAGCAAAAGAGTTTATAAATCGATCTATCGGAAGATGATTTGTAAACTCTTTTTGCATTATACAGTCGAGCCTAAAATCGAGACCTATCATTTTCTGCGGTTTCCTGTTTCACTTTTTAGAAAAATTACTTACTTTTGTGTGCCTTAAGTAAATTTTATTCTCGTTTATTTATGAAGCTTTTCTATCCTTTCTTATTGCTTTCAACACTTCTTACTGCAACGTGTTGTTCGGATGGACACCACGAAGCAGAGGCAACCGCTCCGGAACTCCGCATCACTCCCGACATCCGGACGAGAGCGACCGACACGAATTTCGAAAATCAGGATGCCATCGGCGTAACCGTCCGCAAACAAGACGGAACGAACCATCTCACCAATCAGAAATTCACTTACGACGGCAGCATTTTTTCGGCCAACGGTGTACAATGGTATCCCGAAACCGAGGAAACCTCGACCGTCATCGCCTACTATCCCTATGCCGAAACCGGACAACCCAGTTCGTTCACGGTAAAAACCGACCAACGAGGCACCGGATACACGCTTTCGGATCTGTTGGGAGCCACCAAGACCGGTGTAAAACCGACTATCAACTCCGTAGAGTTGACATTCTATCATCTTCTTTCGAAAATCGACATCCAGACCATCGTTCCCGAAGGCGTTACCATCGAAGAAATCAAAATCAACGGGTTCATCCCGTCGGTCAATGCGAACATCGAAACGCAAGTCGTAGCCGTCGATGCGAACGCTACGGCGACGACGATTACCGCACACGAAATCACGGCGAACAAGACCTACGACATCATCCTTCCGCCCCAAACCGTATCGCAGATGCAAATCAACGTTAAGACAAATACCGAGACCAGAGAGGAATTTTTCTCCAATGTAACTCTGCTCAAAGGCAAACGATACACCCTTCAGTTGAACGTCTCCGAATCGGGCGAATCCATCGACGCCAAATTCACGGGCCAAATCCAAGATTGGGGCAGCGGCGGCGTTATCGAACAGGACATGGACGAAAACAGCATCATCATTACGGAGCCAGTCAATCCGAGTGAAGGCGAAGAAGGCGATGGAGTAAATTACGGAGACGTAACCTATAAAACCCGTATCATCGCCGGAAAAGAGTGGATGGCTGAAAATCTACGCTATATACCGGAAGGTGCGATTCTCGCTACGGACTACATATATCCGGATAACAATAAGCATCTGATTGAAACGCTGGGTCTCCTCTATCCTTATAAGACCGCAATGGCAGAAGCCGAACCCGTGTTAAACGATGCCGCAACGGTTCGCGGAATTTGTCCCGAAGGCTGGCGGCTTCCGAAAATCGACGAATTGCTCGAATTGGCTAAAATCACGGGCAGATCATTCTTCACGGAAATGGGATTTTATCTGAATGGCAACGAAAACAGCTACAATACCGAGCGCTGTTACATCATGAGTTCGACACAGGAGGATGCCGATCACGTGCAATACCTCCGAATCAATCAAACAGAAAATAACAAACTCATTCAGTCGCGGAATCTCAAGAGCACACTCATCGCTGCATCCATTCGTTGCGTGAAAGAACAATAGCACGATAAAAACTACATTCCTTGCGACGGAACGATCCAATCGTCTCCTATCCGATTTTCGAATAGGAGACGATTGTTTTTTTGCACAGATTTACATTACACAAACCTGCACAATCCGCGAAGCATCCGCAATCCAATAGGCCTTTTTTCGCTGATCATTGCTTCTGAAATAACCGAAAAAAGCGTAATCATCCTCCGGAAACCATCGATTCTTCGCACAATCGGGTTTTGGCACACGGATTGCGTTCCCCGCTGGAAGTAAACCAAAATCAACACAAAATGAGAAAAACACTCCTCTCTATCGTCCTGCTCGCTTTCGCAACGGCAGGCTTCATCGGTTGCTCGAAGTCCCGCGAATGGAATCACGAACAACGCAAAGAGATGCGCGAAGCCCTGCGCGACTACCGCCAGATGGTCTATCTCGACGACCTTACCGATGCCGAATTCGTCCTCTTCACGGACGATGTGGCCGAAACGCTCGAAAATACCTATCCCGTCTACACGACCTTCGTCGCCATGCCGGGCATGTCGGATACCGTCGATGTCGTTGTAGTTACGACCATCGTCGACGAACTCAACGCCGATGCGCATAACATGCGCCACATCTACCCCTACAACTACCTCGTAGCGCAAGGCGTGCTGCCCGCCGGTCTGGATCACAGCCAGCAGCGTTCGTTCTACAAATGTTTCGCCAACAAAGTGAACACCACCTACAACACCATGACGCAGTTCTTCAATGCTGTGTTGGCCGACACGACCGACCATTCACAGATTCGCCAATTAGAAAGCCAATGCGCCAACGATCTTTTCGATTGGACAATCACCGAGGTGGACATCATCGAGACCAATAACTGATTCGGCCCCTCCGAAATCGAAAAGAGCTGCCTGCGAATACAGACAGCTCTTTTTTCATTGCCGATTTTACGATTTCCCGTTCATTCGCCACCGGAAACCCGGCGGAAGTCCGCGCTGACCACGATGCGAATCGCCTTGGAGACGACCGAAAATTCGAGCGGCGTTTCGCCTAAAATTTCGCCGTCGGCCTCGACCGACACTTCCGGAGAGGATTCAATTCGGATTCGGCTGCCCCGTTCTCGCAACACGTGTCGAATCCGGTAAATTCCGCCGTTGAACAGGTAACGGAACCGGAACAAGATATGCCAAAAATGCACGGGCCGAATCAACGTCAGGTCGAGCATTCCATCATCGGCAACCGCTTCGGGCAACTGTTGAATACCGCCGCCGTTGTACTTGCAGATACCGAGGGCAATCGACAGCAACAAGTTGTTGTAAACCAGTCGATCATCGACCCACACCTTGATTCCCGTAGACTTGTAGCGGAAAAACGAACGAACCATGCACCACGTATAGCGCCAACGGCTCGTACGCCCCTTTTTCTGCAAGTGGGTCAGCTTCCGAATGACGAACGCATCGAATCCGACGCCGGCGACATTGGCGATATAACGGCTTTGGCGGAAATGGGCCTCCTCGTACGAAACGACGCCCACGTCCTGCAAAAAGGAACGCTCTTCGCGGATGGCCCGTATCGCTTCGTCATGGCGATCGGAGATGCCGAAGGTCCGCACCCAGTCGTTCCCCGTACCGACCGCTACGACGGCCAACAGCACCTCGTCAGGACGCACTACCTGCTGGATGAACAGTCCATTGACCACTTCGTGCAACGTACCGTCGCCGCCCACCACGATGATTTTCCGATAACCCTCTTTCACCGCCGTAACCGTCAGCTCCGTAGCATGGAACTTGTGCTCGGTGAACACCGGTTCGCACACGATCTGCGCCTCCCGCAACAGTTTGGATATTTGCGGAAAATCGTCCAACCCGCGACCGCCTCCGGCCACGGGATTGACGATGACGAACCATTTTTGCGTTGCGGATTCCACCCGTTACCTCTTTTCGGGGATGTTACGTAGCGTGTGAACCAGAAAATCGTAGAACTTCGCAACCGAAGCGATTTCCACCTTCTCGTCGGGCGAGTGGGGATAAGCGATCGTCGGACCGAACGAAATCATGTCGAGGTTCGGATAGGTCGCCCCGATGATTCCGCACTCCAATCCGGCATGAATCGCCGTAACCTGCGGCTTCTTCCCGAAAAGCGTTTCGTAGGATGCGACCATCGCATGAAGAATCGGCGAATCCATATCGGGATTCCAGCCGTTGTAGCTGCCCGTAAGCCGAACATCGGCCCCCGCCAGCTCGAACACGGCAGCGATCGCCTCACCCAACGCCTGTTTTTCGGAATTGACCGAGCTGCGCATCAGGCACTGCAACTTCACGGTCTTGCCATTGGAGACGACCCTCGCCAGATTGTTCGAAGTCTGCACCAGCCCGGGCATCGCCATCGACATGCGCTGCACGCCGTCGGGACAAGCCACAACGGCTTTGACCAACTTGGCGGCCACCTCGCGGGCGATCATCTGCGCAGGCGCCGGACACTTCTCCAAAGTAATGGAAATATGATCCTCGATGCCGGCAAATTCCGCTTCGACCGTCTTTTCATAAGCGGCCAACTCCGCCGCAAAAGATTCGAACGCATCGGAACGAACCAAGACGACCGCTTCGGCCTCGCGCGGAATGGCATTGCGCAAACCGCCGCCGTCGACCGAGCAGAGCAGCACCTCGCGAGCGGCAGCCGCCTCATGGAGGAACCGGAACAACAGTTTATTGGCATTGGCCCGCTGACAGACGATCTGAATTCCCGAATGACCGCCTTTCAGCCCTTTGACCGTGATGCGGGCCGCCGTATAACCGTCGGACGGAGCTGCTTCGGCAACATAATCGAAGGTCAGATTGGCATCGAGACCGCCGGCACACCCCACATAGAGTTCCCCCTCGGTCTCGGAATCGAGATTCAATAGAATATCGCCGTGCAGAAGCCCCGGCTGCAAGCCGAAGGCACCGTCCATGCCTGTCTCCTCGGTCGCCGTAAAGAGCGCCTCCAACGGGCCGTGAACCAACGTATCATCCTCCAATACGGCCAAAATCGAAGCAACGCCGATTCCGTCGTCCGCCCCGAGGGTCGTACCGTCGGCCGTAACCCATTCGCCGTCGATGTAGGCGTCGATGGGGTCTTTCGTGAAATCGAACTGTTTGTCGTTGTTCTTCTGGGGTACCATATCGAGGTGGGCCTGCAAAATCACTCCTTTGCGATGTTCCATCCCATGCGATGCCGGTTTGCGGACATAAACGTTATGAGCCGCATCCTCCTTGCATTCCAGCCCTTTCGAACGGGCGAAATCGAGGACGTATTCCCGAATCCGCTCCTCATGCGAAGAGGGTCGCGGAATGCACAGAATCTCTGCGAAATGTTTCCAAACAAGCGCCGGTCGCAGCGCAGTTAAATTCCTATCCATAAAGCACTATTATTAAGGTAACTATATTCTATTTTACGCTGTCACATTGTCGTCGGTCGCGCCGCTCGCGGCGAAGCCGCGTTTGCAGATTTGACCCACCCCCAACCCCCCCCCGCCTTGGCGGGGGCTTCTGTCGAAACCCGAAAGGTCTTACGGCTTTGGATTACCGTCGGTGTAAATTGGTATCTGATCGCCTGTATTAATCGTTATCTGATTCTTCCGATGCTCCCCCATCGGTTTTCGTATGTCGGTCGAATGCCTCGACGATCTCCTTCACCAGCCGATGACGCACGATGTCCCGCTTGTCGAACTCCACGATGCCGATGCCCTCCACGTCGCGCAGATACTCCATCGCCCGCACCAATCCGCTGTCGGTCTTCTTCGGGAGGTCAATCTGGGTTACGTCGCCCGTAACGATGAAACGGGCGTTGCGGCCCATGCGCGTCAAAAACATCTTGATTTGCGGCAGGGTCGTATTCTGCGCCTCATCCAGAATCACGAACGCATTGTCTAAGGTGCGGCCGCGCATATAGGCCAACGGAGCAATCTGCACCGTTCCCTCTTCCAGATATTTCGCCAGCTTGGCAGGCGGAATCATGTCGTTCAGCGCATCGTAAAGCGGTTGCAGATAGGGATCGAGCTTTCCCTTCAAGTCGCCGGGCAGGAATCCCAACTTCTCGCCGGCCTCGACCGCCGGACGGGTCAGAATGATTCGCCGAACCTGTCGTTCCTTCAAGGCCCGAACGGCCAAAGCGATGGCCGTGTAGGTCTTTCCGGAGCCGGCCGGCCCTACGGCGAAAAGCAAATCATCCTTGTCATAGAGCTGCACCAACCGCTGCTGGTTGACCGTACGGGCCCGTACGACCGTTCCGTTGTTGCCGTAAACGATGACATCCTGTTCGGAAGCGATTTCGGGCCCGTCCGTACTCCGGCCCGCGAAACTCTGGTCGATCACCTCGGACGAAATGTGCCCGTACTTGAGGTAATACGCCACCAAACCCTCCATGCGCCGCGCGAAACGCTCCGTCTCCGTTTCGGGTCCCGACACGCGGAGCGATGAGCCGCGCGCCACGATTTTCAACTGCGGATGCAGCGCTTCGATCCGCTCCAAATAGGCGTTCCGCGGCCCGTAAAGCTCCCGCGGGTCGACCCCTTCCAACCTGATTTCACGCCGAACCGTATCAGCCATACACCTCAAAAGATATAACCGATACTGAGCGCCACGTTGTAAGTCCGCAACTTATCCAGTTCGCTGCCATCGGGCAGCACGACATCGTGTTTGCTCCGGAACTGTCCGTTGTAACGCAAATCGACCAACATGTGGCGCATCACCACGATACCGGCGCCGATCGTATAGGACATCGTCGGACGGATTCGTCCGAAATCCAACAAGTCGCCGCCCGATTTCCGTTTGCAATCGTTCATCACCGTAAAGACCGGTCCGGCATAAATCCGGACAGGATGCAACAGCCGCAACGAGGCCAGCACGGGCACATCGATGGAGTTGGAACGCAGGTTGAGCGACTCTCCGTCGGCCGTACGGATGCGCAACCCCTGCCGCACATAGAGAATCTGCGGCTCGACTGCCATGATCCCCACCTTGACCGCCGTCATGATACCGAGATGCCAGCCCAGTTTGTTCTTAATCGAACCGTAGTCGTCCGAAGTCGAATAATCGGGGACATTGACCCCACCGAGCACACCCCATTCCACCCGTGTGCGAGGGCGTTGCGCCGAAGCCGACAGAGCGACCAACAGGCAGAACAGAAAAACGATCGTCTTACGCATATCCATTTTCATTGTTTTTCAAATTTGTTTCGAATCAGACGTCCGGCAGCCCAGCCCATGTAAGCCACGCAGGCCAGTGGAAAAACGATACCAACATGGGGATTGTCCGCCCAAGCAATCAACGCTCCGCAAATCGGGCCGGAGAGCACGCCCGCCGAAATCGCCATAATCATCAATCCGGCCACCTCGTTCGATCGGTCTGCGGCCGCTTTGGTCGCCACGGCATAAAAGGTGGCGAACACGCAGGACATAGCGAAACCGAGCAGCCCCGTAATCGCATAAATCGCAATCCGGTCGCGAACAAGCAACAGCCCGAAGCATAACAGCAGAGCCGCCCCCATATTGAGACCCAGATATTTCACATCGGAATAGCGGATCAACAGCCATGCGCCGACCAGCGTTCCGACAATCCGGCAAGCATAGAAACCCGTAGAGGTCAGCATGGACATCGGGCTGTCGATCAGCTGTACGGCCACGAAGTTGATTCCTATATCGGCCGCAATGAAGCACGCCACGCCCCCGACGCAAAGCAGCACCGTCCGATTCCGCAACAGCCGGAAACAATCGGCAAAACCGACCGCACGCATCCGAACGGCCGGTTCGGGCACGGAGGTCGCTTGCAGCCAGATGCCGCCGACCACCGTCAACAGCGCGTAGAGCAGCAACAGCCCCCTCCACGAATCCATCCAAGCGGAAAAGAGCGCCGCGAGCGGAGCCACGAGCAGCAGCGAGAGGTTCCGGAAAATCTGTCCGACGGTCAAAAAGCCGGTCATCCGTTCGACCGGCACGATAGTCGCCAGCAAAGGATTGACAGCCACCTGCACGATGGTATTGCCGATTCCCAGCAATCCGAATCCGGCGAAATAATAGCCGAGCGAGCACCCCTCTCCGGCAGCGAACGGCAGCAACAAACCGACGAACGTAAAGGCATAGCCGACCAACGCCGTGCGCTTGCGCCCGCAACGGTTCATCCATGCAGCGACCGGAACCGAAAGGAACAGGAACCAGAAAAAGACCATCGCAGGCAAAAAATCCACCGCCCGCCGGCTCTCGGGCGGGAACTCCGCAGCGATACGGCTCGTAACGGGCGCCACCATATCGCAAAATCCCATGATGAAAAAGCCCGCCAACACGGGCATCAACAAACGGGCATCGATTTTCCTGACGTTCATTTCATGTACCTTTTCTCGCCTCGGCATAGCCCGAACAAGTTCGGCTCTGCCCTCGGCTTATCGAAAACGTTCATTCTTCCGAGCGACTTGTGTTTCGGATTTTCAAAGATACATATATTTGGCAAAATTCGGTTCGTTTTCCGAATTTTTTCCTACATTTGTCCGTCCATGTTATCGCTCGCCGCATATATCACGCTGCCGCTCGAAGACCCGATTCTGAAATTTCTGCTCATCCTCGTCATCATTCTCGCGGCGCCGCTGTTGCTCAACAAGCTCAAGATACCCTACTTGCTCGGGTTGATTATCGCCGGCGCCGTCATCGGGCCCCACGGATTCAATCTCGTGCTGCGCGACAGCAGCATCATCCTGTCGGGTACGGCCGGACTGCTCTATATCATGTTCACCTCGGGGCTAGAGCTCGACATGACCGATTTCCGCAAAAACAGTTGGCGCAGCCTGCTTTTCGGATTTTACACTTTCAGCGTTCCGCTGCTCTTCGGCATCTTGGCCGGCCATTATCTGTTGGGATTCGGGCTTTACTCCTCGATTCTGCTGGCCGGTCTGTTCGCATCGCAAACCCTGATCGCCTACCCCATCGTCAGCAAACTCGGCATCACCCGCGATCGGGCCGTAAACATCGCCGTGGGCGGTACGGTCATCACCGACACGCTGGCGCTGCTGTTGCTGACGGTCATCGTCGGCATGGCCACGGGCAGCATGGATGACCTCTTCTGGTATCGGCTCACGGCTTCGATCATCGCCTGCATCGCCGTGATTTTGCTGCTGTTTCCCTACCTCGCCCGCTGGTTTTTCAAACGGTGCAGCGACAACGTTGCGCAATACATCTTCGTGCTCATCATGGTCTTTTTGGGCGCCTGCCTCGCCCGATTCGCCGGATTGGAGCCCATCATCGGCGCGTTTCTCGCCGGATTGGCGCTCAACCGGTTGATTCCGCGCACCTCGCCGTTGATGAACCGCATCGAGTTCGTCGGAAACGCCATTTTCATTCCGTTTTTTCTGATCGGCGTCGGCATGCTCATCGACTATCGGGCCTTTTTCAGCGACTGGCAGAGCCTCAAGGTCGCGGCCGTCATGATCGTGCTCGTAACGCTGGCGAAATACCTCGCCGCCTACCTTACGCAGAAATCGTTCCGCCTCTCGGCCGACCAACGGACGCTGCTTTTCGGATTGAGTTCGGCTCACGTCGCCGCGACGCTGGCCGCCGTAATGGTCGGTTACAACGTCATTCTGGGCCATACGCCCGACGGCCAGCCGATCCGCCTGCTGAACGAAAGCGTATTGAACGGCACGATTCTGATGATTTTAGCCACCTGCACCGTTTCGACCTTCGCGACGCAGCGCGGCGCCCACAACATCGCCGCGAAAGGGGAACAATCGCAACCGGAACCGATGGGAACAGGCGAGCATGTGTTGGTGCCCGTCTCCCACGCCGAAGACATCGACGAACTGGTCGGCTTGGGCATCGCCGTAACGAAACAGAAACACCGCAGTCTCTATGCGTTGAATGCCATCGACAACCGGATCGACGATCCCGAAGTGCAGAGACGGTCGCAAAAGCTGCTCGACCAGGCGGTTTCGGCCGCCGCCGCGGCCAACATCCACATGCACAGCCTGCAACGGTACGACGTGAATATCGTCAATGCCATCGTCAGCATCGTGCGCGAACGCAACATCACCGATTTGGTATTGGGCATGCACCGCGAGGCGAATGCACCGGCCAGCGGCCTCTCGGACGACGGCGGATTACTGGGTACGGGCGGGATGCTCAACAGCGGAAACTTCTCGGTTTTGGGCAAGACGATTCCGGACGTATTGGCGCACTGCAACGTAACGACGTTCATTTACAGAGCCGTGCAGCCGCTGCCGACTGTTCGGCGACACGTCGTTCTCGTTCCGCGCAAAGCCGAATTGGAGGCCGGATTCCAAACGTGGGTGTTGCGCATCCGCCACTTGGCGCACGACACGGGAGCGAAACTCGTTTTCCACGCCATCGAACCGACCATCGACCAACTTCGCAAAAAACGTCGCCGCAACGATATAGCTTCCTACGTCGTGCATCCGGCCGAGGAAAGCTGGGACAAATTGCTGCCCCGTCTATTGGAAGAACTCCGCGACGACGATTGCTTGTGGGTCGTCATGAGCCGTCGCGACCGCATCTCCTATCAGCCCGGCATGGGCCGCGTACCAAGCTACATCGAAGAACGCCTCATTCACAACAGCTTCATACTCGTCTATCCTGTGCAAGCGGGCGGCAATGAAGAGAAAATGTATTTGGCATAACTTTTCCCGCTGATTTTTTTTGGAGGGGGGGTATTTTTACCTACCTTTGAACAAAACCAATCTTATTCACTATGAAAAAGTTCCTGTTTCTCACCCTCTTCACAACCTTGTTCAGTGGCCTCATCGCCCAAGAATCCACTGCAAAATTCGACGTCGGCAACCCGATTCGCTTCGGCAAAGAGAAGTTCCACCTCGGCTGGAGTTCTCATCCCGCCGAAAATTATTACATACAAGAATACTTTCCCAAAGGCGAACAACCCGAAAGCTATCGACAGATGTACACATTGAGCCTCCATTTCGGCGACCGAACCCCTTCCGAAGCCGTCGAGGCCAAAATCGCCGAGCTCAACGCCCGCCGCAAGAACGGCGATGCACTCTGCCGCTATGCGGTTTACGAAAACGACGACGAACGAATGCTCGATTTTCTGGTAAGCGCCGGAGAAAACGGGACACTTTCGGTCGTGGAATGGGACATTCACCGTTACCGGCAGATCGAAATCGACGGACGCCCCGCCCTGCTATTGATGTTTTACTCGCACAGCGCCTATGGAGACGACATCCTGCCATTCCTCAAAAAGCTGCCGGAAAAGCGCACCGAGCGGCTCGAAGAGCTGGGGCGTCAGGTTTTGCCGCTTCCTGTGCTGAAATAACAGGCCCCCCGATTTCGTCCGACTGTTTCGGATGGGCCCGGAAGATCGTACATTCGGTAAAATCGCGAACAAGTTTGCTTTTGCGACCGGTGTGCATTATCTTTGTAACCGAAAAACAGCAGGATAAACAATTACGGACATGAGCCTCGTAGCTATCGTCGGACGCCCCAATGTGGGCAAATCGACCCTTTTCAACCGTTTGGTCGGCGAGCGCAAAGCCATCGTCGACGCGACGGCCGGCACGACGCGCGATCGCCATTACGGCAAGACCGACTGGAACGGCCGCGAATTTTCGGTCATCGACACGGGCGGCTATACCGTCAACTCGGACGATGTGTTCGAGGACGAAATCCGCCGCCAGGTGCTGCTGGCGATCGACGAAGCCGATGTCATTCTTTTCGTGGTCGAAGTATCGACCGGAATCACCGATCTCGATGCACTGATGGCCGACATCCTGCGCCGCACATCGAAAAAGGTGCTGTTGATCTGCAACAAGGTCGACAACAACGACCAGATTTACTCCTCGCACGAATTTTATTCGCTCGGATTGGGCGACCCCTATTGCATCTCCTCGATGTCGGGCAGCGGCACGGGCGATATGATGGATGCCATCCTCGCGGCGCTTCCGGCCGAGACGAAAGCCGAGGAGGAAGACGACCTGCCCCGCATCACCATCGTCGGACGTCCGAACGTGGGCAAATCATCGTTGACCAATGCCCTGTTAGGCGAAGAACGCAACATCGTTACCGCCGTAGCCGGCACGACCCGCGACTCGATTCACACGCGCTACAACAAGTTCGGCATGGATTTCTATTTGGTCGATACGGCCGGTATGCGCAAGAAGGGCAAGACGATGGAGAATTTGGAGTTTTATTCGGTGATGCGTTCCATTCGGGCTATCGAGAACTCCGACGTCTGCATCCTGATGCTCGATGCGCAGCAGGGATTGGAGGCCCAAGACCTGAACATCCACAATCTGATTGTCCGCAACCGCAAGGGATGCGTCATCGTGGTCAACAAATGGGACTTGATCGAGAAGGGCGCCAACACGATGAAAACGTGGACGGAGGCATTGAAAAAACGGTTGGCGCCGTTCAACGACATTCCGATCATCTTCACGTCGGTACTGACCAAACAACGCATCCTCGACGTGCTGCAAACGGCCTTGCGCGTTCACCAGTCGCGCAAACGCCGCATCGCCACGTCGGAACTGAACGATTTCCTGCTGCCGCTCATCGAGAACTATCCGCCCCCCTCGACGAAAGGCAAATACATCAAAATCAAATATGTAACGCAGCTTCCGACCCCGACGCCGCAATTCGCGTTCTTCGTCAATCTGCCGCAATACATCAAGGAGCCCTACCGTCGCTTTTTGGAGAACAATCTCCGCGACCATTGGGATTTCTCGGGCGTGCCGATCCAAATCTATTTCAGACAAAAATAGCGTTGTTCCGGTTCAAACGATTCGCTGTGCGACAGGAGCGGTCGCCGATGAAAGTCGGCACCGACGGCGTCCTGTTGGGTGCATGGGCTGCGGTGCGGCCTGCCGATCGGCGCGTGCTGGACATCGGCACGGCCACTGGATTGATCGCCTTGATGATAGCCCAGCGGGCTCCCGAAGCGCAGATTACCGGCATCGACGTCATCGACGTAGCCGAAGCCCGCGAAAATGCCGCAGCCTCCCCTTGGGGGCATCATCTGACCTTCGAGCAGTGCGCCGTGCAGTCGTTCGAAGCGGCCGAACCGTTCGATCTGATCCTTTCCAATCCGCCGTTTTTCACCGAATCGCTGACATGCCCCGACGACGGACGCACGATCGCCCGACACGCCGTAACCTTATCGCACGAAGCATTGTGTGAGGCCGTTTTGCGGCTTTTGGCTCCGAACGGACACTTCGCGGTCATTCTTCCCGTCTCCGAAGCGGAACGGTGGTTCGCAATCTGCAACGACCGGCTCCGATTGCTGCGTCGAACCGATGTCCGTACGACCCCGCATCGGGCGCCGAAACGGATGCTATTGGAGTTCGAGCCTGCAACCGCTTCGGCGGAACCCGCCCGACCGGTTTGCGACGAATTGGTCATCGGCACGGGCGAACACGAACGATATACGCCCGAATATCGCGCGCTGACCGGCGATTTTTATCTGAAATTTTGACGATCCCGCAAAATGGCTTAACTTTGTCGAATGAACCTAACGATCGAAACGATGAAACATCTTTTTGCGACCATAGCCTGTTCGCTCTTTTTAGCGACCGGTGCATCGGCTCAAAGCCCCTACATCGCGCTGCAAGGCGCCTCGGAAAGCGCACAAGGATTGACTGTATCGCAACCTCGGACGATTCTGGCCGTCGACTTGGAGGTCGAATGCGACCGCATTCTGGCCGGGCCCTACGCCCGCTATGCCCAAAAGTACCTCGGTCTGCGCGCTCCGCTGACCGACAAAACCGTCTGGACAATCAAGAACGCCCGCACTTCGCTGGCCGATACCGAAACAGCGCTGTTCGCCGGGGCCTTGAAATCGCCGGAGAAACACACCTATATCTACACGGAAGCGGACGATGAATTTCCCCGCGTGCTGATCGACAAAACGGGCGTGCAGGTTTCGACCTTGGAGGAGGCGGCCCGCGATGCGGTCAATACGATCTACGCACTGCGACGTCATCGGATGGAGCTTATCACGGGCGAAGCCGGCGAAAACGTCTTCGGCGAAGGACTGAAATCCGCGCTTGCCGAAATCGACCGGTTAGAACAAAGCTATTTAGAACTCTTTCTCGGCAAACGGTCGATTACGACCTCGTCCCACCGATACATCATTTACCCGCAGACCGAAAAACTGCAATATGTCGTCTGCCGTTTTTCGACGGCTGCCGGACTGCTGCCGGACAACGATCTGTCGGGCGACATGGTGCTGCTGCAAATCGACCCCACCGAACCGCAAACGACGGGCATCGCCGCCAGTGAACGCGAGCCGTCGGTCGTATCGTGCCGCGTGGCCGCCCCCTCGGAATGCAAGGTCATCTGCAACAACGATCAGTTCGAAAGCGTCAAGCTGCCCATCTTCGAGTTCGGGCGTACCGTCTACGTCGCTCTGCCCCGACGCAAATAAAAAAGTAACTATATACCATTTTACACCGAATCGAGTTGGCGAATGTATTTACATTGCTGTCGGTCGTGATGCTCGCGGCGGAGCCGCGTTTACAAATTTGACCCACCCCCAAACCCCCGCCTTGGCGGGGGCTTCTGTCGGAACCCGCAACGTTATACGGCTTTGGATTACCGTTTGTGTAAAATTGTATCTAATCGCCTAACAAGATATGGATCATACCGCACGAATGGTCGCCCTATTGGCTCGGATGCGGCGCGAACGCAACGGAGCCGTAGCCGACACGATGCGTTATTACGGCACTGCTTACGGGCTGAATTACGGGGTAAGCCTGCCCACCGTGCGGCAAATCGCCCGCTCGGAAAATCGGGACCACGCATTCGCCCGCATGCTCTGGATGCAGGACGTCCGCGAACTCAAATTAGCGGCACTGCATCTGGCGGAGCCCGAACGACTGACCCTCGAAGAGGCTTCGCAGTGGGCTGCCGGATTGGTCAATTCCGAATTGGCCGAAGAGGCGGCGTTCGCCTTGTTGCGCCACACGCCGCATTTTCCCGCTATTTTCGCTGCATGGACAAAGGCCGAAACGCCCTTGTTGGCTTATGCCGCGATGTTGGGCGGCGCCCGCTCCCCGCAACTCACGGAGCAATGGCTCCAGCCGACCCTCGAAGTCGTCCATCGGGCAACCGGCGAAACAGCCCGATTGGTTGCGCAAGGCGCCGTGGCCTTATTAGAAGCCCTCGGCCGACAAAACGGAACGAGCCGACAAACGGTTTTATCCGCTGTCGACCCGTTCGAATCTTCCGGCAATCCGGAAGAACGATTCGTTCGCGAAGAACTCCTCTGGCGACTATTCTAAACGGCCTTTACTCAATAGGATGCCCCCTGCTCCGCATGTTCGCGATGTTCCAACCGGTGGAACACCCCGAGCAAGCCCTCGTAGCTCATCGCCCCGCTCGACCGCCACAAAATTTCTCCGCGACGGAAAAAGATCAAAGTCGGCACAGAACGAATTTCGTATCGCCGGATAATTTCGGCCATCTCCGGCGCATCGATATTCACTTTGTACACCTCGACGCGTCCGCGCATCTGTTCCTGAAAGCGATCGACGATCGGGTGCATCACCTGGCAGGGGCCGCACCACGAAGCGAAAAAATCGACGAACGTCAACGCATCGCGCCAAATAATTTTATCGAAATCGACCATATCGCAATTATATATTAGATATTTATATGCTTTCTTGTCCCAACATCTTTGATCCGACTGCTGTTCCTCGCGACCTTCGGCCGCGTATGCAGATTTGACCCACCCCTAAACCCCCGCCTTGGCGGGGGCTTCTGTCGGAACCCGCAAGGTGGTACTGCTTTGGATTACCGTTGGTGCAAATTTGTGTGAAATCGCCTTTATTTAATCCATTCTATTTTTAATTCAATTCGGCCCAAGTCATTCCGGCATAGGCTTTTTCGGCGAGTTCTTTTTCGACGTAGCTGATCGTGCGCCGCAAGCCCTCGGCCAACGTCGTGGCAGGAGTCCAATCCAATTCCCGTCGAGCGACCGACAAATCGGGCAACCGGCGCCGGACGTCATTGGGACGCACCTCGACATGCACGATATGCGACCGGCTGCCAGTCAAGTCGATGATCTGCTCGGCCAGACTGCGGATGGATATTTCGTGTCCGCTACCCAAATCCACCGTGCGGGTTCGTTCCGTAGCCGGTGCCGCCATCAACCGCATCAATCCATCGACGAGATCCCCCACCCAACAGAACGTCCGCAGCTGTTCACCGCTGCCGGAGACCTGAAGCGGCCGGTTCTGCAAGGCCGCGACCACCATTTTGATGACCACCCGCTGATCCATCAGATCGGCTCCGCTCCCGTAGGTATTGAAAATGCGGGCGATACGGGTATCGACGCCGAACTCGGCCTGATAGGCCCGATGAAGCGATTCGGCCGCCCGTTTGCCTTCGGCGAAAATCCGATTGACGACCTTCTCGGTGCTCTCTTGCGGATAGGTGGAACGCAGATGGGTGCCGTAAACATCGCACGACGAGGCATACAACACGCGGGCATGCTCCGTACGGGCCGTATCGAGTGCATTGATCGACCCGAGCATGCTGACCTTGAGCGTCTCGACCGGCAGTGATTTTTTGTAACACAACACGACGGGCGAAGCGAGGTTGTAGATTTCGTTGCAACGGATGCTGAACGGGTGAACGATATTATGACGGACATAACGGAACGCCGGATGTTCCGTAACGGCCCGCAACACAGGCGAGTTGGCCGCCTCGCGCACGTCGACGCAGAAGACCTCCTCTCCCTCTTCGAGCAGGCGCTGGCAGAGATGCGAGCCGATGAATCCGGAGCCACCCAATACGACGATTCTTTTTTGCATGGCAGGTATTTTTTACCGAAAACCGCGCAAAATCCGTACCGCACCCTTTTTTAGATAAGTAACTTTTCTTGATTCGGGAAGACAGAAGTAAGCGAGCCTTTCCCCGATTCGGGGAAGACAGAAGTAAGCGAACCCGTTCTCATTTCGGGGCCGACTGAAACCGACCGTGAGGACGGCTGGATGAGGACTGCCTTGCCGCTGTTACAAATCCAACAACGCTTTGGGCAGTTCGGCGATGTGGTTGATAGCGACTACCTCGATGCCTTTGGGGTATTTCGCCTTGCTTTTGGACAAATAACCGGAGACAATGATGCGCCGAAACCCGAGACGGGCCGCCTCGCTGATGCGCTGTTCCGAACGTGGGGCCGGCCGCACCTCGCCCGAAAGCCCCAACTCACCTGCACAGCAAACACCCGTCCCGACCGGCCGATCGAAATACGACGAGATGACCGCCGCAGCGACCGCCAAATCCAACCCGGGATCGGAGACCTTGAACCCGCCGGCGAAATTCAGAAAAACATCCTTTTGATACATCTTCATGCCGAGCCGTTTTTCCAGAACGGCCAACAGCATGTTCATGCGTCGAGTGTCGAATCCCGTGGCCGTACGTTGCGGCGTTCCGTAGGCGGCCCCGCAAACCAGCGCCTGCACCTCGATCAGATAAGGCCGCACACCGTCGGCCGAAGCCCCGACAGCGATGCCGCTCAACGGCTCCTCGTAATGGGTCAACAGAATCTCGGACGGATTGGCCACCTCGCGCAAACCGGCATCGAACATCTCGAACACGCCGATTTCGAAGGTCGCGCCGAAGCGGTTCTTGATACCGCGCAGGATGCGGTAGACATTGTTGCTGTCGCCCTCGAACTGAAGCACGACATCGACGATATGTTCCAGAATCTTCGGCCCTGCAATGGTACCGTCCTTCGTGATATGGCCGATAATCAGAATCGACGTGCCGGTCGACTTGGCATATTTCAACAGCGTGGCCGCACACTCGCGAATCTGCGAGACGCTGCCCGCCGACGAGTCGATCAGATCGGTATAGATGGTCTGAATCGAATCGATGATGACCAAATCGGGGGCTTGCTCGGTAATCTGCGCCACGATATTCTCCAGCAGCGTTTCAGAATAGATCAAGCACTCCTCGTTGCCGATGCCGATGCGGTTGGCCCGCATACGGATCTGCTCGGGCGACTCTTCGCCCGAAACGTAAAGCGTTTTCAGCCCGTTGGCCGACAGCGCGATCTGCAGCGAAAGGGTCGATTTGCCGATGCCCGGTTCACCGCCCAGCAAGATCAACGACCCGGGCACCATACCGCCTCCCAGCACCCGATTGAGTTCGTCGTTTCCGAGGTCGATGCGACGATGCTCGCTTTCGCGAATATCGCGCACCCGCTGCGGCACGGCTTTCGGCAGCGGGCCTGCGATGGCCGCCGGTACGGAACCGCTTTCACGCGCAAGAACCTCCTCCGTAAAGGTGTTCCATTCGCCGCACGAGGGGCATTTGCCCAGCCACTTGGGGGCTTCGAATCCGCAATTCTTGCAGAAAAAGGCTTTTTTGACTTTGGCCATAGCAGCGATTTATTGGGGCGTCGAGGTGAGTTCCATGCGTTTTACTTCGACGATGTTTTCATCGGGATAAAGCGCTTGGTAATAGGCGGTCAGGTCGGCGGTGAACATCACATAAGCGATGCCCGAATCTTCATCGGTATAGGATTTGATCGCATATTCCGTCTCCGTCCCGTCGTAACGGAACGTCAACGCCGAGGCCCCGGGCTGTTTGTCGAACTCGCCCACTACGGGAGCAGTATCCGCCGCCGCACGAACGGTCAACGTTCCGCCGTCGTAGCGCATATATTCAAGCAGATAGCTACCGCCCGATTGCACGGGCGCCTTTTCCAACACATCCTGGCTCACCAACGCAGAAATATCCGAATCCTGCGAATCTTCGAGCGGCGGCAGGGTAACTTTGACAACAACCTGCGCAACGTCGTAACGGGCCGTATAAAAGACGTCCGAATCATCGCTGCAAGCAGCGACCGCAAAAGCAAGCGCCCAGATCGCAACCCATTTTTTCATACGATTCGATTATTTGAGGAAGAACCGGTAAATATCGTTTCCGTTGGCATAGACCAGCAGGAAAAGCAACAGCCCGAGGCCGACATACTGCGCCGCCACCAACACGCGGTCGCTCACTTTGCGGCCCGTGAGCATCTCCCAGAAGGTGAAAAGTGCATGGCCGCCGTCCAGACCCGGGATAGGCAGGATGTTCATCACGGCCAGAATAATCGACAGGAAAGCGGTCTTCAACCAGAAATCCTCCCAGTTCCAGCTGCCCGAAAAGATGCTTCCGATTGCGATGAATCCGCCCAACTCTTCGTACATTTTGGTCTTGGGTTGAACGATCAGTTTCAACTGATCCCAGTAGGAGCCGACGACGTGGCCCGTCTTGCGGATGCCCGCCGGAATGGAGTGCCAGAAGGTATAATGCTGCGTCCGCAACGGGAGCGACCGGCACAACACGCCGAGCCGTCCGTCGGCAGCGACCGTCAGCGGCAATTCGACGACCCGATCCTCCTCGCGCAAGACCCGTATGGAAACGGTTTGCCCCGCATGGCTTTTCAGATAGTCGCTGTAAGCCGTAAAATCGACCCCATGCAGACTGTCGATGGCGATCACCTCGTCGCCCGCACGAAGCGCACTCACCTCATGGCGCACAACACTGTCGATGATGAACGGCTGATAGGGAACGAACAACCCTTCGTACCCCTTGTTGCGCCGCATCTCGACCAACTCGTCGAACGGGAGCAGCACCTCGACCTCCTGCCCGTCGCGTTCGACCACGACCGTTCGGTCGCTTTCGGTAATCAAGAGGTCGTTGACCACCCGAACGACGTTATCCACCGGCTCGCCGTCGATAGAGACGAATCGGTCGCCGTCGCGAAATCCGAGCGCATGACCCGATTCGTTGAACCGATAACCCCATCGGGCATCTTGATTCGAAAAATAGCTGTCGCCCCAGACATAACAAACGGCGCAATAGAGGGTTATCGCCAACAGCACATTCATCACGACGCCGGCAATCAACACCAAAAAGCGCTGCCACGCCGGTTTCGAACGGAATTCGTCGGGCTTGGGCGGTTGTTTCATCTGCTCCTTGTCCATCGACTCGTCGATCATGCCGGCGATTTTCACGTAACCGCCCAACGGAATCCAACCGAGGCCGTACTCCGTCTCTCCGCGCCGGAACTTGAAAAGCGAAAACCACGGATCGAAAAAGATGTAAAATTTCTCGACGCGGATTTTGAAAAGCCGGGCCATCAGGAAATGGCCCAACTCGTGCAGTCCCACCAAAATGGTGAAACAGAGAAAAAACTGGATGATTTTAATCAATAACTCCATGTGTAATCTATCGATTCGTTTTTCAGCATTTCAGCAATTCGGCTGCCTGCCGACGGGCTTCGCGGTCGGCCGCCGCATAATCGTCGAGCGTCGGAGCCGACCGGAAATCGGCATGTGCCAGCGCATATTCGATCGCCCGCACGATGTCCGACCACGCGCAGCGATGTCCGAGAAAGGCGGCGACCGCTACTTCGTTGGCCCCGTTCATCGTGCAAGCCGCCGTGCCCCCGCGACGCAGACAATCGTAAGCGATGTCGAGGGCCGGATATTTCAGACGATCCACTTCGGCGAACGTCAGCGCAGGATGCGCCGTAAAGTCGAAAGCCTCGGCCGGACGGTGGGCCCGTTCGGGAAAAAAGAGGGCGTAACTGATGGGCATCCGCATGTCGGGAACCCCCAACTGGGCCTTGATCGCCCCGTCGTCGAACTCCACCATCGAATGGATGACCGATTGCGGGTGCATCACGACGGAAATTCGATCGGCCGGCGCATCGAACAGCCAATGGGCCTCGATCACCTCGAACCCCTTGTTGACCAACGTCGAAGAGTCGATGGTGATTTTGGCGCCCATCTGCCACTGCGGATGTTGCAAGGCCTGTTCGGGCGTTACATCGGCCAGCTCTTCACGTCGGAGATCCCGAAAAGCTCCGCCGCTGCAAGTGATAATCAATCGCCGGTAGGGGGTTCGTTCGCCGACCAAACATTGGAAGATGGCCGAATGCTCCGAATCGATAGGAACGATCGGCGCCTGCTTCTCGGCAGCGAGCCGCATGACGAGTTCGCCTCCGACGACCAACGATTCCTTGTTGGCCAAAGCCAGTTTCTTGCCCGCGCGAAGCGTCGCCACGGTAGGAGCCAACCCTGCGTAACCGACCAACGCATTGACAACGACATCGGTATCGCCCGCCGCGGCGACCTGCGCCACCGCATCCAGACCGGCATAGACCTTGACATCGGTATCGGCCAACGCATCGCGCAGCGGGCCGTAAAAACGTTCATCGGCAATGACCACCGTCGCCACATCAAATGCACGGGCTTGTTCGGCAAGCCGCTCCCAGTTGCTGTGAGCGGTGAGGGTAACCGCTTCGAACCGATCGGGATTCTCTCGCACGATGTCGAGCGTCTGCACGCCGATCGAACCCGTAGAACCCAGAATAGCCAAACGTTGTTTCATACGCACCGCACGTTAAAAAACGATGTACCCTTCGGGATCGACCGGCTTGCCATTGCTCCAAAGTTCGAACTCGAAGAGTTCGTTTTCGTCCGCTCCGTCGGCATCCGGTTCGATGTTGTAACCCAACTGGTCGCCGCTGTGGATGATCTGTCCTCGGCTGACGAGCGACTGCGAAAGATTCTTATAGACCGAAACCAAGTTGTTGGCATGTTGCAGCAGGATGATATATCGGTTTTCGGGTGTCCAAAGGCTCTGAATGACCGTGCCATTGTCGATTGCCGTAATCCGGCTGCCCGCAGCGGCCGCAACCCGCACCCCGAAACGATTCTGTCCGATGTCGTACCCTTCGGCGATGATACCCTCGATCGGCGTAACCAACTGCATCGCCTCGCGCACCTCGCGCCGCGACCCGCCGCCATTGCCCGACAACGAATAGGGGCCTGTTCCCTCCATCTCGGCACGCAACAGCGAATCTTCCCGCGACGGAAGCACCGACGCATTGTCGATCCGAGCGCTGTCCGATTCGACAAACGAGCGGGCTGCAGGCGTTCGTCCCTCCAAAACGAGCGCGATATGTTCGTTGTAGGTCATCATGTCGTTCATCATACGCTCCATCGAGTCCAGCCGGATGATGTTCTGCACGAGGGTTTCCCGCATCCGATCGGATTCGGTACGATACCCGGGCAGGAGTTCCAGCACGGGCGTATAGGCCATCAACGTGAGAATCAAGATGAAAAGCAAAAGCGCAAAGGCCGTCAGACCAGCGAAAATGCTCGCAAGCGAAAGATGGATGTGCCACTCTTCGCTGTTGTCCGTGGCATTGAGCATATTGAAACGACGCTTGCGGAAGAGGTCGCGCCACCACGTACGTATTTTCTTCAGAAATTTCATCGTATTGCGATTTATCATGCAACAAAACCGGTTCCGCCCCGAACGTTCCTCTCGTTCAAAGGTTCGCTACCGATAAAAACGAGGACAACCGATCGCTGTTCGAATTCCGTTGAAGTTCAGCCGTCCCAACGAACGATTATCCGGAGCCAAAGATACGAATAAGCGAGAGCACTGCCAAATTTATTTGGTATTGCCGAGCGGGAGTATCTTCGACGAAGTCAAAAATACAAAATTTTTTATTAGCGCGGTAGACCGTTATCTTGCTTTCGACGGTCATCTTCGCTGCCGCGCCTTTTAAAAGGCGTTCCCTATGCGGTGGAACCTTATTACAGTCGGATTGTCATCTTCGCTGCCGCAACTGAATTATCGGTTCTTTTGCCGAGGCGAAGTATCTTTGGCTTCGTTTTGACTCTTATAGAGTTCCTTTCTCTACTTCTAACAACTTTGTTCCCCAATCACACATTTGGAAAATTATAGGCAAAATTGACTGCCCCAATTCCGTAAGTTCATATTCAACTCTGGGAGGGACAATAGGAAAGACCTCGCGTTTTACAATACCGCTCTTTTCCAACTCACGAGCTGTTTGCGTAAACATCTTGTTTGACACTCTCTGCATTTTACGCTGCAAATCTGAAGACCGCAACGCTCCGTCTTTCAGCATATAGATCATCATGGTTTTCCATTTCCCACCAATAAGGCTTAATGTCAAATCAAGTGAGCAAAAATATTCCTTACCACGAAAATTTATCTTCTGCGTATCTTCTTGACAACTCATAAAATACTCTTTTAAGTTACTATATTACATTTTAGTGCGTACTTGCAAAAGTAAGAAAATAGAGGTTGCTTTGCAACGAAAAAATCAGAAATAATGAATACAGTAATCATTAATGGAAGTCCACGTAAGGACGGTAACACGGCTCAAATGTGCCGTGCGTTTGCTGATGGAGTTGTGTCTCAGAGACCAGATGCAACGGTCGAAATCGTAAACCTGTATGATTTTGACTTCAAGGGTTGTAGAAGTTGCTTTGCCTGCAAATTGAAAGATGCGGCGACATACGGGAAATGCGCAGTCAAGGATGCGATTTCACCGATATTGGAAAGAGCACTCAATGCAGACATTCTTGTTTTGGCTTCGCCAATCTACTTAATGGATGTGTCTGGGGAATACAAGTCTTTCCTTGAACGGCTATTATTCCCAGTCGCATCTTATGAAGCAGAATATAAATCACTTGCAACCAATAAGATGCAAGTAGCCACAATCTATACGATGAACGTTCCGAAAGAAATGTGCCCCAACCAAGTGCTGGCAAGCACAGAGTATTTCATCGGGCATATATTCTGCACTCCCCGACGGATATGTGCTTACAACACTTATCAGTTCAAGGACTATTCCAAATACAAAGTGGAAGTTTTTGACGAAGAGCAGAAAAAGCAATATCATGACAAAATCTTCCCTATTGAGTTAAAGGAGGCTTTCTCTTTGGGCTTGTATATGGCAACAGAAGTAAGCAAATAGACAACAAATTTCGGCGCAAAAACATTTCGGGACAGAACCTGTTCCGGCTCCACGCTCCTATCGACTTAAAAAACGTTCCGGCATACCCACCGGCACAAACGGCGAAGGTCTCGGAATCCGAGACCTTCGCCGTTTTCGGTCGAACCGACCACCTTACCCTACGAACCGAAGTTGTCGTAAAGGATATTTTCGCTCGGGACGCCGAGGTTGTCGAGCATCTTCACGACCGATGCAATCATCATCGGAGGCCCGCACATCAGGTAAATACAATCTTCGGGAGCCTGATGGTGCTTCAGATAATTCTCATACAGCACGTTGTGCACGAACCCGGGCGTATATTTCTCGCCTGCGGCATCCGCTTCGGGATCGGGACGGTCGAGCGCCAGATTGAAACTGAAATTGGGAAACTCCTTCTCGATCGCACGATACTCGTCGACATAAGGCGCCTCCTTCAACGAACGGGCACCGTACCAGAACGAAACGGGCCGTTTGGTCTTTTCGGTTTTGAACAGGTGCATCAAGTGGCTGCGCATCGGCGCCATACCTGCACCGCCGCCGATGAAGATCAATTCCTGCGTATCGGGCAGATTGTCGGGCAGGAAGAACTCGCCGTAAGGACCCGAGATCGTTACCTTGTCGCCGGGCTTGCGCGAAAAGACGTACGACGAACAGATGCCCGGATTCACCTTCATGAAGGCACCGGCCGCACGGTCGAACGGCGGCGTAGCGATACGGATATTCAACATGATGATGTTGCCCTCGGCCGGATGGTTGGCCATCGAGTAAGCGCGGAACGTCGGCTCAGGGTTGGTCGCAACCAAATCCCACATCTTCATTTTGTCCCAATCGGCACGAAAACGTTCGTCGACATCCATATCGGAGAACTTGATTCGGTCGTATTTGGGAATATCCACTTGGATATAACCGCCGCTCCGGAACTTCAGCTGCTCGCCTTCGGGCAGTTTCACGACGAACTCTTTGAGGAACGTCGAAATGTTGCGGTTCGAGACGACCGTACACTCCCACTTCTTGACGCCCAAAACCGCCTCGGGGACTTTGATTTTCAGATTCTCCTTCACCTTGACCTGACAGCCCAGCCGCCAATGGTCTTTGGCCATCTTGCGGGAGATAAAGCCGGTTTCGGTCGGCAGGATGTCGCCGCCGCCCTCCAATACTTGACACTTGCACATGCCGCACGAACCGCCGCCGCCGCAAGCCGAAGGAAGGAACACCTTGTTATTGGCCAAGGTCGCGAGCAAAGTCGAACCGCTTTCGGTGGTGATGACCCGCTCGCCGTTGTTGATGTCGATGGTTACCTCGCCCGACGAAGTGAGCTTCGCCTTGGCGTAGAGCAGCAGCCCGACCAACAAGAGCGTAATCACAAGGAAGGCACCGATAGCCACGAAGATCGTGATTGTCATATTCATTTTTCGAACTAATTCATTAATTAACTTCTATCTTCTATTCAAGGTCTGCGGATCGGTCGATCAATCTATCGAATCGGGCTGAATCGAACCGATTCGGCCCCTCGAATCGACGACCGCCGATTCGCTCCATCGCCTACAACTTGATTCCCGAAAAGATCATGAACGCGATTCCCATCAGACCGGTAATGATGAAAGCGATACCGGGGCCCTTCAATGCGGGAGGGATATGCGAATAGGTCGTCTTTTCGCGGATCGCGGCCATCATGACGATCGCGAGCCACCAGCCCAAACCGGAACCCAAACCGTAAACAATCGACTGCCACAGCGAAGTGAGTTCGCCGCCATCGACTTTCTGCTGCATGAAGAGCGAACCGCCCATAATGGCGCAGTTGACGGCAATCAACGGCAGGAAGATACCCAACTGGCTGTACAACGTCGGCGAAAACTTTTCGACGGCCATCTCCACTAACTGCACGAAAGCGGCGATAGTGGCGATGAAAACGATGAAGGTCAAGAAGTCGAGGTTGACATCCGGCAGCCCGGCCCAAGCCAAAGCGCCTTCTTTCAAGACATATTCATACAACAGATAGTTCAGCGGCACGGTCATCGTCATCACGAACGTAACGGCGGCGCCGAGCCCGAGGGCCGTTTTGACGCTCTTCGACACGGCGATGTAGGAACACATGCCGAAGAAGAAGGCGAACACCATGTTGTCGATGAAAATCGACCGGATAAAGATATTCAATGATTCCATACGACGCTATCCTCCTATTTTTCCTGTAAATCCTTGTTGTGCGAGCGGTGCGCCCAGATGATGCAGCCCACGATAATCAACGCCATCGGCGGGAAGAGCATCAAGCCGCAGTTCGCATACCAGCCGCCCTCGGCCGCATACCAGCTTTCGGGGATGACGGGGTACCCGAGCAACGTTCCCGAACCGAACAGCTCGCGGAAGAAAGCCACGATAACGAGAATCAACCCGTAACCGAGTCCGTTGCCGACGCCGTCGAGAAATGCGGGCCAAGGTTTATTGGCCAAAGCGAATGCCTCGACGCGCCCCATGACGATGCAGTTCGTGATAATCAGACCCACGTAGACCGAAAGCTGTTTCGATATTTCGAAGACATAGGCTTTCAGCACTTGGTCGACCAGAATGACCAACGCGGCGATTACGACCAACTGGATGATGATGCGGATACGCGACGGCACGCCGTTGCGCAACAACGACATCACCAAATTCGAAAAGGCCGTAACGACGGTTACCGACAACGCCATGACGATAGCCGGTTTCAGCTGCACGGTAACGGCCAGTGCCGAGCAGATACCCAGTATCTGCACGATGACCGGATTGTTCGCGGAGAACGGGCCGGTCAGATATTTGAAATTCTTATCGTTCATACTCATTTGTTCGCATCCTTTTCATCGTTAGACACTTCTTCGGCGACGGGAACCGCCTCCCCGACCGTCGTATCGGCGGATTCCGTTACGACTGCGGCCTCCGCTCCTGCCGAAGCATTACGGCGGGCCTCCAGCAACGGCAGATAATGACCGAGACTGGTTTTCAGCATAGCCGTTACGCCGTCCGAAGTCTTCGTGCCGCCCGTAATGGCATCCACCTCGTGTTCGGGGTCTTGCGCCCCGCCCTTGCGGAGCACGATCGACACGAACTGCGCGCCGTCGAAAATCTGCTTTCCGACGAATTTCTGTTGATATTTTTCCGTCGCGATCTCGGCGCCGAGACCCGGCGTCTCGCCTTGATGACCGAACACAGCGCCCGACACCGTATTCATATCTTTCTCCAATGCGACATACCCCCAGATCGGCCCCCAAAGGCCCGTACCGTTGACCGGCAGAACGATTCGACCGTCGGCCGCCTCGAACACGGGATAGGTGGCATCCGCCTCGGCTTTCTTCAAGTCGAAGAGCATCTGCAAAGCCTCGTCCGCCGAAACGGATTCGATTCGCTCGCCCTGCGCATCGACCGCATAAGCCGCAATGTATTCGTCGTAATTCTGTTCAGCCGCACCGAGCGAAGCGAGGATCGCCTCTTTCTTTTCGTTGAGCGTATTGGCCCGCTGCCGACCCTGCAAAGACAGGGCGGTTACGGCCAGCAAGGCAGCCACGATAACGACCATCACCGTCGCATAAACCACGATGTAAACGTTGCTGTTCTTATCGTGCCACCAACTCTTTTTCTCCGATTTCAACTCCGTGAACTCCGAAGCGGGAGCACCGCATACGGGGCACTTTTCGGGTGCGGCGGCTCCTTCGTGGAGATAGCCGCAGACGTTGCATCTGAATTTTTTCGTTGCCATAGCGCTCACCTATTTTGCCGTTTTGATACGTGTGTTTCTCCGCTTGATGCTGGCCTCGACGACGTAGTGGTCGACCAAAGGCGCCATCGCATTCATGAACAGAATGGCGAGCATCATGCCTTCGGGATAGGCCGGATTGACGACGCGGGTCAGCACGGCCAACAGACCGATCAAGAAACCGACGATATACTGTCCCGTCGCTGTCTGGGCCGACGTAACAGGGTCGGTGGCCATAAAGACCGCACCGAACGCGAAACCACCGATAATCAGATGATACCAGCCCGGAATCTGCGCATAGGCCGACGATCCGCAAACATTGAAGACCAAAGCCATCGCCAAGCCTCCGACGAATACCGAAATCATCGTCCGCCACGATGCGACGCCCGTAAAGAGCAGGATGGCCGCACCGATCAGAATAGCGACCGTCGAGGTCTCGCCGACGCTGCCCGGGATGAAGCCGAGGAAGGCATCCATCGGCGTATAAGGTTTATCAAGAGCACAGCCCAATGTACCGGTCGTTACGAGATTTTCGAGCGGCGTCGCACCGGAAAATCCGTCGACCACGCCTTCGCCGGAGGTCAGACCGGCGATCCAGACCTTGGTGCCCGACATCGAGGGCGTGTAGGCGAGGAACGCGAACACGCGAGCAACCAGCGCGGGATTGAATACATTCATCCCCGTACCGCCGAAGACCTCCTTGCCGAATACGACGGCGAAAGCGGTCGAAAGGCCGAGAATCCACAACGGAATATCGACCGGCATGATCATCGGAATCAAAAGGCCCGTAACGAGGAATCCCTCGTTGACCTCGTGCCCGCGCACCTGCGCGAAGCCGAACTCGATGCCGAGCCCGACGACGTAGGAGACGACGATCATCGGCAGCACCTTGAGGAATCCGAACCAGAACGAGGCCCAGAACGCGGGCGTCGCCCCCTGCGAAAGGAAGTGCTGATACCCGACGTTGTACATACCGAACAGCAGGGCGGGCATCAATGCGACGACGACCATAATCATCGTCCGTTTCATGTCGTTGCAGTCGCGGATGTGGGCCCCGCGGCGCGTCGTGGTATTCGGCACGAAGAGGAACGTTTCGAACGCATCGAACGTCGACTCCAAGAAGCCCAATTTGCCGCCCTTGGCGAACGTGGGCTTGATTTTATCCACCAGATTACGAATCGAACTCATAACGTTTAAGCCTCCTTAATCATTAAGTTAATACCGTCGCGGATGATCTGCTGGATGTCGATTTTCGACGGATCGACGAACTCGCACAGCGCGAAATCCTCCTCGACGACCTCGTAGATGCCGAGATTTTCCATCTTTTCGATATCGCCGGCCAAGCAGGCCTTCAACAAATACATCGGATAGATGTCCATCGGCAGATAACGTTCGTAAAGTCCCGTTACGACGAACGGACGTTCCCCGCCATTCATATTGGTGTCCAGCCGATAGGCCTTTTTGGGGCAAAGCCACGAGAAATAGGCCCGCGACACCGAGAACTTGTTGAAACGGGGCATCGCCCAGCCCAGCAGTTCGTATTTGTCGCCTTCGGGGATGACCGTTACCTGATTGGCATAATAGCCGAGGAATCCATCCATCGCGGTCTTGGTTCCCGTAAGTACGTTGCCCGAGATGACGCGCACCGAATCGCCCTCTTTCTGCGGTTTGAGGTTGCCCGCGAGGAACGAATCGACGCGAGCGCCCGCAATCACGCGATAATACTGCGGTTTCGAGACCTCGGAACCGTCGACGGCGATGATACGGGTCATGTCGACGCGACCGGTAAGCACCAATCGGCCGATGATAGCCAAATCTTGGATATTCACCGTCCACACGACCTCGCCCTTGTTGACGGGATCGATGTGATGAATCTGCACACCGACATTACCTGCGGGATGCTTTCCAGCGAAAGTGTGCAGCTCGACGCCCTTGAGCTGAGGCATGTTGCCCTCGGCACCGGCACGCATCGAAAGGTGCACCTTGCCGCCGGACAATTTTCTCAACACCTCGATACCAGCTTGCAGATTGGCCTGTTCATCGCGCAACACATAGTTGTAATCGGGGGCCAACGGGGCTGAATCGAAAGCCGAGACGAAGATGGCTTTCGGCGTATCGGCCGGATCGGCGATGATGCCGTAGGGACGCTGCACGAGCATCGGCCACAAACCGGCATGAAGCAACAGTTCGATCAATTCATCGCGCGAAGCCTGCGTCGGATCGAGCTTAGCGAACTCCTCGTAACTTTGCTGGGCGTCGGGCGCGACCGTAACGGAAAGCACCTTGCGCTTCTCGCCGCGGTTGACGGCAGTTACCGTACCGCTAACCGGCGAGGTAAAGAGCACGCGCTCGTTGTACTTGTTGAAGAACAACGGCGTACCGGCTTTCACCTTGTCGCCCGCTTTAACCAGCAGTTTGGGAGTTACGCCCTCGAAATCGAGCGGCGAAAGCGCATACTCCGCAGCGATCGGCGCATCCACCGTCGCTGCGCAGGGTTTGCCCTCCAAATTGATGTCGAGACCCTTGCGTAAAGTAATGATTTTCGACATGGTATTATTGATTTGCTTAGTAATTCTGTCTATGGCAATTTGCGGAGTAATTCTATAACTATTGGCACCTAAATTTCTGTCTTCGTCTGGGCTGTTAGCGTGCTAACACTATAATAGCGTGCGAAAGTACGCATTTTTTTCGAGAAAACAGCGAATCGGAACATTATTTTCTAAATTTACTTAAAAAATTCTGTTTATCTTTCGCTGCGCCGCTTTTGAAAGCGGCTCCCGATGCGGTGGAGCGTTACGATGCTTATCAAGGCATTCTTCGCTGCCCTCCGTTCTATCCGCAATGTCAGCGGCCCGATGGGCCGCGCGGGACGAAGCCTCCGCCCGCGGAGGCCCGCCCTTGGCGTCCTCCGCAGTCTTCGTCCCGCTTTTTCATTAACTGGCACGAATCGTAACTTTTAATAAAAGATCGGAGGAAGCATTGATGAGCGTCGAAAGCAAGATAACGGGCTCCTGCGCTAATAAAAAATTGCTTCTGCACTCAACTTTTTTATCTTTGGCTTCGCCGAAGATACTCCGTCTCGGCAAAAAATGCAAACAAGTTTTGCTTTTTTGCTCTCAGCTTTTTCGTATCTTTGTCAAAAGATGGAACCCTCCCCGACATACGTGAATATCCACACCCATCGGCCGATGGGTCGCGGCATCGAACTCCGCACCGTCGGAATCCATCCGTGGGACACCGACCGAATTCCGGTCGCCTCGTTGCTGCCGCTCGATGAAACGGCGCAGGCCATCGGCGAAATCGGGCTCGACTTCGCACAGCCCGTCCCGAAGGAGGCCCAATATGCCGCTTTCCGCGCTCAATTAGAGCTGGCCCGGCAATACGGACTGCCCGTCGTCCTGCATTGTGTGCGGGCATTCAACGAAGTGATGCGCGAACTCAAGGCCCGTCCGCCGCGAGCTGCGATTTTCCACGGATTCATCGGTTCGCCCGAACAGGCACGGCAAGCCATCGCCGCAGGCCATTACCTTTCGTTCGGCGAGCGGACATTCCGTTCGCCGAAGAGCATCGAAGCGATGCGCATCACCCCGCTGTCGCACCTTTTTTTCGAGACCGACGAAAGCGAGACGCCCATCAAAGAGATATATGAACAAGCATCGCAACTCCTCGGATTACCGAAAGAGCTGTTAATAAAAAGTACGTTGGAAAATTATAAAAAACTATTCGAGCCGAAATGATACCCTCGTGGATGGAACGTACGTCGCTGTTGTTGGGCGACGAAAAACTCGAACGTTTGCGGCGGGCGCACGTGTTGGTCGTCGGATTGGGCGGCGTGGGCGCCTATGCCGCCGAGATGCTCGTGCGGGCGGGTATCGGACGCATGACCATCGCCGATGCCGATGTCGTTTCGCCGTCGAACATCAACCGGCAGTTAGTGGCCCTGCACTCGACCATAGGCCGTCCGAAAGCCGAGGTGCTGGCCGAACGGCTGCGGGACATCGCTCCCGAACTGGAGCTGACGGTCGTCGCCAAATACATCCGCGACGAAGAAACCTATACATTGCTCGACGCTACTCCCTATGATTATGTAATCGACGCCATCGACACGCTGTCGCCGAAACTCGCCTTGATTGCGGGCGCGCTGGAGCGACAGATGAAGGTCGTCAGTTCGATGGGGGCCGGCGCGAAGACCGACCCGACACAGATGGAAATCGCCGACATCTCGAAGACCCACCATTGTCCGCTGGCCCACATGCTGCGCAAACGGCTGCACAAAATCGGCATCCGCACGGGGTTCCGGGCGGTCTTTTCGCCGGAACCGATCCGCGAAGGGGCGATGATCGTCTGCGAAGAGGAGAACAAAAAATCGAATGTCGGAACGATCTCCTATCTGCCGGCCCTTTTCGGCATCGGCTGTGCGTCGGTCGTCATCCGCGACCTGATCGGAGAAATGAAATGAACGAAAATCGCGAAACCATGCAACCGAACATCGTCTTTTTGGATCAATACAGCCTCGGAGGGGCCGATCTGGCCGCCATCCGAGCATTAGGTGCGTACACGGGCTACGAAACCACGACACGCGAGGAGCTGCTCGACCGCTGCCGCGAAGCCGACATCGCAATCACCAACAAAGTGCCGTTCGACCGCGCGACGATGCAGGCACTGCCGCGACTGCGCATGATCTGCGTCGCCGGAACGGGCATGAACCACATTGACCTCGAAGCCGCCGCCGAATTGGGCATCACGGTAAAGAACGCCGTGGGTTACTCGACCCACGCGGTGGCCGAAACCACCATCGGAGCGGCCATCGCACTGATGCGGCAAATCGGCTATTACGACCGTTACGTCAAAACCGAATATGCGGGAGCGGCCCGGCAATTCTATTTCGGCCGAACGACCTATCAACTGTACGGCAAGACGTGGGGCATCATCGGATTGGGGAACATCGGCCACGCCGTTGGGCGGGTCACCGAAGCGCTCGGCTGCCGCGTGGTCTACACGTCGGTCTCGGGCGTCGCACGCGAAGAGCCCTACCCCGCCTTGCCGCTCAATGAACTGCTCCGCACGGCGGACATCGTGTCGATCCATGCCCCGCTGACACCGCGCACGCACGGATTGATCGGAGCCGCCGAATTGGCCCAGATGAAACCATCGGCCCTTTTAATCAACGTCGCCCGCGGCGGCATCGTCGACGAAAAGGCCTTGGCCGAAGCATTGGATGCGGGACAGCTCGCCGGAGCAGCGCTCGACGTCTTCGAACACGAGCCGATGGAGGTCGGGAACCCGCTGCTCGCCGTCCGCGAACCCGACCGGCTGGTGCTTTCGCCGCACAATGCGTGGTCGCCCGTCGAAGCCATCGACGTGCTGATCGACTGCATCATACGGAACATCCGCGAATACATCGAATCGCACTAACAGGCCTCAACCGTAGCGAGTAAGAATCGCCCCTGCCGCAGAATTTTTCCAACAGCAGGGGCGATACCTTATATATAATAACTATCGTTACTTGAACTCCACGAGCGACTTGCCGGTCATCTCGGCAGGCTGTTCGAGACCCATCAACTTCAGCACCGTAGGCGCGACATCGGCCAAAATGCCGTTGTGCACGGCCTTGACGCGATCCGAAACCACCACGATGGGCACCGGATTGAGCGAATGCGCCGTGTTGGGCGTACCGTCGGGATTGACCGCATTGTCGGCATTGCCGTGGTCGGCGATCTGCACCACTTCGTAGCCGTTGCGCTTGGCTGCTTCGACCACCTTTTCGACGCACTTGTCGACCGCCTTGACCGCCGCGACGATGGCATCGTAAACGCCCGTATGGCCCACCATATCGCCGTTGGCGAAGTTCAGACAGATGAAATCGAACTTTTGTTCATCGAGTGCGGCGACCAATTTGTCAGCCACCTCGGGAGCCGACATTTCGGGCTGCAAGTCATAGGTCGCCACCTTCGGCGAAGCGACCAAAATCCGCTCCTCGTTGGCGAATTTCTCTTCGCGGCCGCCGTTCAAGAAGAACGTAACATGGGCATATTTCTCCGTCTCGGCGATGCGCAACTGACGCAAACCCTGCTTCGAAACCCATTCGCCGATCGTATCGGGCACGTTCTCCTTGTCGAACAGGATATGCAGCCCCGTGAACTTCGCATCGTAGGGCGTCATGCAGCAATAGTAAAGCGGCAAGGTGTGCATGCCTTGTTCGGGCATATCCTCCTGCGTCAGCACGACGGTCAGCTCCTTAGCGCGGTCGTTCCGGTAATTGAAGAAAATCACGAGGTCATTCGGCCGAATCAGACCGACCGGCTGACCGGCACCGTCGACGCGGACGATCGGTTTGATGAACTCGTCCGTAACGTCGGCATCGTAGGATTTCTGCACCGCTGCGACCATATCCGTCGCCTGCTCGCCGACGCCTTCGACCAACGCATCGTAGGCGATTTTGATTCGCTCCCAGCGTTTGTCGCGATCCATCGCATAATAACGTCCGACGACCGTGGCGATCATCCCCTTCTTCCCACCGTCAAGGTGCTCCTCAAGCTGATTAATAAATCCTTTGCCGCTGTGCGGGTCGGTATCGCGACCGTCCATGAAGCAATGCACGTAGGTATGCTCGATCCGGTATTCGGCCGCGATGTCGCACAATGTCAACAGATGTTCGAGCGACGAATGGACGCCGCCGTCGGAGACCAACCCCATGAAGTGGACGTTCGCCCCCTTCTGCTTGGCATATTCGAACGCCTTGACGATTTCGGGGTTCTTCAAAATCGAACAATCGCGGCAAGCCCGATTGATCTTCACCAAATCCTGATAAACGACCCGACCGGCCCCGATATTCAAGTGTCCGACCTCCGAATTGCCCATCTGGCCGTCGGGCAGACCGACGTTTTCGCCATCGGTACGCAATTCGGCATGGGGATAACGGGCCGTCATCGCCGAAATATAAGCGGGATGGACGGTCGAAATGACATCCGCTTTGTCGTGGTGGCCATTGCCCCACCCGTCGAGAATCATCAAAAGAACTTTTCGATTATTCATATCTTTGACATTTATTAATTTGCTCAACTATTCATTCGCCCAACTTTTCGATCCGTTTTTTTACGAATCGGAAGCGTCGCTTTGCCTAATTAAATGCGGCTCTGCGAGCCGTGCGAGCCGCAGCCTCGGGGCGGCGGAGGCTCGCCACAGCTCCCCTCCGCAGGCTGCGTTCCGCGATTTTGCAAATTCCAATCGGGTGCTTCATCAATCAACCCGATTGTCCGATCCGGCTGCCGAGCGACCTGAATCACCGGTTCAGGCGATTTGACTTTTAATCAACTCTACGGCCTTGTCGATTGCAGCCTGCAACCCCTCGACGTTCTTGCCGCCGGCCGTTGCGAAAAAGTTCTGACCGCCGCCGCCGCCCTGAATCAACTTGGCCGCTTCGCGCACCACGGCACCGGCATTCACGCCGCGCGCCGTGATCTCCTCGCCCAGCATCACTGTCAACGACGGTTTACCGCCGTTCTCGGAACCGACGACGAAGACCAACCGCGGCGCCCGCGCCCGCAACGTATAGGCCAGATCCTTGACGAATTCGGGCATCCGATGCAACAATCGGGTAAGCAGTTGCATTCCGTCACGTTCGGGCGTCGATGCAAGAATCTGTTCGGCCATCTGCTGCACCTGTTCGCGGCGCAACGTCTCGACCTCTTTCGAGAGGGATTCGTTGCTTTCCAGCATCTTCTTCACGGCCTGCAACACCTGCGGATTGTTGAGATACTCCGCCACATTGCGCATCGCGTCCTCGGCCGCATAAACCACCTCCTCGGCCCCTTTGCCCGTAACGGCCTCGATTCGGCGGACACCGGCCGAAACGGCACTTTCGGACAGAATCTTGAAGAACCCGATGTTACCCGTGGCACTGGTGTGCGTACCGCCGCACAACTCGACCGACGTACCGAAACGCACCATGCGCACACGGTCGCCGTACTTCTCGCCGAACAACATCATCGCACCGCAAGCGGCGGCCTCCTCTTTCGTGGCGTTGCGATTCTCCTCCAACGGATAATTGGCCCGAATGGCGGCATTCACCAACCGTTCGACCTCGCGCAACTGTTCGGGCGTTACCTTCTGGAAATGCGAAAAGTCGAAACGCAGCAACTCGGGCGTTACCATCGAGCCTTTCTGCTCGACGTGCTTGCCGAGCACCTTGCGCAAGGCTTCGTGCATCAAGTGGGTCGCCGAGTGGTTGTTGGCGGCCGACTGGCGTTTTTCGGCATCGACAACGGCCGTAAACCGTGCTTCGATCTGCTCGGGAAGCGTCTCGACGATGTGGATAATCAGACCGTTCTCCTTCTCGGTCGCCACGACCGGAATCCGTTCGCCGGCATGCTCGACGAATCCGACGTCGCCGATCTGGCCGCCCGAATTGCCGTAGAACGGCGTACGGTCGAAAACCAACTGATAGGAGGTCTTGCCCTTGGACGTAACGCGGCGATAGCGTGCGATGCGCACCTCCTCGGTCAACGTATCGTACCCCGTGAAGACACTCTCGGCGAGGGGGAACAACTCCACCCAATCGTCGGTATCGACAGCCGCCGCATTGCGCGAACGCTGCTTTTGCGCCTGCAGCTCCTTTTCGAAAGCCGCCAGATCGACGCCGACGCCCTGCTCGCGGGCGATCAACTCGGTCAGGTCGATCGGGAATCCGAACGTATCGTACAGCTCGAACGCCTTGGCGCCCGGAATCTCCTTCTTACCGGCCTGTTTCGTCTCCGCGATAACGCCGTCCAACAGATTGATACCCGTCGCCAACGTACGCAGGAAAGCGGCCTCCTCCTCCTCGATGACCTTTTCGATCAGCCCCTGTTGTGCTTTCAGCTCAGGGAACTGGCCGCCCATCTGCTCGACCAATCCGGCGACGAGCTTGCAAAGCGTCGGTTCGGTGAAGCCGAGATAAGTATAACCGTAACGCACGGCCCGACGCAGAATGCGGCGAATCACATAACCCGCCTTGACGTTCGACGGCAGCTGTCCGTCGGCGATCGAAAACGCAATGGCCCGCAAGTGGTCGGCAATGACGCGCATGGCGACATCGGCCTTGGGGTCGTCGCCGTACTTCTTGCCCGCCATCGCGGCAATCCGGCCGATAGTGGGCTGGAAAACATCGGTGTCGTAATTCGACTTCTTGCCCTGCAAAATCATGCAGAGGCGTTCGAAACCCATGCCCGTATCGACGTTCCGCGCCGGCAGCTCCTCCAACGAGCCGTTGGCCTTGCGATTGAACTGCATGAAGACGAGGTTCCAGATTTCGATTACCTGCGGATGGCCCGTATTGACCATTTCGCGGCCCGGCTTGGCCGCGATTTCGGCTTCATCGCGCAAATCGAAGTGGATTTCCGAACAGGGTCCGCAAGGGCCCGTTTCGCCCATCTCCCAGAAATTGTCGTGTTTGTTGCCGCGTATGATGTGATCCTCAGGCAGGAAGCGGCGCCAATAATCGTAGGCCTCTTGGTCGAACGGCACGCCGTCTTCGGCGCTGCCTTCGAACACCGTAGCGTACATCCGCTCGGCCGGCAGCCGATAGACGTCGTGCAACAGCTCCCACGCCCACTCGATCGCCTCCTTCTTGAAATAATCACCGTAAGACCAGTTGCCCAGCATCTCGAACATCGTATGGTGGTAGGTGTCGTGGCCGACCTCTTCCAGATCGTTGTGTTTGCCCGACACGCGCAGGCACTTCTGCGTGTCCGCGGCCCGCGGATATTTGCGCGGAGCGTTGCCCAGAAAAATATCCTTGAACTGGTTCATGCCCGCATTGGTGAACATCAGCGTAGGGTCGCCCTTGACGACCATCGGCGCCGACGGCACGATGTGATGTCCCTTGCTCTCGAAGAAGTCGAGAAAGACCTGTCGAATTTTATTCGATTCCATCCTATACTGTTTTATCCGATTATTCCGTTTATCATTCGGGTTGCAAAATTACACAAATTACGCTAAATTTGCACGAATCAAAGCAGTTTTTTGACCATGAAACGATTTGTCCGGAGACCCGACGTCGAGACGTTCGCCAGCGAGGCCGAAGCGCTTACGCACAAGGCGGTGAACGCTCCGTTCCGGCTGCGCACCTACCGGTTGCTGCGTAAAATTCTGCTCGGATTCATCCTCGTTTCGGTGGTCAACGTCGTATTTTCCTACTTTTTCTATACGCCGAAAATCTACCGCATCAACCGCGACAACCGCGAGCTGATTATCCGCTACCGCATCCTGCAAGACCGCATCCGCACGGCCCAGCGCAGCATCGACGACATCCGCACGCGGGACAACAACGTCTATCGTTCGCTTTTCGGGACCGACACGCTCCTCATCGAAGGCGTTTGGCAGCCCTATCCCGACACGAAATACGCCCACATGGCCGAAGACGACTTCGCTCCGTTGATGATCGGCACGTGGCAACAGCTCGATGCACTGGCCCGCGAGGTCTATCTCGAATCGGTCTCGATGGACGAACTGCAATCGCTGGCCCGCAACAAGGAGCAGCTCTCCACGGCGATTCCCGCCATCTGGCCCATCAGCCGGAAAGCGCTGCACGGCGACCACATCGGCGCTTTCAGCATGCACCGGCTCCATCCCGTATTGGGTTACGTCCGGCCGCACAAGGGAATCGACCTCGGATGCGACCGCGGAACGCCGGTCTTCGCGACGGGCGACGCGACGGTCGAAATCGCAGACGAACACGGCTACAACGGCGGCTACGGCCACATGGTGCTGCTCGACCACGAATTCGGCTACAAGACCCGCTACGCCCACCTTTCGCGCGTGCACGTCAAGAAGGGACAGAAGGTCGTACGCGGCCAACTGATCGCCGAAACGGGCAATACGGGCATCTCGCAGGGGCCTCATCTTCATTACGAAGTCATCCGCAAGGGCGTACCCGTCAATCCGATCAACTATTTCAACCGCGACATGACCCCCGAAGAGTACGACCACCTGATGGAGCATCTGCGCGAAACCAAATACGAATGATATGACGCCCCGTGAAAAGACCCTCGAACGGCTACGCCGCCGCAAACGCCGCAAGCAGAAAATCATCCGTGCGATCGTACATCTTTTCGTGTGGATCGGTGCGGCGGTACTCTATTACGTCGGCTTCTCGATCTTTTTCGATACGCCCTACGAGTATGCCATGAAACATTCGACCGATGGACTGCAGCGCGAATACGACCGGCTCACGGCCCGCTACGATTCGCTGATGCTCGTCGTGGATAACGTAAAGGCGCGCGACCGCCATGTTTTCCGGACGCTCTTCGAATCGGAGCCCTACGATTTCGACTCCGAATTCGAAAACAAACAGGCGGTAACCTACGAAAATATCGTCAACCGTTCGTCGCGGCAGCTCCGCAAAGAGCTGAAAAACGGCACCTCCTCGTTGGAAAAACAGCTTACCCGACTGAATGACAGTTATAGGTTGGTGCAGGCCCGCATCGACTCGGCCGGACGCAACTGCGACCGGATTCCCGCAATCCAGCCCGTTATCAACAAACGGCTCACGCTGCTGACCGCCTCGTACGGCATGCGCTACCATCCGTTCTACAAGACGCTGCAATCGCATCAGGGCGTGGACTACACCGTTCCCGAAGGGTCGAGCGTCTTCGCTACGGCCGACGGCGTCGTGCGCGATGCGACGATGCGTAACTCGACGTCGGGCATGACCCTCATCATCGACCACGGAAACGGCTACGAGACCTCGTACCACCATTTGAGCAAATTCAACGTGCGCAAAGGGCAGACCGTCCATCGGGGCGACATCATCGCGCTGTCGGGCGATACGGGCCTGTCGCTGGCCCCGCACCTCCACTACGAGGTACGTTACAACGGCATCCGGGTCGATCCGATCCATTACTTCTTCATGGAGCTCTCCCCGACCGAATACCAACGCATGATGCGCATTGCCCAAACCGGCATGCAATCGTTCGACTGACCCCTGCCGAAAGATGGACGACCGACGCATCCGATTGATCCTGCTCGATTTCGACGGAACATTGGCAGACACCCGACGAGCCAATACGGCGGCTTACGTCGCGACGCTCCGCGAGGCGGGCTATCCGCTCACCGAAGCGGAGTACGAAGCCCGCTATTTCGGTATGCGGTGCGAGGAATTTCTCACCCGTTTCGGCATCGACGACCCGGCCGAACGGGAACGCCTGCGAAGACGCAAAATCGAACTTTACCCCACCTTTTTCGATACCGTCCGGCTGAACGAGCCGTTGTGGAACTTCTGCCAGCAATTCCGGCGACAGGGCGGACGGGTGTGGATCGTATCGACGGGTAGCCGCGCCAACATCGAGAACGCGATGCGCTTCTTGGGCATCGGCGGGCCGGAAAGCGAAGTACCGAAAGATGAGCGACAGGAAAGCAATGCGCCGAAAGGTCGGGTCGACGGGATTCTCGCAGGCACGGACATCGCCGTAAGCAAACCGGCGCCGGACTGCTTTTTAGAAGTCATACGTCGGGAGGGTTGCACGCCGTCCGAAACGCTGATTTTCGAAGATTCAGCCATCGGTCTCGAAGCCGCCCGTCGAAGCGGTGCCGCCTATTTTCAAGTAAAATTAGGCGACTAAATACGATTTCACACGAATAGTATCCCAAATAACCTTGCGGGTCCTGACCGAAGCCCCTGCCTTGGTAGGAACTTGGGGGGGGGTAAACGAAAGTATCCGCTTTCGGCTTTTTGCTTATTCAGGTAATTATTTGCGGCTCTCGGGAGCCGCGCGAGCCGCAGCCTCGGCGGGCGAAGGTTCGCTTACTTCGTTTCGCGGCACTCCGCAGGCTGCGTCCCACGACTTTGCAGGCCCCAAAATAGCTATTTTCCCATTATAAATATCCTCACCCTTACGAATACCCTCCTATCGGAAATTGGATTTGTCATTACGAAAATTTTAGTTTATATTTGTACTAAAATTTTAGAATAATGAGAAACTGCGCGATTTTCCTGTTGGTTCTGCTCGCGATTGCGGCGACCGGCATCGCAGCCCTGCACGATAACACCCGCACAGCGACCGTCGAAGGGATATTCAGCGATCAGCTCTGCATCGTCGGGCATCCGCGCGCCTACCTGCGCAAGGCAGCGGACGATTCGATTCTCGATTCGTGCGTCATCTCGGACAACCGTTTTCGGCTTACATGCGACATCGCCCGCAAGGAGCTCCTTTGCCGGATTACCCTAACCGGTCGCGATTCGGTATCCGAAATCCTGCTCCACCCGCAACAACACGTCCGACTGCATATCGGGCTCGACCCGCTCGAAGAACAATTGCGGGAAGCCGTCGAAGAGGCCATCGCCCGACTCGATTCGACGGGTCTAACCCCTCCCGACAGCCTCTATTGCGACAGCCTCCCGAAATGACGCAGGGCGTCCTCCTTGCGGATAACGCCCTGCATCGGTGCCTGCTGCCTGCGCACAACTTATTCCTGCGTCTTTTCCGCCGTCAGTTTCGCAATCTGCGATTCGGCTTCAGCCGCCAGTTTTTCTGCCTGTTTCTCCGCCTCGGAAACCAATTTATCGCCCGCTTTCTGGGCCGCGATTTTAGCCAAAGCCCCTTTGGGCGCTGCGGCATCGATCAATTTCTGGCGCTGCGCTTGAGCCGCTTCGATCAGCTTTTCGCCGGCTTTCTTCGCTTCGTCCCGCAAGCGGTCGGCCTGCTTCTGCACCTCTTCCGAAAGCGATGCGCTGCCGGTCAATTTCTGAATCTGCTGATCCACGATATTCTTCACCGCCTCCTGGGCCGCCTCCTTGACGCCGAGCGTGATTTTCGGCGAGGAGAACGTACCGCCGATATTGACATTCACGGACTGGAGCACACCGCCCGCTGCGCCCGACGGCAGATTGACTTTGCCGACGTAATCGATCGTCTGATCGAGGCCCGTTGAGCCCGACAGATTCATCTTGATGCCGCCCATCTTCAGATCGAACGGCTGCGTGGTGATCCGCCCGTCGCGAACGGTGAAGCGGATGGTTACGTCTTTCGCCTCGATCTTCTTCAGCGCATCGTTGTTCAACGCCTTGGCCAGCGCATCGAATGCCCCGATATTCTGCACGTGAATGTTGGCCGAACGGATTTCGCCCGTGGCATCGAGCGACTGCAAATCGGGCGACATCGTGGAATCGAGCGCCGTGGAGAGATTGAGCGACATCGAATAGTCGCCGCCGGTCTTGGCGAATATCGGCACCAGCTTCTGGATCATCTCCAACTCCTCGAAAGTCTTCGAGAACGAAGCGCCGGCCACGTCAGCCGAAAGTTTCACTTGCGGACGCTGCGGATCGACCGCCGTCGAATAGCTGCCCGATGCCATCACACGACCGTCGAACAACTGCATTTTCAGTCCGTCGAGCGACAGCACGCCATTGGCAACTCCCATCTTGCCGGTCAGCTCCGTAATCGTCATCTTCTGGAAAAGAATTTTGTGCAACTCGGTCGAAAGCGAAAGATTCAGATTGCGCGGCACCTCGATGACCTGCGCATCGGACGGAGCGGCCGGTTCGGCGACTTCCTCCGAAGCCGCCTCCTCCGTCATCTCCGACTGCGGAAGCGCCGCCATGATTTCATTCAGATCAAGCAAATCCGATTTGACATACAACCGGCCCGAAAGCTGCGCACCGCGCAACAGATAACCGAGATACCCCGTCAGTTGTCCGTTGGCCGAAAGATCGCTGCGTCCGACGGTCATTCCGAAATCCCCGAGCGTCATAGATTCCGGTGTAATCGTGGCTGCCGCGCGACGGATTTGCACGTCGGGCAGACCGGCGAGTTTCAACGCCAACTGCTCAATGACGAACGTGCCCGAAGCGCCCAATTTCTCGTATTGTTTTTTGTCGATGGCGGACATGCGGCCCGATACCTTGACGTCGGCCGTAACGAGACCGTTCAACGCAACGTTTTCGTCCAACGGATAGACCTCCTTCACGGCTCCCAGATCGACCCGACCGTTCGCCGAAGCGCGGAACGAGGGATCGGAGACGAGATTCGTCGCATAAAGCGTTGCCGAAAGGGCGTTTCCGGCCATCCGCAACCCGAATTTCGAAAGGTCGACCTCCGTTTTATCCATGTCGCCGCCCGGATTGGCCACCCGCGCCGCGATGTTGATGTCGGTTACCGCCTTGGGCAACGAAGCGTACTGGAAATGACCGTTTTCGACACCGGCTTTCAATTCGAATGCCGGCACGTTCCGACCCGAAAGTTCGCCGCGGGCCCACAACGCCATGGACAAAGCCCCGCCAGCCGTCAGATTACGGAAATCGCGCGTATAGAAGGCCGGAATCAACGAAAGCACATCCTTGAACTGCACCCGTTCGCAACCGGCGGTCAAATCCATCTTCACGGCGTTTTCGGCCAGTTCGACCCAGCCGTCGAGCCCCAATTCGATGGCATTTAGCCGGAATTTGTTATCGGAGAACGTAAACCGGTTGTTGGCCAAGTCGGCTTCGATCGCCGCATCGAGCTCGGCATCGGCGCCGTTCAACAATGGAATGCCGCCCGACACGAAACGCAGGGCCTTGGCCGCAAGATGCAGATCGAGGTCGGTACGATCGGCCGACAAATCGCCCCGCAAGCGCAAGGACAAAGGTTCGGTCGAAAAACGCATCTGCGTGGAATCGTCCTCGTAACGGATTGCCGCGTCGGAAATCCGGAAATCGCGCAACGAAAGTCGGAAAGCCGACGGTTCGTCGGGGGTCTCCTCCTCCGGCTGCTCTTCCGACGGTTTCATGACGTCCCAGTTGACAGCGCCGTCCGCCAGTTTATGGGCATGCAACTCCGGACGGGCCAGAATGATTTTCGAGACTTCGAACCCGCTGTCGCGGAAAAGCGACAGCAAATCGACCACCACCGAAATCCGCTGAGCGGCGACAATCGTATCGCCCTCGAAACGGTCGCATCCGACGAGGGTCAAGCCTTTCAAATCGACCGAAGCATGCGGAAAATGGCGCAGCAGGCTGATGTCCAGCCGTTCGAAATCGAGCTGCGCCGTAAGCATCTCGTTCGCCTCGTGTTTCACGATGCGGGCGATCTTTCCACGGAAAAGCGTCGGCGCAAGCAACAACACCGCCAACACGGCAACCACCGTGATGGCTGCGATTTTCACGAATTTTTTCATTTGCACACGTACTGTTCGGACGGAACCGCCGCCTCGACGATCATCGGCCCCTTGCAGCGGGAAGCGGAGGCGGTTTTCCACCCGAAATCCGATACAAAGGTACGATATTTTGTCCGAACCCGTCGCACCTTCTATAAAAAAGATTACTTTTGTTTTCGGAATCCGACAAAACCAAGCGATTTTACGATGGAGATGCTCCAACTTCGACAACGCCTATCGGCACTCAGCGACCCCGACTACCGCCGGTTCAATGCGAACCTGCTGCCCGGTGTAGAGGGGATTCTCGGCGTGCGGATGCCGCAACTGCGGAAAATAGCCCGCGAGCTGCTCCGCGAAGATTGGCGGAAGTGGCTGGCCGAAATCGAAGCGGCCGATACGGTCTGCTACGAAGAGCGTATGCTCCAAGGATTGGTCATCAGTCTGGCGCCCTGCACGATCGAGGAACGACTGGCATACACGGCCCGCTTCGTCCCCCGCATCGACAACTGGGCCGTGTGCGACGCATTCTGCCGGAAGCTGCGGCCCGACGAACGGGAGGCCGTCTGGCAATTCATCCAGCCCTATTTCCAGTCCGCTGCGCCCTACGACCTGCGGTTCGCGGCGGTCATGTCGTTGCAGAATTTCACCGATCCGAAACATATAGAGGAGTTGTTGCGGCTGCTGGGCACCATCCGGCACGAAGCCTACTACGTCCGGATGGGGGTCGCTTGGGCAGTAGCCGAATGCTATTCGAACGCCCCCGAACGCACCTACGAATGGCTGACGAACGACTGTCCGCTCGACGACCGTACCTACGACAAGGCCCTGCAAAAAATCATCGAATCGCGCCGAACCACCGATTCCGTCCGGCAGACAATGCGAAAGATGAAACGTCGAAGCCGCAACGCACGCTTGCGATCGACGAAATAAATCGTATCTTTATCGAATCCTTTCAAACGACCTTATGCGTAAACTGGTAATCATTCCGACCTACAACGAGCGCGAAAACATCGTCGCCATGATCGACAAAGTGTTCTCGCTGGACACATCTTTCGATTTGCTCATCATCGACGACGGTTCGCCCGACGGCACGGCCGATCTCGTGCGCGAGCGGCAGAAAACGGCTTCCGAAAGGCTCCACCTACTGGAACACGCCGGCAAACAGGGGCTCGGCACGGCCTATCTGACGGGATTCCGTTGGGGGCTCGAACGCGGCTACGACTCCCTCTGCGAAATGGACTGCGACTTCTCGCACGATCCGGAAGATCTGCCGCGGCTGCATGCGGCCATCGCCGACGGTTGCGACGTGGCGATCGGTTCGCGTTACGTCGAAGGCGTGAACGTGGTCAACTGGCCCATGTCGCGCCTGCTGCTCTCCTATTTCGCCTCGAAATACGTACGGCTCGTTACGGGGATGCCCCTGCACGACGCTACGGCCGGATTCGTCTGCTACTCGCGTCGGGCGCTGGAAACGATCGATTTGGACGCCATTCGGATGAAAGGCTACGGATTCCAAATCGAAATGAAATACTCGGCATGGCGTCTGGGGCTGAAACTCCGCGAGCTGCCGATCATCTTCACCGAACGCCGCGAAGGCTGTTCGAAAATGTCGGGCAACATCTTCGGCGAGGCGTTTTTCGGCGTATTGGCACTCCCCTTCCGCAAAATCCGCGCGCGCAAGAAAAACGACAATCCGAACAATTAGTGCAACTTTCGCGACAACACGAAAACAATGATTCCGGAGGGTTCGGCCGTCCGGAATTTCATTTTCTCACTTAAATTATCTATCTTTGGACATTTATTGACAAAATCAATCCTCTTTTCGGTATGTTCAAGACCTACCTGCGACTGTTTAGTTTCGCCCACCCCCTCAGCCGATACACCGTACCCTATTCCATCTGTTCGGTGCTCTACGCGATTTTCAATGCACTGACGTTCGGGATGATCGTCCCGATCCTCGATACGATATTCAAAGACGGCATCGTCCCGCAACCCATCGAAACGCTACCACCGGTGGAAATGGACATGCAATACATTACGAAGCTATTCAACTACCTATATTTCAGGCTATTCGAAACCTTCGATCAACAAAAGTATCTCATCATGCTGGCCGGTGCAACGATCTGCGTCAGTCTGTTGAGCAACCTGTTCCGCTATTTGGGCTCATGGACGGCCGAAACCATGCGCACGCGCACCCTCCAACGGATGCGCGACGAGATGTTCTCGCGCGTCGTGGAGATGAACGTAGGCTATTTCAGCGACCAGCGCAAAGGCGACATCATTTCGAAAATCACGTCGGACGTCAACGTCGTGCAGTTTTGCATCACCAACACGCTGCAAGTGGTTTTCCGCGAACCGTCTCTAATCATCGGCTATTTAGTCATGATGTTTTCCATTTCGTGGCAGCTTTCGATTTTTTCGATTCTTTTCCTGCCCATCGTGGCCCTGCTCATCGGCAGTATCGTGAAGCGGCTCCGTCATCCGGCCCGCACAAGCCAGAAACGTTTGGGCGAAATGGTCGCAACGCTCGAAGAATCGCTGTCGGGCATCAAAGTCATCAAAAGCTACAACGCCGCCCGATACATCAAGCAGAAATACTACGACATCAACGCCGATTTTTCCCGACTGACCCTTTCGATGGCCCGCCGGCAGCAACTGGCATCGCCGATGAGCGAATTTCTCGGCATCGCGGCCGTGGGCGTCGTGCTGGTGTTCGGCGGTTCGCTCGTCATGAACGATTCGCTCGTCGCGAGCGAATTTCTCACGTTCATCGCCATTTTCTCGCAGATCACCCGCCCTGTGCGCACCATCCTCGACCAGTTCGCGAACATCAATCAAGGCATCGCCGCCGGCGAGCGCATCTTCACAATCGTCGATGCGCAGAGCGAAATCCAGGACAAAACCGACGCGATCGAACTGACCGGTCTGAAAGACAAAATCGAATTCCGTGACGTCCACTTCTCCTACGACGGCACGCGCGAAGTCATCAACGGCATCTCATTCGAAATCAAACGCGGACAGACCGTCGCATTGGTCGGGCCTTCGGGCGGCGGCAAATCGACGTTGAGCGAACTGCTGCCCCGTTTCTACGATCCGACGGCCGGAGATATTCTCATCGACGGCATTTCGCTGCGCGACTACAAACAGGAGAGCCTGCGCGCCCACATGAGCGTCGTTTCGCAAGACACGGTGCTGTTCAACGACACCATCGCGGCGAACATCGCGATGGGCAAGCCGGGCGCAACGCCCGAAGAGATTGCGGCAGCGGCCCGCATCGCCAATGCCGACACCTTCATCAACGAATGTCCCGACGGTTATGCGACGGGCATCGGCGATCACGGTTCGAAACTTTCGGGCGGACAGCGCCAGCGGCTCTCCATCGCGCGGGCCGTGCTGAAAAACCCCGAAATTCTGATTCTCGACGAGGCGACCTCGGCGCTCGATACCGAGAGCGAAAAGCTCGTGCAGGATGCCCTCAACAAGCTGCTTGCAGGAAATCGCACGTCGGTGGTCATCGCCCACCGGCTGTCGACCATCTACAACGCCGACCGAATTATCGTCATCGACCACGGCAAAATCGCCGAAGAGGGCACCCACGCCGAATTGCTGGCGAAAAACGGCATCTATGCGAAACTGATCGAAATGCAATCCTTCGACTGACGACCCATGACAGAACGTGAAAAAATGACGCGGGGCGAATGGTTCGACCCGAAAGACGCAGAGCTGACCGCCGCCCGACTGCGGGCCACGCAACTGATGCACCGATTCAACGTCGAGCACACCGACCACGGCACGGCCTACCGGCGAACGATGATCGAATTGTGTCCGGACTGCCATGGATTCATCCGTGCACCGTTCTATTGCGACTACGGGTTCAACATCCATATCGGCAAAGGGGCGTTCGTCAATTTCGACTGCGTATTTTTGGATCTCGCGCCCATCCGCATCGGCGACCGTACGATGTTGGGGCCGAAAGTGCAACTGCTCACGGCTCATCATCCGTTCGATGCCGAAGAACGGGCCACCGGAAGAGAAGCCGGACGGCCGATCGTCATCGGAGACGACTGTTGGTTGGGCGGAGGCGTCATCGTCTGCCCGGGCGTTACCATCGGAGACCGTTCGATTATCGGTGCGGGCGCTGTCGTTACGCGCGATATTCCGTCCGACACGATCGCCGCAGGCAATCCGGCCCGCATCATCCGGAAATTGTAATCCGTGAGCAGACTGCGAAAGTCCGCAAGCATGCCCCGCAGGCCGCATTCCCAATCAGTCATTATAGCCAACGGAACCAAGCGTTTTGCATTTCGGGACGGTTTTGCGGATAGCCGTAAAAATTTTTATCTTTGCATCGTTTCTTCTGCTAATAACAAAGTTACCGAAATATGAAATTCAAAGAGTACAAAGGTCTCGATCTGGCCGGATTGGCCGCAGAGGTGCTCCGGAAATGGGATGCGGACGATACGTTCCACAAAAGCATCTCCACCCGCGAAGGGCATCCTACGTTCGTATTCTATGAAGGCCCCCCGTCGGCAAACGGCATGCCGGGCATCCACCATGTGATGGCCCGCACCATCAAGGACACGTTCTGCCGCTACAAGACGCAGCGCGGATTCCTCGTGCACCGCAAGGCGGGATGGGATACCCACGGTCTGCCGGTGGAATTAGGCGTCGAAAAGAAACTCGGCATCACCAAAGAGGACATCGGCAAGAAAATCACGATCGAAGCCTACAACCGCACCTGCCGCGAGGCAGTGATGGAGTTCACGGGCATCTGGGAAGACCTGACCCGCAAGATGGGGTATTGGGTCAACATGGACGACCCCTACATCACCTACGATAACAAATACATCGAAACGCTTTGGTGGCTCTTGAAACAGCTCTACAACAAGGGGTTGCTCTACAAAGGCTACACCATTCAGCCCTACTCGCCGGCTGCCGGCACGGGCCTCTCGACCCACGAGCTGAACCAGCCCGGGTGCTACCGCGATGTGAAAGATACGACCTGCACGGCCCAATTCCGCATCATCCGCAACGCCGAGAGCGAAAAACTCTTCAACGGAGTGGAGGGCGCACTCTATTTTCTGGCATGGACGACCACGCCGTGGACTTTGCCGTCGAACACGGCTTTGGCCGTCGGCCCGACGATCGAATACGTCAAAATCAAATGCCGCAATCCCTATACAGACACGCCTCAAACCGTCATCATGGCGCGCGACCTCGTGCCCTCCTACTTCACCAAAAAGATGGAGGGCACCTACGAACTGACAGGCGAAAGCTGGAAGGGTTCGGAATTAGCCGGCATCCGCTACGAGCAGTTGATTCCGTGGGTCAAGCCGATTGCGGAGTACGGCGATGCGTTTCGGGTCATCACGGGCGACTACGTTACGACCTCAGACGGTACAGGCATCGTACACATCGCGCCGACGTTCGGTGCGGACGACGACCGCGTTGCGAAAGCGGCCGGCATCGCGCCGCTCTTCATGGTCGACAAGGCGGGCAAAACCCAACCGATGGTCGATCGGCAGGGCAAATTCTTCCTGCTCGACGAGCTCGACCCCGAGTTCGTCAAAAACTGCGTCGATACCGAAAAATACGGGGAATATGCGGGCCGATACGTCAAGAATGCCTACGACGAACGGCTGACCGATGCCGATGCGACGCTCGACATCGACCTGTCGGTCCTACTCAAGGCAGCCGGTCTGGCTTTCAAAATCGAGAAGCACACCCACTCCTATCCCCACTGCTGGCGCACGGACAAACCGGTGCTCTACTATCCGCTCGATTCGTGGTTCATCCGCACGACGGCCCTGCGCGACCGGCTCATCGAACTGAACAAAACCATCCGTTGGCGTCCGGAATCGACCGGCTCGGGACGGTTCGGCAAGTGGCTCGAAGGATTGGTGGACTGGAATCTTTCGCGTTCGCGCTTCTGGGGCACCCCGCTGCCGATCTGGGCGACGGAAGACCACAGCGAATTGAAGTGCATCGGCTCCATCGAGGAGCTGATCGCCGAAATCGAACGCTCGGTAGCGGCGGGCTTCATGAAAGAAAACCCTTACAAGAATTTCCGCGTCGGCGATATGTCGAAAGAGAACTATTCGACCGACCGCATCGACCTGCACCGTCCCTACGTCGACCAAATCGTGCTCGTCTCGTCGAAGGGCGAAGCGATGCACCGCGAACCCGATCTGATCGACGTCTGGTTCGATTCGGGAGCCATGCCCTACGCGCAAATCCACTATCCGTTCGAAAACAAGGAGGCGCTGGACAGCCGGAAAGTCTACCCCGCCGACTTCATCAACGAAGGGGTCGACCAAACCCGCGGCTGGTTCTTCACACTGCACACCATCGCGACGATGCTGTTCGACAGCGTGGCATTCAAGAACGTGATTTCGAGCGGCTTGGTACTCGACAAGAACGGCAACAAGATGTCGAAGCGATTGGGCAACGCCGTCGATCCGTTCAAGGTGCTGGCGGATTACGGGCCCGACGCGACCCGCTGGTATATGCTCACCAATTCGCAACCTTGGGACAATCTGAAATTCGACACCGACGGGGTGGACGAAGTGCGCCGCAAGTTCTTCGGAACGCTCTACAACACCTATTCGTTCTTCGTGCTCTACGCCAACGTCGACGGATTCACGGGTCGCGAAACAGAAGTTCCGATGGAGCGACGGCCGGAAATCGACCGGTGGATTCTCTCGCTGCTCAACACGTTGGTGAAAGAGGTCATCGAATCGCTCGAAAATTACGATCCGACTCCGGCTGCCCGGGCTATTCAGGATTTCGTATGCGAAAACCTGTCGAACTGGTACGTCCGCCTCAATCGCAAACGCTTCTGGGGCGGCGGCCTGACCGAAGACAAACTGGCGGCTTATCAGACGCTCTACACCTGTTTGGAAACGGTATCGCTGCTTGCGGCGCCGTTCGCACCGTTCATCTGCGACCGCATTTTCACGGATTTGAATGCCGTGAGCGGACGTCATACGGAGTGTTCGGTCCACTTGGCCGACTACCCCGCAGCCGACGAAAGCCGAATCGACGCCCGTTTGGAAGAACGGATGCAATTGGCCCAGCAACTCTCGTCGATGGTGCTGGCCTTGCGCCGCAAGGTATCCATCAAGGTGCGCCAACCGCTGACGAAGATCGTCGTTCCGGTGCTCGACGCCACGATGGCCGAACGCCTCGCGGCCGTACAGAATCTGATTCTGAACGAAGTGAACGTCAAACAATTGGAGCTCATCGAAGATACGACGGGTGTGATTACCAAACACATCAAGCCCAACTTCAAGACGCTCGGTCCCCGCTACGGCAAATACATGAAGCAGATTGCGGCGATGACGGCGGAGTTCACGCAAGAACGCATCGTGCAAATCGAGCAGTCGGAGCAGACGGAACTCGAAATCGACGGTCAACGGATTCTCGTAACGCCGGCCGACTTCGAAATCACGTCGGAGGACATGCCCGGATGGCTCGTGGCAACGGAGGGCAAGCTGACCGTGGCGCTGGACATCACGGTAACGGACGAACTTCGGGCCGAAGGCGTGGCACGCGAGTTGATAAACCGCATCCAGAACATCCGCAAAGAGGCGGATTTCGCCGTAACGGACCGAATCAAGGTCGAAATCGAACGCAAACCGCTGGTCGCAACGGCGCTGGCGCACTACGCCGACTACATCGCCTCGCAGACGCTCGCCGTAGAGGTAAACGGCGCCGAAACGCCTGCGGGTGCGATCGTCGCGGATTCGGACATCGACGATGAACCGATCCGGATCGGCATTACGCGAATATAGTTCCAGATTGCACGGATTATATTTGGCGGTTTCGGAAATAATAGCTAATTTTACGTTTGAACCTAAAACGGAACAGTCCTATGGCAGAGGAAAAGACCCGATACAGCGACGAAGAACTCGAAGAGTTCAGACAACTCATATTGAAGAAGTTGGAATCCGCCCGCGCGGACTATGAACTGTTGCGCGCCACCATCACCCATACGGAAGGCAACGACACCGAAGATACGTCGCCGACCTACAAGGTGCTCGAGGAGGGTGCCTCCACGCTCTCGAAAGAGGAGAACGGACGATTGGCGACGCATCAGATGAAATTCATCCGGAATTTGGAGATGGCGCTCGTGCGAATCGAAAACAAGACCTACGGCATCTGCAAGACCACGGGTAAACTGATTCCGAAAGAGCGGTTGATGAAGGTTCCGCACGCCACCGAGTGCATCGAAGCCAAGGAGGGGCGCAAATAAGGCACCGATAAACAGGCAGGGGGCAGACGGAGAGCAAGCGGGATTGCAAAGGCAACCGTTCCGTTCCATAGACAATCCGGAGGAGCTAATCGGCTCCTCCTTTTTTCGTCAATCCACCCATCGGGCCACAGCAACACGAACCGACCGACGCATCAACAACCAATCGACAATCGGACGATCGGACGGAGGGCCCGTCAGCAGAATGCGGGCGCCAGCCGTGCGACAAAGGGTTCGCCGAGCATTGCGCATACTTTTTTTGCAAAAAATGCGTTATCTTTGACACAATGTTTTCGCGCCTCTGCATAATCTGGGTGTCGCTATTGATGCTGCTGCCGCTACCCGCCCGAACCTCCGCGCGTCCGTTCCTTCGCGGACACGTTGATTCTGCAAAGCTCCAAGCGCAACCCTTCTACGAAAGCAAGGCCGACACGTTGGAAACCCGCGTTACCGAACGCAACCAACGGCTCTATGACAGCATCGCATCGAAAACCCATCGGAAAGCGGTACCCCGCATGCTCTACCGGTTGTTTTTCGTCCAGCCCCGATTAGACTCCACCGCCGCCACGGGCGGCATCTACGATGAAACCCGTCTGCTGGCTCCCTATGCGGGCAAAATCATCGGCAACATCCAAATCGAACAGGAACCGCCCTTTTCGCCCGACGGCAATTGGCTGGAGCGAACCGCCAACAAACTCCACGCCCCGACCCGCGAACGCATCATCCGCCGCGACCTGCTTTTCAAATCAGGCCAACGTTTCGACCCCGAATTAGTCGTACGCAGTCAACAGCTGCTACTGTCCCGCTCCTATATCTCCGACACCGATATTTCGATTCGGGTCGACCCGGTCGATACGACGCGAATCGACATCATCCTGCACACGCGCGACAGTTGGACGATCAGCATCGATGCGGCTGTCTATTCCGAAAAACGGACAATGGTGGGTCTGACCGACGGCAACATCCTCGGAACAGGTACCCGATTCAAGGTCGAAACCAACTTCAGACGCAACGATTTCACCTACGGCGGCAACGTCGTGGGGTATGAAATACCCAACCTGCTCGGTTCGTTCTTCAGCTTCGAGGTCGAAGGCGGCCGCAACTTCTACGAAGACATTCTGCGGATCGGCGTGCGCAAGGAATTTCTGAAACCGACGGACTACGAGGTCGGAATGACCGTCAGCAACATGCGGACGAAAGAGTATTTCATCGAGCGCGATTCGTCGGAGTTGGTCAAAAACCTCAATTTCGATCTGTGGGGAGGCTGGTCGAAGCAGCTCCCGTCGCTCCGTTCGAGCCTCTTTCTGACCGGCCGCTACAATCACGGCCGGTTCAGCGAACGCCCCGAGGTCGCCGCCGACTACAATCCGTCCCTGCACGATCACGACGATCTGCTGACGGGCGTCGGTCTCTATCGCGAACGCCTTTTCTCGACCAATATGGTCTACGGATTCGGAATCAAAGAGTATGTGGCGGCCGGCTACAAAGCCGAAGTCGTGTCGGGCTACACGTGGGGCGAGTTCGACAATTCGCTCTATCTGGGCATCGGATTCCGAACGGGCGGATTCAAACCGTTCGGTTATCTGATGGGCGGATTCACGCTCGGCAGCCACATCGACCACAGCACCGGCGCCTGGAACCGCAGCGCCGTAGACGTCGACGTGCTGTGGTTTTCGAATCTGCTGGGCGTCCGACGCAACCGCATCCGTCAATTCCTCGCGCTCAACTACACGCAGGGCTGGAACCGGAAACGGGGCTACAACGAGAGCATCGGTTTCACGAACGAAAACGGACTGCAGGCGCTCGACGAATACGCGATCGGCAGCAATCGCATGGTGCTCAACACGGAAACCGTCATGTTCACGCCGATCCAGCCCTGGGGTTTCCGCTTCGCCTTTTTCGGATTCCTCGATGCAGGGACATTGGGTTATTCGCCCAACCCGTTCAAAAATTCGGGATTCGCCACCTTCGGATTAGGCCTGCGCATCAAGAACGAACGATTGATTTTCGGCACGTTCCAGATCCGGTTGGGCATGGCCGTCGGCAAGGGCGGACTGGTCGACAGCGACTGGTTCAGTCTCTCGAACTCCAAGCACTTCTCCGAATACCGGTTCCGTCCGACCCGGCCCGAAATCGTGGGCTTCAACTAACCGACCCCAATCATCCGCACGGAATCGACGGTTCGGCCCGCACGGCGGCTCGACGTACCCGAAAACGTTTGCATTCCTACCAATGAATAAAAAACCTGCGAACAGCCAAGGCAGTCCGTTCGCAGGAGGTGAACTTTTTAGGTAGGCTTATGGCGGCGGGATTCGGTCGAGCGTCCCGCCCCTTCCCGCACTTGCGGGGCGGAACTCCGCTTTCGAGGGGTTATTTGCTGGAGCATTGGAGGAGCCCTGCGATATTGCCCCGTCCGGCGGCAGCGACACCCATGTAGAACTGCGCCAACCGCAACTTCTTACCGACGAGCTCCTGACGGGACACGGCTTTCCCGTCGAGCAGGATCGTGGCTTTCTGCGGGAGGTTCGAGAGGTCGGTGAATCGGAATTTCCCCTTGTACGTCCGGGCTTTCCCGTCGGTGGAAATCTCGACGGGCGAACCCTTTACGCCAAGCAGCGGCCAAGCGTCCGTACGCGCATCGGCACCGGCCCGAACAGCGTACATGCCATGTCCTTTGGTGGCGATGGCGATGGTCGAGATCACGCTGCCGTCCGACTGCTTGTCTTTGTTGATATTGACCGACCGGATGCGCTTCCCGTCCAAGGCCTTCACATCAGCCTCGGTGGCCTGTTCCCCGTCGATAAAGATGATCTTCGTACCGTTCGCCGTTTCGGTCTCGAACCGGAAGCCCTTACCCAGCGTCCGCTGCGCCTCTTTCCACTCGTCGCTTTGAAAATAATCGTTGGCCTCTTTCATCGCCTTTTCGCTGGCTTTCCATTCGTCGCTCTGGAAATAGGCTCTCAATGCCGCCGTATCCTTCTTCAGCTCCTGCATTTTCTGCTCGAATTCCTCTCTTGAAAAACCGGCGCTGTTCCTTTTCGCTTCAGCCAATTTCTTTTTCCAGTCAGGCGATTGCAGATCAATTCCATAGCCCACGACAACGACATCTTCCAGCTTCGCATCGTCTCCGTCAGCCGACGGCACATTGTCCGGTTCACCCGGCTTCTTCAACGTAACGAGCACGACGCCGTTCTTCGCCTTGTCGCCGTACTTCTCGATATACGGAACCGTAGAAGCTCCTTTCAAGACGTCGATCTGCTTGATCCGCTCCGGATCGATCGACTTCAAATCGGCGACCTCCTTGCCATCAACCAAAAGCAGCGGCTGATTCTCCGCGTCCGAATCGAAACCGGCACCCCGAATGACAATCGGATCGCCGCTCGTCTTGTCGACCTGTACCTCGATATGCGACTCGCGGGTTTCCGACGTTTCCGTGTCGTCGCTCGTCTTGTCCCACCGAACATTGTCCGGCTCGCCCGACTTCTTCAACGTAACGAGCACGACGCCGTTCTTCGCCTTGTCGCCGTACTTCTCGACATACGAAGCTGCCGAAGCGTCTTTCAAGACGGTTACCGACTTGACCCGCTTCATATCGACCGACTGAAAATCGGCGACCTCCTTGCCATCAACCAAAAGCAGCGGCTGATTCTCCGCGTCCGAATCGAAACCGGCACCCCGAATGACAATCGGATCGCCGCTCGTCTTGTCGACCTGTACCTCGATATGCGACTCGCGGGTTTCCGACGTTTCCGTTCCGGGACGCATCTGCACCTGCATCGACACTTCCGCTCCCGACCGTTCGATCGTGCGCATTAGGCCGCGACCGGTCAGGGTCGTCCGGTCGTCGCGGTAAGACAGGTTGACCGTTTCGTAACCCGCCATCCGCAAATCCACCGACGACGATTCGGCAATCTGCAGCGAGGCCCGCCCCGACGGATCGGTCGTCGTCCCGTGCTGCGTGCCGTGCTCCTGCATAATTACTCCCTCCATCGGTTCTCCCGACGGATCGACGACCTGCACCCGAATCGTTACCTGTTTGTCGGATTTTTCGGCGAAAAGTTCCTCCATCGCCGAATTTTGCTTACTTTTGTCCTCGAACACGGGGACATAAACGGTTTCGGCAAAGGCGCCGAGCGCCAATCCCGCGAGCGGCACGACGAAGAGCGCTTTGGCTCCCGCCCACCGCGATGACTTTTTTTGTAACATCATGGTAATACGGTTTTTAAGTTTACTGTGATTGAAGCTGTTGGCGACTGAGTACCACCTCCCGCCAGCAGCCTTTTTTATCAACAACAACTGGTACTGCCGCGCATCGACGCCGCTGTTCAGTACCGCTTCGTCGGCTTCGTACTCGTGGATGGCCCGCAATTCGCGCCGCAGCAGCCACATCGCAGGATTGAACCATTGCAGGCACCCCGCCACGTCGGTCGCCAGCAAGTCCCACGAATGATGCAGCCGCAAGTGGGCCGTTTCGTGGGTGATGATTTCGCGTCCGCAGCCGGCATAATCCGCCTCGGAAATCACAATGTAGCGCCACCAACTGAACGACGTCGTCTCCTGCGGCAAACGGACGAGCACGAAGCCGTTTTCGAGTTTTTCGCGCCGGCCGCTACGCACGAGGTGCATCACACGCCCCACAGAGACGGCCGCAGCGGCGAGCATGGCCAGTGCACCGGCCAGATAGAGGCACCCGATGAGCGTCTTCCACGGAAAAGGTTCGGCCTCCGGCACCGGCTCGGTCTCGACAAGCGCCATCGGAATATCCGGCAACTCGAATTCGGGCTGAACCGGGTATTCGCGCGTAACGGTGATGACGCACAAAGGCAGTGCGAACGAGAGCAGGATCGCCCCGAGCACCACCATGCGATTGAACCGATGGAAAGTCTCCCGACTGAGCAACAGTTTGAAAAACAGGTAAAAGACGGCCAGACAAGCCCCGACTTTCAAAGAATAAATCGTCCATCCGTACATGACCGTGCTATCGTTTCGTTTGACTTTCGATGCGGTCGAGCAATTCGCGCAGCTCATCGACCGAAATTTTCTCCTCCTCGATCAACGCCGAAACCGCTCCCATATAGGAGTTTTCGAAATAACGGCGGATGACGCTGCCCAACGTGCGGCGCGAAAACTCCGCCTCGCTCACGACGGGATAATACTGATACGTCCCGCCGAAAGCCCGATGCGATAGATAACCTTTGGTTTCGAGCGTCCGCACCATCGTCGAAAGCGTATTGAAATGGGGTTTCGGTTCGGGCGCCATCTCGACCAACTCGCGCACGAACAACGGCCCGCGTTCCCAAAAACAACGCATCAACTCCTCCTCGCGGCGGGTCAGTTTTTCCGGATTGATTTGCATGATATTCCCTATTTTTCGGTTTCCACTTCTTTCAAACAAGCCAGCAAACGGCGGCGCTGCAGGATGCTCGTGCCGATTTCGATGCAACGAATCACACCTTTGCGATCGACGATCATCGTAACGGGCGTCTGGCTCACTCCCAACGCATCCCACAGCCTGCGCGCCGCAACAATCCGGTGAAAAGCGAACCGCTGCCGTTCGACAATCGGGCGAATCTCCTCCGCCGTATTCCATGTAACAGCGAGAAACAACGCATCGGGGCACGCCTCGATCCAACGATTCAGTTCCGGCATTTCACCGATGCAGGGGCCGCAGCCCGTGTACCAAAAGTTGAGCACCACAGGGCGTCCGGCCAAATCCTGCTCGCTCCATGTGCGACCGGTATCGTCCACCTCGGAAAACGCCGGAAGCGCATCCCCCACGCCGCAATGCAAGGGAGCGGGCGGAGCGATCGAGACGGAAAACATCCGAGCCTGCCCCGCAGCCTGCAACAACTCCCTGCCGCAGAAAACCTGCTCGACCGGAAGTGCCAAAGCAGCCGCCTCGGCCGAAAGGTGCGTTCCCGACGGAAAGGCGACGACAGAGACCTTTCCGCCCAACGAATCTTTCAAAATGCCCATAGAGATCGGCCCCGTAGGCAACGGCTCGGGATGCTCCGTAAAAAAGCATCCGTCAATCAAGAAACAGGCCCGGATCGGTTTTCCCTGGACGGTCGGATCGGTTTGCGCGTTCGCACAGCCGACGCCCAACAGCAGCCCCAGCCAGATCGCATACAATTTCATTTTCAACAAGCACATCATCGTACGGAAGTTTTTCTGCAACAAAGGTAACTAAAAATTTTTCACATACAACTATCTTTTATAGTTTTTTAACTAAAAAATTTCGTTTTCTGCAAAACTTTTCGATTTTCACCGAAAATCGCTATCTTCGAATCGGATTCGGACGCATCGACGGACACGGCGAACCGCAGCCGCTCCGCTTGCGGTCGTTTCGCAAATGACATCCACAACAAAACGATCAGATCAAATATAATAATAGGTACGAAGATGGCAAAATTTTTCTCGGAACAGGAAATCCGCGGGCTGTTGGTATTCATCCCGCTGGCAGCGATCGGCATCGCCGCGTTGATGCTGGCCCGACCGAAAAACGATCCGGAAGAGGCGCTGCGCATCGAACGACAGATCGACACCTGCGCATTCGAGCGAACGCCGTATCGACAGACTGCCGACCCGTCGGAACGCACACTGCACCTCCGCAAATTCGACCCCAACACGGTGAGCTATGAGGAGCTGCTCGCCATGGGATTCACCAAGAAAGAGGCACTCAGTCTGTACAAATATCGGTTGGGAGGCAAAATTTTCCAGCTGCCCGAAGAGGTCGACGCATGCTACGGCATTGACCATGCGTTTTACCTGCGGCTGAAGCCTTATATCAACATCGCGCCCCGCTATCAGCTCGCACCCAAACAATACCGACGCGAACGCATCGTCCGGAAGACGATCGACCCGATCCCTTTCCGTGTCGATACGGTGAGCGCCCGCTATCTGCAAGCGATCGGGGCCCTGTCGAAAGGCCAGGCCAAAGTATTCATCAACTACCGCGCAACGCACCCGATCCGCGACATGGAGGACGTCCGGCAATGCTATGTGATAAGCGATTCGGTAGCGGACGCCTTGGAACCCTACCTGCTTTTTCCGGAAACGGCGACCGATTCCGCCGACGGCCGGATCAATCTGAATCGGGCCGATTCGGCAGAATTGCGCAAGGTGATCGGCATCGGCGAAAAAACGGTCGGAAGGATTCTGGCCTACCGCGAACGGCTCGGCGGATTCGTCCGTGCGGAGCAATTAGCCGAGATTCCGGGCGTAACGGAGAGCAATTACGAGAAAATCGTGCAACAAATTTACTGCGACAGTTGTGAAATTCAAAAAATTGATATTAACTTTGCAGACCCGAAGACATTCGCCCGTCATCCGTACATCCGGAAAGAGGCGCTTCGGAAATTATCGCACAAACGACAGTTGGAAGGAGGTTGGAGTACCGCTGAGGAGTTGATAGAAGATCGCATATTCACCCGAGAGGAGGCCGAGAAGTTGGCACCGTACTTGGTATTCAATCGCAAAAGCGGGACCATCGACGAATAGGAAGAGACTATACGACCGGTTGGCGGGGGCAAGTAGATCATTCCCTGCATACGAAAGAGACCGATAAAAGATGAGAAATTAATAAAAAACAAAAAAACGAATAACCATGATTATCATGCCGGTAAAAGAGGGCGAAAACATCGAACGCGCTCTCAAAAAATTCAAACGTAAATACGAACGCACGGGTGTGCTGAAAGAGCTCCGTCGTCGTCAATACTTCACGAAACCTTCGGTTGCCAAACGCGAAGCGATGATGCACGCCATCTATGTGGAGCACATGTATCGCGACGAGGAGTAATCCGGTTGCATACGCAAAAGGGAAGCGGGTCGAACATTCGACCCGCTTCCCTTTTGCGCACGGTCCGCGCCGCCCCTACCGGATGAACAATAGTTCGCGGTACTTCGGCAACGGCCAAATCTGGTCATCGACGATCTCCTCCAATTTGTCGACATGGTAACGGATTTCGTCGAGGAACACGGCCACCGTATCGTGATAGGCGATGGCCTTTCCCCGCTGGTCGTCGATCCGATTGGCCTGCTTGCGGGCTTCGATCATATCGTCCGTCATCTTCTGAATAGCGGCCGTATGGTTTTGTATCTTCTTAATCAACAGAATATCGGCCGAAGCATTCAATCCCTGCAGCTGCGACATCTTGTACACCTTGTCTAACAACATCGCCTCGTACTTCGATGCAATCGGTACGATGTGGTTCATCGTCAGGTCGCCCAAAACGCGGCTTTCGATCTGAATCTTCTTGGCATAGGTCTCCCACTTCACCTCGGCGCGGGCTTCGAGCTCGACCTTCGAGAAGACGCCCAAGTCGGCGAACATCTTCACGGTCGCCTTATCCAAGTAGTGGTCGATCATCAACGGCGTGGAGGTCTCGCAATCGAGGCCGCGGCGTGCAGCTTCCGCCTTCCATTCGTCCGAATAGCCATTGCCGTCGAACCGGATCGCCTTGCAAGCCTTGATTTTCTGTTTCAGCACCTCGTAAATCGCTTTCTCCTTCTTGGCTCCGGCCTCGATTTTGGCATCCACAGCCACCTTGAAATCGCGCAACTCGGCAGCAACGACCGAATTGAGCACGATCATCGCTTCGGCGCAGTTGTCCGACGAACCGACGGCGCGGAACTCGAAGCGGTTGCCCGTAAAGGCGAACGGCGAAGTGCGGTTGCGGTCGGTATTGTCGAGCAGGAGGGTCGGGATGTGCGAAATACCGCTCATCTTGAAGACATTCTTGGCATCGAACCGGATGGCATCATCGCCCCGGCTGGCCTCCAACTTGTCCAATACGGCCGAAACCTGCGAACCGAGGAACGTGGAGATGATGGCGGGAGGCGCCTCGTTGGCTCCCAGACGGTGGGCGTTCGTCGCACTCATGATGGAGGCTTTCAACAACCCGTTGTTTTTGTAGACCGCCGAGATGACGTTCACCAAGAAGGTGATGAACTGCAAATTCTCCGATGCCGTCTTGCCCGGGCCCAGCAGATTGACACCCGTGTCGGTGCCCAACGACCAGTTGTTGTGCTTACCCGAACCGTTGATTCCTTTGAAGGGCTTTTCGTGCAGCAGCACGCGGAAGTGATGACGGCGGGCGATTTTGTCCATGATGGTCATCAGCAACTGGTTGTGGTCGTTGGCCAAATTCACCTCCTCGTAGACGGGTGCCAGCTCGAACTGGTTCGGAGCCACCTCGTTATGACGGGTTTTTACAGGGATGCCCAACTTCAGGCTTTCGTATTCGAGGTCTTTCATGAAGGCCATCACCCGGGCGGGAATCGCCCCGAAATAGTGATCCTCCAACTGTTGATTCTTCGCCGATTCGTGGCCCATCAGCGTGCGGCCGGTCAAGACTAAATCGGGACGAATGGCCCACAAGCTCTCATCGACCAAAAAATACTCCTGCTCCCAACCGAGGTAGGAGAAAACCCGCTGCACGTTCTTGTCGAAGTAGTGGCAAACCTCCGTAGCGACTTCGTCGACCGCCGTTACGGCACGCAGCAAAGGTACCTTGTAATCGAGCGCCTCGCCCGTATAGGCGATGAATACGGTCGGAATACAGAGGGTCGTATCGACGATGAACGCCGGCGACGTGGGGTCCCACGCCGAATAGCCGCGCGCTTCGAACGTATTGCGGATGCCGCCGTTCGGGAACGACGAAGCGTCAGGCTCCTGCTGCACAAGCAATTTTCCGGAAAATTCCTCCAACACGCCGCCCTCTCCGTCGGGCTCGGCGAACGCATCGTGTTTTTCGGCCGTGCCGCCCGTCAGCGGCTGGAACCAGTGCGTGTAGTGATCGGCGCCATGCTCCAATGCCCACTGGCGCATACCGGCAGCCACGCTGTCGGCCACTTCGCGCGACAACGGCGTACGTTTCTCCATCGTCTCCGACAGGAGGGCGTAGGTGCGTTTGTCGAGGTATTTGCGCATGGCGGCATGATTGAATACCTTCTCGCCGAAATAGTCCGAAGGACGTCCTTCGGGGGCGTTCGGTTCGACCGCAGCGTGATTGATCGCCGCATCGACCATCTTGAACCGTAATAATGACATAAGCTATCTCTGTTTGAAAAATCGTTCGGGCCGTCGGGTGCCTTTCATCCTCCTTGAAAAATCGGGTCATCGGCACCCTTTTTCGTATCCATCTGCAAAGGTATGTTTTTTCTCGTAACGTTATTCGCACAAAACACGATTTTTCTGAAAACAGGCGATTTTTTCAACGATTTTCCGAAAATTCGATGCGAAATTTCGAATTTTGCCCTAATTTTTCGACTGTTATTTTATTAACAGGCTATTTTTACAGCATTTTCTCTAAAAATCGCAATTTTTGTATTTTTCGAAAATCAAAGGCTGTTTTAGCCAAATTTTCAACTATTCTTCCGATTTCCGCATGAACCGATTGCAGCATTTGGAAACGCCGTCCGACCGACAACCGAACCGACATCGGAACAGCGAAAAAATTCCCGTCGTTTTCCTATGCCGATTCGTTAATTATTTATAACTTTACGTGCTAATTGAAAGATTCATACATACTAATCTCTTATAAAACAGTTATGGCAAACACCAACCGCGAAAAGCTGTTCAACGAGTTTCCTCCCGTCCCGACCGAGGCGTGGGAAACCGTCATAACGGCCGATCTGAAGGGTGCCGATTACGAGCGCAAATTGGTTTGGCGGACCGGCGAAGGATTCAACGTCCGCCCCTACTACCGCGCCGAAAACCTCGACGGCATCCGATTCTTGGGCTCGCAGGCAGGCGAGTTCCCTTATGTCAGAGGTACGCGCACGAACAACGCATGGCGCATCCACCAAACGGTGGAGGTCGACGACCCCGCCAAAGCCAATGCCGAAGCTCTCGACATCCTCAACAAAGGGGTCGATTCGTTGGGCTTCTGCATCCGTAAGGAGAGGCTCACGGCCGAAGAACTCGATACGCTGCTGAAGGGCATCAGCCTTCCGGCCATCGACCTTGTATTCAGCGGAAAACACATCGGCCGCGTAGCCGAGACCCTACTGGAAAAACTCGAAAAGGAGCCGATCGACAAAGAGGCGGTGCACATCGCATTCTGCGTCGATCCACTGGTCAAGAACCTGTCGGCCAAAGGCGACTTCTGCTCGCCCAACGGCGAGAAATGTTTCGCCCGCATCGCTTCGCTGATGGAAAAATCGCGCGCTTACAAACACGTGCGCATCGTAACCGTTTCGGCCCAAATTTTCGGGAACGCCGGTTCGACCATCGTCGAGGAGTTGGCATTCGCCCTCTCGGCCGGTAACGATTACCTCGCCCAACTGACCGACCGAGGCATCGACGCCGAGACGATCGCCCGCAAGCTGCGGTTCTCGTTCTCCGTAACGTCGAACTACTTCCTCGAAATCGCCAAATTCCGCGCAGCCCGCATGCTGTGGGCCAACATCGTCAAAGGCTACGGCCCGGAGAACTGCGCCTGCAAGATGATGATCCATGCCGAGACCTCGCGCTGGAACCAGACGGTCTACGACCCCTATGTCAACATGTTGCGCGGCACGACCGAAGCTATGTCGGCCGCCATCGGCGGGGTCTATTCGTTGGAGGTTACGCCGTTCGACCGTGCGTTCGAGACGCCGACCGAATTTTCGAAACACATCGCCCGCAACGTGGAACTGTTGCTCAAGCACGAAGCCCACTTCGATCAGGTGGTCGATCCGGCCGGCGGTTCGTACTATGTGGAAAACCTGACGGAATCCATCGCCAACGAAGCGTGGAAACTCTTCCTCGAAATCGAGGAGAAGGGCGGCTACACGGCAGCTTATCGCTCGGGGTACATCAAGGAGCGCATCGAGGCTTCGGCCGCAGCCAAAGACAAGAACATCGCGACGCGCCGTCAAATTCTGCTGGGTGCCAACCAATACCCCAACTTCACGGAGGTCGCACCCGCTGAAATCGACGCGGAGACCGTCGCCCGCACGCAAGGCGAAGGCAATGTCCTGACGCCCTATCGCGGAGCGATGGCATTCGAAGCGATGCGTCTGCACGTCGACCGTTCGGGCAAGGAGCCCAAAGCCTTCATGCTGACCTGCGGTAACTTGGCGATGGCCCGTGCTCGCGCCCAGTTCTCGTGCAATTTCTTCGCCTGCGCCGGCATCCGCGTACAGGACAACACCTATTTCAAGTCGATCGAGGAGGGTGCGAAAGCCGCGCTGGAATCGAAAGCCGACATCGTGGTGGTCTGCGCATCGGACGACGACTATGCGGAAGCGGCGCCGAAGGTCAAAGAGCTGTTGGGCGGCAAAGCGATCTTGGTGGTCGCCGGAGCGCCGGCCTGCATGCCCGAATTAGAGGCACAAGGCATCAAGAACTTCATCCATGTGAAGTCGAACGTGCTGGAAACCCTGAAGTCGTACCTTAAAGAGCTGGGAATCTGATTATGAGAGCGAAATTCACCGATATAACCTACAAAGGCGCAGCAACGAACTGCTGCGCGACGAAGGGATGCACCGAAGGCGAGCCTTGGATGACCGCCGAACGCATTCCGGTCAAGGGCCTCTACACGGCCGCCGACCTCGAAGGCATGGAACATCTGAACTATGCCGCCGGTCTGGCTCCGTTCCTTCGCGGCCCCTATTCGACGATGTACGTGATGCGTCCGTGGACCATCCGCCAATACGCAGGCTTCTCGACCGCCGAGGAGTCCAATGCGTTCTACCGCCGCAACCTCGCCGCCGGTCAAAAAGGCCTCTCCGTAGCCTTCGACTTGGCGACGCACCGAGGCTATGACGCCGATCATCCGCGCGTAGTGGGCGATGTCGGCAAGGCCGGCGTATCGATCTGCTCGGTCGAGGATATGAAGGTGCTGTTCAACGGCATTCCGCTCGACAAAATGTCGGTTTCGATGACCATGAACGGCGCCGTGCTGCCGATTTTGGCCTTCTACATCGTTACGGGACTGGAACAGGGCTGCACGCTCGACCAACTGGCCGGTACGATTCAGAACGATATTCTGAAAGAGTTCATGGTGCGCAACACCTATATCTATCCGCCCGAATTTTCGATGCGCATCATCGCCGACATCTTCGAGTACACCTCGAAGAACATGCCCAAGTTCAACTCCATCTCCATCTCCGGCTACCACATGCAGGAGGCAGGCGCGACGGCCGACATCGAGTTGGCCTACACGCTGGCCGACGGTCTGGAATACCTGCGCGCCGGTATCAATGCGGGCATGTCCATCGACGCTTTCGCACCGCGTCTGTCGTTCTTCTGGGCCATCGGCATGAACCACTTCATGGAGATCGCCAAAATGCGTGCGGCCCGTATGCTGTGGGCCAAGATCGTCAAGCAGTTCGACCCGAAGAATCCCAAATCGCTCGCCCTGCGTACCCACTCGCAGACGTCGGGCTGGTCGCTCACGGAGCAGGATCCGTTCAACAACGTGGCCCGCACGGCCATCGAGGCGATGGGTGCGTCATTGGGCCATACGCAGTCGCTGCACACGAACGCCCTCGACGAGGCGATCGCCCTGCCGACCGATTTCTCGGCCCGCATCGCCCGCAACACGCAGATTTACATCCAGGAAGAGACCTCGGTATGCCGCAGCGTCGATCCGTGGGCAGGTTCCTACTATGTGGAGACGCTGACCAACGAAATCGCGCACAAGGCTTGGGAACACATTCAGGAGGTCGAAAAATTAGGCGGCATGGCGAAAGCCATCGAGACCGGTATTCCGAAGATGCGTATCGAAGAGTCGGCCGCCCGTACGCAGGCGCGTATCGACTCGGGTGAGCAGAAGATCATCGGCGTAAACGAATATCGGCTCGAAAAGGAGGCCCCGATCGACATCTTAGCAGTAGATAATACGGCCGTACGCGAAAGCCAAATCAAACGACTGAAAGAACTTCGCGCAAATCGCGACGAAGCCGCCGTAAAACAGGCGCTGGCAGCCATCACCGAATGCGTGAAGACCAAGCAGGGCAATCTGCTGGCGCTGGCGGTCGAAGCGGCCAAAGTCCGCGCGACGTTAGGCGAGATCTCGGATGCCTGCGAAGTGGTCGTCGGACGTTACAAGGCAGTAATTCGTTCCATATCAGGAGTGTACAGTTCAAGCATGAAACAGGATTCGGATTTCGAACGGGCGAAGGCGCTGTGCGCCGAATTTGCCAAGAAAGAGGGTCGTCAGCCCCGTATCATGATCGCCAAATTGGGCCAGGACGGGCACGACCGCGGAGCGAAGGTGGTGGCTACGGGCTATGCGGATGTCGGTTTCGACGTCGACATGGGGCCGTTGTTCCAGACACCGGCCGAAGCTGCCAAACAGGCGGTCGAGAACGACGTGCATATCGTCGGCGTGTCGTCGTTAGCGGCAGGACACCTGACGTTGGTACCGCAGATCATCGCCGAGCTGAAGAAATTGGGTCGCGAGGATATTATCGTAACCGTGGGCGGCGTCATCCCGCATCAGGACTACGACGAACTCTATCGCGACGGTGCCGCAGCCATCTTCGGCCCGGGCACGCCGATCGCGAAGTCGGCCATCAAGATGCTCGAGATTCTGATGTCCGAATAATCCGGCATCCGTCCGGACGAACGGAAAGCGCGCCGTGCATTGTGCACGGCGCGCTTTTTACGGTGAAAAGAACGAAAACTAAATTCCGAAAAGGTTGCGTCCGATCCACCACGTTACGACCAGCACGAAATAGATCCGCACGACGCAAGGATGCTGTACCCGCTCGCGCCAACGCGCGGCGGTCGTCCGATGATCGAAGGTCGTCCAGGCCACGGCCGCCAAATAAGGCACCGAAAGAATCATGAACGGATTGAAACGGAACGCCGCAACGAAATGGCCGTGCAGCAGATGATAAAACGCCCGCTGACTTCCGCATGCCGGACAGCTCCAACCGGTCAGCCAGTGAAAGAGGCATCGGGGCATCCACGCAGTATGCTCGGGATCGAAACGGTAATAGAACCATCCGACCGCGAACAAACCGATGCCCGCCAAAAGGAGCAAGAATGAAACTTTAATCCGCAAACGATTAAAAATCCATCGAGGAGAGGGCCGGGATCAAGGCAAAAAACAAAACAGCGAGATAGATCAGCACAAGGCCGACGAAAACCGCAGCAGAAACGATCGCCCACGTGCGGGCTTTCCGTGCAGCATCTTCCGCTTCGTCGTAATGACCGCGCGCCCATTCGGAATCGACCTTCGAGGCATACACGATGGAGACGATGCCGAAAGGAAGGCAGCACAATACGGTAGTTAAAATCGCCCAAACGAGACAGTTATCGGGTTTGCGGCGGTTCGTGATCTCTTCCATGAATCGAAAATTTAACAGACTTACCGAACAAAAATACGCAAAATAGTCATCTCTGCAAATTTTCCGCCGATATTTTCAACCGCGACCCCTATCATTCGTATCCGAACGGAAAGAGAAAAGCGGGCTCGGCTTCACGGAAATCCGTGAAGCCGAGCCCTTCTTCATTCCTGCCGATTCAGAAGCGGTCGATCGTCTCGATGCCGCCCTGCGCAGCGACGCCCCGTCTCATGGCAAGGATCGTTATTTACGCTCCGCCGCCGCCTCATCGCGCCCGCCGCCGAGCGCCTGATAGAGCGTTATGACGCCTTGAATCTCATCGAAGCGGTCGGAAATCTGCGACAACCGAGCCGAAAGCAGCGACTGGCGAGCGGTCAATACCTCGAGATAGGTCGTCGGAGAGTGGCGCATCAACAGTTCGGTACTCTCCTCGGCCCGTTCCAAGGCTTCGATCTGCTGCTGGCGAAGCGATCCCTTCGCACGGGCCGACTGGCACTGCATCAACGCATCGTTCACCTCGGCACCGGCATTGAGCAACGCCTGCTGGAAGCCCAATTTGGCCGCTTCCTGCTCCGCCTTGGCGATCTTCACCTGCGCACGACCGGCGCGTGCATTGAAAATCGGCAGAACCAGCGAACCGGCCGCCGAAAGGAGCAATTTGCCCGGATTGACGATCATCGCACCGGCGCTGTTCGTCCATCCGGCCGTACCGCTCAACGTGATCTTCGGATAAAGCGCCGACCGGGCCGAAGCCGTTGCATAGTAGGCCGAAGTCAAGGCGAGTTCGGCCGCCCGCACGTCAGGCCGGTTGGCGAGCAGCTGCACCGGAACCCCGACGAGCAACTCCTCGGGCAACTGCTGCGATTCGAGTCGACCGCGCACGACGGTATGCGGCGTCTCGCCCAAAAGCGAAGTCAACGTATTCTCCATCTCACGGATGGAATACTCCAGATCGTGCAGCGAGGCGTCGATGGCCAGACTGTTGGCTTCGTATTGGGCGACACCGGCTTCGTTCGCCATGCCGGCCTCCTTCAAAGCCCGCATCGTGCGAACGCTTTCACGCCATTTGTCGGCCGTTTCGACACTCACCGCATACTGGCTGTCGAGCATCAACAACGTATAATACAAGTTGGCGATGTTGGCGATCAACTGCGTCTTTACGGCCTGCTCATACTCCTGACTTTGAGCGTAAAGCGCCTTGGCCCGACGTTTCGCATTGGTCAGACCGTTGAAGATGTCGATCTCCCAGCTGGCCGTCAAAGGAATGTTGTAAGTTTTCGACGTATTCTTGTTGTCGAAACTGCTGATGGCGCCCTGCGGAGCGAAGTTGAACATCGGCAGATAAGCCAACCGAGCTGACGAAAGGGTCGCCTTGGCCTCTTCCACGCGAAGCTGGGCCGCCAACAGGTCGGTGTTGTTCGCCAATCCCAACTGAATCAACTGCTGCAACTGCGGATCGGTGAATACCTCCTGCCACGTCAGATCGGCGAGCGAGGCCGTATCTGTCGTTTCGATATCGCCGAAGAGACCGTCGGTGCGAATATCTTCGGGACGGCTGTAGGGCTTATAGATGCCGCAAGCGGTAAAAAGCGCTGCAGCGCACACAATCATGATCTTTTTCATAGGTTATAATCCTCCTTCTCGTTTTTGCACTCTTCCACTTCGGCACGCACGGCCCACTGCGGATCGGGATCCAACTGCAAGGGTTTGATCTTCTCCTGGATAGCCTGGAAGAAGATGAACAAGGCCGGCACGAGGAACAACAACGCCAACGTACCGATAATCATACCGCCGACGACACCCGAACCGAGCGTCGAGTTACCGTTGGCACCCACACCGTGCGCGAAAACCAACGGCAACATACCGAACACCATGGTCAACACGGTCATCAGAATAGGACGCAGACGGACTTTGGCGGCAGAAACGGCGGCCTGCGACAGCGACATACCCGCCCGACGACGGTCGCCGGCATATTCGGTCAACAGGATGGCCGTCTTGGCCAACAGACCGATCAACATGATGAGACCCGTCTGCAGATAGATGTTGTTCTCCAATCCCATGATTTTGGCGAAGAGGAACGAACCCATCAGACCGCACGGAACCGACAGAATGACGGCGAACGGGATGATGAAGCTCTCGTAAAGCGCACTCAAAATCAGATAGATCAACAAGATACAGATACCGAAGATGATGGCCGTATTGCTGCCGGTTCGAGCTTCCTCGCGAGTGATGCCGTCGAACTCGTAACCGTAGCCGTGCGGCAGCACTTGGGCGGCCGTTTCGCGGATCGCCCGAATGGCGTCGCCGCTCGAATATCCGTCGGCAGCCATACCGCTCACGGCGATCGAATTGTACAGGTTGAAGCGGTTCAACACCTCGGAGCTGTACACCTTCGTCAGCGTAACGAACTGGCTCAACGGAGCCATCTCACCGTTGTTGAGACGCACGTAGGCATTGTTGAGCGATTCGGGATCGAGGCGGTATTTCGGATCGGCCTGCATCGTTACATAGTACATCTTCGAGAATCGGTTGATATTCGAAACATACTGGCCGCCGTAGAACCCCGCCAAGGTCGACAGGATGGTATTGGGCGACACGCCGGCCCGTTTGGCCTTGGCCGCATCGACGTCGACGACATACTGCGGGAAGTTGATGTTGAAAGTCGAATAGGCCATCGCGATCTCGGGCCGCTGATTCAGCGCGCCGATGAACTGCAGATAGACGTTGTAGAAATCCTTCAGATCGCCGCCGGCCCGATCCTGCAAGTGCATCGAGAAACCGGTCGAAGTACCGTAACCCGAAATCATGGGCGGTGCCACGGCGAAAATCTGCGCGTCTTTGATGTCGGCCGTACGTGCGTAAATCTGACCGATCACGGCGTTCACGGCATCCGCCTTGTCGGGACGGTCTTCCCAGTCCTTCAACTTGATGATGCTCATACCGTACGAAGGGCTTTGACCGCCGGCGATCATGTTGTAACCCGAAACCTGCATGTAATCGCGGATCTGGGGAATGCTTTCGATACGCGAAGAAATCTCCTCCATCACCTGGTGCGTCGATTCGAGCGACGAACCCGGAGCGGCCGTTACGTTGACCATGATGGTACCCTGATCCTCATCGGGCACAAGACCGGTTTTCGTGCTGTTCATCAAAACGACGAGCGCGACGAGCGCCAGACCGAGCGTCGACCACATCAACCAACGACGTTTGATGAAAAGCAGCACGCCGTACTTGTATTTGTTAATCATCGCTTGGAAGATAGCATTGAAAGCCTTGCGGAAACGAGCCGCGAAGTTGTCCCGCATCTCGCCGTTTTCATCCAAATAGGGCTTCAGAAGCAATGCGCAAAGCGCCGGCGAAAGGGTCAAGGCGTTCAATGCCGAAATGCCGACGGCAACGGCCATCGTGATACCGAACTGCGTGTAGAAGATACCCGACGTTCCGCCCATCATGGCCACCGGAATGAACACGGCCATGAAGACCAGCGTCGAAGTAACGATCGCCGACGTGATGCCCGACATGGCGTCGATCGTGGCCATGTAGGACGATTTGTAACCGACGTCGAAACGCGCCTGCACCGCCTCGACGACGATGATGGCATCGTCGACCACCGTACCGATGGCCAACACGAGCGCGAACAGAGTCAACAGATTGATCGAGAATCCGGCCACAGCCAAGAACCCGAACGTACCCACCAAAGCAACGATGATGGAGACCGTCGGAATCAACGTCGACCGAATATCCTGCAAGAAGACGTAGACCACCAACACGACGAGGAAGATGGCCTCGATCAAGGTCTTGATTACCTCCGACATCGAAGCGTAGAGGAAGTCGTTCACGCTGTGCAGATGAGCGATGGCAATGCCTTTGGGCATTTCGGCTTCGATTTCGGCCAGCAGCGCATCGATGTCCTCGACGACCTGCGTGGCATTCGAACCGGCCGTCTGCATGATCATGGTACTGATACCCGGGTGGCCGTTGGTGTAACCCTTATAACCGTAGGATTCGCTGCCCAGCTCGATGTCGGCAACATCCTTCAACCGGAGAATTTCGCCGTCGGGCGTCGAACGCAATACGATTTCGCCGAACTCCTCGGGCGTCATCATACGACCCCGATACTTCATCGTATACTGGAACGCGACGTCGGAATTTTCGCCCAACGTACCGGTCGCCGCCTCGATATTTTGCTCGGCCAGCGCGGCGGTAACATCGGAAGGGATCAACTTGTACTGCGCCATCACGTCGGGCTTCAACCACACGCGCATCGAATAGGCGGCGCCGAGCGTGAAGACCTCGCCGACACCCTGGATACGCTGGATACGGGGCTCGATGTTGATTTGGGCATAGTTCGACAGGAAGGTCTCGTCGTAGGTGTCGTCGGGACTGTACAACGCGAAAATCTTCACCATCGAAGGCTGACGCTTCAAGGTCATCACACCGATCTGGTTCACCTCGGACGGAAGCAGACCCGTAGCACGCGAGACCTTGTTCTGCACGTTGACGGCCGCCATGTCGGGATCGGTGCCCTGACGGAAATAGATCGAAAGCGTAGCGCTGCCGACCGAAGCGTTGGAAAGGATGTAGTCCATGTCCTCCACGCCGTTGATGGCCTCTTCCAACGGCACGACCACCGAGTTCTGGATGGTCTCGGCGCTGGCACCCGGATAGAAGGCGCTCACCATGACCGTCGGAGGCGCGATGTCGGGATACTGTTCGATAGGCAATGACGCCAAGCCGATGATACCGGCGATGACGATCAAAATCGAGATGACCGACGCCAATACGGGTCGTTCGATAAAACTTTTGAGTGTCATAGATTATTCCTCCTTTTCGGTTTCGGGTTCAGCGGTTGCGGATTCCGGAGCGGCTGCGGGAGCGGCTTCGACGGAAGCACCGGCAGGCTGCTGTCCCTTGGCGATGACGGGCGTACCCTCGCGCATCAGACCGACACCCTCGACGACGATGACGTCGCCCGGCGTCAAACCGCTGCGAACGATATACTCCTTGCCGTCGGAAATTTTCTCCACGTCGATCATCTGCGACGTAGCGATTCCGTCGATCACCTTGTAAACGTAAACTTTGTCCTGCAACTGGAACGTAGCCAGCTGCGGCACGACGATGCAATCCTTATAAATGGAGGGCAGGATGATGCTGCCCGAACCGCCGCTGTGGAGCAGTCCGCCCCGATTCTCGAAAGCGGCCCGCAGGGAAACGGTGCCCGTCGACGGATCGATCACGCCGCTGATCGACTCGATGCGGCCCGATTTGTCGTAGATCGAACCGTCGTTCAGACGCAGCTGCACGTCAGGCATGTTTTTCAACGTATTGTCGATCGAACCGTAGGCGCGGGTCAAACCGAGCAGCTGATTCTCGTTCATCGAAAAATAGACATACATATCGGAATTGTCCGACACCGTGGTCAACGGCTGCGGAATGGAGGCGCTGACCAGCGCACCGACCCGGTACGGGAGCGTACCGACTACGCCGTCGGCCGGAGCCTTCACCACCGTATAGGAGAGGTTGTTGGCAGCATTGACCCGCTGCGCCTCGGCCTGGGCGAGCTGCGCCTTGGCCGTCAGCAGCTGGTTCTCGGAAGTGGAGAGATCGAACTGCGAAATCACCTGTTTGGCGAAAAGCTCCTTCTTGCTGTCGTAGGTCAGCTGCGCGGTAGCGACACCCGCCTTGGCGGCGGCGACGTTGGCTTCGGCCGTCTGCAAAGCCGCCTTGTAAGGTACCTGGTCGATGATGAAGAGCGGCTGTCCCTTTGCGACCCGCTGGCCCTCCGTAACGCAGAGCTGCGAGATGGTGCCGGCCACCTGCGGATAGATGTCGATGTCCTGACGGCCGCGAATCGTAGCCGAATAGTTGCTCGGGACCTCGCGGTCGGTCGTCGAAACAGTCATCACAGCGTATTCGCCGGGCCCTTGGGCCACCGGAGCCTGTCCGCACGAAACAAGCGTCAACATGCAGACCGCAAGCGACGCTTTCACAAAATTTCGTTTCATAATACCTAACTTTCTTACTTTTACTTAAAAAAACTTTTTCAACTGCAAAAGTATTCTATAAAGTAATTTTAAATTTTTTAATTTGCGCACACTATTGGTACTTTACGGAACAAAATAGTGTGATTTCTTGAAAAAATCGCTATTTTTGTTCGAAAAAAGAAATAGCCGAAAACGAAACAGATCCATCGAACAACGGTTCGGCTCCGTTCGGCTGCCCATACGATCGACCGCCATGGAAAATCCGCTCATACCCCCTCTCGAAGAGCCGTTCGCCGTAGGAACCTCCGATTTCGCCCTTTTCGGCACCCGTACCGTACATTGCGACGACGGAGCCATCCTCTTCTGTCTCGCAGGATCGGCCGAAGCGACCGTCGACCAATACAACGGAACGATCCGGCGCAATACGATCGTCCTCCTGCTGCCCGACACGCTGATGAAACTCGATCGCCGCACGGACGACTTTCGCATGGTCTACTGCCGGTTCACGAAAGAACTGTTTCTGGAAATCGCCGGACGTTTCGACCCCGCCTTTTTCTGTATTCTGAAAGAGCGGCCCATGTCCGACCTGCCCGAATCGATCGTCGAGGGAATGGAATACTGGTTCCAGCTCGTGGAATATACCTATCACGATCGCGAGAATCTGTTCCGCGACATCATCATACGCAACCGGTTGCAGAATCTGTTTCTGGAATCCTACGACAAGGTACAACGCTTCTCGGCCCGATACCAGGAACACCGGGAGGCCGAACTTTCGACCCGTCAGAGCGAACTGTTCCGACGCTTCATCGCACTCGTCAAGGAGTATTCTTTCCGCGAACGCGGCGTACCGTTCTATGCCGACAAACTGTGCATTTCGACCCGCTATCTTGCGGCCGTCGTACGCAACACGACGCACGAACCGGTCAAAGCGCACATCGACCGGGCGGTCGTGTTCGAAATAAAAAGTCTGCTCCAGTCGACCGATCTTTCGGTGCAGGAAATCGCCTACCGGCTCCATTTTCCGGATCAATCCTACTTGGGGCGGTATTTCAAGAAGCACACGGGGCAATCGCCGTCGGCCTTCCGCAAGACGCTGAAATAGCGGACGCCATCCTATTTCCGGACGAACCGCACGTCGTCGACTAAACAGCAGGCTCCGCCGTCGCCGTCGGCAAGGAATCCGACCTCGGCCGTTCCACCTGCAACGGCAATATCATCTATCACGACCTCCGTCCAAGCATCGGGCAGCGCCGTCAAATCCGACGCCCGGCGACGGCCGTCGCTCACGGCATACATCTCCAACGCATCGAATCGGCCGTCCACCTTGACCATCGCCCGCAACGTATAACGCCCATCGGGCAAAGCGACGGAATTCGCCGAACCGATCTGCTGGGATACCTTGCGTCGGAACGGCACGGCATCCTGCATCCGCAGGCTCTTTTCGCCGATGACCTGCCGACGGTCTTCGCGCGTATTCAGGTAGTTGAGCTGCGGCGAGAGCGAATCGCCCACCGCGATGCAACGCCCCCGCTCGACTTCTGTCCGCCAACCAGTCAGATAGTCCTGCACGGGCTTGACCGGATTGGGAACGGGTCGGCGATCGGCTTCGAACGAACCGTTCAACACATAATTGTTTTCGGCATCGACCCGCCAACGCCCCGTCCGGACATCCAGCGACCATGCGCTGAGCGAATGGAAGCGCGGTTCGCCCTCCTCGACCGAAACCGGACACCACTGGTTGTAACCCAATCCGTTACCGGCGAACTCAGCCCAACGGTCGCCGCAAAAGAGGACCGTCTCCTGTTCCGAACCGCGCACCGTATAGAAAAATCCGGTCTGGCTGACATGCGCATAATCCGATTCGCAACCGGCCATGACCTGCATGTCGTTCGTCGGGACGTAGGGCCCCCGAATGTCATCGGAGACCAGATAATAGGCATACGAGCTGTCCCAGCCGTAGATATTCGAAGCGCACATGAAGAAGCGGCCCTTGTACTTGAAAAGGCAGTTTCCCTCGCGGCTCGCGCCGTGGAAGACCTCCGTGCAATCCAACAAATCGACCACGCCGTCGCGCACGCCGATTTCCGAAACATAGATCCGGTTCCGGCCCCTTCCGTAAGAATAGATCAGATACGAACGGCCCGTATCTTCGTCCGTAAAGACCGTCTGGTCGCCCGTATTCGAGGTACCGATCCGCGAAGTCATGTCGATTTCGTGATTCCACCGGAACGGGCCCAGCGGATTGTCGGCCAAAGCGATCAACACGCGGACACCGTGCTGGATGAGCAGGGCGTAACGTCCGATTTCGGGCAGATAGGCCACGCCCATGCGCCCCACCCAAGTCGGTGCAGCGTGGCTCTCGACCTCATCGCGCGTCAGAACGTCGGTTTCGTACTTCCAATGCGAAAGGTCGTCCGACGAATAGCAGGCAACTCCCTCGAAATGATTCGCTTCCAACGTTACCGACGGGTCGCGCCGATAGGCATCTGCTTCGGCGTAACGCACCCCGTACCAAAAATAGCGCATCGCACCGGTACGCGGATCGGCGAACCGGAAAATGCCGCCACCCTGACTGTACAGCGGTTCCCCGTCGACCGTCTGCCAGAAACAGTCGTTGCGAATCGGTGCATACGCATCGGAGCACCGCACGAACGACACGACGACCGTCGCCGCACACAGGACAAGTAACGCTGATTTACTCATTTTCATAATTGATCTTTTATTAGCGCGGTAGACTGTTTTACAGCTCGGAGCTTTGTCTGCGCTTTCGAATCACTTAATTTGCTGTTTTGCCGCAACGCTGTCTTTTCGATGCAACCAAAGATACGAAAATTCGTCGTCCGATGCAAATATCCGTCGCCGGAGTATCGTTTTGGAACCCGAATTGCAGCGATTCGGACAAAAACGCCGTCGATTATGAAAGTCATATTATTCGGTACGCAGCCTTACGACCAACAGTCGTTCGAACGCATCCGGAAATCCTACGGATTCGAAATCCTCTATCACCGCAGCCATCTGAACGCCAAAAACGCCCTCTTAGCCAAAGGCGCCGATGCCGTATGCGTTTTCGTCAACGACACGGTGGATGCCGAGACCGTACGGCAACTGGCCGAACTCGGCGTGCAGTTGATCGCCCTGCGCTGCGCGGGATTCAACAACGTCGATCTGCACGCGGCCGCCCGCTACGGCATTCCGGTCGTACGGGTTCCGGCCTACTCGCCGCACGCGGTGGCCGAATACGCCGTAGCGCTCATTCTCTCCCTCAACCGCAAAATCCACCGAGCCTACTGGCGCACCCGCGACGGCAATTTTTCGCTGCACGGGCTGCTGGGATTCGACCTTTACGGCAAAACGGCCGGCATCATCGGCACGGGCAAAATCGCCCGCCCGCTGATCCACATTCTGAAAGGATTCGGCATGGAGGTGCTGGCCTACGACATCTATCCCGACGAACGGTATGCCCTTGCGGAAGGAATCGAATACGCTGCGTTGGAGGAACTTTACCGGCGGGCGGACATCCTTTCGTTGCACTGCCCGCTGACCGACCGAACCCGCCACATGATCGACGGCACGGCCATCGCGAGCATGAAGCCGGGCGTGATGATTATCAATACCGGTCGCGGGCAACTGATCGACACCGGCGCCCTAATCGAAGGATTGAAGGAGAAACGGATCGGTGCGGCCGGTCTGGACGTCTACGAGGAGGAGGCCGCCTATTTCTACGAGGACACGTCCGACCGCATCATGGACGACGACGTGCTGGCACGTCTGCTCTCGTTCAACAACGTGATTCTAACCTCGCATCAAGCCTTCTTCACGCGCGAAGCGATCGACAACATCGCACAAGTAACCATGCAGAATCTCAGCGACTTCTTCGAGCAACGGAAGCTGCCGAACCAAGTCTGCGTCGAAACCGAAAAACAAACATTTGCTTGAATGTATCAACTTTTTACCCTAATGCTTCCATCCGCTCCGGGTGCTCGCCGCCACAGGCGGCGCGTGCAGATTTGACCCACCCCCAAACCCCGCCTTGGCGGGGGCTTCGGTCGGGATGCCGAAACAAAGAACGTCTTACGACTGTCAATACATATAGGTAACTGATTGCCAACTGAAAACCATCGTATGAAACGAATCGTTCTGCTCCGCCACGGCGAGAGCGTATGGAATCGGGAAAACCGGTTCACAGGCTGGACGGATGTCGATCTGAGCGAACAAGGCGAGATCGAAGCCGCCCATGCGGGCGAATTGCTGCGTCGCGAAGGATTCCGCTTCGGGCACGCCTACACCTCCTATCTGAAGCGGGCCATCCGGACGCTCGACATCGTATTGCGCCAATTGGATGCGCAATGGATTCCGGTGTCGAAGAGCTGGCGGCTCAACGAAAAGCATTACGGCAGCCTGCAAGGGCTGAACAAGGCGGAAACCGCCGCGAAATACGGCGACGAACAAGTCCGCATCTGGCGCCGCAGCTACGACGTGCCACCCGAACCGCTGGCAGCGAACGATCCGCGAAATCCCCGTTTCGACCTCCGTTATCGGGGCATTCCGACCGCCGAACTGCCGCTCACCGAAGCGTTGTGCGACACGGTGGCCCGGGCCCTGCCCTACTGGCAATGCGAGATTCTGCCCGCGCTGGAGCACCACGATGAACTGTTGGTCGTTGCGCACGGGAACAGTCTGCGGGGCATCATCAAACACCTGAAAGGGCTGTCGGACGAAGAGATCGTATCGCTCAACCTGCCGACAGCCGCGCCCTATGTATTCGAATTCGACGACGGACTGAACCGCACGGGCGATTACTTTCTCGGCGACCCCGACGAAATCGCCGCCCGTATGGAAGCCGTAGCCCGACAAGGCGATGCCAAACGATAGGCGGGCCGAAACGGGCCCGTTTTTGCCACGATTATTTACTTGCCGATTTTTTACCCGAAATCTCGCATCCGCCCCTCGGTGCTCGCCGCCACAGGCGGCGTATGCTGATTTGACCCACCCCCAAACCCCCGCCTTGGCGGGGGCTTCGGTCGGAATGCCGAAACGAATCGGGAATTCGTGTTATGCGGCGCACGTTTTTTCTACTCCTCCTTGACCGTTTCGGTCGCAACGATTCCGTCCCATTCGGGATGCCGCATGATCCATTGGGCGATGAACCCGCACCGCGGAACCACTTTCAACCGCTGAGCCCGCACATGTTCCAGGACGGATTCGACCAACCGGCTGCCCGTCTGCTTGCCCCGACACGATTCGGGCACATAGGTGTAGGTCAACTCGACATAATCGGGATAGGTGCGATAATCGACATAGGCCTTTTGGCCCTCCACCTCCATTTCGTAACGACTTTCAGAGGTGTTGTTCACGAGATTGCAATGTTTTTCCATACGTTTTTAGCCGTTCTATGATACGGCGAATGCTTCAAATTTGATTCCGAAACGGAAAAAATCGTATTTTTGTTCCGGAATTCGTCATTCCTGCATCCATGCACACCGTCGCCGACATACTGACCGACTGGTACGACCGCAACGGCCGTTCGCTGCCGTGGCGCGAGACGCGCGATCCCTATCGCATCTGGTTGTCGGAGGTGATCCTGCAACAGACCCGCGTGGCGCAAGGCTGGAACTACTACCTGCGTTTCACGGAGCGTTTCCCCGATGTCGCGTCGCTCGCCGCAGCCGATGAAGATACCGTGCTGAAACTGTGGCAGGGTCTCGGCTATTACAGCCGCGCACGCAACCTCCATGCGGCGGCCCGCCAAGTGATGACGGAGTTCGGCGGACATTTTCCCGATACGTTCGAAGCGGTTCGGTCGCTGCGCGGGGTCGGCGACTACACGGCGGCGGCCATCTGTTCATTAGCCTACGACCGGCCTTGCGCCGTGGTCGACGGAAACGTCTATCGTGTGCTGGCACGGCTGTACGACATCGCCGAACCGATCGACACGGGCGCGGGCCGGAAGCTCTTCGCCGCACTCGCGCAAGAGACGCTCGGCAAAGCGCGGCCGTCCACCTACAATCAAGCCATCATGGATTTCGGAGCAACGCTCTGTACGCCGACTCAGCCCCGCTGCGACGTCTGTCCGCTGGCTGAGCAATGCGCCGCGAGAGCAGCCGGAACCATCGCCGAACGCCCCGTAAAAAAAAGTGTCGCCAAGATACGCAACCGCCGGTTCCACTACCTGCATATCGTCTGCGGCGACCGTACCGTCTTGCACCGGCGGGGTGCCGGAGACATCTGGCAAGGGCTGTACGAATTTCCGCTCGTAGAAAGCGAACTCGATGCTCCGGAACTTTACGCGACAGAAGAATTTTGCAGCTGGGTCGGAAACGACTGGAAACTGCTCGGAAAGGTCGATCTGCCGAAGCACCAACTATCTCATCAACTGATTTTTGCGACGGTCTATCGAATCGAAGTACCGGCCTTCACGCCTGAAGCCGCCGCCTGTGCGGTACCGATCGCCGAAGTGGGCGACTACGCCGTGTCGCGTCTGCTGGAACGCTACTTGCTGAGCAAGTAAGCGAGGTAAGCAATGTAAATCGCTAAGAAAATCGCCCCCTCCGTACGGTCGATCGCCTTGCGGCGGAAAGTGAAGGCCGCCACAAAAAGCACCGCCGCACTCAACACGACCATCGACACGTCGACAATCGTGATGCTGCCCAACGAAAGCGGACGAATGGTCGCACTCAGGCCCAGAATCAACAGGATATTGGCGATATTCGAACCGAGCACGTTGCCCAATGCCATTTCGGCCCGTCCCTTCAACAACGACACGACCGACGAGGCCAATTCGGGCAGGGAGGTGCCTCCGGCAACGAGCGTAATGGCGATGACCGATTCGCTCACACCCAGACTGCGGGCGATTCGGGTCGCCCCGTCGAGGAACAGTTCGCCGCCGCCGATCAATGCGCCCAATCCGCCGACAATCATCACGATAGCGAGCCACAACCGCATGGGCGGTTTTTCGTTCGACGGATGTTCCTCGGTCGCAGGCCGCTCCGTATGCCGCACCGTGTACCACATCAACAAAATGTACAACACGAACATGCCGATGCCTTCGGCCCGACCGATGCGGTCAGCTTCGCCGAAACCGAGCATCCGGTCGCAAGCCACGAACAACAGCAGCAACGCACCGATCATTCCGAAAGGAATATCGCGCCGGATGTTGCCCGAAGTGAGCGGCAGCGGCCGAATCAAGGCGCAAATGCCGACGATGACGAACACATTGAAGATATTGGAACCGACCACGTTGCCGATTGCCACATCGGTCTTTCCGGCAATCGCGGAGAGCACCGAAACGACCAACTCGGGGGTCGACGTCCCGACGGCGATGACCGTCAACCCGATGATGAATTCCGGAACGCGGAACCGTTTGGCCACGGCGGCCGAACCGTCGGTCAAGAAATTGGCCCCGCCGAGGATCAGAACGAGACCGAGCACTAAATAAAGAATGGTCATAAAGCAATCCGACTATTTCAACATCAACAAGCTAACGGCCATCAAGGCCATCCCCGAAACGACCCCGTAAATCGCCGTATGCGCCTCGCCGTATTCGCGGGCGGCGGGCAGCAATTCGTCGATGGAGATAAAGACCATGATTCCGGCGACGCCCGCCAGCACACAACCCATCAGTGTAGGGGTCATGAAGGGCATCAGAACCGCCCAAGCCAGCAACGCGCCGACCGGCTCGGCCAATCCTGACAACAACGATAACAAAAAGGCTTTTTTCCGGCTGCCCGTGGCGTAAAACACCGGCACCGAAACGGCGATGCCCTCCGGAATGTTGTGAATCGCAATCGCCACGGCGATGGCGACGCCCAACGTGCGGTTGTCCATCGCGGCCGTGAACGTGGCGATGCCTTCGGGGAAATTATGGATGGCGATGGCCAGCGCCGTTACGAGCCCCATGCGCATGAGTTTCGGATTGTGCGGACGGCGTTTCATCTCCTCGACGCGGTGCGCCTCGTGCGGATTTTCGACCGACGGAACGATGCGGTCGATGATGCCGATCAACAGGATGCCGGCAAAAAAGGCGGCTACCGTAAGGAACTGTCCCATTCGTCCGGTCCACACCTCGGAAAGCGCCGCATCGGCCTGTGCGAACAACTCGACGAACGAGACGTAAACCATCACTCCGCCCGACAAGCCGAGCGAAAACGAAAGCAACCGTTTGTTCGTATGTTTGGCGAAGAAAGCGACGGCGCTGCCGATGCCGGTCGCCAAACCGGCGCCGAGCGTCAACAAAAAGGGAAGAATCATCGACTGTTGTTCCATCGCTTCGGGCAACGTACAAAAAAGGTGCTATGGTTGCGGATCGGTATCGCGGCGCACAAGTTTCACGACATTCTCCACATGGTGCGTATGGGGGAACATATCGACCGGCTGCACCGCGACGACCCGATAATCGGCATCGAACAAGGCCAAGTCGCGCGCCTGCGTGGCAGGATTACAGCTCACGTAGACGATTCGCGACGGTGCAGCCCGCCGAATCACCTCGATGACCGGCTCGTCGACCCCGGCCCGCGGCGGATCGAGAATGATGACGTCGGGATGACCGTTGCGACTTACGAAGTCGTCGTTCAGCACTTCTTTCATGTCGCCCGCATAGAAAACCGTGTTGCCGATTCCGTTCAACTCCGAGTTGATACGTGCGTCGGCGATGGCCTCGGGGACATATTCGATTCCGACGACACGGGCACAATGCGAAGCACAGAAGTTGGCGATGGTGCCCGTACCGGTATAGAGGTCGTAAAGCACCTCGTCGGGTTGCAGGTCGGCAAACGAACGCGCCACCTTGTAGAGTTCGTAGGCCTGCGTCGAATTGGTCTGATAGAAGGATTTCGGCCCCACCTTGAAGTGCAGCCCCTCCATCTCCTCGACGATATGGTCTTTGCCGCGATACAGCACGGGGTCGAGATCGGCCGTCGAATCGTTGAGTTTCGTATTGACGACGTAGAACAACGAGGTGATTTCGAGAAATACGGTTGCAAGATGCTCCAACAAAGCGTTGATTTTCGGCTGGTCGTCCGCACCGAACACCACGACGACCATCACTTCGCCGGTCGAAGCGGTACGGACGGTCAGATTGCGCATCAAGCCCGTATGCTCGCGGGCGTTGTGGAACGTGTATCCGTGTTCGAGGCAGAAGCGTTTGACCTCCGAGCGGATTCCGTTCGACGGGTCGGGCTGCAACCAGCATTTGCGAATGTCCAATACCTTGTCGAACCGGTCGGGAATGTGGAATCCGACCGCTGGCCCGGCTTCAAGTTCGCCGGCGGCGGCAATCTCCTCGCGCGTCAACCACCGGCGGTCGGCGAAGGTGAATTCCAGCTTGTTACGATAGAATTGCGTTCGGGCCGACCCCAGACAAGGAGCGATTTCGGGCAATTCGATCTTCCCGATGCGGGTCAGCTGATCGCGCACTTGGGCGATCTTGAAAGCTAATTGCTCGTCGTAGGGCAGACTTTGCCATTTGCAACCGCCGCATGCGCCGAAATGTTCGCAAAACGGCTCGGCACGCTTCGGAGATTTCCGCACGTAACGGACGACGTATCCCTCCATGTACCGCCGACGTTTGCAACGGATCTGCACATCGACCACATCGCCCGGGACGGTCATCGGGACGAATACGACGACGTCGTTCCAACGGCCCATCGCCTTGCCTTCGGCGGCGAGCGTCGTGATTTCGAGCCCTTCGATCAGCGGATAATTCGCTTTTTTTCTTGCCATGAGATTCGATTTTTCGGGACAAAGATACGAATAAGCGAGGGTACAAACAAGTAAACTTGTTTGTACCGAGCGGAAGTATCTTCGGCGAAGCCAAAGGTAGAAAGAATCGGTCAATTCGATGCGCTTCACGACAGAAAACCGCCGAATGAACGGATACCTATATTATATATAGGTGCGAAAAGCGATTCGAACCACAACGCAATCTGCCGCACAAGAAACCGCTTGCAAAATCAGAAACACGGTAGACGGCCATCGCGCTAATAAAATTATCGTTTATTAAATGCGGCTCTCCAGAGCCGCGCGAGCCGCAGCCTCGGCGGGCGAAGGCTCGCTATGCTCACCTCGCAGGCCGCGTCCCGCGATATTCTTAATCATCGAAGATACTGCGCCTCGGCAAAAGTAAACCGGAAGCGAAGAGGACCGTCGAAAACAAAATAACGGTCTCCCGCGCTAATAAAAACTCGGCTTTTTCGTATCTTTGACTGCGTCGAAGATATTGCGCCTCGGCAAAAAATACAAACAAGTTTGTTTTTTTGCGCTCGGCTTTTGTTATCTTTGCGAAAACGAATGTTTCGCAAAACTGTAAATCCATGAAAATCGCTGCGCTGACTTTCAATCCGATTCAGGAAAACACCTATATCGCATGGGACGATACGGCGGAATGCGTCATCATCGACGCCGGCAATGCCTCGCCCCGCGAAGACGCGGCCTTGGACAACTTCATCGCCGAACACGGACTGCATCCGGTGATGGCTGTGAATACCCATGGCCATTTCGACCATACGTTAGGTGTGGCGCATGTCAAACAACGCTACGGCATCCCGTTCGCCGTGTCGTTCAAAGACCGTTTCCTGCTGGAAGGAGCCTCAGCGAGCGGTTCGGTATTCGGTGTGCAGGTCGGGACGCTGCCCCTCGGCGATGTCGATTTGGAAACGATGCCCGAGGTGCGGTTCAGCCACACGACGCTGCAAGTTATCCCCACGCCCGGGCATACGCCGGGCCATGTGGCACTCTATGAGCCCGAATCGAAGTCGCTCTTCACGGGCGATACGCTCTTCCGCGAAAGCATCGGCCGAACCGACCTCCCGGGCGGCGACTATTCGTGGATCATGCGCTCCATCATGGATCGCATCCTGCCGCTCGGCGACGACGTAAAAATCTATCCGGGCCACGGCCCCGAAACCGATCTCGGACACGAAACCATGTACAACCCATTCATCGTCGAAGTACTGAACGACGAGGTGAACTACCGGCAATAACCCATGCGCATCGATATACTGACCGTCGTACCCGAACTGCTGGCCTCGCCGCTCAACGAATCCATTCTGAAACGGGCCCAACAAAAAGGGCTCGTCGAAATCGTCGTCCACAACCTCCACGACTATGCCCACGACAAACGCAAAACCACCGACGACTATCCATTCGGCGGCGAAGCGGGCATGGTCATGAAGTGCGAACCGGTTTTCGAGCTGGTCGAGAAGCTGCAGGCGGAACGCCCCTACGACGAAATCATCTACACCTCGCCCGACGGCATCCCCTACAACCAGCACGAAGCCAACCGGCTCTCGACGCTGGAAAACATCATTATCCTGTGTGGCCATTACAAGGGCATCGACTACCGCATCCGCGAACACTTGATTACGCGCGAAATCTCCATCGGCGATTATGTGCTGACGGGAGGCGAACTGGCCGCCTGCATCATTGCCGATTCGGTGGTACGCATCCTCCCGGGAGCCATCGGAGACGAAACGTCGGCCCTGACCGATTCGTTCCAAGACAATCTGCTGTCGGCACCGGACTACACCCGTCCGGCCGAATTCCGAGGCTGGCGCGTGCCGGATGTCCTGCTGTCGGGCAATTTCGCGGAGATCGCCAAGTGGCAGGAAGAACAAGCCTACGAACGGACGAAACGGCTGCGGCCGGATTTGTTGGATAAATAAGAAAATCATGAAATACTACCTCTTGGCCGGCGAGCCGTCGGGCGACCTGCACGGTGCGAACCTGATAAAAGGGCTGCAAAAAGCCGATTCCGAAGCGCAATTCCGATTCTGGGGCGGCGACTTGATGGCGGAGGCGGGCGGAGCGGAAAATTTGGCGAAGCACTATCGCGAAACTTCGTTCTTCGGCATCGTTCAGGTGCTGAAAAATCTGCGAACCATCCGTCGACAGATGCGGGAATGTCAGGCGGATGTCGCGGCCTACGCCCCCGATGCGCTGCTTCTGGTCGATTACCCGGGCTTCAACATGAAGATGGCCCGCTGGGCCAAAGCGCACGGCATCCGCACCGTCTACTACATCGCCCCCAAAGTCTGGGCTTGGCGCGAATGGCGCATCAAAAGCATCCGCCGATTCGTCGATCTGCTGTTGATTATCTTCCCGTTCGAACGCAAATACTTCGCACGAAAGGGCATCCGAGCCGTTTTCGAAGGCAATCCGCTGGAAGATGCCATCGAAGCGCGCCGCCCTACCCTGCCCTCGCCCGAAGAGTTCCGCCGTGCGAACGGACTGGACGACCGCCCCATCATCGCCCTGCTGGCAGGCAGCCGACGCGGAGAAATCCGCGACAATCTGCCGCTGATGGCCCGACTGTCGGAAAAATTTCCCGACCGGCAGTTCGTCGTGGCAGGCGTTCACTGGCTCGACCAATCGCTCTACGAGAAATACATGGCCGGCAGTTCCATCCGCTACGTCTGCGACCAAACCTACGAAACGCTCGCAGCGGCCGAAGCGGCCGTCGTAACCTCCGGCACGGCGACCCTCGAAACGGCCCTCCTCGGCATACCGGAGGTCGTGGTTTATCGCACGCTGTGGTTTCAGGTCAAGCTGCAACCTTATGTGCTGAACGTGCCGTGGGTCTCGCTGGTGAATCTCAACCTCGAACGGGAATCGGTGGCGGAAATCATCCAGTCGGACCTCGACATCGCCCGAGCGGAACGGGAACTGCGCGCCATTCTGCAAGGCGGCGAAAAACGCGCCCGCATGCTGGCGGATTTCGAAGAACTGCGCACCATCATCGGAGGCCCGGGCGCAAGCGACCGGTTCGCCCGACGAATCGTCGAATTTCTCCGTCGATAACTTCAAGAAATAAGGAACTGCGAAAATTCGCAGTTCCTTATTTTTTCATGCGCGCGACCGGAAAATTCGTTTGCACGGAATCCGTCGATGAGCGCCTCGCTCGCCGACCGTCGGAACCGGAAAAAACGAGTCTCGAAAAACCGCCTGCGAACGACCGTTTTACGTCTCAAAATACCCCTCCGTTTCTTGCCGAAAAGCGCGCCGAATCTATCCGGTTTTTTCTATCTTTGCATCACGATTCATCTGTAAGTTGTCCGGTAGTTGTGTGCAAATCGTATGAACAATTTCATGTACTATTACTCGAAAGACGGCGTAACCGTAACGGTCATCCTCGATGCCCGACGTGCGCTCGCCAATGGGAACTACCCCATCAAAACACGTGTAACCTATCGCCGCATGCACGTTTATTACCCGACCGGCAAGAATCTGTCGCAAGCCGACTGGCAACGACTGAGCACCACACGCATGCGCTCGCTATTGGCCCTCCGGAGAGACGTGGAGAGCAGTTTCAATTTAGTGCGCGAGGCCGTCGAGGAGCTCACCGACCGCGGTTGTTTTTCGTTCGGACTGCTCGACGCCCGCATCAAGGGATGCGGCACGAAGACCATTTTGGAGTCCATCGAGGCCCGCGAAGAGGAACAACGCGACGCAGGACATATCAGTACGGCCGATATTTATCGGGCCCTACTACGAGCCATGCGCGAATTTTCGAACCGAAATCTGCAATATCAAGACATTTCGCCCACGTGGCTGATGCGATTCGAGGATTTCATGCGCGGTCAGGGCAAAAGCCAGACGACCATCGCCATCTACATGCGGGCGCTGCGCGGAATATTCAACCGAGCGCGGGCGGACGGCATCATCAAGGAGATGCAATATCCGTTCGGACAGGGGCGCTACGTCATCCAAGAGGGGACGGGCCGCAAAATGGCCCTCTCCATCAAACAGATAGGAGCGATCGCCAAGTTCGATAACGGCAAGGATTCGACCCTCCGATACCGCGACTACTGGCTTTTCCTCTATCTCTGCAACGGCCTGAACGTCGCGGATTTCGTTCAACTGCGCTATCGCGACATCCAGAACGGCGAACTCTCCTACGTCCGCCAGAAGACCCGCCACCGAACGAAATCGGTACGGCCGATTCGGGCCATCGTCGTTCCGCTGATGCAGGAGATCATCCGGAAATGGGGCAATCCCCCGTCGCCGAACAACTACATTTTTCCCGTGCTGGAGGGCAAGGAGACGGCCGTGCAACTGAAAACCAAGACCAAAACCCTCACTCGCATCATCAACCGGCGCATGCAAAAAATAGCCGATGCTCTTGGCATCGGCCATATTTCGACCTACACGGCCCGTCATACGTTCGCCACGGTGCTCAAACGCGCCGGCGCGAATATCGCCTACATTTCGGAGAGTTTGGGCCACTCCGACATCAAGACGACGGAGAACTACCTCGCCTCGTTCGAACGCGAAGAACGGGAGAAAAACGCCGCTTTATTGACGCGGTTCTGACCGTGGATTCGGAAAGGGGCTGCAACCATGCAGGCCCCTTTCCGGAGCCGCAGGCCGGCTATTCCACCTCCCAAGTCGCACCGGAGCGCAACAGATCGTCCACGCAATGGATGTGGCTGGATGCCTTCACCTCCTCGACCTGACGCTGGACGGCCGCATCGTAGACCACCGGATCCTCGACGTCGCGAATGACGCCCAAAGCCACCGGATAATCAGGATATTTCATCGCCGCCAGCATCGAATGCAAGGTCGTATCGCGTCGATGCGCGTCGTGTACCAGTATGTCATCCAACGTGTAACCGTCCTGTCCGATCGTTACGACCTTCAATTTCATCTCCTCGAAGACCAACCCCTTTTGGTTGTCGGCCCCGAAAAGCATCTTTTCGCCGTGTCGCAGCGTAATGGTATGTTCGGCGCGTGTGGCCTTGTCGCCGGCGAACTGCGCATGGGTCTTATCGTTGAAAATGACGCAGTTCTGCAACATCTCGACCACCGACATGCCCGGGTGTTTGGCCGCAGCGATTAAACACTCCTTCGACAAATTGACCTCCATATCGACCGAACGGGCGAAAAAGGTCCCTTTGGCGCCGATGACCAATTCGCCCGGGTTGAACGGCTTTTCGACCGTCCCGTAAGGCGACGTCTTGGTGATTTTTCCTAATTTCGATGTGGGGGAATACTGGCCTTTGGTCAGTCCGTAAATCTCATTGTTGAAAAGAATTACGTTCAGATCGACATTGCGCCGGATGGCATGGATGAAGTGGTTCCCACCGATGGCCAACGAATCGCCGTCGCCCGTACAAACCCACACGGCCAACTCGGGATTGGCCACTTTCACGCCCGTAGCGACGGCATTAGCGCGGCCGTGCACGGAGTGGAATCCGAACGTCTTCATGTAATAGATGAAACGCGACGAACAGCCGATGCCCGACACGAACGTGAATCGGTTATGCGGCGTATCTGTCGCATCGGCGATCTCGGGCAAAGCACGCTGCACGGCGTTGAGAATGGCGTGATCGCCGCATCCGGGGCACCAACGCACCTCCTGATCGCTCTTGAAATCCGCGGGGGTATATTGATAATTTGCCATAGTTTTAGTCCAATAACGAATAAAATTTCTCTTTCAGTTCGACGATCGTGAAGGGCTGCCCCTCGCACTTGTTGTATTGCTCGTAGCGGAACTCCTGCAACTGCTGGCGCAGATAAGCGGCGAATTGCCCCTCGTTCAGTTCGCAAACGACGATGCGGCGGAAGCGCGAAAATATTTCGCGCACGCCGCGCGGCAGCGGGTTGATGTAGTTGAAATGACACAGCGACACGCGTTTACCCTCCTTGCGAAGGTCATTGACCGCCTGCTGCAAATGGCCGCGCGTGCCGCCCCACCCTACGACCAACAGATCGCCTTCGGGGTCGCCGATGACGCTCTGCACCGGAATGTCCTCGGCGATTTTGGCTACCTTGGCCGCACGCAAATCGACCATCTTCTGGTGATTGGCCGGATCGTGGGAGATGCACCCCTTCACGGCATCTTTTTCCAGACCGCCGACGCGGTGTTCCAGCCCGATCTTACCCGGGAAAGCCCATCCGCGAGCCAGTTTTTCGTTGCGCACATAAGGCAGGAATCCGCCTTCGGGAGCCGTTTCGACAATGGGCGGATGAATCTCTGGAAAATCCTTCATCTGCGGAATGCGCCACGGTTCCGAACCGTTCGCTATGAATCCGTCGCTCAACAGGATAACGGGCGTCATGTGCTCCATGGCGATGCGGCCGGCCTCGAAAGCGAAACGGAAACAATCGCTCGGCGACGAGGCGGCAACGACTGCCACAGGACACTCGCCGTTCCGTCCGTAAAGCGCCTGTTGCAGGTCGCTCTGCTCGGTTTTGGTCGGCAGACCCGTCGAAGGGCCGCCGCGCTGCACGTCGACGACGACCAACGGCAATTCGGTCATAACGGCCAACCCCAGCGCCTCGCTTTTAAGCGACAGACCGGGGCCCGAAGTCGAAGTTACGGCGAAATTGCCGGCATACGCAGCGCCGATCGCCGTACAGATGCCCGCGATTTCATCTTCGGCCTGTACCGTCTTCACGCCGAGGTCTTTGCGCTTGGCCAACTCCTCTAAAATGACCGTAGCGGGCGTAATCGGATACGAACCGCAGAACAACGGCAGATGCGCTTTCTCGGCAGCAGCACAAAGGCCCCACGCCGTAGCGACGTTCCCCGAAATGGAGCGATACGTCCCCTTTTCCAACTGAGCCGGAGCCACCTTGTAGGTGTTGGCGAACTGATGGGTATTGGCCGCATAATCGTAACCCGCGCGGAGGGCCAGTTTATTGGCCTGCGCCACCGCCGGATTCTTTTTGAGGAACTTCGCATCGATGTACTCCAACGCATGCTCCTCGGGACGGTCGAACATCCAGAAACAGATGCCCAACGCGAACATATTCTTGCATTTGACCACCGACTTGTTGTCCAAACCGGTCTCTTTCAAGGCCTCGCGCGTCATGGAGGTGATGTCGGGCACGACGAGATTGTATTCATCGAGTTTCAGTTCCGCAACGATGTCCGTCGTCGCGAAACCGGCCCGCTTCAGGTGCTCTTCGGTTACCGAATCGCCATCGAGAATGACCGTAGCACCGGGTTTCAGCCACTTGCGGTTGGCTTTAAGCGCCGCCGGATTCATGGCGACCAGCACATCGCAATAATCGCCCGGATTCAGCTCGCAATGATTGCCGAAATGGACCTGAAAGCCCGAAACGCCCGCAACGGTACCTTGCGGAGCGCGGATTTCGGCGGGATAATCGGGGAAGGTCGAAATGCCGTTGCCCATCAACGCCGAAGTGTCGGAAAAGAGGGTGCCCGTCAGCTGCATGCCGTCGCCGGAATCGCCCGAAAAGCGGATCACGACATCTTGCAGCTCGCGCACGGAAGTTTGTTCCATAATTCGTTTAGGTCTTATTTGTTAGAATAATAACACAAATATAATAAAAACCGGTTTGACGATACGCTCGCCGGTAAATTTTTTTCACGGCTCATTTTATTTTTGTCGCTTGCTTTCGATGCAAGCGGCCGATATTTAGGCATTTCGGACCTGTG
>CANQDE010000006.1 GCA_947591475.1 uncultured Alistipes sp.
TTCCGAACAGAGAAGTTAAGCTCACTCACGCCGATGGTACTGCGATTCGCTCGTGGGAGAGTAGGTAGCCGCCTCTTGAAGCCGAGTTGTTCAGTCGAACTGCTCGGTTTTTTTTGTTTTGGTGCGCTGCTGTGCGGGAGTTTACTGTCTGCCCCTCGCCTTGAAGAGGCGGCATTTGCCGCCCCGTGCAGACAATTCCTCTAACCTCCCCTTTCTTTGAGAGGGTTTAGATGCCAACAACCGGCTGTTTTTACTGAATGGCAAGATCGGGCGGCGATCTGTTATTTTGTTGCGTGTCGGTCTCCTCGTATGTTCCTGTGATGTTTTTTTGAATGGTGCTGTCTAACAAGTCTCAAAAATTGAAAATCATCCCTGCCTGAGTGTATCCTGGCAGGGGTGAAATTGTAAAATAGCCTTGTTAGACAGCGCCATTGGATTTTTTATATCCAACGTTCATAGGGAATAAACTCTCTTTGTTGATATTTGATGTACAATATATTACCATTCTTGTCCCGATGAATTTTTGTGATGTAGAATGCGTAATATTTTGGAGTGTACGATAATGATCCATTTGGCCAAGTTCTTTTTATATAGCCGTGATGCTCTTTAATCGGTATCGAACTATAGTCGACTTCGGATATAATCGGGATATTATAGATGTCAATATCCTGCAAAGATCCGATTTCTCCGTAATCGAACCAAGTATGATAGTACCCCGTATTACTACAACCTGAGGATACATGGGCCTCGGTCGAATTGATTGTTACACTAGAGTCATTTGAATCTCTCGTCCACGTCCCTTCGTAACTCGTAAAGGATTCTTGTGTTTTTTCATCGTCTTTGGAACATGCGGTTAGCAGCAGCATAAAAGCAAGTGCATAATGAATGAGTTTCATCGTTTGAAAAATTAAGAGTTGATAGTTGATTGAATCATATAAAAAACGCAGGCTGAACTTTTATTTGCTTTTCGAGGTTCTGGAATACCTGTGCAGTCAAATAGAGTAAAGCCCACGTAGAAACGTGAGCGTTTACACTTTACTCTTGACTGCTTGAGAAATTTTCCAGATTTCGAAAAGCAAGAAATAAAGCTAACGCTTTTTATATGTTTGTGCCGGCGCTTTTGGTGCGAGGACGGCACGGAATGATTCTCGTAGAATGCGTGAAAATACTTCGTTATCTATTCATAGGCAACCTTTTTTAGGTGTTCGTATAATACAAAAATAGCATATATTTCTTTGTTTACAAACTTTCCGCTCAAAGCGCAATCCGATACAGATTGACCGACATCGGGGCCAGCGTGGTCTCGAATGCGAAGCCGCTACGGTCGCCGGTGAGCAGTTGCGGTGCTCCGGTTACGGGTACATATCGTTCGGGATTGTCGAGCGTGTTTTCACCGTCGGGATCATCGACCGTGAAAACGGTGGGAGTGATTTTGTAGGTGTTGCCCTTGCGAAGTGCCTTGCCATCGAAACGAAGCGTCAATGGCTGTGCTTCGCGCGAGGTGTTGACCACTTTGACGATCAGTTCGTTCCGCTCGTCGTCGATGACGGACGAAGCGAACAGTCCGTCCTGTCCGGCCTGGCCGCTAACGACCCGCCCGTCCATCGTGAGCGGCAGTACGTGGGTGCCGCGATTGCAGGCGAAAAGCTGCTGCACGTAGTAGGAGCACGACCGGAACGACCGCAGATTGTCGAACCAAATCAAGTCGGGACGCCATTGCCAACCGTCGATATGGGCGAACAGCGGGGCATAAGTGGCCATTTCGACGACATCGGCATTGCGTTCCAGTCCGGTCATGAAAGCCGCTTCGTAGAGGGCGGTTTCGAAGTGGTTCCACTTCTTGCCGCGCCCATGACAGGCGTATTCTCCGGCGAAAACCTTCGTGCCCTTGCGCGGATAGTTGTCGTAGCGGTTGCCTTGCGAGAGGAACCATGCCTCGGGACGATAGAAATGTTCATCGACCAGATCGGCGCCCAATTTGCGCATTTCGGGCCACAGATAGTCGAATTTTTCGCCTTCGGATTCGGGCCCCGATGAACCGATGAGCTTGATTTGCGGATATTTGGCCCGTACCTGTTCGATGAACGGCCGGAGGTGTTCGGGATAGATTTCGCCCCATTGCTCGTTGCCGATGGCGACGAATTTCAGTCCGAACGGCTCCGGATGGCCCATTTCAGCACGCAGGGCGGCCCACTTGTTCTGCGCGGGGTCGCCGTTGGCGAACTCGATCAAGTCCAGCACATCGTCGATATAGGGTTGCAGTTCGTCCATCGACGCATGGCCGGTCTTGTTCTGGAACTGGCAGGCCAATCCGACGCTGAGCACCGGCAGCGGTTCGGCTCCGATCTCCTCGGCCAGCAGGAAATATTCGTAGAATCCTAATCCGTAGCTCTGGAAGTAGTCGGGGAAGAAGCGATGCGTGAAGGTGTAGTGCCAGCGGTTTTCGTTGAGCGGACGGTTCTCGACCGGCCCGACCGAATTTTTCCATTGGTAGCGGGTCGCGAGGTCGGTGCCCTCGACGATGCAGCCGCCCGGGAACCGGAAAACACCCGGATGCAGGTCTGCGAGCGCTTGGGCTAAGTCTTTGCGCATGCCGTTGCGGTGGCCGCGCCACGTGTCGACGGGAAACAGGCTGACGTGTTCCACATCGACGGGCGTCGTGCCGCGCAGCATCAGGCGCAACGTGCCGTGCGAGACTTCGCGGTCGGATTTGAGCACAGCCTCGTATTGCTTCCATTCGGGCGAGTCGATTTTCAGGCGGGTTTCGGCGAATTGCTGCCGTTCGTCTTGCGTCGAGGGGTCGCAGAGCATTACTGCAAGGGTCGCTTCGCCGCCTTCGGGCACGCGGGCCCAGACGGTGAACCGATATTCGGCGTCGGCGGCGTAACCGATTCCGAAATATCCTTCGTTCTCCAGTCCGGTGTACTTGTAGTTATGGCCCGAAGCCCCCAGCCGGACGTAGTGCGGATTGCGCTCGAAGGGGCCGTCGTCGCGCACCTCGACCTTGCCGAAGATGTTCCAACCCATGTAACGGTCGGGAAATTCGAACGAACGGTTTTTGACCAATTCGGCGTACAGACCGCCGTCGGCAGCGTAGTTGATGTCCTCGAAGAAGATGCCGTACATGGTCGGTTGGACGGAGGCCGTGCGTTTCGAGGTGTTGATCGTCATTTCGTGCGCCGCAGCGGATTGCGGTGCCGGTCGGGCCGTCGTTTGGGCCGTTGTTCGACCCGAGCCGGCAAGCGTGAGTGCCAGCAGGATGAAAATTCGGTTCATGGGTTATTATTAGTTCGATTTTCTCTATAAAGTTAGGACTTTTTTGCCGATTTTTTGCATTCGGGCCGGAGATTCCCGAATTATTTTTCTATCTTTGACTTCGGATTCTGCCGCGTTGGCGGAATCAACATGCTAAAGTAGACGTTTCAAAAACGTTTTCTTCTGATCTCAAAACTTCGCAAACTTTGATTCTATCGAAGAACTCGTAGCTGGACGTCCCCTGATTCGTTTATCGTACATTGTAGTGTGCCTTTGGTGCAGTGCGTACGATATAACGTTTCGGCGTGGGCTGTCCGTGTTACTATTCGGTAGAAGGGCAGCGAAGGCCTGAGATCAGCGTAGGAAACACGATAACCCGCGCTTTTCTTATGGACTTTCTCGGTGAAAAAACTTTGTTGGATCGACCTTTGGTCGGATTTTTGGCTTCGCGCAGCGTGTCGGCTGCGACCATCGCCCATTGTCGGGCATGGGCCGAATCGATTTGCGGAACGGATTCCGTCATCATCAGCGGCTTTCATTCACCGCTCGAACGCGAATTATTGACGATATTTCTCGCGCACCGGCAGCCGGTCATTTGGGCACTCGGACGGTCGATTTATCGGCGTGTCGAGCCCGAAGTGAGCGAGGCCATCGACGAGGGGCGATTGTTGATGTTATCCGTTTGCCCGGGTGCACAGCATAGTCTTTATTCGGCTCGCTTGCGCAACCGGTTCGTCGTCGAACGGGCCCGCGAGGTCGTTTTCGCGGCTTTCGACAGCGGCAGTTCATTGGCTCCCTTGCAGGCTCTGCTCATGAAGATGGAGAAGCCGACGACGATTATTCCTTGAAATGTTCTATCGCAAAGGGAATCGCTTTCAAGATAGCGGGACGAAGACTGCGGAGGACGCCGATAGGCGGGCCTCCGCGGGCGGAGGCTTCGGCCCGCGCGGCTCAACGAGCCGCTTTTTATTAACTGACACGTCCCGTTTGAACGGGCTTCCCGATGCGTTCGATCTTTCGTCTCATTTTCAAACGTTATCTTCGCTTCCGACCACTTTTTCCGAAAACAGTTGGCAGCGAAGAAAGCAGTTAATAAAATTTTACTCCGCAATCACGCCCGAACCGACCAACTCATCGCCGTCGTACCATGCTGCGAACTGCCCGGGCGTAATGCCGCGCTGCGGCTCGTCGAACACCACGAAAACACCTGTCGGCCGCACGTAGAGCACCGCTCCCTGCAAGGTCTGCCGATAACGAATCCGCACCGAATACCGGCGGCTTTCGCCCACCGGCAACGCCTGTGAAGGGTCGATCCAATGCAATTCGTTCGGTTCGATGCGCAACGCCCGACGCCACAGCCCGGGATGCGCATCCCCTTCGCCGACATAAATCACGTTCTCCGCGACGTCGGTCGCCAAGATGAACAGCGATTCCTTGCGTCCGCCGATTCCCAACCCCTTGCGTTGACCGATCGTATAGAAGTGCGCGCCGTTGTGCGTGCCGATTTTCTTGCCGTCGCGCACCGTGTACCGCCACGGCGCTGCCCACGCAGTCAGCTGCGCATCGGTCGGCTCGTCCGCCGTTGGGTCGTAGGCTTCGCACTGCGCATACTTGGGCCAAGACGGCAGAATTTCATGCACATTGCCCTGCTTGGCAGCGAGTTTCTGTTGCAGAAAGACCGGCAAATCGACCTTCCCGACGAAACAGATGCCCTGCGAATCCTTGCGCTTGGCCGTCGCAAGCCCTTGTTCCTCGGCGATGCGACGCACTTCGGGTTTTATCAAGTGGCCGATGGGAAACAAGGCGTAACGAAGCTGCTCCTGCGAAAGTTGGCACAGGAAATAGCTCTGGTCTTTATTCGGGTCGGAGCCTGCCAACAGATGATAGATCGTTCGTCCGGCGGCATCGACCGTTACGGTTTTCCGGCAATAATGCCCCGTAGCGACGAACTCGGCGCCCAATTTCAGTGCCTCGCGCAGAAAGACGTCGAACTTGATTTCACGGTTGCACAATACGTCGGGATTGGGCGTGCGGCCCCGTTCGTATTCGGCGAACATGTAATCGACCACCCGCGCCCGATAATCGGCCGAAAGGTCAACGACATGCAACGGAATATCCAACTTCTTGGCGACCAACTCCGCAAAAACGCGGTCGTCATGCCACGGGCAATCGCCTTCCAGCGTACCGGTCGTATCGTGCCAGTTCACCATGAAGAGGCCGATGACCTCGTGCCCCTGTTGCTTCAGCAGATAGGCGGCTACCGATGAATCCACGCCGCCCGAAAGTCCGATTACGACACGTGCCATATTGCTAATTCTCCATATTCAACAACCCTTCAGGCAGCACCAATCGCAACGAACGTCCCTCAAAGTCGATGTGTGCAAAAAGTTCTTCGGCGGCGGGCACCAACACGCGCCGGTTCTCGATTTCGAGCTCGAACAACGGGTTGGCGTCGCTGTCGTAATAATCCGTAATGTGCCCCGAAAACGGTTGCGGATCGCCGTCAGCACGGGTTTCGATGCCCGACACGGCGAATCCGACCAAATCCTCCAAATAAAATTCGTCGTCGTCCGAATCCGTTTCGGAAACAGCGATGCGGAACTCCAATCCGATCAACTCCTGCGCGCGCCGCTCGGTATCCAAGTCGGCAAAGGTCGCCACCGCGCCCGCGATGCCGCGCCGCTCGAACCGCTCGCAGTAGAGCGGCACCTCCAACCCGTCGATGGTTACGAACAACGGCCGGTCGGTTGTAAATTCGTCGGGGAATGCGTCATACAACGAAAGCATCAATCCCCCGCCGGTACCGAACAATTTGTTGATACGTCCGGCAGGCACTTTCTGCGCCCCGACAGAGCTGTCGGGAGAGGGGGTATTTTTATTAGAGGCGCCGGACATAATCTAAAATAAATATCGTTGCCAAAGTTACGAAAAGTCGCGCGCAGAAGCAAGCGTTAGCTTGATTATGCCGAGACAGCGTATCTTCAACGAAGTTAAAGTTACGAAAAAACGGCAAATTCCCGCAAAGGAATTCACCGTTTTTATCGATTCGACGAATCGGCCTATTCGGCAGCGCCTTCGGTTGCCTCGGCAGGAGCCTCGGCCGGTTCGGCTGCCTCCGTAGCCTCCGCAGCAGCCTCTTCGGTCTGCTCGGCCTCTTTCGCAGCAGCTTCGGCAGCCGCCTTCTTCTCGGCGATCGCTTTGGCACGCTCCTCCTTGATTTTGGCCTCGGCAGCCAGACGAGTCTTCTCTACCGACTTTGCATCGGAAGCGAGTTTGTTGGTCTTGGCCTCGATCTTGCCGTTCTTGGCTTCCAACCACTTGTTGAAGCGAGCTTCGGCTTCGGTCTCCGAGAAAGCCCCCTTGGCGACACCGCCGAGCAAGTGTTTTTTGTAAAGAACGCCCTTGTACGAGAGAATCGCCCGACAAGTGTCCGTAGGTTGTGCGCCTTTGAGTAACCAACCCAGAGCTTTCTCGAAGTTCAGGTCGATCGTAGCAGGATTCGTGTTGGGGTTGTAGGTGCCCAACTTTTCGATGAATTTACCATCACGTGGCGCTCTGCTATCTGCGGCAACGATGTGGTAGAAAGCGTAGCCTTTCTTACCGTGCCGTGCCAAACGAATTTTAACAGCCATCGGCTAATGAATTTTGATTAAGGTTTTATTAAAAACGCACTAAATGCACTCAATCCCTGTCGAGGGATTTGAGTTCGCAAATGTAGGCAATTTTTTCGGGCCGGCAAAATAAACGGCACAAAAATTCGGAAATTTTTCGTATCTTCGCACCCGTCAATCGGACGTTTTCTCTTGTTCGTTCCTCTCGACCGTTCAGAGAATAACGACCAAATGAATAAAAATGCGATTTGATATTTCTATGTACTAACGGCTCGGAAACTCAGCTCGTTTCGGCATCCCGACCGAAGTCCCCGCCAAGGCGGGGGTTTGGGGGTGGGTCAAAACTGGATGCGCGGCCTAAGGCCGCGAGGAACGGCGATCGGATTTGATAATCCGGAGCACAAACGCCGGTACATGAAAAAGTATAGAATCGCGATGAATAAAAAGGTTCCGTAGCTCAGTTGGATAGAGCAACAGCCTTCTAAGCTGTGGGTCGCGCGTTCGAACCGCGCCGGAATCACACGAAAAAATCGCGTTTCAGATTATTCTGGAACGCGATTTTGCATAGATGGTTCGCAATTCAACAAGTCTTGTCAGAAGCGAATCAATGTACCTGCTGCTCGCTGAATGCGACCAACGTAAGGTATTTCTTATACAGTTCGTCGTACACGGCAACTTGCTCGGGACGAGGCCGATACTCCTTCGCGAAACCGGAATTCATCGCAGCCTGCGCCTCCTCGACCGACGCATAGGCGCCGGCAGCCGTGGCAGCGAACATGGCGGCCCCCAAGGCGCATGCTTGATCGGTATTGCACACCTTGATGGGCATGTTCAACACATCCGATAGCATCTGCATCACAAAAGGCGATTTCAAGGCGATGCCGCCGATCCCGATTACCTCGTCGATGCAGACGTGCTCGGCGCGGAACCGCTCGACGATCGCCCGCGAACCGAAAGCTGTCGCCTCGACCAACGCCCGATAAATCATCGGAGCGGACGTACCGAGCGTGATGCCCGCAATCGTACCGGTCAATCGTTGGTCGGCATCGGGCGTCCGGCGGCCGTTCATCAGATCGGTGGCGAGCATGCAGCTTGCTCCGGCCGGAATTTTTTCGGCCGCGGCTGTCAGTGCCGGAATGATGCGATCGCAGGATTCGGCAATCAAACGCGCTTTCGTCTCGTCGTCAAGCAATTCGCTCTTGGTTACGATTTCATGCAACGGGAACTCTAATACCCGTTTGAACCAAGCATAGATGTCGCCGAAAGCCGACTGTCCGGCCTCCAATCCGATGAGCCCGGGCAACACCGAACCGTCGACTTGACCGCAGATGCCGCGAATCAGATTGTCGCCGATCTCCTTCGGATCGGCCACCATGATGTCGCACGTCGAGGTGCCGATGACGCGCACGAACGTATGCGGTTTGACGCCGGCCCCGACCGCCCCCATGTGGCAGTCGAATGCGCTGCCCGCAACGACGACGTCAGTCGAAAGTCCGAGCCGGGCCGCCCATTCGGGGCAGAGTTTTCCGACCGGTTTTTCGGCTGTTTCGGTCTTTTCGAACAGGCGGTTGCGGAATCCGGCGAGCAGCGGGTCGAGCGATGCGAGGAACTCCTCGGAGGGCAACCCGCCCCACCGCTCGTGCCACATGGCTTTATGGCCTGCGGCGCAACGGCTGCGAACGATGTCGTCGCTGCGGCGCACACCGGTCAACAATGCGGCCATCCAATCGCAATGCTCGACGATGGAATAAGCGCACTCCCGCACCCGAATATCCTCGCGCAAAACATGCAACGCCTTGGCCCAGAACCATTCCGAAGAGTAGATGCCGCCTTCGAAAGCGGTATAGTCCGTTGCCCAGCTGTGGCTTTTTTCGTTGATTTCGGTTGCCTCCCCGACCGCCGTATGATCTTTCCACAAGATGAACATCGCATTGGGGTTCTCGGCAAATTCGGGCGTCAACGCCAACGGTACACCCGCCGCATCGGTAAATGCGGGGGTCGAACCGGTCGTATCGAACGCGATGCCGATCACCCGTTCGGCCGTTCCGGCGGGCGCCTGCGCCAAAGCGTCGCGAACAGAAGCCTCGAGCACCTCGATGTAATCCAACGGATGCTGCCGGTAACGGTTGGCCGCAGGGTCGCAATAGAGCCCCTTGCTCCAACGGGGATAATACTTGACCGACGTGGCGACGATCTCACCCGTGCGCACGTCGACGACGACGGCCCGCGCCGAATCGCTTCCGTAGTCTAATCCGATGACGAATCGTTGATTTTCCATAGGTCAGCAGAGGGCCTTGTTGAGCAAATAATAAACTTCGTTGACCCGCATTTCGCGTTTGAATTCGCGCAGGGTCGTATCCTTGTCGATGAACAGGGCTTCGATACCGGCGATTTCGGCATAATCCTCCCAATACTCCTCGGTCAAGTCGTAGGAGAAGCACGAGTGGTGCGTGCCGCCCGCCAAAATCCAAGCACCGGCACCCACCTCGAAATTGGGTTGCGGAATCCACAGGGCCGATGCAACGGGCAATTTCGGCAGGGGTTTGGACGGAATGCAATCCACGGCATTGACAATCAACCGGAAACGATTGCCCAGATCGACGATCGTCGCCGTGATGCCCGCAGCGGGTTTCGACGTGAAGACCAAACGTGCCGTCGGAGTCTTGCGGATGCCGATTCCGAGAAAATGCACCTCCAAACGGGGCCGTTTTTCGGCGATGAGCGGGCTGACTTCCAGCATGTGGGCCTGCAAAATGGCGCTCTGCTCGCCGTTGAAGTGCAAGGTGTAATCCTCCAAGAACGAGCAACCGCCCGGAAGCCCCTGTCCCATAAACCAAACGGTGCGCGAAAGAGCGGCCGATTTCCAGTCGCCTTCGGCTCCGAAGCCGTAGCCTTCGGCCATCAGCCGCTGCGAAGCGAGCCCCGGAATCTGGTCGAACTCGCCGAGGTCGTCGAAGTTCGTGGTGAAACCTTTGGCCCCCTTGTCCGTCAGGCAGGCGCGGAGGGTCAATTCGGCTTTCGCGGCGTTCCAAATCTTTTGATAGGCTTCGGTCGTTCGGTCTTCGAGCGCAGCATCGTGGTCGTATTCGGCGAAATAGGTCTGCACTAAGCGGTCGACCTCCTCGTCGCCGATGCGTTTGAAGTACTCCATCAACTCGCTGACGGGCGTATAGTCGACGTGGTAGCCCAACCGCACCTCGGCCTCGACCTTGTCGCCGTCGGTTACGGCGACGTTGTTCATTTGGTCGCCGAAGCGGAGAATCAACATGTCCTGCGCATCGGCCCAAGCCGCAGCGACCCGCTCCCACACGGCGATATGCCCGAGCGTCTTGGGGTCCTGCCAATGGCCGACGACCATTTTGCGATTTTTGCGCATACGGGTCAACAAGTGGCCGAACTCGCGGTCGCCGTGAGCGCTTTGGTTCAGGTTCATGAAGTCCATGTCCATCGTCTCCCAAGGAATCTCCTTGTTGAACTGCGTGTGGAGGTGCAACAGCGGCTTGCGCAACTCCTGCATACCGTGAATCCACATCTTGGCCGGCGAAAAGGTGTGCATCCACGTGATGACACCGATGCACCGGCGGTCGTTTTCGGCCGCTTTCATCACGTCGGAGACCTCTTTCGACGAATTGGCGGTACCCTTGTAGACCACCTTGACAGGCAGCAGGCCCGACTTGTTCATGCCGTCGACCATCTCCGTGGAGTGGGCGTCGACCTTAACTACGGCATCGCCACCGTAGAGCAGTTGCGCTCCGGTAACGAACCAGACTTCCATATTTTCGAATGCTTTCATAGGTTATTCTTTTTTTGTTTTGTCTTTTATTTGTTCTTTTTCTGTCCGTAATAGGCATTCGGGCCGTGCTTGCGGCTGAAATGCTTTTCGACGAGCAGCGGATTCATCGTCAACTGCGGATTGATTCCGTAAGCGATGTACGCCATCTTCGCCACCTGTTCCATCACGACGGCGTTATGCACGGCGTCGGCGGCATCCTTGCCCCAAGCGAACGGCCCGTGATTCTTCACCAGCACGCCGGGCGTATGGGCAGGATTCATCCCCGCGAACCGCCGGACGATGACGTTGCCCGTTTCCAATTCGTAGTCGCCCTTGACCTCGGATTCGGTCATATCGGGCGTACAGGGAATCGCCTGATGGAAATAGTCGGCGTGCGTCGTACCGATGTTCGGAATATCGCGGCCCGCCTGCGCCCATGCCGTGGCATAGGTCGAATGGGTGTGCACGATGCCCCCCGCTTCGGGAAAAGCCCGATAGAGGACGAGGTGCGTCGGCGTATCGGACGATGGGCGCAGATCGCCTTCGACGACCTTGCCGTCCAAATCGACGACGACCATATCCGAAGCCTTCATCCGGTCGTAATCCACCCCGCTGGGCTTGATGACGACCAGTCCCGAAGCCCGATCGATGGCCGAGACGTTGCCCCACGTGAAGATGACCAATCCGTGCTTCACCAAGTCGAGATTGGCGCGGAAAACCCGCTCTTTGAGTTCTTCCAGCATAAAAATTACCGCATTTTATCCGTAGTAATTCTAATTAAAAGGCTTCCGTTTCTAACGGCCGCTGTTTTTACCAGAAATAATAGTAGAACGCAACCGTTATCGCAAGAATGACGCAGGTATGGAAGATGTCCCACTTATTCCAGCTCTTGCGGGTCGCCGCAATCTGCTCGGGCGTCGACGTACCGAACACGAGGCCTTGAATTTTGGCCGGATCGGGCGCTTGGGTGCAGAGGCTGACGACGATTACCACGATGCAGCAGAACAACATCATCCATCCACAGAAGAACAGCCAGTTCATGTCATAGAACAGATATTTGAACAGATTGTCCGCTGCATCCGTTACATTGCTGTAATAGACTTTCGCGCCCAAGCGGGTCAGACCGATAATCAAACCGGACAACAGACCCCACATGCCGCCTTTGGCCGAAGCTCGCTTCCAACAGATACCCAACAGGAAAGCCGAAGCGATTCCCGGGGCGAGCACCGACTGCACATCCTGCAAATAGTTGTAGAGCACGCTGCCGACCGACCGCATGACGGGAATCCAAAGAATGCCCAATCCGACGATGACGACCGTGGCGATTTGTCCGATTACGACCAACCGTTTCTCGGGGGTCTCGGGCTTGAATCGCTTGTAGAAGTCGATGGTGAACAACATGGCCGACGAGTTGAAAAGCGAGGCCAGCGACGACATCAGCGCCGCGAGGATACCGCACACGACGATGCCTTTCATACCCGCGGGCAGCAGCTTGGCAACGAGCACGGGGAACGCCGCATCGGCCGCATAGACGCCGTCCTTGTCGACCAATTCGAAGACCGTGCCGTTGATTTCGATTCCCTTGGCGTGCATGGCGTAGGCAATCATACCCGGGATGAGGAAGAGGAAGACGGGCAACAGTTTCAGATAGGCTCCGAATATCGTACCGCGACGGGCTTCGCGTTCGTTACGGCCGGAAAGCACACGTTGCACGATGAACTGGTCGGTACACCAATACCAGAACCCGATGATCGACGACCCGAGCAAAGCGCCCAACCACGGGAAATCGGGGTCTTCGTTGCTGCGGATCAAATTGGCCATCGTATCGCCGTAAGCGTTGACCGTCTTGGCCGAACAGATTTCCATCATCTGATCCCAACCGCCGAGCGCCTTGAATCCGAAAAAGAGGATGAACGCCGAACCCAACAACAGGATGGGCGTTTGCAGCACCGAGGTTTTCAGCACCGATTCCATACCGCCGATGATGGTATAGAGTGCTGTGATGAGCACCAACCCGATGGCTGCAATCCAAAAAAAGTCGATGCCCCAAAGCTCTTGGATGCCGAACACCTGCTGGAAAACCAGACCGCCGGCGTAAACCGTTACGGCGACCTTCGTCATCACGTAGCTGATTAACGAAATCAACGAAAGAATCGTGCGCGACTGGGGATTGTAACGCCGTTCCAGAAATTCGGGCATCGTCAACACCATACTGCGTGAATAGAAGGGCACGAAGACCCATCCCAACAACAGGATCATCCAACCCTGAATCTCCCAATGTGCCATGGCCATGCCCGACGAAGCGCCGGCGCCGGCCAGTCCGATCAAGTGTTCCGATCCGATGTTCGAAGCGAACAACGACGTACCGATAGCGATCCACGTCGCATCGCGACCGCCGAGGAAATAATCCGAAGAATTTTCATTCTTCTTGCGCAGGACCGACACGACGATCCATACCATCACGCCCGCGAACAAGGCGATGACTATCCAGTCTAATGCTTGCATTCTTATTAACTTGTTTTGGTTCTTATTTGGGTTTTATTTCATGCTATACTTGAACAACGCCTCCTGTCCGAATACGTCCGACTGACCCTCGCCGCTCGCCTCGGGAGCGAAAAAAATGCGGAAGGGACAGGACGCACGGGAACGCATTCACTCGGCCGTCGTAAACCGATAGATGCAATGGCTCCGGTAGGTTTCGCCCGGGCGCAGGACGACCGACGGCCAAGCCGGTTTGTTCGGCGAATCGGGATAATGCTGCGTTTCGAGGCAGACGGCCGCCCGCTGATTATAAACTACGCCCCGTTTACCCGTTACCGTCCCGTCGAGGAAATTGCCCGTATAGACCTGCACGCCGGGTTCGTCGGTATAGAGTTCCAGCACGATGCCCGTCGCATCGTTGCGAAGTTCGGCCGCCTTGCGCGTCAGATCGCCGGCGGTGGACAGCACCCAGTTATGGTCGTAGCCGTTGCCGTTTTTCAGTTGTTCGTAATCATAGCGGTCGATCTCCGTTCCGATCCGTTTCGCCGTGCGGAAATCCATCGGCGTCCCCTCGACCGGAAGGATTTCGCCTGTAGTCATGAAGGTGCTGTCGACCGGCGTGAAGCCGTCGGCCTCGATTTGCAGCCAATCGCCGCAAACCGACGTCGAAGGATCGCCCGAAAGATTGAAATAGGAGTGATTCGTCAGATTGATGACAGTCGGCGCATCGCTCGTGGCTTCGTAGCTGATAGCCAGTGCATTGTCATCGGTCAGCCGATAGGTTACGGTTGCATCGACCGCCCCCGGGAACCCTTCGTCGCCGTCGGGCGAGTGCATCGCCAGCACGAGATGCGAATCATCAGCCTCCACTACCTCGTAGAGCTTGTACTGCCATCCGTTTGGGCCGCCGTGCAGGCAATGGCCGAAATTGTTCTTGGGCAGATCGTACTCTTGTCCGTCGAGCGTGAAGCGACCTTGGCCGATGCGGTTGGCGTAACGGCCGATCGAAGCGCCGAAGTCGGACGGAACATGGATATAATCGTCGATGCAATCGAATCCCAACACAACGTCGCGCAACTGCCCCGTCCGGTCGGGCACCATCATCGAAACGACCCGTCCGCCGAAATCGGTGATGGCGACCTCCATGCCGTTGGCATTCGCAAGCGTGTAAAGTCCGGTGCGACGGCCGTCGATTTCGGTTGCGAAATCGGCCGGAACGAGACCGGATTTCGTAGTTTGCGGTTGCTCGGTGCACGCACTCGCGCACACGATCCCCGCTATCAGCAGGAATTTTCCGAAGGTGTTCATTTTAGGTCAAAAGGTTTTAAGCAGAACAAATTTACAGAAAAAAATCCGGAAATAAAAAATTTTTTTCACGCTGCCGCCCCGACCGCCGCCGAAGCATGCGGTCGAATCAAATAAAATTGCTACCTTTGTCGGGCGGCCGAAAACGGTGCGCCCCTCTATCAGCATGAAAGACGACAAGCGACTGAAGCGCAAAGTGCGCAACTCCTACATCATCTCGACCGTCAGCATGGCGCTCGTGCTTTTCCTGTTGGGATCGGTGGGCCATTTGATGCTCGTGGCGATGGTCGCGGCCGATTCGTTGAAAGAGAGCATCGCCGTAACCGTCGAATTGCGCAACGACCTCGCTCCCGAACGCCGCGACAGCATCGCTTCGCAACTCTCTGCGCACGAACTCGTCCGCACGATAACTTTCGTCTCGAAAGAGGAGAAGCTCGAAGACGCCGAATTCCGCCAATTCTTCGGTGCGCAATTCGAGGAGGTGCTCGACGGCGAAAATCCGTTGCTCGACTCCTTCGAACTGACCCTCACGTCGCGTTCCGAAGAACAGGAGGCGGTCGATGCTTTCCTCCACGAGACGGAACGGATCGACGGCGTGAAACTGGTCTCGTTTCCGGCCCGGCTGGCCGAACAGCTGCACGGCACGGTGAACAAAATTCGGTTGATTCTGCTGCTGTTCGGCGGAGCGTTATTGATTATCTCGCTGATATTGTTGAGCAATACCATCCGGCTGGCCATCTTCTCGAAACGCTACCTCATCAACACCATGAAGCTCGTGGGCGCAACGAAATGGTTCATCATGAAGCCCTTCCTTGCGAACAGCATCACGCAGGGCATTCTGGCCGGTACGGGCGCTTCGGTGCTGTTCGTCGCGGCGATCTATGGCCTCAACGAAACGGTTCCCGGCATCTTGACCGCCGCCGAAAACCAGAAAATCCTGTTGATTCTCGGCGCGATGATTGCCGGAGGCATCGTTCTGTCGCTCATTTTCACATGGACGGCGCTCAACAAGTTCATCAACATGAAATCGAACAAGATATACCTATATTGACCTATGGCTAACATCGACCATACGCCCCGCAAAGCGGAACGGGACCCGCGCCTGCCGCTCACCCGTCGCAACTATGTCTGGCTCCTCGCCGGATTCGGCATCGTCCTGCTCGGCTTCGTGCTGATGGCGGGAGGGGGCAGCGATTCGCCCGACGAATTCAACTATGCCATGTTCTCGTGGCGACGCATCACGCTGGCGCCCATTCTGGTCATCGGCGGATTCGTTGTGGAGATCTACGCCATTATGAAACGTTATTGAACCGGCTCTGCCGCCGCCATTTTCCCGCTACTAATTCATGGATACACTGCAAGCCATCCTGCTCGGCATCGTGCAGGGAATCACCGAATTTCTGCCCGTATCGAGCAGCGGACACCTCCAAATCGCCAAAGCCCTTTTGGGGGTCGAACTCGAAGAAAACCTGATGTTCGACGTAACGCTCCACGCCGCAACGGTACTCAGCACGATCGTCGTGCTGTGGAGCGAAGTATGGCGCCTGTTGAAGGGATTGTTCTCTCGCCGATTCACGCCCGAACAAGCCTACGTCTTGAAAATCGTCGTCTCGATGATCCCCATCGGCATCGTCGGATGCTGTTTCAAAGACCGAATCGACGCGATGCTCAATGCGCCGTGGATTCTGGCCTTGGTCGGGGGCATGTTGTTACTGACCGCCGCGCTGCTCGCCTTCGCCTACTATGCCCGTCCGCGCGAAAAGGAACACATCTCCTATCGCGACGCTTTCATCATCGGCATCGCGCAGGCGCTGGCAGCTATGCCCGGGCTGTCGCGTTCCGGATCGACCATCGCAACGGGCCTGCTGCTCGGCAACAAAAAAGCGGCCGTCGCCCAATTTTCGTTTTTGATGGTGCTCGCTCCGATTTTGGGCGAAACGCTCCTCGAAATAGTGAGCGGAGAGCTGACGACCGGCATCGGGAGCATGCAGCTGGCAGCCGGATTCCTGGCGGCATTCCTCACGGGCTGCGCAGCCTGCAAGTTCATGATCGAGATGGTCAAACGGGGCAAACTCATCTGGTTCGCGCTTTACTGCGCCACGGCGGGTCTTATCGCCCTAATTAGCTGGTTCTGCTGATGGAGGCATACAACGATCTGCGGGGCATCAACTTCGAGGAGGGGTACATTGCCGTTTTGGACAAGCCGTTGGAATGGACTTCGGCCGACGTCGTCCGCAAAATCAAATACACGCTCCGCAAATTGGGCTATCACCGCATCAAGGTGGGACATGCCGGCACGCTCGACCCGTTGGCTACGGGCATCCTGCTGGTCTGCATCGGGCGGGCGACCAAAATGGTCGATGCCCTGCAAGCCGAAGAGAAAGAGTATGTGGCCGATGTACAATTAGGGGCCACGACCCCCAGCTACGACCTCGAACATCCCATCGACCGCACTTATCCGTGGGAGCATATCACGCGCGAAAAAGTGCTCGACGCCCTGCGATCGCTCACGGGCGAACGGATGCAGACGCCGCCGCTCTTTTCGGCGAAGAAGGTCGAGGGCACCCGTGCCTACGAACTGGCGCGGGCCGGCGAATCGGTGGAGCTGCGCCAAGCCAAAATCACGATTTACGAGTTGGAATTGTTAGCGTGTGAACTGCCGCACATCCGTATACGGGTGCGGTGCAGCAAGGGAACGTACATCCGTTCGCTGGCCCGCGAAATCGGCGAAGCGCTCGAAAGCGGCGCCCATCTGACGGCCTTGCGCCGTACGCGGAGCGGCGGATTCACCCTCGCCCGATCGCTGCCGCTCGATGATTTTTTACAAAAATTGCAACAACTTGAAACAAAATAGCTTTTTCTGCGTATAACATTCAATTTAGGGCCGTCCTCAACGCGGAGCCGTTCACCGACGAGCCGGAAAAAGCAATCACACAGACGAAAAAATCACACGTACGATGAAATTATCGCAGTACGGGTACGAATTCGCACCCGAAATGATCGCGAAATACCCGACCGACAATCGGGACGATTCGCGACTGATGGTCATCGACCGGAAAAAGGGGACGATCGAACACCGCATTTTCAAGGATATTCTCGACTATTTCGATGAAAAAGACCTCTTCGTGTTCAACGACACGAAGGTTTTTCCCGCCCGATTGTACGGCAACAAGGAGAAAACGGGTGCCGAAATCGAAATTTTCCTGTTGAGGGAGCTCAACCACGAACAGCGGTTGTGGGACGTGCTGGTCGATCCGGCCCGCAAAATCCGCATCGGCAACAAACTCTATTTCGGAGACGACGATCTGCTGGTCGCCGAGGTCATCGACAACACGACGTCGCGGGGCCGCACGTTGCGGTTTCTTTTCGACGGCTCCTACGAGGAGTTCAAAGAGGCGCTCTATGCCTTGGGCGAAACTCCGCTGCCGAAGTGGGTGCGCGAGAAGGTCGAACCCGAAGATGCCGAACGCTATCAGACGATTTTCGCGGCCAAGGAGGGCGCCGTGGCCGCACCGACCGCCGGCATGCACTTCTCGAAGCACCTGATGAAGCGCATGGAAATCAAGGGCGTGGATCGTGCCTTCATCACGCTGCACGTCGGCTTGGGCAACTTCCGGACGGTGGATGTCGAGGACCTCTCGAAGCACAAGATGGATTCCGAGCAGTTTTTCGTAACGGACGAGGCGGCCGAAGCGGTCAACTCGGCCAAACGCAATGGCCGCAAGGTCGTCTCGATCGGCACGACGGTCATGCGGACGCTTGAAACGGTCGTCTCGACCAACGGCATGATCGATTCCGGAGAGGGGTGGACGAACAAATTCATCTTCGCGCCTTATGAATTCACGGTCGCGGATGCCATGGTAACCAATTTCCATCTGCCGTACTCCACGCAACTGATGATGGCGGCTGCATTCGGCGGCTACGACCGGATCATGAACGCCTACAAAGTCGCCAAAGAGAAAGGGTACCGCTTCGGCACTTACGGCGACGCGATGTTGATTCTTTGATTTTGCCGAAGTCCGTTTGCCTCGGAAAAAACGGCCGGAAGCGATGAGGCCGATTGAAAGCAGGAAGGCGATTATCGCGCTAATAAAAAATTTCGTATCTTTGGCTTTCGCCGAAGATACTCGGCCTCGGCAATGCTCAAATAAATTTGGCATTGCGCTCGGCTTTTCGTATCTTTGCAGGTATAAACCCCTCGAATATGGCAAGCAAGATTCTGTATGTGTGTCAGCAAATCGCGCCCTATCTCCCCGATGAGGAAGAGGCGCTATTATGCCGCGGGTTGGTGCAGGCGATGCAGGAACGGGGCAACGAAATCCGAACGTTCATGCCGCGCTACGGCTGTATCAACGAACGTCGGCACCAACTGCACGAGGTCATCCGCCTGTCGGGGATGAACCTCATCATCGACGACAACGATCATCAGCTGATTATCAAGGTCGCGTCGATTCCGGCTGCCCGCGTACAAATCTACTTCATCGACAACGACGACTATTTCGCCCGCAAGGCTGCATTGACCGATGCCGAGGGGGCCTATTTTCCCGACAACGACGAACGGGCCCTCTTTTTTGCCCGCGGCGTGATCGAAACCGTCAAGAAATTGCGGTGGATGCCCACCGTCGTCCATTGCCACGGTTGGTTCTCGGCGCTGGTGCCCGTCTATTTGAAAACGGTTTTCGCCGATGAACCCCTCTTCCGCGACGTGAAGGTGGTCGTCTCGCTCTACGACGACGCTTTTCCCGAACCGCTCGACAGCGGCCTGCGCGAAAAAGTCGCCGGCGAGAACATCAAAAGCAAAAATCTCAAAATGCTCGACACCCCTTCATACGAAAATCTCTATCGTTTCGTTATGAACTATGCCGACGGTGCGGTAGTGGCTTCGGAACGGGTCGACGCAAAGACGCTCGAAATGGTACGGGCCAGCGGCAAACCCCTGCTCGAATACTGTCCGCCCGCCGACAAAGCGTTTTTCGACAACTACATGCGATTCTATGAAGCACTTCATGTATAAACTTCGTCGTCTGTCGCGGCAGACGGTGCCGGTCGTTCTGCTCGCGGCCCTGTTCCTCGTCGGCTGCACCACGAAAGACGACACCTTGGGAGCCAATTTAGTCCCCGACAACCAACAGATGAAAGCGGGCTATACCGTGCTCCAAGCGAACAAAATAGAGCCGAGCCTCAAAAAATATCTCCGTACGCGGCTTTATCAGACGGATTCCGTCGTTACGTCGAATCTGACGACCGGTTATCTGGGAACGATGTACAACGATACGGTCGGTCTGCGCAAGGCCGGTCTGCTCGCTCAGTTCTCGAACTACTATCTTGTCGACGAGGGGTATTTCGGTTACAAGCCCATCTTCGACTCGGCCCAGATTCTGCTCTCCATCACCGCATACGGCAAGGACACGACTACGGTACAGACGTTCGAAGTGTACGAAGTCATTTCCAACGACTATTTGATGGAAAAGCCGCTCGCCGCAAGCTCCGACAAACGGGACAGCACGTTCTACATGAATTTCGATCCGATGCGGGTTCCCTATCTCGGGAATCGACCGGTCGTCGGTGCGACGCCGCTTTTCACCTTCAAGTTGGGGGGCGACAACGGGCCGTCGGTCCAGGCCGTAACCATGACCCCCACGGATGCGGGCAAAGAGTTCGTCAAGCAGCTGATGTTGCAATCGGGCGAGTATGCAGGCAAATACGAAATTTACGATCGGGACAACATCGCCGAATGGTTCAAGGTTTTCAAAGGGCTCTACATCAAACCGGTGGATAGCGACGAAGCGGTCATGGCGGGTTCTTCCGAATCGAAAGGCACGATCTATGCGACCGACCTCACGGCCTCGGGGTTCTCGGTCTACGGACGAAACCGCGTCGAGGCAGATCCGTCGCTCATTCAGGACACCATCGGCATGGTCTACTACTTCAAGAACACCGAACTGACCGATTGCGGCAACGTTTCGATCAACACCATCGAGCATAAGTACGACCGTTCGAAAATCGACATCGCCCAAGCCCGTGCCTATAATCCGGACGGTACGCTGAACACCGATCGGCCGGAAATGCCGCTCGTTTACGTTGAGGGATTGGGCGGCGTGGTAACCGAAATCGACTTCACGCAGACGTTCTTCGACGACCTGCAAAAGCTGATCGACGAAGAAAACAAGCAATCCGGAAAAGCGTTCCGCTCGCTGGCTTTCACGCAAGTGCTGATGGAGGTCTACTTCCCGGGCGGCCAGTACGACTGGAAAGAACTCGATGCCGCCCAAGCCGGGCCCCTCATCGAACGGATGAACGCCGCGCCCTCGCGGTTGGGTATGTACACCCACTATTGGCGCAAGATTCCCATTTCGGATTACAACTACACCTACGAATCCTACTACGACACGGAACTCGCTTACGGCGGCAACATCAACCGCAGCCACGGCTGCTACCAGATGGACATTACGAGCTATGTGCAGGAGATGTGGAACCAGTATCTCAAAGCGAAGCAGGAGGCGGGCGACGGATTCGATTTCGAGCAGGCGTCGTTGCCGTTGCGCAAGGTCTATTTGGGGCCCGAAGCCACCGACCTCTTCACGACCGCACACGTCGCGCTCTGGGGAGAGGAGGGAACCGACAACGAGGCCCCGATCCGTTTCGTGATCGCCTATAATCTGGTAAAGTAACCGCAAAATACGACATAGCGAAACCTAAGTGCAGGCGCCCTTAGGTTTTCGCATTTCCGAAAAGCCACAAAACAAAGAGATGCAGGAAAATTTAGTCATCGTCGAGTCCCCGGCCAAAGCGAAGACCATCGAGAAATTTCTCGGAAAGGGTTACATCGTCAAATCGAGCTACGGTCATATCCGCGACCTCTCGAAAAAGGATCTGGGAATCGACATCCAAGAGGGATTCCGCCCCGTCTACGAAATTCCGGCGGACAAGAAGAAGGTCGTCGCCGAATTGGCCAAATTAGCCAAGACGAAGACCGTATGGCTGGCGTCCGATGAAGACCGCGAAGGAGAGGCCATCGCATGGCACCTCACCGAAGTGTTGGGGCTCCCGGTCGACACGACGAAACGAATCGTCTTCCACGAAATCACCAAACGGGCCATCCTCGAAGCGATCGAGTCGCCCCGCACGGTGAACATGAATTTGGTAAACGCCCAGCAAGCCCGCCGCGTCCTCGACCGGTTGGTCGGATTCGAGTTGTCGCCCGTCTTGTGGAAGAAGGTGCGGCCCTCGCTTTCGGCCGGACGGGTGCAGTCGGTGGCCGTGCGGTTGCTCGTCGAGCGCGAACGCGAAATCATCGCATTCCGGTCGGTGCCGTTCTATCGGGTCGTAGCGCAGTTTTATGCGGCCAATGACCCCGAAAAAACTATCTTCAAGGCTGAATTATCGACCCGTTTCGAACACCGCGAGGAGGCCGAACGGTTCCTCGAACAGTGCATCGGCGCCGAATTTACCGTGGCGAAAGCCGAAGAAAAGCCCGCCCAACGCTATCCGGCCCCGCCGTTCACCACCTCGACTCTGCAACAGGAGGCCGGCCGCAAATTGGGCATGTCGGTCTCGCAAACGATGGCCGTAGCGCAGCGGCTTTATGAACAGGGTTTGATTACCTACATGCGTACCGACTCGGTGAATCTCTCCCAACAGGCCTTGGCTCAATGCAAAGAAGAGGTCATAAAACTCTACGGCGAGAAATACTCGCGCTGGTTCAACTATAAGACCAAGACGAAAGGCGCGCAGGAGGCTCACGAAGCCATCCGCCCGTCGTACATCGAGCGGCAAAGCATCGAAGGCACGGCGCAGGAACAACGGCTTTACGAACTGATTTGGAAACGCACGGTCGCTTCGCAGATGGTCTGCGCCGAGATTGACCGCACGACGATTACGATCGACGTCAGCGGTGCCGCGCAGCAATTCGTCGCTACGGGCGAAGTAATTCGGTTCGACGGTTTCCTGCGGCTCTACTCCGAATCGACGGATGACGAATCGTCGTCGGAAAGTGGCGAGGGCGTACTGCCCAAAATGGCGCCGGGCGATCGGGTCGAATCGATCCAAATCACCGCGACGGAACGATTCACACAAGCGCCGGCCCGTTACAACGAAGCCTCGTTGGTGAAACGGCTCGAGGAGTTGGGTATCGGCCGCCCGTCGACCTATGCGCCGACCATCACCACGATCATCAATCGCGGGTATGTCGTCAAACAGAACCGCGAAGGGCAAAAACGCAACTACACGCAACTGACCCTCGCCAAGGGCAAAATCGCCGCCAAGACCTGCACCGAGAAATTCGGTTCGGAGAAGAACCGGCTGTCGCCCACCGACATCGGCATGGTGGTCAACGACTATTTGGAGGCGCAGTTCGGCCCCATCATCGACTACAACTTCACGGCCAACGTCGAGAAGGAGTTCGACCGCGTGGCCGAGGGCGACATCACTTGGAACAAGATGATCGGCGATTTTTACGGGCCGTTCCACGAGATGGTTGACACGGCGATCGACCAACAGACCGACCGCCGCGAACAGGCCGCCCGCATCTTGGGAACCGATCCGAAGACGGGCCATACGGTCAAGGCCCGCATCGGCCGTTATGGTCCGATGGTCGAAATCGAAGGCAACGAAGGCGAAAAAGGACGCTTCGCCTCGTTGGAAAAGGGCCAGCTCATCGAATCCATTACGTTGGAGGAGGCGCTGGAACTCTTCACGCTGCCGCGCACGGTCGGCGAACTCGACGGCGAGGAGTTAGTCGTGGGCATCGGACGTTACGGAGCTTATGTGCGGATGGGAAAATTGTTCGCTTCGCTTCCGAAAGGCGACGATCCCCACACCATCGGTTATGAGCGGGCCGTAGAGTTGATTCGGAACCGGCAGAATGGGGCGACCGCAACCCGTCAGCCGCTCCGGACATTCGACGAAGATCCGGAGATGGTCGTAAAAAACGGCCGCTACGGTGCCTACATCGCCTACAAGGGTAAGAATTACCGCCTGCCGCGCGGAACGAAACCGGAAGAACTGACGTTGGAAGATTGTCGGAAAATCGTCGCTTCATCGAAAAAATAGACATCGCTATGCACGTATTACTGATTAACGGCAGCCCGCACACGCACGGGAACACCTACATCGCATTGTCCGAAGTAGCGAAAACGCTCGAAGAACACGGCGTTCAGACCGAAATCGTATCGCTCGGCCCGCAAGCCGTGCGCGGGTGCATCGCCTGCGGCAAATGCCGCGAACTCGGGCGCTGCGTATTCAACGACGAGCTCTATGACGCGTTGTGCGAGAGAATCCGAACGACGGACGGTTTGGTCATCGGTTCGCCGACCTACTACGCAGGCCCCAACGGTTCGTTGTGCGCCCTGCTCGATCGGCTGTTCTACTCGTGCGGCCGTCATTTGCAATACAAGCCCGGAGCTGCGGTCGCCGTATGCCGTCGCGGAGGGGCGAGCGCCGTATTCGACCGGTTGAACAAGTATTTTACCATCAACAACATGCCTGTCGTATCGTCGCAATACTGGAACAGCGTGCACGGCCGGCTGCCCGGCGAAGCGGCGCAGGACGCCGAAGGTCTGCAAACCATGCGCACGCTGGGGCGCAACATGGCATGGATGCTCCGGAACCTGCACCCCGAATCCGCACCGGAAGCAGAACCGAAAATCATGACCAATTTCATCCACTAATCGAATCGACAACAAAATACGAACCCGATACCATGAAACGAATCATCCCGACCCTGTTGTTGCTCGGTGCCGCATGCACCGCGCTGGCACAATCGCCCGAACCGGAACAGAAACCGGCCGAAGGCTATCTTTTCACCGACGTCGCAACCGTCCGCACAACGCCCGTCAAAGACCAACACCGCAGCGGCACCTGCTGGTGCTTCTCGACGATGACGTTCCTTGAAGATGAAATCCTTCGGGCTGGCGGCCCCGAACTGCATCTGTCGGAGATGTGGATCGTCCGCCATTCGTTCATGGACAAGGCCGAAAAATACGTGCGTCTGCACGGCAGTCTCAACTTCGCCGAAGGTGGTGCCGCCCACGACGTAACGGAGGGTATCCGCAAACACGGCATTGTCCCGTTCGACGTCTACCCGGGGCTGAACTACGGCACCGAAAAGCCCGATTTCCATGAAATTTCGAGCGTGCTGAAAGCCTATCTCGATGCCGTCATCGCCGCTGCCGAAAAGTCGAAACGACCCCTCTCGACCGCTTGGAAACGCGGCTTCGATGCCATTCTCGACGAGTATTTCGGTCCCGTGCCCGAGCGATTCGACTACGACGGTAAAACGTACACGCCGGCGGAATTCGCCGCTTCGCTGCCCATCGACCTCGACGACTATGTGGCGCTGACCTCTTTCACGCACCATCCCTACTATCGGCCGTTCGTCATCGAGGTGCCCGACAACTGGATGTGGGCGTCGGTCTGGAATCTGCCGTTGGATGAAATGATGGCGGTCATCGACAACGCACTGGCCAACGGCTACACGATCGCTTGGGGCACCGACGTGAGCGAAAAGGGTTTCAGCCGCACGAAAGCCATCGGCATCGTTCCGGAGGCCGACCTCGACGGCATGGATGCCACCGAGGCCGAACGTTGGGGCAAACTGACACCGGCGGAAAAGGAAGCCGCCCTCTATAAATTCGACAAGCCGGGCAAAGAGCGCACAATCACGCAGGAGATGCGGCAGGAAGCCTATGACAACTACGAGACGACGGACGACCACGGCATGGTCATCGTCGGCACGGCAGTCGATCAGGCCGGCAACGCCTATTTCAAGGTGCAGAATTCATGGGATGCACGGCCGCCTTACGACGGTTACTGGTACTTCTCGCGTCCGTTCGTGGAGTACAAGACGATCGATATTTTGGTCAATCGCAACGCCGTTCCGAAAGCCATCCGCAAGAAATTGGGTTGGAACTGAACGCGCTGCCGCCGGTAGATTTAAGTCCGAACGGAAATGAAAAAATTTTTCTCGGTTATTCTCCTGCTCTGGCTGTCGGGTTGCGCAGCGACGTCCGTCGCACAAACACAGAACGACGATAAACAACGGATCGTTCCGATGGGCGACATCACGCAACTCAGACAGAGCAAGGAGCCGAACGCCGAACCAGCTGACACGCTCGCCGCAGCGATGGAAAAGCGCGGGTTCATCCGTCGGATTTTCGACTATTTCGACCGTTCGAACGTCGATCGCACCTTCGAAAAGAGGATGGACTGGAGCATCGCTCCGGGCCCCAGCTACTCGTCGGACGTCGGATTCGGCCTCGGATTCCTCATCGCCGGTCTCTATCGGCTCGACCGCACCGATTCGATCACCGAACCGTCGAACATCTCGATCTACGGCAACGTAACGACCCAAAAATTCGTGCTGTTGCGCTTCAGCGGCGACAACATTTTTAGACACAACAAACGCCGATTGAACTACTCGGGTGCCTTCGTCTACTTCCCGGGTGCTTTTTACGGCGTCGGCTACAAAGCCGGCAAGGCCGGATACGGTCAAAGCCTCACCACGACGATGGGCATCTTCCGCATATCGTGGTGCGCGGCCGTCGCCAACCGCTTCTACCTCGGCGTAAGCGGCGGCATCGACTACTCGGGCGCCAGTTACTCCGATTCGGGCATGGTCGACTACATGAACGACATCGACCCTAACAACATACCAGCAGGTCAGATGGGCGAACTCTATGCCCTTTGGCAGGAGGGTCGCTACGACCCGTCGCTGCAAGACCCCTTCTCGAATTACATCAGCGAAACGGGCGACAAACCCAACGCATTCAATACGAATCTCGGCGTATTCCTGCAATACGACTCGCGCGACATCACCTACAACGCCACCCGCGGCATCTTCGTGAAAGCCGAAGCCAAGTGGTATCCGAAATTTTTAGGCAATACGGGGCGCAACTTCGGCCGCTTCACGGTAACGTTCGACACCTACCGCCGGCTGTGGAAAAGCGGGGTATTGGCCTACGACCTCTATATCGACTGTTTAGCGGGCACTCCGTCGTGGCACATGTACGCCAAGATGGGCGGCATGGAACGCATGCGCGGTTACTACGAAGGCCGCTATCGCGACAAACGGCTCGTCGAGACGCAGCTCGAACTCCGTCAACGAATCTACCGGCGCCACGGCGTAGTCGGATGGTTCGGGCTCGGGCAGGTCTGGGGCACGGAGCGTTTCCGATGGAAAAATACGCTTTACAGTTTCGGCGTGGGCTATCGGTTCGAGTTCAAGAAGGGCATGAACATCCGGTTGGACTACGGTTGGGGCGTCTACGGCAATTCTTCGCTGCCTTGGGATCGCAAACGCTCCTCGGCTTTCCTATTTACTGCTTCCGAGGCATTTTAATATATTGGAATGTACCAACGGTTTTCGACTTGCAATTTGCATCTGCCCCTTGGTGCTCGCGGCAAAGCCGCGTTTGCAAATTTGACCCACCCCCAAACCCCCGCCTTGGCGGGGGCTTCAGTCGGAAAGTCGAAACAAATCGAGTTTTACGACCGGTCCTGTTTTTCGACCGCCATTCGAACTGGTTTCGCTCTGTTAAATAATAAATAACACTCAACCCATGTACGATTTCGATCACAGCCTGTTTCTGGCACTCAATTTCGACGGCGGCCCCACGGTCGACCACATCATGTTCACCATCTCCGGCACCGCGATGTGGATTCCGCTCTATCTGTTGATTCTGTGGATGGTCTGGCGCCGCAGCGGATGGCGCAATACGCTGTTATTCTTGGTATTGGTAATTGCAGCGATCGGACTGTCGGACATCGTCTGCGGCATATTCAAGGCCAACGGATTGTTGGGCCGATACGGGTTGCTGGGCGACTTTCAGCCGCGTTGGCGCCCGATGTTCACGCCCGAACTCGAAGGGCTCGCCATCACGCCCGATTCGCTTTACGTCATCCGGAAAGCCGGCATGGCCGGCGATTGGGCGGTGCATGTTCCCGTAGGGGCCGTCGCCGGTCATTACGGCACGGTGTCGGCCCATGCGGCAACGGTCGTCTCGATGGCCGTACTCTCGTGCGCCGCTATTCGACGCCGATGGTTCACAGTATTGATGACCGTATCGACCCTCTTGATTTGCTATTCGCGCATCTATTTGGCGAAACATTTCCCGATGGATTTGTTTTGGGGCGCACTCGTCGGCAGCGCGTTGGGCTATGCGGCTTGGCTGGTTTTCAAGCGATTCCGAACGAAATAACAGCAATAATAGCGGAGCTTTCCATGAATGCGACCGAACGTCTGTATGCAACGGACGATTTCGGTCGCGTTTTTATTTACGGGTACGGATCGGCCCGCTTTCGGGGAAACGGGCAGCAACGAAGACGACTTTACCGAGCACCGGAACGCTTTTCAAATCAAAAGGGGCGGTAGCGAAGGAAACATTGAAAAGCACTGAAACGCGCCGCCGCATAGGGAAGCCCTTTCAAAAGGACTGGCAGCGAAGAAAGCGTTGAAAAGCACCGGAGCGCTCTTCCGCATAAGGAAGCCCTTTCAAAAGGGCCCGCTTTAATAAAAAATTTGTTAACTTTGTGCGATTGAAATCGACGAACGAAAATTCCGAAAAATATGACCACCGAACTCAGTGAACAGGAACAACTGCGACGCCAGTCGTTGCAAACGTTGCGCGAATTGGGCATCGAACCCTACCCCGCAGCCCGTTACGAGGTAACGGCCACCGCCCGCGAAATAACCGACCGATTCGATGCCGAACCCGACGCTTTTGCCGATGTCCGCATCGCCGGCCGCATCATGTCGCGCCGCATCATGGGTAGCGCGTCGTTCTTCGAGTTGCAAGACCACACGGGCCGCATTCAGGTTTACATCCGTCGCGACGACGTTTGCCCCGAAGGCGATCCGACGCTCTACAACACGGTATTCAAAAAACTGCTCGACATCGGCGACTTCATCGGAATCGAGGGTTTCGCCTTCCGCACCAACACGGGCGAGCTGTCGGTGCACTGCCGCAAGTTCACAGTGCTCTCGAAGTCCATCCGTCCGCTGCCCGTCGTCAAGGAGAAAGACGGCCAGACGTTCGATGCCTTCACCGACCCCGAAGTGCGCTATCGCCAGCGCTACCTCGATCTGATCGTCAATCCGCAGGTCAAAGATACGTTCGTGAAACGGGCCAAAATCATGGCCACGATGCGCGAATTTTTCAATTCGAAAGGGTATATCGAAGTCGAAACGCCCATTTTGCAACCCATTCCGGGCGGCGCATCGGCGCGTCCGTTCATCACGCACCACAATTCGCTCGACATCGACCTCTATCTGCGCATTGCCACGGAACTCTATCTGAAAAAATTGATCGTCGGCGGTTTCGACGGCGTCTACGAGTTCGGCAAGAACTTCCGCAACGAGGGCATGGACCGCACGCACAATCCGGAGTTCACGTGCATGGAAATCTACGTCGCCTACAAGGACTACCGCTGGATGATGGAGTTCACGGAGCAGATGCTCGAACGGGTCGCCGTGGCGGTCAACGGCACGACGGAGCTCACGATCGGCGACCGGCGGATTTCGTTCAAGGCGCCGTTCCGCCGGCTGACCATGACCGACGCCATCCGCGAAAAGACGGGCTACGACATCACGGGCCAGACCGAGGAACAACTGCGCGAAGCCTGCAAACGGCTCAACGTCGAGACGGACGAGACGATGGGCAAAGGCAAGTTGATCGACGCCATTTTCGGCCAATACTGCGAGGAGGAGTTGATCCAGCCGACGTTCGTGTGCGACTACCCGATCGAGATGTCGCCTTTGTGCAAGCGCCACCGCGAGAACCCGCAACTGACGGAGCGTTTCGAACTCTTCGTCAACGGCAAAGAGCTCTGCAACGCCTACTCGGAGCTGAACGACCCGATCGACCAGTTGGAACGGTTCCAAGAACAGCTGCGCCTTTCTGAAAAGGGCGACGACGAGGCGATGTTCATCGACATGGACTTCGTGCGGGCGCTGGAATACGGCATGCCGACCTGCTCGGGCATGGGCATCGGCATCGACCGGTTGACGATGTTCATGACCAACCAGCCGTCGATTCAGGACGTGTTGTTCTTCCCGCAGATGCGCCCCGAAAAGAAGGTTGTGGCCGATCCGGCGGAACGCTACACGGAAATCGGCGTACCCGAGGAGTGGGTGCCCGTCATTCAGAAGATGGGCTATCTGACGGTCGATGCACTGAAAAAGCTCGCCCCGGGCAAGTTCTTCAACGACCTGTGCGGCTTCAACAAGAAGAACAAACTCGGTCTGAAAGCCCCCTCGATGGAGGAGGTGAAAAAGTGGTGCGGACAATAACGACTGCTCGCCTCCGTGCATGAACCGGCTGTTCGAAAACCTTACGACCCGACAAGCTGTCAGCTGTCTGACGGTCGGTACGGTGTTCGTAGCTTTGTGGACGTTCGCTGCCGCTGGTTTTTGGCCGAGGTGGATATCCTACGCAGGCTGCGACATTGTTCTGATTGCTTGGTGGCTCCGGTGGGCCATGCAGCTGTGGGCGAAGCTGCCGACCCGCAACGCACGCGGAATGTTCGTACTTTGGACGTACGCGGCAATGTTTCTGGCTGCAATGCCGATGACCGATTGGCTGCTGCCCGATGCAGACACGACCCGAACGGAACGATTCTTCGTGAAAAACCAGCTGGTATTTGCGGCGGGCATTGCAGTTACATTGATATACAGTTTAATCTATAAAAACAAACCGAAAATGAGAAAGAAAATTGTTGCCGGAAACTGGAAAATGAACACCCTTCCGGCCGAGGGCGTCGAATTGGCCAAAGGGGTCGTCGCAGGTCGCAGCGAGGTCTGCTCGTGCGTGAATTTCATCGTCTGCCCGCCGTTCACCCATCTGTCGGAGGTAGCCGCAGCGCTCAAAGGTTCGGATATCGAATTGGGCGCCCAGAACTGTGCAGCCGAAGCCAAAGGCGCCTACACGGGAGAAGTGGCCGCCTCGATGATTGCGGCGTTGGGATGCAAATACGTCATCTTGGGCCACTCGGAACGCCGCCAATACTACGGCGAGACCTCCGAAACGCTCAACAAGAAGATGGAGCAAGCCTATGCGAACGGTCTGACGCCGATTTACTGCGTGGGCGAGAACCTCGCCGAGCGCGACGCCAACAAGCATTTCGACGTAGTGAAAGCGCAGATCGAAGAGGTCGTTTACAACCTGACGGCCGAGCAATTCAAAAACCTCGTAATCGCTTACGAACCGGTGTGGGCCATCGGTACGGGTAAAACGGCGACCGCTGACCAAGCGCAGGAAATTCACGCGCACATCCGCAAGGTGTTGGCTGTCAAATTCGGCGCCGCCGCTGAAGATTGCCCGATTCTGTACGGCGGTTCGTGCAAACCGTCGAATGCGGCCGAAATTTTCGCCAAACAGGATGTCGACGGCGGATTGATCGGCGGAGCCGCGTTGAAAGCCGAAGATTTCCTCGCCATCGGCAAAGGATTTTCGAAATAAGCGGAGGGGAATGCAACGGTAACGCGGGGTTCGCTGCTCCGCCGACCGGTCCGAACGTCAAGAGTAAATCCGCCATTCAACGAAAAAGGCCGCCCGAACATTGTTCGGACGGCCTTTTCGCTGCGGAAAGAAGGGGATTCGAACCCCTGAAACCCTTTTGAGGTTTACTCGCTTTCCAGGCGGGCCAGTTCAACCACTCCTGCATCTTTCCTTCGGGCGACAAAGATAAACATAATTTTCGTAATTCGGGAATTTTTCGCCCGCTTTTCCCGATACCGAAGCCCGAATCCGTCCGAAAAGTCGATGCCTTCGGTTCAGAATTTCCGCACGGCCCGCACGAGAAACTTCTGGTATTTCGGAATTTCGACGACGAACGGAGGTTCGAGATCCATGTGCGACGTGCAAGCCGACTTCTCGTCCTTTTCGGTCGACGAAAAGTAATAAACCAATCGATCCATCCGGTCGCCGCCATGCTCTTTCAACGCATCGTTGAAGCGGTTGCGGGCCTGTCGGTCGAACTTCGCACGCGAACCGCCGTTATAATTGTGTCCGATGGTCAACAGTTCGTTGATTGCGGGCAGATACCACCCTTCGCCCTTGTCGTGGCACCACTTGAAGGCCGGAAAATCGTCCCACGAACCGTTGTTCGCCGCAATATAGGCGGCCACCTTTTCCATATTCGACTGACCGTCGGCCACGTCATCGGCCCCCACAGTTCGCAGATCCGTCTTGGCGAACTCGCTCCAATGCAGATAAATCTCGTCGAGCGAAAGAATCAGCCCGTGCGTCCGCTCTTCGTTCAGCAGACAAACCACCCCTTTTACGCCGTCGGCATCATAGAAATCGCCGATATTGTACCGTTGAAGGGCATTGGACGCTATCGGTGCTATCGGTGCCACAGGTGATATAGGTGATGCAGGTGATGCAGGTGATGCAGGCGATGCAGGTGATGCAGGTGATGCTGGTGCCGCTGGTGCCGCCGGTGAAGCCGGTGCGGCGGGAGCTGTGGGTGATGCCGGTGATGCGAGTGCGGCGGGTGCTGCAGGTTGAGCCGCACGGAACGATTCCGTTTCGCCGTTGGCATAACGGATGTAATCCACGGCGCTTACGGGCAACACATAGGTCGGCCCATCGGGATTGGAAAAACGCTTGTAGCGAATCTGTTCGGGGCTGATCTCCAACACGCGGGCCTCTATCTGCGTAGCGTCGGTCTTCACGATCAAGTCCTGCGCGGAAAGCGAAACGGTCAGCCCCAAAGCGACCGCAAGCAACAGAAATTTTCGATTCATCATTTTCATATTCATTAAGAAAAAGAAGCAGGCCGAACCCGTCGAAAGGCATCCGAAGAAGTTCCGGCCCCGTTCCTCTTCGACAAAGATAACGTTTTTTTGCAAATTTTCTTACTATCTTTGACTTCGTCGAAGATACTCCGTCTCGGCATAATCAAGCTATCGCTTGCTTCTGCGCTCGACTTTTCGTATCTTTGTACCCGATAAATTCCGACAAAAACAACTTCGTAAAGCATGGCATTTTTCGATATTTTCCGTAAAAAGCAGGAACCGCCTCGATCGCAAGAGGAACGACAACAGGAACAACAGGCGCTGAACGCCGGTTTGGAAAAGACCAAAACGGGCCTTTTCTCGAAACTGGCGCGGGCCGTAGCGGGCCGGTCGACGGTCGACGCCGAAGTGCTCGATGAACTGGAAGAGGTGCTGATTACCTCCGACGTCGGGGTCGAAACCACCGTGAAGATCATTCGGCGCATCGAAGAACGTGTCGCCCGCGACAAATACATGAATGCGGATGAACTGCAACGGATTCTGCGCGAAGAGATTGCCGCGTTGTTGGAGGAGGCCCACCGTTCGGAAACGACCTTCGGCGAGGAACTCAAGGCCGGCGAACCGTATGTCATGATGGTCGTCGGGGTGAACGGCGCCGGCAAGACGACGACCATCGGCAAACTTGCCGCCCAATTGGTCAAAGCGGGCCGCAAGGTGTGGATCGGAGCGGCCGATACGTTCCGGGCGGCCGCCATCGACCAGCTGAAAGTGTGGGCCGACCGCGCCGGTGCGACTTTGATTCGGCAGGAGATGGGTTCCGACCCCGCTTCGGTGGCTTTCGACACGCTCACTTCGGCCAAGGCCAACGGTGCCGACGTGGTGCTGATCGACACGGCGGGACGGCTGCACAACAAAATCAATCTGATGAACGAGCTGACGAAAATTCGCAACGTCATGTCGAAAGTCATCCCGGGAGCGCCCCACGATGTCATGCTCGTGCTGGATGGCTCGACCGGACAAAATGCGTTCGAGCAAGCCCGTCAGTTCACCCAAGCGACGCAGGTTACCTCGCTGGCAATCACCAAGCTGGACGGTACGGCCAAAGGGGGCGTAGTCATCGGAATCAGCGACCAGTTCCACATTCCGGTGCGATACATCGGCATCGGCGAGGGCATCGACCACCTGCGCCGTTTCGACCGTCATGAATTCGTCGATGCGCTGTTCGACCATGAAAAAAATTAACGTCATCACGCTCGGCTGTTCGAAAAACACGGTCGACAGCGAACACCTCATGGCCCGTTTGGCGGCTGCCGGCTACGAAGTGCACTTCGACAGCGACCGCACGGATGCCAAAATCGTGGTAATCAATACCTGCGGATTCATCGGCGATGCCAAACAGGAATCCATCGAGATGATTCTGCGAGCGGCAGCGGCGAAACAAGCCGGAAAAATCGAACGGCTATTCGTTATCGGCTGTCTGTCTGAACGTTACGCCGACGAACTGCGCACCGAGATTCCGGAAGTCGACGACTATTTCGGTGCCCGCGACTGGAACGGCATCGTCCAAGTTTTGGGGGCCTCGCAAGACCCCGCATTAACGACCGAACGGCATCTGACCACCCCGCGGCACTACGCCTATCTGAAAATTTCGGAAGGCTGCAACTGGATGTGCGGTTATTGCGCCATCCCGCTCATCCGCGGCCGCCACGTATCGGTGCCGATGGAGCAGTTGGAGGAGGAGGCCCGCAAGTTGGCAGCCGCAGGGGTCAAAGAGTTGATCGTCATCGCACAGGACACGACCTATTACGGGGTCGACCTTTACGGCGAACGGCGGTTGGGCGAACTGCTCCACCGGCTGTGCCGCATCGAGGGCATCGAATGGATTCGGCTCCACTACGCCTATCCGTCGGCTTTTCCCGACGAAGTGGTCGAGGCGATGGCCACGGAACCGAAAATCTGCAAATACCTCGACATCCCGTTCCAGCATATCTCCGACGCCCAGCTGCACGCCATGCGCCGCCGGCACACAAAGGCCGAAGCCTACGCCCTAATCGACCGGTTGCGGCGGGCGATTCCCGATTTGGCCCTGCGTACGACGCTGCTGGTCGGCTACCCGGGCGAGACGGAGGACGATTTCGACGAACTGATGCAATTCATCCGCGACATCCGGTTCGAACGATTGGGGGTGTTCGCCTATTCCGAGGAGGAGGGTACCTATTCGGCCCGCGAGCTGCGCGACGATGTGCCCGAAGCGGTCAAGCAACAACGTGTGGAGCGGATCATGACGTTGCAGATCGAAATTTCGTTGGAGAATAACCGGCGGCGGGTCGGATGCACGGAACGGGTGCTGATCGACTCGCGGCAAGGCGATTACTACGTCGGCCGCACGCAATACGATTCGCCCGAAGTCGATCAGGAAATCCTGCTGCCGGCCACGGGCAAGCGGCTGTTACGCGGTCATTTTTACGAAGTTCGCATCGTTTCGGCATCGGACTACGACCTTTATGGGCAGGTCGTGCCGAAAGGCTCGGCAGAATAAAAATTTGTTTTTTCGCGTTCTTATTCGTACCTTTGACTACGCCGAAGACACCTTTGTATCTTCGAAAAAATAACAGGGGTTCGTCCCCCGAAAGCAGATGGCCGACAAAAGCGTCATAACCGAACTCGGGAACCGTATCCGGCAACTGATCGACGACCACAGACGGTTGTCGGAACTCGCTGCGGAACTCGCTGCGGAAAACGGAACGCTGAAGGCCGAAAACCGCTCGTTGCAGGAGAAACGGAAGGAGCTCGAAACCGAACTCTCCCGCATGCAGCTTACGGTCGGTTTCGCTGGGGACGACCGCGATCGGGACAAAGCACGTGCACGGGTCAACCGTCTTATGCGGGAGGTCGACAAGTGCATCGCCTTGCTCTCGACAGCCGATCCGGCGGGGAACGACACGGAACCCGCCCGACGGTGAAAGAAACATGAACGGATATGGGCAAACAAGCGATAACACTCAAAATCGCCGGTATCGGCATCCCGCTCACGATTGAGAGTGAGAAGGAGGAGGTCTATCGCTTGGCCGAACGGGAGGTAAACAGCTATTTCGCGCGGATCAGACAGAACAATATCCCGGATTGGACGGACAAGCATTATTTGGTCATGGTTGCGTTGCGGTTCGCCATCACGTCGGTCAACCAACGCCGCCAGCGCGAAACGGATAGCGACGATCTCCGTCGGCTCGAAGCATTGAGCACGGAAATTGATACGTATCTGAATGCACCCGAACGCTGAAACACGAAACACGTTCTTTTACATACGAAGGAATTGAATCTACCCGCATAGATTCCTTACAGCTTTGCGAAACTGAACACTTTTTACATTGGGGCGAACTCGCGGCGCTTCAAAATCAGGCCTTGACCCCGCTCTACCGGGGTGCACGCTGCGCGCGTGCCGTTGGAAGATTGCGATTGTCGGAGACCCCACAAATGACAATCATGCAGATTCGTCAAACAAGACTAAGGAATTTGTGCGGTTTTTTTATGGACAGCAAACACCAAAATCAATCATAAAAACCAAAAAACGACCATGAATATCTTTTTAGTAGCCCTCATTTCGGCCGTGGTAGCGGTCGGTGCCTACGCGGTCATCACCAATTTCGTGATGAAAAACAACCTCCGTAAGCGCCGCGAAACCGCCATCAAGGAGGCCGAGGCCGAGGGCGAGATGATTAAGAAGGAGAAGATTCTCCAAGCGAAGGAGAAGTACATGCAGCTCAAAAGCGAATACGACCGTCAAGTCAACGAGCGTAACCAGAAGCTGAACCAGAGCGAGCAGCGTGCCAAACAGATCGAGAACAACCTCCAAAACCAGCAGCGCGAACTGGAAAACAAGATGCGCGAGAACGACCGGCTGAAAGAGCAGATGCAGAACCAGTTGCAACTGCTCGAACACAAGAAGGAGGAGGTCGACCAGATGCGCCGCGAACAGAACAACCGGCTGGAACAGATTTCGGGATTGAGCTCCGAGGAGGCGAAAAACATCTTGGTGGAGAACATGAAGGCCGAGGCCAAGACCGAAGCCGCCGCCTACATCAACGAGACGGTCGAAGAGGCCAAACTGACCGCGACGAAAGAGGCGAAACGAATCATCGTGGCCTCGATCCAGCGGGTTGCGACCGAAACGGCCATCGAGAACGCCGTAACGGTGTTCAACATCGAGAGCGACGAGGTGAAGGGCCGCATCATCGGCCGCGAGGGACGCAACATCCGTGCTTTGGAGGCCGCTACGGGCATCGAAATCATCGTCGACGACACGCCCGAAGCTATCATCCTTTCGGGCTTCGACCCCGTGCGCCGTGAAATCGCGCGACTGGCACTGCATCAGTTGGTTACGGACGGACGCATCCATCCCGCCCGCATCGAGGAGGTCGTCGCCAAAGTCCAGAAGCAGATCGAGGAGGAGATCGTCGAGGTCGGCAAACGCACGACGATCGACTTGGGCATTCACGGACTGCATCCCGAATTGATCCGACTGATCGGCAAGATGAAATACCGTTCGTCCTACGGTCAGAACCTGTTGCAGCACGCCCGCGAAACGGCCAACTTGGCCGGCATCATGGCGGCCGAGCTGGGTCTCAATCCGAAAAACGCCCGTCGGGCCGGCCTTTTGCACGACATCGGCAAGGTGCCCGATGACGAACCCGAATTGCCGCACGCAATCATCGGCATGAAATTGGCCGAAAAGTACAAGGAGAAACCGGAGGTCTGCAACGCTATCGGCGCTCACCACGACGAAGTGGAGATGACCTCGTTGATTGCGCCCATCATCCAGGTGTGCGACGCCATTTCGGGGGCCCGTCCGGGTGCTCGCCGCGAGGTGGTCGAAAGCTACATCAAGCGTCTGAAAGAGATGGAGGACATCGCCCTGTCGTATCCGGGCGTCGTGAAGACTTACGCTATCCAAGCGGGTCGCGAATTGCGTGTCATCGTGGGGGCCGACAAGTTGACCGACCTCGAATCGGAAAGCCTGTCGCACGACATCGCCAAGAAGATTCAAGACGAAATGACCTACCCGGGGCAGGTCAAAATCACGGTCATCCGCGAAACCCGCGCCGTGTCCTACGCCAAGTAACCGATACTGCGCACCGCAATACGCAACGGGCCGCCTTTTCATTAGGCGGCCTTTTTTTGTACAGGTACAGGTGTCGGCCCTTTTGAACGAGCTTCCCGATACGAAAGTATATTAGGCTATCAAAAGCGGTGGGACGAAGACTGCGGAGGACGCCAATCGTCGGGAGCGAAGAAAGCGTTCGTAAGCAACGAAACATCCTAACGCATCGGGAACCCCGTTCAAACGGGGCGCGGGCGGAGGCTTCGGCCCGCGCGGCTCACAGAGCCGCTTTATTATTAACTGCTACACAGATTAAATCGTTTTCGGAAAAAGAGTTGGAAGCGAAGATGACGTTTGAAAGCGAGACGAAAGATCGAACGCATCGGGAAGCCTGTTCAAACGAGCCGTCCAGTTAATAAAAATAAAAAAGGGGCTATCGAATATCGAAATATAGCCCCTTTTTCTGTGCAGTAGCGGATTTAATCCTCCAACTTGGCCGAGAGGAACTCGCGGTTCAAACGCGCGATGTGCGCAATGGAGATCGATTTCGGACATTCGGCCTGACAAGCACCCGTATTGGTGCAGTTGCCGAATCCCAGTTCGTCCATCTTGGCGACCATCGCTTTGGCGCGACGGGCAGCCTCGACGCGACCCTGCGGCAACTTAGCCAACGACGAGACGCGGGCAGCTACGAACAACATAGCTGAACCGTTCTTGCAGGTCGCGGCGCAGGCCCCGCAACCGATGCAGGCGGCGGCATCCATCGACTCGTCGGCGTCGGCCTTCGGAATGGGGATGGCGTTGGCATCGGGCACCGAATTGGTGCGCACAGAGATGAATCCGCCCGCTTGCAGAATCTGGTCGTAGGCGCTGCGGTTCACAACCAAGTCCTTGATGACGGGGAACGCCGCCGAACGCCACGGCTCGATGGTGATGGTCGCACCGTCCTCGAACTTGCGCATGTAAATCTGGCAGGTCGTCGCCCCTTGGCTGGGGCCGTGAGCCTGTCCGTCGATGTGCAGCGAACACATGCCGCAGATGCCCTCGCGGCAGTCGTGGTCGAACGCCACGGGCTCCTTGCCTTCGTGCACGAGGTTATTGTTCAGGATGTCGAGCATCTCTAAGAACGAGGTGTCGGCCGAAATGTTCTCCACCTTGTAGGTCTCGAATGCCCCCTTGCTTTTGGCGTCCTTCTGACGCCATATCTTTAACGTGAAATTCATGGTTTTCAGTGGTATTGAAATGTTACGACGTCGTTAGTCCTTGTAGTTGCGCTGTGCCGGATGGACGAACTCGAAATTGAGCGGTTCCTTCGTGAGTTCAGGCTCTTGGTCGGGGCCTTTGTACTCCCAAACGGCCGCATAGACGAAATGTTCGTCATCGCGTTTCGCTTCGCCCTCTTCGGTCTGGTGCTCGATGCGGAAATGACCGCCGCACGACTCCTCGCGGACAAGTGCGTCGCGGGCCATCAGTTCGCCCAACTCCAAGAAATCGGCCAGACGCAACGCCTTTTCGAGCTCGACGTTGAAGTCGTCCGCACGGCCTACGACCTTGACATCCTGCCAAAACTCTTTTCGCAATTTTTGAATTTCGGAAATTGCGGTCTCTAACGACTCTTTCGAACGGGCCATGCCGACATACTCCCACATGATGTTGCCCAATCGCTTGTGGATGTCGTCGACCGACTGTTTGCCGTTGATGGAGAGCAATTTCGCGATCTTCTCGCGTACGCCCTTTTCGGCTTCGTCGAAGGCCGGCGTGTCGGTCTTGACCTTCGGGGCTTGAATCTTGTGCGACAAGTAATCGCCGATCGTATAGGGCAGCACGAAATAACCGTCGGCCAGACCCTGCATCAGTGCCGATGCGCCCAGTCGGTTCGCGCCGTGGTCGGAGAAGTTGGCTTCGCCGATGGCGTAGAGACCCGGGATGGTGGTCATTAGATTGTAGTCGACCCAGATGCCGCCCATCGTGTAGTGCACGGCGGGGAAAATCTGCATCGGCTGTTCGTAGGGGCTCACGTCGGTAATCTCCTCGTACATGTCGAAAAGGTTGCCGTAACGCTGTTTGATAATATCCTTGCCCAGACGTTCGATAGCGGTCTTGAAGTCGAGGAACACAGCCAGACCGGTCTCGTTCACGCCGAAGCCCGCATCGCAACGCTCCTTGGCGGCACGCGAAGCGACGTCGCGCGGTACGAGGTTGCCGAAAGCGGGATAGCGGCGTTCCAAATAGTAGTCGCGATCCTCCTCGGCGATTTCCGACGGCTGTTTTTTGCCGGTGCGGAGAGCCTGCACGTCTTCGAGTTTCTTCGGTACCCAGATGCGGCCGTCGTTGCGTAACGATTCCGACATCAATGTCAGTTTCGATTGCTGGTCGCCGTGCTTCGGGATGCAGGTCGGGTGGATCTGCGTGAAGCAGGGATTGGCGAAACCGGCCCCCTTGCGGTAGCACTGGAAGGCAGCCGAACCGTTCGATGCCATGGCGTTCGTCGACAAGAAGAAGACATTGCCGTAACCGCCCGTTGCGAGCACGACGGCGTGTGCGCCGAAGCGTTCGATTTCACCCGTAACGAGGTTGCGGGCGATGATGCCGCGCGCTTCACCGTCTTCGATGACGAGGTCGAGCATCTCGTGGCGCGGATAGCTCTTTACGGAGCCGGCGGCAATCTCCTTGTTCAGTGCGGCGTAGGCACCCAACAGCAACTGTTGTCCGGTCTGGCCGCGAGCGTAGAACGTACGCGAAACCTGCGCGCCGCCGAACGAACGATTGGCCAACAGACCGCCGTATTCGCGGGCGAATGGCACGCCCTGAGCGACGCATTGGTCGATGATGAGGTTCGAGACCTCGGCCAAACGGTAGACGTTGGCCTCACGGGCGCGGTAGTCGCCGCCCTTGATCGTGTCGTAGAACAGACGATAGACCGAATCGTTGTCGTTCTGGTAGTTCTTGGCCGCATTGATACCGCCCTGCGCTGCGATGGAGTGTGCGCGGCGCGGCGAATCCTGAATGCAGAACACCTTGACGTTGTAACCCAGTTCGCCGAGCGAAGCGGCTGCGGAGGCGCCGCCGAGGCCCGTTCCGACGATGATGATGTCGAGCTTGCGCTTGTTGGCGGGGCTCACGACCCGAATAGCTGCCTTGTGATTGCTCCACTTCTGTGCGAGTTCGCCGGCAGGGATTTTAGCATCTAATTTGAAACCCATATTTTTATTAATTTACTTATCCATATACTTGATGTCGGGAGATACTTGATACGCGATGCCGGGGAGATTTCCGATTTTCGGGGTCGGGGAACTCCTCGGGCCGGATTCTCAGGCGCCACAGCAGCAGGGGCAGCAGCTCTTGATGAAGTAAACGACCACTACGGCGGCGAATCCCAAGAAAACGAGCGTTGCGACCACGTTGGCGATGCACTTCAGACGCGGATACCACGTGTCGTTAGCCCAACCTACGGTCTGGAACATCGACCACACGCCGTGGGTCAGGTGGAACCACAGCGCGGCGAACCACAACAGGTAGAGGACGACGTAATACCATTTCGAGAAGGTGTAGGCGATCAGTGCGGCGCCGTCGGTCGCGGCGATGGTGTGGCTGCCGACCACCGAAGCGTGTCCGCCCAATACCTCGACGAGCTGCATCTTCGCCCAGAAGTTGAATAGGTGCAACAGCAAGCCGGCCAGCACGATGAATCCGATGACCAGCATGTTTTTCGATGCCCAGCTTACTCCCGGTTCGGTAACGGTAACCGCATAACGCTGCTTTCCGCGCGCGCGATAATTATCGACGGTGAGCATCAACGCATAGAGGAAGTGCACGAGAACGCCGAGTGCCAGGACGGCGGTACCGGCCAATGCGTACCAATTGGCGCCCAGAAAGCGGCAGATCGCATTGTAGCCGTCGGGCGAGATGATCGCCGTGAGGTTCATCGACATGTGGAAGAGGATGAACAGCACGAGAAAGGCACCCGTGATGCTCATCACCAACTTTTTGCCGAGTGAGGATTTGGTTAGGAAACAGCTCATAATGATGATTTTTGTATTTTATTGGTTTGTTTGTCGGTAAATGCGTATATTTGTTAACGGGGCTCCGGTCGCTTCCTGTTGCGGTGGGCCGGACGATCGCTCTGCGATGCAAAGATAACCATTGTTTGCAGAATAACAATAAAAACGCTTCGGGATTTCTTGAAAAACAGCTGATTTTATGACCAAAGACGAATTGCGTCGTGCGATGCGGCTGCGGAACCGGTCGTTGTCGTTCGAACAGAAACGGAGGGCGGCGGAGCGGATTTTCGCCCAAGTGGAGGCCTTGCCGGCCTTTGAACGGGCGCGGTGCGTGGCTTGTTTCTGTGCATTGCCCGACGAACCGCCGACCGAGGCGGTTTTGCGACGCTGGAGCGTCGACCGACGGGTCGTCGTGCCGCGGGTCGAGGGCGATACGATGCAATTCTACGACTATCGGCCCGATGCGCTGACGTGCGGGGCATTCGGCATCGCCGAACCGGTCGTAGGGGAGGGCTCGCATGCTTCCGAACGCTTCGAGACGGACGATGCGGCGGATGCTCCATCCGCTTCGTATTGTGCCCTTTGTCCGCCCGAGGCGATTGATTTGCTGGTCGTGCCGGGGGTGGCTTTCACGCGGGAGGGCGCCCGTTTGGGACGGGGCAAAGGCTTTTACGACCGATATTTGTCCCAACCCACATTGCATGCCTGTTGCGTCGGCGTCTGTTTCGCGCATCAGTTGGTTGCGTATCTGCCCGTCGAACCGCATGACCGCAGCATGGAGGTCGTTTGTCTCGGGTAAATCCATCGTAGGAAGTTTGCCCTTACGTTCGGATTGTGATTCGGTTGGTTTTCGCGGCAGGTGCGAAACAGTTTATATATTAACCAAATAACTAAAAATCAATAAATTGCGGAATTTTGAGGGGGGGGGATTTTTGGAGACCAAAAAAGTGCGTGCAAATTTGGCGATATAGGTAATTTTATGTACTTTTGCATTGCAATCGGTCGGCGGTATCGTCCGGTTGTGGAACCTCACGGCGCTCATCTCGTTGTCGCGATTGATCCGAAGAGCCGAAAACGTTGCGAATTGCGACGTTGAACGGCCGAGTCCTTTTGCTGCGTGCAAAGCCGTATGCTTTGCAGCGAGTAAGGGGAGGGTATGCGGGTAGTGCTGGGCGGGGATGAAAACAAAAAAGCGGAACATGGAGGAAGTGGTTGAACCTTTGCGGAGTTGGTATGCCTTACGGGTCTTTCACAACCGATCCGTCGAGGTATCTTCATTGGTGGAGAAATCCGGCTGCGAGTATTACGTGCCGATGAAAACCGTCGAACGGACGACGAGCACCGGCCGCTCGACCGTCAGACAGCCGATTTTTCCGTCATTGCTTTTCATCCGTTCGGAAAAGTCTTACGTGGAAAACATCCGCAAACAACCGAAGGGTTTGGTGGGTGTCTACTGCATGCCCGGCATGAAAGAGCCTGCGGCGATTCCCGACGAGGAGATGCGGATGTTCATCTTCGTTACGACCGTCGGCAGCCGGAATCTGGAAGCGGTCGATCCGGCTTTGGCCAAAGGCGACCGGGTGCGCATCACGGGCGGCGTGTTTCGGGGGGCCGAAGGGTATATCGCCCGCATTCGGAACGCCAAGCGGTTGATCGTCGCCATCGAGGGGGTCGCCGCCGTAGCCACGAGTTACATCCCGAAGGATTTCATCGAAAAAATAGGTTGATACCGCTTGTGCATTGGGCTTGAAGGCGGTGGATTTATAAAACTAATCCGATAAGCAATGAATGTCGAGATTGTGCAATCAAATGAGAATCAAAACGATGGGACGTTGATTCATCTGTTTTATACGGAATCTCTGGATATGTGGGTAGCGTACGGCTATTCGGCTTATGCGCTGCGACTTTATGTGAAAGCACGTGGAAGAGATAATCTGCGCAGTTTTTCATATACATTGCAGTTGCCGTGTACGATCGTGGGAAATGAAACGATCAAGGAAATGCGGAAGACGGTCGCTATCAAAGAGGAGCAGGAGGATTATTTGGTATTTGCTCATCTCAAACCGTTCGATAAAACAGATTACCTCCGATGGACGGACAAATTGCGGCACGAACGGGGGCAAAAGGAGGGGATGAATATCGATACGCCTGTTAGTCAATATGTATCCAAAGATACGTTTATTCTTGACGGAATGTCGACTTTTTCCCGAAATGTGAAGCGTATTGGTGATTTGACGCTCGCTTCGATTGCTTTGTTGCTCTTTTCTCCGCTTTTTTTGGCTTGTTATATGGCGGTAAAGCGGGAAGATCACGGGCCTGCGATTTTCAAGCAGGAGCGGATCGGACGATTCGGAAAGCCGTTTTATATTTACAAATTTCGTTCGATGCGGCTCGATGCCGAAGCATTGGGTCCTCAATTGAGCCACAGCGGTGGCAGCGACGATCCTCGATTGACAAAGGTGGGACGTTTTCTGCGGGCGCATCATTTGGACGAATTGCCGCAGTTGTGGAATGTGTTCTGCGGGGATATGGCTTTTATCGGGCCTCGTCCCGAACGGAAATTCTACATCGACCAAATCTTGGAATACGACAAGAGATATACCTATTTATACCAAATACGTCCGGGTGTAACGTCGTATGCGACGCTTTATAACGGATATACGGATACGATGGAAAAAATGCTCCGTCGCTTGGAATACGATCTGTATTATCTCGGACATCGTTCTTGGTGGTTTGACTTCAAGGTGCTGGTTCATACTTTTTGTGCTATCGTTTTCGGAAAAAAATTTTAATTGAGTTGCTTAATTCAAAAAATACGAAATTCAAAATGAACAAGAAAGAGAATTGTTTTTTTTACATAATCCTCTTATCCCTTATTGGCTTGACAATGCCCGTCGCGGCGCAGATGACCGACGATCAGGTGATTCGATATGTGCAGGAAGGATTACAGGCCGGCAAGGGCCAAGCGCAGATCGGTAAGGAGTTGTTGGCACGGGGCGTTAGCCGAAGCCAGATCGAACGGCTGCGTGAGCAGTTCGATTCCGAATCGGAAGACAATAGCAGCACCCGGTATCGTTCTTCGACCCAGCAAAGTCGCACCCGCAAACGCTCGACGTTGCCCGATCGGCGGGTCGATTCCGAAGAGGATGACCGTTATTATTACGACCGTCGTACCGGAAGAACGCGCAATGCTCGCAATGACCGTTACGATCGTTACGACCGCAACGCTCGTTATGACCGACGCGACGACCGGCGGAATGTCCGTCCGGACGGGATGGACGATTCCGAATTTTCGGATGATTATCTGAACGATCCGTATGGAATGGATGCATTTGCGGCCGATTCGTTGGGCTTCGATTTTCCGTTTGGATCGCGGCAGCGTCCCGTTCCGGACAGTCTGCAAAAATTCGGCCATAATATCTTCGTGGACAGGGAATTGACCTTCGAGCCGAACGAAAATCTCGCGACGCCGGAGAATTATCGGTTGGGCCCTGGCGATGAGGTGATTATCGACATCTGGGGCGCCAACGAGGACAATATCCGGCAGGAAATTTCACCCGAAGGGAATATCATGGTCGAGCAGTTGGGGCCGGTCTATCTGAATGGGCTTACCATCAAGGAGGCCAATGACAAGATTCGTCGCATTTTCGCCCAGAAATATGCGGACGTTATGGGCGAAAATCCCCTCTCCGACGTGCGCGTTACGTTAGGAAATATCCGGTCGATTTCGGTCAATGTCATGGGCGAAGTACATACGCCCGGAACCTACCGGTTATCGGCGTTCGCTTCGCTTTTCCATGCGCTTTACAGTGCGGGCGGCGTTACCGATATCGGTTCGTTGCGCAACATTCGGGTGATGCGCGACGGTCAGGAAATCGCTTCGGCCGACCTGTACGAATATCTGTTCGACGGCAAGTTGTCGACCGATATTCGTTTGAACGAGGGCGATGTGATCGTTGTTCCGCCCTATGAAGCGCAGGTAACCGTGCAGGGCAAGGTGAAACGCCCGATGTATTACGAGGTGAAGAAAGACGAGCCGCTTGCGGCCTTGCTCCGGTATGCCGGAGGATTCGCCGGCGACGCCTACTCGGACGAAGTCGGCTTGATTCGTCAGACCGGCCGAGAGCATAGCTATTTCGGCGTTCGAGAGGGCGACTTCGATTCGTTCGGTCTGGAAGATGGCGACTCCGTGCGGGTCGGCGCTACGCTGAACCGCTTTATCAATCGGGTCGAGGTGCAGGGCGCTGTGTTCCGTCCGGGTATGTACGAGCTTAACGCAGAGATGAATACCGTGCGGGCTTTGGTGGAGCGTGCCGATGGTGTTACGGAAGATGCTTTCCTGAATCGGGCCCAGTTGTTGCGCGAAAAAGACGATCTGACCAAGGAGATGCTGGCTATCGACCTGCAAGGAATTCTTTCGGGTGAGTTGCCCGACGTGGCTTTGCGGAAAAACGACGTGCTGATGATTCCGAGCATTCAGGAATTGCAGGAATTCGGAGCTTTCACCATTGATGGCGAAGTGGCTTGGCCCGGGCGCTATCCTTATGCAGATAACACGACTATCGAAGACTTGATTATTCAGGCCGGCGGTTTGTTGGAGAGTGCCTCGACAGCGCAGGTCGATGTCATGCGCCGATTGAAATCGCCCAAAAGCAAGATGCCATCCGAAGAGATCGGTAAGGTGTTCAGATTCGAAATTCGGGACGGGTTCGTGGTCGACGGTGAGAAAAATTTCACCTTGGAGCCGTTCGATATTGTTGCCGTGCGCCGGAGTCCCGGGTACCAGAAGCAACGTATGGTGATACTCGACGGCGAAGTCGTGTTCGAGGGCCGATATGCCCTTGTTCGTAAAAACGAACGCATCTCGGATTTAGTCAATCGCGCGGGCGGCGTTACGCCCGATGCCTATACGCGGGGCGGCCGATTGATCCGTCGCATGACTGAAGAGGAACGGGCCGTGCGCGAGGCATCCATCTTGGCTGCGCAGCAGCGAAGGGGCGAAGATTCCATATCGTTGGAACGGCTGACGGTGAGCGACTATTATAATGTCGGTATCGAACTCGACAAGGCCTTGGCGAATCCGGGGTCGGATTACGATGTCATTCTGCGCGAGGGCGACCGGCTGGTCGTTCCCGAATACGTCAGCACGGTAACCATCAACGGCGAGGTGATGAGTCCCAATACGGTGGCCTATCTGAAAGACAAACCGTTGAAATACTACATTTCGCAGGCCGGCGGCTATGCCGATCGTGCGAAGAAGAACCGCGCTTATGTGGTTTACATGAACGGCATGATTGCACAGGCGAAAGGCCGTACGAAGATCGAGCCCGGATGTGAAATCGTCGTTCCGAGCAAACGCAAACGCAATCCGGTGCGACTGGCCGAAATTTTGGGCTTGACGACTTCGGCGGCATCCATTGCAGCGGTAATTGCCGCAGCATCGAAATAGTGTGATTGGTTGAAAAAAGAGAACTACGAAATGGCAAACGAACCTTTGACGAATACACCGGAGCGGTCGGAGCAAGAGGAGGAGATCGATCTGTTGGAACTGGCTCGCAAATTATGGGATGCGCGCAAACGGCTGTTAAAATGGTGCGGCATCGGCGCTTTGGTGGGACTTGTCGTCGCTTTCAGTATTCCGAAAGAGTATAGCGTTACGGTGAAACTCGCGCCCGAGGTCGCCAATGCGAAACAATCGTTGGGCGGTTTGGGCGATTTGGCCGCAATGGCGGGATTCAACGTCGGCGGAGGTGCTTCGAACGATGCTGTGTCTCCGACACTTTATCCCGATATTGTTGAATCGGTGCCGTTCGCTACGGAGTTGTTCGATGTGCAGGTCGCCGACAAAAAGGGCAAATTGCAGACGACGGTCTATGAATATTTGACGGAGAATGTGCGTCGACCGTGGTGGAACGTTGTCCTTTCGGCTCCGTTCCGGTTCATCGGTTGGACGGTTTCGCTCTTCAAAGGCGATGAAGAAACGCCGTCCCGTGAAGTCGATCCGTTCCGATTGACCTCCAAAGAAAACGCGGTTGTCAAGGCGTTGAACGAACGGGTTACGTGCGAGGTCGACAAAAAATCGTCGGTGATTTCATTGACCGTAACGATGCAGGATCCGTTGATTGCCGCTACGTTGACCGATACGGTCATGAACAATTTGCAGAATTACATCACCGAGTATCGGACGAACAAAGCGCGGCATGATTTGGAATTCACGCAAAAACTCTACGACGAGGCCCAAGCCTCTTATTATGCGGCGCAATCGAAGTATGCGCGGTATATGGATGCGAATCAGAACGTTGTACTGCGTTCGGTGCGCACGGAGCAGGAGCGGTTGCAGAATGAAATGACACTGAATTACAACCTATACAATCAGATGGCGCAGCAGCTTCAGTTGGCCAAAGCCAAGGTACAGGAATCCACACCGGCCTATGTTGTCTTGCAGCCGGCAACGGTGCCCCTGCGTGCGGCGAAACCTTCGAAGATGATGATTTTGATCGGATTCATTTTCCTTTTCGGCGTGGCTGCCTCCGCTTGGACGCTCTTCGGTGAGGGGTTGTTGGTTCAATTCAAGAAAGCGCAATAACATGAAAGGCATCGTATTGGCCGGAGGTTCCGGTACGCGGTTGTATCCGATTACGAAGGGTGTTTCCAAACAGCTTTTGCCGGTATTCGACAAACCGATGATCTATTACCCGCTGTCGGTGCTGATGTTGGCGGGCATTCGAGAGATTTTGATTATCTCCACGCCGCAGGATTTGCCCGGATTCAAACGCCTGTTCGGCGACGGGTCGGATTTCGGCCTGCATTTGGAGTATGCCGAGCAGCCTTCGCCCGATGGACTGGCGCAGGCATTTATTATTGGTGAAAAGTTCATCGGCGACGATTCGGCGTGTCTTGTGCTGGGCGACAATATCTTTCACGGCCCCGGATTCTCGGCCATGTTGCGCGATGCGGTCCGTACGGTCGAAGAAGAGCATAAGGCGGTCGTGTTCGGTTATTGGGTTTCCGATCCGGAGCGGTATGGTGTTGCCGAGTTCGACAAGGCCGGAAACTGCCTTTCGATCGAGGAGAAGCCTGCGAATCCCAAATCCAACTATGCGGTGGTTGGGCTCTATTTTTATCCCAACAAGGTGGTGGAAGTGGCCAAGGCGATAAAACCGTCGGCGCGCGGCGAATTGGAAATCACGTCGGTCAATCAATGCTTCTTGGAAGACAAGGAGCTGAAAGTGCTTACGCTGGGCCGCGGGTTTGCTTGGTTGGATACCGGCACGCACGATTCGCTGTCGGAGGCTTCGACCTACATTGAGGTCATCGAGAAGCGTCAGGGGTTGAAGGTGGCCTGCTTGGAAGGTATCGCCTACCGCAAGGGTTGGATTACGGCCGACAAGATGCGCGAATTGGCGGCTCCGATGCTGAAAAATCCTTATGGACAATACCTGCTGAAAGTTGTCGACGAAATCGAACGAACGGGGCAGACGAATTTGGAGTAATCGTATGAAAGTGATTCCTACCGCTATTGAGGGTGTCGTCGTCATCGAACCCGATTTGTTCGGGGATGAACGGGGCTATTTTTTCGAGAGTTTTTCGGAACGGCGTTTCTGTGAGCAGGTCCGTTCCGTGCGTTTCGTGCAGGACAACGAATCGAAATCTGCGTATGGTGTTTTGCGCGGATTGCATTTCCAGAAGCCGCCGCATGCCCAATCCAAATTGGTGCGTGTCATTAAAGGAGAGGTGCTTGATGTGGCGGTGGACATTCGTCGGGGTTCGCCGACGTTCGGACAGCATGTCGCCGTCGAATTGACGGCAGAGAACCATCGGCAGCTTTTCATTCCGCGTGGGTTTGCGCACGGATTTTCGGTGCTCTCCGACGAAGCGATATTCCAATACAAGTGCGACAATTACTACGCACCGCAGTCCGAAGGCTCTGTCGCTTGGAATGACCCCGATCTGGCAATCGACTGGCGGATTCCGACCGACAAGGTGCTGCTTTCCGAAAAAGACCGACACCATCCTTGTCTGAAAGAGGCGGAGTGGTTATTCGATTATAGCGAATCTCTCTATTGAATATGAATATCTTGGTAACGGGAGCGAACGGGCAGCTCGGAAACGAAATGCGGCTCGTGGCGTGCGAAAGTTCCGACCGGTACATCTTTACTGACGTCGCCGAACTCGATATTACCGACGTTGCGGCAGTCGAAAGGATGGTGGCGGAAAACGATATTCGCTTGATTGTCAACTGTGCCGCTTACACCAATGTCGATAAGGCCGAAGACGACCGTGAAGCGGCCGAACGGCTTAACGTCCGTGCGGTCGAAAATCTCGTTCGGGCCATCCAGAAGCAGGACGGCTGGCTGTTCCACATTTCGACCGACTATGTATTCGGTCGGGAACCGTACAATACGCCTTGTCGGGAGGATCAGCAGGGAACGCCCACCGGTGTTTACGGCGAAACGAAACTGCGTGGCGAACAGGTCATTCGGGCGAGCGGTTGCCATCATGTCATTATCCGTACTGCATGGCTTTACTCCGAGTTCGGCAGGAATTTTCTGAAAACGATGCTCGAATTGACGGCTACCCGGCCGCAGTTGCAGGTGGTTTTCGACCAGACTGGAACGCCGACCTATGCGCGCGACCTTGCTGAAACGATTTTCGACATCGTCGAGCACCGCAAGTACGAAGGGAACGAGGGAATTTACCACTACTCGAACGAGGGGGTCTGCTCGTGGTACGATTTTGCTAAGGCAATCGCGAAATTTGCGGGGCGAACGACGTGCGACATCCGGCCGTGCCACTCCGATGAGTTTCCTTCGAAAGTCCGGCGTCCGGCCTATTCCGTATTGGACAAGACGAAAATCAAGGAGACGTTCGGCATTCGGATTCCCTATTGGACGGACTCGCTCGAAAAGTGTATTCGGCGATTGGCAGAAAAGTCTTGATTTTTTCTAAATTCAAAATTCTATTCATGAAGCGCAGTATCCTGATAACGGGCGGTGCCGGATTTATCGGCTCGCATGTTGTGCGGTTGTTCGTTAAAAAATATCCCGATTATCGGATCGTCAATCTCGACAAACTGACCTATGCCGGCAATCTGGCCAATCTGAAAGATGTCGAAAACGAACCCAACTATACGTTCGTAAAGGCCGATATTTGCGATTTCCCGAAAATGCAGGAAGTGCTTGCGCAGTATCGGATCGACGGTATCATTCACCTCGCGGCCGAGAGCCACGTCGATCGCAGTATCAAGGATCCGTTCACGTTCGCGCGTACCAATGTCATGGGTACGTTGACGCTGTTGCAGGCGGCCAAACTCTACTGGGAAAGTTTGCCGGAAAAATACGAAGGCAAACGGTTCTACCATATTTCGACGGATGAAGTGTACGGCGCATTGGAGTTGACTCATCCCGAAGGTATCGAACCGCCGTTTACAACGACGGCTTCGTCGAGCGAGCACCATTTGGCTTACGGCAAGGCGTTTTTTTACGAAGATACGAAGTACAACCCGCACAGTCCGTACAGTGCAAGCAAGGCGAGCAGCGACCACTTCGTGCGGGCGTTCCACGATACTTACGGCATGCCGACTATCGTTACGAATTGTTCGAACAATTACGGCCCTTATCAGTTCCCCGAAAAATTGATTCCGTTGTTTATCAACAATATCCGTCATCGCAAGCCGTTGCCTGTTTACGGTAAGGGTGAGAATGTGCGCGACTGGCTTTACGTCGAAGACCATGCGCGGGCCATTGACCTGATTTTCCACAAAGGCAAGGTCTCCGAAACCTATAATATCGGTGGATTCAACGAGTGGAAAAACATCGACCTCATCAAGGTGCTCATCAAGACTGTCGACCGTCTGTTGGGTAACCCGGAGGGATATTCGCTCGACTTAATTACCTACGTTACTGACCGTGCCGGCCACGATTTGCGGTACGCTATCGACTCCTCGAAATTGCAGCGGGAGCTCGGTTGGGAACCGTCGTTGCAGTTCGAGGAGGGCATTGAAAAGACGGTGCGGTGGTACCTCGACCATCAGGCTTGGATGGACAACATCACCAGCGGCGAATACGAAAAGTATTACGAGGAGATGTATGCTCAATGATAGAACGTTATACTGATGGATTTGGATATAAGGAGTGGCAAGGCCGTGAAAAATATCGTATTTTCCTTTTTATTGAAAGGAGGGTCGATATTGGTGTCATTATTTATCGTGCCAATTACGCTCGATTATTTGAATCCCTATGAATATGGCATTTGGTTGACATTGAGTTCCGTTTTATCTTGGATATATATTTTTGATATAGGACTGGGAAACGGATTGCGGAACAAATTGACCGAGGCATTGGCGGTCGGTGATTTGAAATTGGCAAAAATATATGTAAGTACTGCCTTTTTTTATATGGCGGTTATTGTTCTTATATTTTATTTTTTGTATCTTTTCTTGCATTATTGGATCGATTGGTACTCGATATTGAATGTTGATGTAATAAAAGTACCGGATTTAAATTCAATCATTATTCTTGTCCTTTCTTTTTTTTGTGTCGGCTTTTTGTTCAGATTGGTAGGGAATGTCTATATGGCATATCAAGTGCCTGCCGTGAATGATCTATTGGTTTTCTTGGGAAATCTATTTTCATTATTGATCATTTTTGTTTGTAGTAAAATGACCGCCGGATCATTAAAAACAGTGTCGATAGTTTTTTCGGTTGTGCCGGCTTTCGTATATATTTTAGCATATCCGATAACATTTAAGCTATACAGAGAAATCGCACCAAGTTGGAAATGGATAAAAAAAAGATATTTCGGAACGTTGGTATCGTTAGGCGGAAAGTTTTTTGTCGTTCAGATTGCATGTTTGGTCGTTTTTATGACATCCAATTTAATCATATCCAACTTATTCGGACCTCAGGAAGTTACCCCGTATAATATAGCCTTCAAGTATTTTTCCGTATTGACAATGGGTTTTACAATTGTGATAACTCCGTTTTGGTCGGCAATAACAGAGGCGTATACGTTGAATGATATGATGTGGATACGAACGAATATCCGAAATCTAGTATTTGTTTGGGCAGGCTTCGTATTGCTGTCGATTGCGATGCTCATTATTTCTCCATATGTTTATTCAGTATGGGTGGGAGCAGCGGTGAAAATACCGATGTCGTTGTCGGTTTTTTGTGCTGTTTATGTCAGTATCGTCAATTGGAACAATCTCTTTGCTTATATGATCAACGGAATCGGGAAATTGCACATACAGTTGATACTGGCTGTCGTACAAGGCATTTTGTTCGTCCCGTTAGCCATATGGTGCGGTAAAAGTTTGGGGGTTACGGGGGTTCTTGTTGCATTGTGCCTGTGTTTATTTATCAGCGCAATCGGCAATCCAATTCAATGCTGGAAAATCGTCAATAAGAAGGCGACTGGAATTTGGAATAAATAAAAATTCATAGAATGAAAATCTTGATTTTAGGAGCAGGCGTTACCGGGTTGTCCATAGGGAAATTATTGCATGAAGAGCATGATGTAACGATCTTGGAAAAAGATTCGCAAATAGGAGGAATCGCTAAAACCAAACAAGTTGAAAATGTTACTTATCATACGGTAGGCGGACATTGTTTTAATTCCAAATATCTTGATGTCCTGTCTTTTGTTTTCAATGTTTTAGACAAGGATCAATGGCATAAGATAACACGTAAATCGACGATCAATTTGGGTCCGTATAACATCGATTATCCGATCGAATACTCTGTACGCCAAATATATGATCATGATCCAGACTTGGCTTTTGAAATAACGAGAGATTTTCTATCTGCTCGGGACGATAATCGCTATCTGAATTTGGAAGAATGGTTTCGGAAAAAATTCGGTAATAAATTGAGCGATTTGTATTTTATTCCTTATAATACGAAAATATGGGGACGCTCTCCTATGCAAATGAGTTCTCAATGGGTTCAAGACAAACTTCCTGTTCCTAATAAAAAAGTTTTTTTTGAATCTTTAATGGAGAGACGCGTAGATACGATGCCTCACGCTCAATTTTATTACCCTAATTCCAATGACCAACAGACTTTTATCGATGCATTATCGTGCGGGCTGAATATCATTTGCAATAAATCGGTTCGGGAGATAAAACGTTGCGGAGACAAATGGTTGGTAAATGCGCAATATGAGTCCGATCTGGTAATTAGCACAATACCTTTGAATGTATTGCCTTTTTGCTTGGTCGATGCTCCTCAGTTCGTTTTGGATTGTGCAAGAAAGTTGAAATATAACAAGGTGTCCAATGTTTTATGGGAGAGCTGCCCGACTAAGGATACATGGACCTATCAACCGTCGAACGATTCTATTTTTCATCGCTATATTCATATCGGCAATTATTATTTGCCTAACCGAAATTATACGATAACGGAGTGTGTCGGAGCCAGAAGTTACGAAGAAATGGTAGAACAAGGAGCACGTGATCCGTTTTTAATCCGACCGCTTGATTATCACGTCTCGGATCATGCTTATGTCGTATTTGATGAAAATAGGGACAAGGCGGTTGATACGATTCTGGGTTATTTGAGATCAGTCGGTCTAATTTCTATCGGACGGTTCGGCCAATGGGAATATTTCAATATGGACGTTTGTATTAAACAAAGTATCAATACGTACCATAAAATTAAAAATCAGCTATGATCGCATTATTGATAAATGAACTGGATATAAGGGGCGGTACGCACAAGCAGTTCTTGAAGTTGCTGGAATATATGGATCGTCAGGAGGTCGCATTCTATATAATAACCAGACGTGTGGATTTCACGAAAACATATCCCGATTTTCAAAAATTCTCGTCGAAAATCGTTTTATTTCCGCAAATTCGAAAGCGTGGGTTGGCGGGGAAAATATATCATTTAATCAAAGACACCTGTACTTTACGAAAATTATTGAAACCGGCGACTGTTGTCAATATCCACGATTGCGGTTTTGAATTGTATTTGCCCGCATTCATTGGGAAGCGTGTGTATTGGCAATTAAATGATCTTCCTGCATGTTTTCGAGTAGGTGTGTTTAATAAACAGCCTCAAACTTATAAACATCGGTTTATTCGCAAATATATTCTTTTATTTCGGTCAGTCATTACTGCATTTTCGGTTAATGTAAGCAAGAATCGAGATCGGGTGAAACAATGTTTCAATCGTGATGCTTTTGTTTTTTATTGCGGAATAGAACCGATTCGGATCAATCGTGACATAGATGCGTCTTTACGAAGATTTCACGATAATGGTATAAGAATCCTTTCGTCAGGAGTCTTTTTGCCTTATCGGAATTATGAAACGCTGTTGATGGTCGTAGAGAAGTTGTTAAATAAGGGTATAGATGTTCATCTGGATATCATAGGATCGACGGATTTGGACATCGCTTATTCTAATAAAATAAAATCGCTTGTGAAGGAAAAATCGCTGGAACAAAATGTTTCAATTCATGGGCAGGTGGATGAATGTACTTTTGCTTCTTTGCATGAAAACGCTGATATTTTTATTTTTATCAATATCGATCAAAGTTGGGGATTGGCTGTATTCGAGGCAATGAGTTGCGGTTTGCCGGTGATAGTCAGCAAAAGTGTCGGTGCGACGGAAATTTTGTCAGACGGGGAGAATGCAATTTTTGTGAATCCGGTGGATGTCGATGCGATTGTGGAAAAAATTGCGATGCTAATGAATAGCGAATCCGAATACCTTCGTTTGGTCGGAAATTCCAAAGAATTTTATACTCGTTATACTTGGGACGACGCATATTGCTCCAAGATGCTGGCTTTAATGCAAGAAAATTGATTGATTTTCATGACTGCTCAACCACTAATTTCGATAGTGACGGTTTCTTTCAACGCTGTTGAAACGATAGAAAAGACCATATTGTCAGTTGTTAATCAGACGTACCATAATATCGAATATATTATTATTGATGGAGGAAGTACGGATGGAACAGTCAATATTATAAAGAAATACTCCGATAAAATCGCTTATTGGGTCAGCGAACCGGATCGAGGCATCTATGATGCCATGAATAAAGGTATAGAGAAGGCAAGCGGGGATTATATATATTTTATAGGTTCCGATGATCAATTATTAGATAATGCTATTTTACAAATAGTACATAGGATCGATGAAAAAGCTATTTATTATGGCAATGTATATATGGTAAAAAGAAGAAAAGTATATAATGGTAGGTTTTCATCTTTCCAAATGGTTGTTAGGAATATACCTCATCAAGCGACTTTTTATCCGGCAATATATCTCAAAATGAATAACTTCAATTTAAGATATAGGTATTTAGCTGATTATTTCCTTAATCTGAAAGCTTGGAAGGAAATAAATTTTGAGTACGTTCCAATAATTGTTGCCAAATATAATGACGATAGTACTTCTTCGAATTGTGTTGATTCTTGTTTTGAGAAAGATCGTTTTTATATAATGAGGAAATTCCTCCCTTGGTATTGTTATCCATATATTATAGTTCGACGAATTAGAACTTTAATCAGAGTTTTTTTGTATGAACAACTATGAGTTCTTATTGACATTAGGCGATCATTTGGAATTATATATATTGAATTTATTATTTAGCATTTTCATATATTATTTCATTTTCAGGAAGTATGTATTAAATATTTTAGATCCTCTGTTTATTGCATTATTGGGATCTGCAATCGGTTTTGCTACAGTTAATTTCCTATTTTGGTGCGATCTGATAAAACCATTTTATTTTTTTAGTTATATATTAACACAAACATCGTACATCCTTTCTTTTTGTTTTTATGCTCGTAGAAAAAGGCTGAAAAAAACGAAAATCGTAACTTCCACTGATAATGACAGAAGTTTATTGGGAGTATATGTGCTAATAGCATGTTTGGATTGTTTGCTTCAATTTGTCGTGTATAAAATGGAAGGAATTCCTTTATTTAAGGAATCTCGGTTGGAAACATTTATTGGTGGAAGCGGCTTTGGTCTTATTAACAGATTTATAACGGTATTGCGATTTATCGCGATTTATTTATCTTTTTATTTCTGGAATAAAAATTATAGATTCATAAAAAAGTATATTATTTTATATTTTGTATGTGTATTGCTGTTTGCGATACTATCCGGTTCAAAATCGGGGGTATTGGCTATTGTTTCATATTATATATGTTATTTGATTGCGAATCATAAAGTTCAATCGCTTTCTTTGAATACGAAATATTTGTTCGCTGGAATAATTGTTATGACAATATTAGGATTGTATATCAAATATGATTCTGTAAGTCTTGCTTGTTATATGCTTTTGGAAAGAGTGGTGTTTTATGGTGATGTTTATTGGCAGTCATACCCCAATGATATGATCTATGCTGTAGCACCGGAGGGGAATTGGTTTACGGCTTTGTTTGCTGATTTCTTAGGGGCCTTCCGTTTTGTTACATGGGATGATTTACCGGATCCGTTGGGACGATACCTTTTTTCTGCACTCAATCAATCAGATCTTGTAATGGGATGTAATCCGCGGCATAATGTTTTTGGGCTCTATTATATGGGGCCATATTTCAGTCCATTGTTTTCTGCATGCATAGGTGGCCTATTGGGAAGAGTGTACAATAGATTATATCATATGCCCGAAAAGAATTCTGTTTGGATAAAGATTGCTTGGGTCTATATGTATATTTGTTTATTGTCTGCCGAAGTGGATCCGGTAATGTGCATTTCATTTGTGAGTTCGTTTTTGATGACGATGCCCATTGTGCTGATTCTGATAATTTTAGCTTTATATATTACAAAACGTGGGAACATCGATAATTATAGTGAATTACAACACTAGAGACCTGTTGTTCAATTGTATAACTTCGATATATGCTACACAGACAAAATCGGCGTGGGAGATTATCGTTGTAGATAATGCTTCGACGGATGGGTCCGTCGAAATGTTGGAAAAAAAATTCCCGGAGGTTAGATGTATTAAAAATACAGAAAATAAAGGATTTGGATATGCGAATAATCAGGGAATTTCGGTTTCCAGATATGAATATCTATTATTGCTTAATTCAGATACTATTGTCCAAAAAGACATAATTTCGGTTATGAAAAAGTTTATGGATAATAATTTATTATGTGGCGGAATAACTCCGGAAATTCTATTTGAAGATGGTAGCAAACAAGCAACTTATGGAAATTTTCCTACGATTAAGTATTTTTTATTAAATGCATTGGGCATATTTCATTTACTTCCTTTAAAATATCGCTTATCACATGCTTTGGGCCTTGCGGTGAATTTTACTATACCTCAGGAAGTTCCGCATATTTTAGGAGTTTGCATGTATTTAAGAAAAAGTATTGTCAAGGAAGTTGGAGGCTTTGATGAAGATTATTTTTTGTATTTCGAAGAAACTGACTTGTGCTATAGGGTGCGACAACGAGGATTTTCTTTTTGGGTACTTCCTCAAATTTCCGTATTGCATTTATTAAGCAAATCTTCTTCATCCAGTTTATTCAAGACTAAAAACTTATTGATGAGCAGAATGCTATATTTTAGAAAAAGAAATGCTAACGGTATTTGGATTATTGCTTTAATATCGTATTTGAAATTATTGATAATGTCGGTTAAAAATAGAGATTTTCAATATCTAAAAATTGGGAGATATTTATGATACCTAAAATAATTCATTTCTGTTGGCTTAGTGGCGATCCATATCCGCCTTTGAATATCAAATGTTTGGAATCTTGGCGGAAGATATTGCCGGATTATAAAATGATGTTGTGGGATACGCATCGAATAGATGTTAATTCCAATATCTGGTTGAAGCAAAGTTATGAAAATAAAAAATATGCATTTGCGGCAGACTATATAAGATTTTATGCTTTATATAATTTTGGTGGAATTTATTTGGATATGGATGTAGAGGTTCTGAAAACCTTTGACCCACTTCTAAATAGCAAAAATATAATAGGCTCAGAAGTTAGTGGAGATATCGAAGCCGCCGTTATTGGTGCAGAAAAAGGGTGCGATTGGATAAAAAGATGTCTTATGTATTATGAAAATCGATCATTTATTAAATCCGATGGCACCTTTGATATGCAACCTGTCCCGTTGTTGATTAAATCTATCATAAAAAAAGAAAACGATATAGAGGTTAAACCGTATTATTATTTTTCGCCTAAAAATTATAATATCGGGAAGGTAAATTTATCCGATGAAACATATTGCATCCACCATTTTGATGGGAAATGGATCCCTAAAGGATCAATGTATTCTCTTAATAAAAACATTCATATTATTTTATACTATATTTTAGGTCGTGTCGGTCATAACAAATTTGTTTCTTTAATTCGAGGTTTGAAAGCATTGTTTAGTAAATGATATTTGTGTTATTCTAACAATTAAAAATACCAATTCGTGGGATTTAATATGCAACAGTTTTCTGTTTTAATATCTGTTTTTTATAAAGAATATCCGGCGTTTTTGAGACAGGCCCTTCATAGTATTTGGTATGAGCAAACTTTAAAACCAACCGAAATAGTTTTGGTAAAAGATGGCCCGTTAACAAAGGAATTGGATAATGTAATTGAAGATGCGATGAGAGAAATGCCTTTGAAAACTGTTATATTACCCACAAATCAAGGGCTAGGAGTGGCATTGAACGAAGGATTAAAAAATTGCACTTATGATATTGTCGCGCGGATGGATAGTGATGATATTGCTATGCCGAACCGTTTTTCTATAGAATTTTCTTATTTGGAGAACCATCCGAATGTGGATGTAGTCGGTGCATGGATTACGGAATTTGAAGATGATCCATCAGAAGAGCTTTCGAAACGAAAAGTCCCTGAGAATCATGTGGATATATGTCATTATGCAAAAAGTCGGTGTCCTATTAATCACCCGGTAGTGATGTTCCGAAAATCTGCGGTTGAAAAAGCCGGCGGTTATCAACATTGTTTTTTATTGGAAGACTATTGGTTATGGGTTCGTATGTTAATACAAGGAGCTCGGTTTTACAATATACCGCAATCTTTGCTTTGGTTTCGTACCTCACCAGATATGTTTAGGCGTCGTGCAGGCTTACGATATGTAAAATCAGAAGTTCAATTTCAGTATCGATTATTAAAAATTGGATTTATATCACCTTTGCAATATATTAAAAATATTAGTATTAGATTTTGTTTTCGGTTAATTCCCAATAGACTACGTATGCTTTTGTATAAAAAATTTTTAAGATAGTAAGATTATGAAATCAGCTTTGATTACCGGTATCACCGGGCAGGATGGTTCTTTCTTGGCCGAGTTTTTATTAGAAAAAGGTTACGATGTGCATGGAACCATCCGTCGTTCCTCTGTTGATTTCCGTGAGCGAATCGCTCATTTGGAGGGGCATTCGCGTTTCCATTTACACTATGCGGATTTGGGCGATTCGATGAGTTTGATTCAGGTGATCGGTAAGATTCGTCCTGATGAAATCTATAATCTTGCGGCACAAAGCCATGTGCAGGTATCGTTCGATGCACCGGAATTTACGGCAGATGTCGATGCGACCGGTGTACTGCGTATCTTGGAAGCGGTACGTCAATGCGGGCTGGCCAAAACGTGTCGGATTTATCAGGCTTCGACGTCCGAACTTTACGGTAAAGTCGAGCAGGTGCCGCAGAGCGAAAAAACGCCTTTTCATCCGTACAGTCCCTATGCCGTTGCCAAATTGTACGGCTATTGGATTATCAAAGAATATCGTGAGGCTTACAACATGTTCTGCTGTTCAGGCATTCTTTTCAATCACGAATCGGAGCGTCGGGGTGAAACGTTTGTAACGCGCAAAATTACTTTGGCGGCGGCACGCATCAAACAGGGCAAGCAGGATAAACTATATCTCGGTAACCTTTCGTCGTTGCGCGATTGGGGCTATGCGAAGGATTATGTCGAGTGCATGTGGCTGATTCTCCAAAACGAAAAACCCGAAGATTTTGTGATTGCTACGGGAGAGCAACATTCGGTGCGTGAATTTTGCCAGTTGGCATTTCATAATGTCGGGATCGAACTCGAATTTAAGGGCGAGGGTGCAAATGAAAAGGGTATTGACAAAGCAACGGGCAAAGTGCTCGTCGAAGTTTCGTCCGACTTCTATCGCCCGACGGATGTCGTGAATTTGTTGGGTGATCCGTCGAAAGCCAAACGCGAATTGGGCTGGAATCCCACGAAGACCTCGTTCGAGCAGTTGGTGAAAATTATGGTTGATGCCGATATGGCGAAAGTGGCCGCCGAGCGCGAAAGCGAGCGTGTCAAAACCAATCTGGCAGCATACCTTGAAAAAGGTATCGTAAAATAACCGAGGCGTTATCATGGAAAAAAATGCAAAAATCTACGTTGCGGGACATCGTGGCATGGTCGGTTCTGCGATCGTGCGCGAACTGCAACGGCAGGGATATACGCAAATCATTACTCGCACGCATAAGGAATTGGATTTGATCCGGCAAGATGCGGTCGAAAAGTTTTTCGCTATCGAAAAACCCGAATACGTCTTTCTCGCAGCAGCCAAAGTCGGAGGTATTATCGCCAATGAAAGTGCGTTGGCGGATTTCATGTACGAAAACATGATTCTGGAAATGAACGTCATCCATGCTGCTTGGCAGAACGGATGCAAGAAACTGGAATTTCTGGGTTCTTCGTGCATCTATCCGCGTCTGGCACCGCAACCGATGAAGGAATCATGTCTGTTGACTTCTAAGTTGGAAAAGACCAACGAAGCCTATGCGTTGGCCAAAATCTCCGGTTTGAAGTATTGCGAGTATCTGAATCGGCAGTACGGGACGGACTATATCAGCGTTATGCCGACGAATCTCTACGGTCCGAACGACAATTATCACCCCGAACACAGTCATGTGCTTCCGGCTTTGATTCGTCGTTTTCACGAGGCGAAGGTGCAGGGATTGCCTTTTGTTACTTGTTGGGGCGATGGAAGTCCGTTGCGGGAGTTTCTCTATGTCGACGATTTGGCGAATTTGTGCGTTTTTCTGATGAACAATTATTCGGGAAACGAAACGGTAAATGCCGGAACCGGGAAAGAGTTGACTATTAAGGCACTTACCGAACTCGTCGCGAAAGTTGTCGGTTACGAAGGCGAAATCCGGTGGGATACTTCCCGCCCGAACGGCACGCCGCGCAAATTGCTTGACGTAAGTAAGGCCGCTTCACTCGGTTGGACCTATAAGACCGAACTGGAAGACGGTATTCGTCTTTCATACAAGGATTTTCTGGAAAATTCTATGCGAGCCGAACGATAAAGATTGGTGTCGTTGCTTCGGCGGCTGGTGCATGAGGAGCGGAAATGTATTCTTTTCTCGACGCACGAATTGGATTTGGTTTCGTTCGCCGATAGGGTGATGTTGATCGATCCGACGCAATTGTGTACCTTGTCTGCGGCGGAATTGGTTGGTAGCGAACGGTTGGAATAACTATTCGGATGTGGCATTCCGACCGCCCGATAATAATCAGTCTGTTGCGAACAGAAACATCCCGCAAAACTTTGGTTTTGCGGGATGTTTTGTAACTATTGGGCTCTGCACAGCCGACCCGAATAAAACAGCAGAGAGGACGATTCGCGAGCCAATCCTCCCAAAATCCTTATTATCAAGGTAATATGTATTTCGAAAATCGTGTAGTAACACATCTGTAACGGGCTCTTGTCCGCCGCAGTCTTCTATTGTCGGTCAAGCGTCTGCCCGTTATTATTACGTACTGCAAAATAAACTAAATCTTTTGAAACAGCCAAGAAAAAACAGAAGTTTTATTTTGCTGTTTTTTGGCACATTATATTTTTTGTGCGGTCTCTTTACGGTTTCTCTTTCACATTGGTGTTTTGCGTCGCGATCGATGTTTCGTTGTCCGGAGCAAAGGTCGTTACAGGTTCTTGACGGTCGGACAAGGTCAAGGCGGCTATGCCGTTTGGCTAAGAATCTCCACACCTCCTGTTATCGGGTAGTATTCGTTGTCAAAACCTTGTTCTCCCTAACCCCTACACCTGTTCAGTTCCTGAAACGAAAACGACCGATGCGACGGAAAGACGCATCAAAAAAATGTTCCTTTTCTATATTCCATCGGTGTCATGCCCGTCTGTGTCCTGAAATAACGGACGAGGTATGACGGGGAGAGAAAATGCAATTGTCCGGCGATTTCCGCCGCAGATAGTGAAGTGTAGTCCAACAGATTCTTGATTTCCTGCACGGTCCTATGGTTTATATAACCCTTGGCACTCATTCCCAATTGTTGCTTGACAATCTTGTTCAAGTAGTTTGGCGTGATGCAGAGCAGGTCGGCATAAAACCCGATATTGCGCTGTGAGGTAAAATGCTTCTCAACCGACACGGTAAAAGGTTCGATGTATCTTTTTACAGATGTGTCGCCCTCTTCCGACACCGTATAGGCATCTGAACGTTTCAGCAATGCCAGCGTTTCGTATAGCATGGCGCGCAGAATGTGCCGGTCAATCTCCAGCAAAGATGTCTTGCGCAAGTTAGCCTCATCCCCGTGTATTTCCGTTTTGATTTGTTCCATGACCTGACAAATGCGGCTGTACAGGTCGTCGTCGATGCGGTAGAACGGCGAGCGGCGGTTCCGTTGCAGGCAGGGAAATTTTTGCAGGAACGAACGGTCGTTGAAAAATGAAAGCAGGAACTCTTCTTCAAAGACCAGCACGTATCCCTGCAACTGCGTGTCGCGCTACCATCGCCACACATCGCCCGGAATACCGGCTACGAACGTTCCGCGTTCGGCATTTATCGTATCGTTGTTGATGCCTATTTCCTCTTGTCCGTCCGTTACGAGTATCAGACAATAGAAGTTGCAACGGTGAACCGGCTGCTTCTCTATGCCGCGTTTGATATAGTGTATGTCATTCAGGTCAATGAGCAGTTCACCGCCGTATTTGTGCTTGAAGAACTTGATTACCGGTATCTTTTCCATATCTGTCGTAAATATGTTCATAGCCCTCGGTCGAGGTCTCAACAGCAAGCTGTTCATCGTTTAGCGTCTGTCCCGTTTCTCTCCGTTTTCCATACACTGTTTCAGATAGATACCGGTCTTGCTCCTTTCACATTCGCAAATTTCCTCCGGCGTGCCTGCGGCTACGATTTCCCCACCGTGAACACCGCCGCCCGGCCCCATATCAATCACATAGTCCGCATTCCGGATTACATCCAAATCATGCTCAATCACAATCACGGTGGCACCGTTTTCAATCAGACCTTGAAACACACCTAACAGCGTCTGAACATCCAGTGGATGCAAGCCGATGGTGGGTTCATCGAACACAAATACCGAATCCGACTGCCCCTTTCCCATCTCGCTGGCTAACTTCAGCCGCTGGGCCTCGCCGCCGGAAAGGCTGGGTGTTTCCTCGCCCAAGGTCAGGTATCCCAAGCCCAAGTCCTGCAACACTTGCAGCCGCCGTGCCACAAGTGGCAGGTCAGCACAGGCGGCAAGCGCCTCGGTAATGCTCATATCCATCAGTTCGGGCAGGGTATTTGCCTGTCCGCCCTTTTTCGCTGCTCGCCGAATCAAGCCGGCTTCCTTGCTATAGCGTGAGCCGCCGCAATCCGGACAGGGAATATCCACATCCGGCAGAAACTGGACGTCGAGGCTGATAATTCCTGTTCCGTCGCAAGTGGGGCACCGCAGGCTCCCCGTGTTATAGGAGAAGTCCCCGGCTTTATATTCACGTGCTTTCGCATCCGGCGTGCGGGCGAACACCTTGCGCAGTTCGTCGTGGACGTCGGCATAGGTCGCCACTGTGGAGCGTACATTGATGCCGATGGGGGTGGCGTCAATCAGTTTGACTTGAAAGATACCCCGGGCGGAAACGCTCTTGACATGTTCGGGCAGCTTACCTCCTTTGACGGATGCCTCCAAAGCGGGAACAAGGCTCTCCAAAATCAGGGTGGTTTTGCCGGAGCCGGACACACCGGTTACGGCAATCAGACGACCTTTGGGAAAATCCACTTCCAAGGACTTTACGGTGTGTATTTGGCCGGTAGAGAGGTGGATGGTTCCCAACTCGAACATCTTCTCCGGTGGAATATGACTTCCCACATCAATCACCGTTTTGCCGGTGAGAAATCCGCCGATCCGGGAGTTCGGATTTTCTGCTACTGCTTCCAATGGCCCTTGGGCAATGATGCTCCCGCCGCCGGCTCCTGCTTCTGGCCCCATTTCGATGAGCCAGTCGGCTTCTTTCAATACGTTGGTATCATGGTCTACCAAAACCACCGTGTTCCCGTCCGCAATCAAGTCGTTCATCACTCCGGTGAGCCCCTCCATATTGGAAGGGTGCAAGCCGATAGACGGTTCGTCCAATACATACAAAACTCCGGTCGTGCGGTTGCGCACGGCTCGCGCCAGCTGCATGCGCTGACGCTCTCCGGTGGAGAGGGTGGAAGCCGCACGGTCGAGGGTAAGATAAGAGAGCCCAAGATCCATCAGCCGCCTGGCCGCAATCTGGAAAGATTCGCAGATACTCTCTGCCATGGGGCGCATTTCTGCGGGCAGGGAATCGGGAACGCCATCCACCCAAGAGACCAACTCAGACAAAGTTTTTGTGCAGACCTCCGCTAATGAGATTCCCCGCAACATCGGTGCCCGTGCGGCTTCATTGAGCCGGGTGCCGCTACAGTCGGGGCAAACATCCTGCCGAAGAAATTTCTCCACTCGCTTCATCCCCTTTTCATCCTTGACTTTCGACAGGGCGTTCTCCACCGTATAGGTAGCGTTGAAGTAGGTGAAGTCCATATCGCCCGCCGCGCCGCTGGTCTTGTTCTGGTAGATAATGTTTTTCTTTACAGCCGGCCCGTGGAACACAATCTCTTTCTCCTTGTCGGTCAGCTCCCTGAACGGCACATCGGTACGAACCCCCATCTCCCGGGCGATGTCTTTCATCAGCGACCACATCAGCGTCTGCCACGGTGCGACCGCCCCCTCGTCAATCGACAGGGAATCGTCCGGTACGAGCGTCGTTTCATCCACGGTGCGCACAATGCCGGTGCCGTCGCACTTTTTACATGCTCCTTGACTGTTAAACGCAAGCTCCTCTGCACCGGGCGCAAAGAAGTGTTCGCCACACATAGGGCAGACAAGCGGAAGACCCGCCGCCACGTTCAAGGAAGGTCCCGCATAGTGCCCATTCGGACAACGGTGGCTGGCCAAGCGCGAAAACATCAGCCGCAGGCTGTTCAGCAGTTCCGTGCCGGTTCCGAACGTGCTGCGAATCCCCGGAACACCGGGCCGCTGGCGAAGCGCCAATGCCGCCGGAACATACAGCACTTCATCCACCTGCGCCTTTTCCGCCTGCGTCATTCTTCTGCGTGTGTAAGTGGACAAAGATTCCAAATATCGCCGCGAACCCTCCGCATAAAGGATGCCGAGCGCCAACGAGGACTTGCCGGAGCCGGAAACACCTGCAATTCCTACGATTTTGTTAAGCGGTATGTCAACGTCGATATTTTTCAGATTGTGTACCCGCCCGCCGCGTATTTCAATTCTGTCGGGAGCCTTTTGATTTTCCATTTTATGCATTATTTTTCTTCATCGGCGTCTTGATTGAAGTCAAGTGTTTATCTTAATGCAAAATTAGCGGTTTCATTGTATATGAAAGAAGAGAAACAGGGAAATAGATGGCACTTTTCGGGAATAATCATGAAAAGTGCCATTTTAGTCCGTATTTCTCTTGCAACGCACCGAAAGGAACAGGGTAACTTTGTCGCCGATACGACTTCTGTCGTGCGGACGTTGCGCACGGCAGGAATCCCCACGATGTTTGAGACTACCGCTGGCACCCACTTCGCACCTGCCTATCCACGCATAGAAAAAGTATTCGGCGGATTAACCCAGTTGGCAACTCAGAAAAAAATGTGCTGACATAATACTGCCTGTCGCTACCTTCTCTTCATGTAGCGTAGGTGATGTCTATTTTTCTTGAAAAAGCGTACCTGCGATACCCATTTCGAGTCCGCGCAGTTCGGCCAGCCCTTTCAGACGACCCAAACAGGAGTAGCCCGGATTCGTCCGTTTTTTCAGGTCGTCGCACATTTGGTGGCCGTGATCCGGCCGCATCGGAATCGAACGCTTGTACTGCTGCTGAATTTCCAAAAAGGCTTTCATCACCTCGTACATCGGCACGTCGCCTTCCAAGTGGTTTGCTTCGTAAAAATTGCCTTCGGCATCGCGTTGCGTCGAACGCAGGTGCACGAAGTAGACCCGTTCGCCGCATCGGCGCATCATGCCCGGCAGGTCGTTCTGTGCCGATACGCCCAGTGAACCCGTGCAGAGGCACAGCCCGTTCGACGGATTCGGAACCGCTTCGATTAACTTCTGAAAATCGGCTTCAGTCGAGAGGATGCGCGGCAGCCCCAAAATCGGATAGGGCGGGTCGTCGGGGTGAATCGCGAGCACGGTTCCCGCTTCATCGGCTACGGGCGCGATTTCGCGCAGGAAGGCAATCAAGTTGCCGCGCAGGATTTCGGGCGTGATGCCCTTGTAGCGGTCGAGCTCTTTTTGGAACTGCTCCAGCGTGAAACTTTCCTCCGAGCCCGGAAGTCCCGCAATCATGTTGCGCGTAATGCGTTCGATTTCGGCGGCGTCCATCCGTTCGTAGCGGGCTTTCGCTCGGGCGATCTCTTCGGCCGTGTACTCTTTTTCGGCGCCGGGCCGTTTCAGAATGAAAAGGTCGAAGGCCATGAATGCGGCCCGCTCGAACCGCAGGGCCCGCGAGCCGTCGGGCAGTTCGTAGGCGAGGTCGGTGCGCGTCCAGTCGAGCACGGGCATGAAATTGTAGGTGATGATTTTTACCCCGCAGGCCGCCAGATTGCGAATCGATTGCTTGTAGTTCTCGATGTACTTTTGAAAGTCGCCCGTGCGGGTCTTGATGTGTTCGTGTACGGGGACGCTTTCGACCACCGACCACACCATGCCGGCGTCGGCGACCTGCTGTTGGCGTTTGCGGATTTCGTCGACCGTCCACACCTCGCCGTTGGGAATGTGGTGCAGGGCTGTTACGATGTCCGTGACGCCGCCCTGCCGGATGTCCGCCAAACTCACGGGATCGTCGGGCCCGTACCAGCGGAAAGATTGTTTGCAGAGATACATGTTCGGAGTGATTTGGTTAAATGGAAAATGCGTCGAAACCTCCGTCTACGACGGCCAGCGCACCCGTTACGAACGACGAAGCGTCGCTGATTAGATAGTGAATGGTTCCCAGCAGCTCCTCCGGTTCGGCGAACCGGCCCGCCGGTGTGTGGGCGATAATCGTTCGCGCGCGGTCGGTATAGGAGCCGTCCTCGTTCGTCAGCAGCGTGCGGTTCTGGTTCGTCAGCAGGAAGCCCGGCACGATGGCGTTCACGCGCATTTCGGGCGAGAATTTGGTCGCCAGTTCCGCCGCCATGTACTTCGTATAGTTGGCGATGGCCGCCTTCGCCGCGCCGTAGCCCACCACTCGCGTCAGGGGCCGCAGGGCCGATTCGGAACAGAAGTTCACGATGACGCCTTTCTTACGGGCCGTCATCGCTTCGCCGAAGATGGTCGTCGGCAGCACCGTGCCGAAAAGATTCAAGTCGACGACCTTTTTGAACGCGTCGATTTCCAAGTCGAGGAACGACTTGTCGGGTGCGATGGTCGCGCCGCCCATGTTGCCGCCGGCTGCATTCAGCAGCACGTCGATGCGACCGCAAGCCGCGAGAATGTCGGCGCGGTTTTTCTCCAAGACCTCGCGGTTCAGCACGTCGGTCGTCAGAAACATCGCTTCGCCGCCGTCGGCCTTGATTTCGGCGACCAGCGTTTCGCCTGCGGTGGCGTCGCGGTCGAGGATGACGACCTTGGTTCCCTGCTCGGCGAGATAACGGCAAATGCAACGTCCTAAAATTCCGGCACCGCCCGTGATGACGACGACCTTTTCCTTGATGTCAAACAGATTTTTCATGATACGGTTTTATTTGTCATAATAGAACGATACGCGTGTTCGGATATCGGTTGCCGAAGCCGCGACGATCGCTTCAAAACGGCCGGGTTCGGCAACCCAAGCATGCTGCGCATCATCGAAAAACGCAAGCATCGACCGGTCGATGGTGAAAGTTGCCGTCTTGGTTTCTCCGGGTTCCAAATGCATTTTGGAGAATCCTTTCAGCTCTTTTTCGGGCCGGATGAGGGTCGATTCGACGTCGCGGATGTAAAGCTGCACCACTTCGTCGCCCGCACGGTCGCCCGTGTTCGTAACCGAGACCGACAGAGTCAGTTCGCCGTCGTCGGAAAACCGGTTGCGGTCGAGATTCGCTTTGCCATAACGGAACGTCGTATAGCTCAAACCATGGCCGAACGGGAACAACGGAACAATCTTTTTCCGGTCGAACCAGCGATAACCGACGAAAAGGTCGTCGGCATAAGTTTCTTCATAGATTCCGTCGTTCCGCTTCGTGCCCGGGTATTGTCCGGTGGCAATGGCACCGACATCTTCCAGCCGAACCGGGAACGTAAACGGCAGACGGCCGGACGGATTCGTATCGCCCGTAAGCACCGCAGCCAGCGCCGTGCCGCCTTCCGAGCCCGCATACCACGCCTGCACGACCGATTTTACGCGGCCGAGCCACGGCATCGCTACGGCATTGCCCGAAACATTGACCACCACCAAACGAGGATTAGCTGCAGCCAGCGCTTCGATGACCCTGTTTTGGCCATAGGGCAAATCCAATGCCGTGCGGTCGCTGTCTTCGCAATCTTGGTGTTTGCTTTTGTTCAGCCCGCCTACGAAAATCACGTAGTCGGCTTTTTTTGCTTCGGCGACCGCTTCGGCAATCAATTCGTCGGGCGTGCGGCTATCTTCCAGATGCTGGCCCGATTGCACACCGTTGTATGAACCGTCCGTATCGCCCACATAACCGCGGGCATAAACCACTTCGACCCCTTGCAACAGGCGCTGTAACCCTTCGAGTGGCGAGATTTCGTACTTGGTTTTGAGCGACGAACTGCCGCCGCCGACCGACATCATCTTGATGGCGTTTTCACCCACCACCAACACACGGTGCAACTCATCCACAGGCAGCGGCAACAGCCCTCCCTCGTTTTTGAGCAGCACCATACCCGCTTCGGCGATGCGGCGGGCCGCATCGAAATGTTCTTCGGAGCAGAGCGAACCGTAGGGCCGCGACGGATTGAGTTCCGTGCGATAGATGAGGCGCAGGATGCGGCGCACTTTGTCATCGAGTTCCGCTGTACCCACTTTGCCCTCCGCAATCAGACGGGCATAGGGAGCCGCCAGATAATAATTGTCGTAGGCATTGCTCGAACCCGAAGAGAGGCCGTTCGTCCACGTGCCGAACTCCATGTCCAACCCGTTGTGGATGGCCTCTTCGGTATCGTGCGTGCCGCCCCAGTCGGAAACGACCACGCCGTCGAATCCCCATTCGCCTTTCAGGATGTCGACCAGCAACCGTTTGTTGTGGCAGCCGTGCTGACCGCGATAGAGGTTGTACGAGCCCATAATCGCCCACGTGTGTCCCTTTTCGACCGCCGCGCGGAACGCCGGAAGGTAGATTTCGTACAAAGCACGGTCGCTGACCTCGACATCGGTCGTGTGGCGGTTGAGTTCATGATTGTTGAGCGCATAGTGCTTGACGCAGGTAGCCACGCCGTTCTCCTGCACGCCCTGCACATAGGGAACCACCATTTCGGAGGCAAGGAAAGGGTCTTCGCCCATGTATTCGAAATTGCGTCCGTTCAGCGGCGACTGGTAGATATTGACGCCTGGGCCCAGCAGCACCGTCTTCTTGCGGTAGCGGGCCTCTTCGCCGATGGCGCGGCCGTAGCGTTTGGCCATCGCAGGGTCCCATGTCGCCGCAAGGCAGGTCAAGGCCGGAAAGTTGACGCACGAGTCGTTCGACCAACCGGCCTGCTCCCATTGGTCCCACAGCACTTCGGGCCGAATCCCGTGTGGGCCGTCGGTCATCCACACTTCGGGGATGCCCAAACGCGGCACGCCCGGCGACGAAAATTTCGATTGCGCATGAATCATCGCGATTTTTTCGGCGGTCGTCATGCGGCGCAGCGCATCTTCGATGCGCTCTTCGACCGGTTCCTGTGGGTCGAGATAAACGGGATGCTGCTCTGCCTGCACGGAGAGCAGCGCAAACAGTCCGAAACCGAAAACAAAGAGTCGTTTCATGGGTTGTTAGTCTATGTGAAGTTCGATGGAACGGATGTACCCCTTTTGCGGGCGGCAATTCTCGGCCTTGCAGCATTCGATGAAATCGAGCATCGCCTGCCGTGCGGCCGCCTGGTCGGGACGGGCCTCGCGGATTTCGCGATAGGTCGCGCGCGGTGCTTCGGAGAAGGCCACGACGGCCTCCCATCCTTCGGGACGATCGAATCCCATCATGCACGAACCGCCGATTTTCTTGTAGGGCCAGAATGTCCAGCCGATGTTGTTCTCCCGCATGACTTTGCAGAAAGCCGCCTGCCACTCGTCGGTGTTGTGGCCGATTTCGCCCATGTACATCGGGCGGCCCGAACGGTCGCGGAAGGCGAGGATGGCGCCGATGGCTTCGGCGGTGGGTTCACCGCCGTAACGGTGGCAGGTGAACATCAGCTGCGGGTCGTAGTCCGTATCGGTCAGCGGATCGAAGTTGCCGTTCCACTGCGCACCGCCCGCAAGGATGATGTGGTGCGGGTCGACCTCGTGGATGGCCGCCGTCGCCCGTTTGTGCAGCGATTCGAGTTTCGCATTCAGCTCCGCCACGTTCGCGAAGTAAGGCGCGATGGGTTCGTTGATGAGTTCGTAGCCCAGTATGACCGGTTCGTCCTTGTAACGGGCGGCGATTTTGCGCCAGATGTCGCAGAAAAGCCGTTGGCTGGGTTCGCTCTCGAAGAGCCAAGGGTAGCCGTAGCTGTCGTCGATGTTGTCGCCCGTCTGGCCGCCCGGGGCGTCGTGCATGTCCAGAATCAGATAGAGCCGGTTATCTCGGCACCAGTTCACCACGCTGTCGATGCGGGCGAAGCCGTCCTGTTCGGAGGTCAGCCCCATGTAGTCTTCGTCGGTAAAGAGTTTGTAGTGGAATGGCAGGCGGATGGTGTTGGCACCCGTCGAGGCGATGAACTCGATGTCGCGGCGGGTGATGTAATGATCCTTGAAAAGCCGCCAAAACTCGTCCGTGAAATCGGGGCCGACCAGTTCGCGGAACATGCGGTCGATCATTCCGGCCGAATTGGTCTTCGAGAAGCCGAACATGTAGCCTTCGGGATTGAGCCAATTGCCCAAATTGGTGCCCCGAATGAGCAGTTTTTCACCGTCGGGCGCAACGAGGTCGGTTCCTTCGACCCGCACGAAAGCAGCAGCGTCGGGCTGCCGTTCCGTATGGCAGGATGCCGCAAAAAGCAAGCTGCCGAGTAACAGGATGGATGTCAGTTGGTTTTTCATGGTGTCAGTAGGTTTGAATGAATGCCGGTTTCAGCTCGCGGCCTTCGCATCGGGCCGAAACCACCGCCTCGATGCCGTCGTGCAGTCGGATGACGGCGCGGCCGTTGGCCGCCTGAATACGGAGCGAGCCGGTTGCCGTTCCTTGATTGTGCGACAATGCGCGAAGGTCGGTCGCCCCGAAACGGATGAAATCGGCCGACTCGAAACACCGGTTGCCGTTGCGGTCGCACAAAACGGCCTCTGCGAAGCGTTTGCCGTCCTCGCTGACGATTCGCAACCGCAGCTGCGCCGGTTCGCCGCCCACTCGGGTAGTGTATTGCTGCATGAGGACGTCGCGCACGACGGTCTGCCCGCTTCGGGCGACTGCTTCGATGCGGTTCTCGCCTTCCGGCAGAACGACCTGCCAATGCAGACCGGCAGCGGGAAAATCCTGACTGTCGCGTCGCCGGACACCCGCCGAATGCCCGTTCACGAAGAGTTCCGCCTCGTCGCAGTTGGAATAGACGAGCATCTTCTTCGATTCACCGGCAGCGCCCCAACGCACCGGCTGCGAATGGCCGTAAATATGTACCATCGGCCGCTCGCTCCAATAGGACTGGAAGACGTAGTAGCTCTCTTTCGGCGTGCCGTCGCGCTGGACGACCCCTTTCTGATTGACGTAGGGAATCGGATTGTCGGGACGCAGCGGGGTCGAAAAATCTTTGAAGGTCCAGAACGCCGCACCGGTCAGCCACGGCATCCGTTCCTGCTCTTTCAGGTGCCAGTCGAACAGCCGCACGGCATAGGTTTCGCTCCAGTCGCCGTTGCGGTCGCCCGCTTCTATGTCGAGCGCCGCAGCCGATTCGGTATGCCGTCCGGCATGACTGTCGGCACCCCACTCGACGTGGAGAAAACGAGGCACGCGCTCGAAGCCCTCCCGTGCCATTCGGACGTAATCGGTATAGCGGCGGCTGTACCAACCCGCCCAAATCGAAGGCGAATAGACATCGACGACCTCCTTGCAGAAATCGCAGCGCCGGATGCAGGTCAGCCGCGTCGGGTCGAGCCGATGCGACAGTTCATGCAATTCGGTCATGAATGCGCGGATACTATCGCGGTCGAACTCCTCGAAGTCGCCCGGCCAGTCGTTTTCGTTGCCTAATCCCCACAGAATCACCGACGGATGGTGGCGATGCTGCGCAATCATGTTGCCGAGCATCCGGCGGGCCTGCGCGCGATATTGCCCGCCGCCCAAACCTCCTCGGCACCAAGGAATTTCCTCCCAGACGAGCAGGCCCATCGTGTCGCAGGCATCGAGTACGGCATCCGACTGCTGGTAATGGCCCAGCCGGATGAAATTGGCGCCCATCGCCTTGATTTGTTGCATTTCGGCAACGATTTGTCCGTCGGTCATCGCCGCGCCCACGCCCGCATGGTCTTCGTGGCGATGGGTGCCGCGCAGCAACAAGCGTTTGCCGTTCAGATAGAAGGGCCCGTGCTCCTCGAAGCGGAAACGGCGGAATCCGAAGCGCCGTTCGATGCGGTGCGTGCCGTCGTCAGTCGTCAACTCTGCGATGCAGGTATAGCAGACGGGGCGGTCGGGGCTCCACAACGCGGGGTGAGGGATAACGAACCGCATGGAATCGTCCGAACAGGTCTGCGAAGCGATGACCCGCCCCGACGCATCGGCGATGCGGACGACCGGCGAACCGGAACCGCCCGCGACGGAAACCGCTATTTCGACCGTACCCGTTTTTTCCTTTTCATCCGTGCAGGCCTCGATGCGGAGGTCGGCAAGGTGCACCGTCGGCAGATAGACTAACGCGACCGGACGGTAGAGCCCGCCATAAAGATTGAAGTCGGACATATCCGACGGAATCATTTCACGGTCGCGGCCGTTGTCGCACCGCACGGCAACGGGAATCCGTCCGCCGAAACGTTCGCGGCAAATCGGATTGCGCCGGAATGCGTGGACTGCGTCGGTGATGTCGGCCTGCCATGCGTCGTAACCGCCCGCGTGCATCGCCACGAGCGTCGTATAAACATAAACTTCGGTTTTCTGCCCCGCACCGGCAAACCGAAGCAGCGTCCGGCCGCCGGCATAGGGATTGGCGACATCGAGGGTCGTGCGGTACCAGCCTGCGCCCTGATAATAGTTGACGTCTGGATCGACTGCATCTTCGGCATTGAAGCAGTGCGGCAGTCTGACCGGCGTCCACAGGGGTACGCTTTCGGGCTTGCCTGGCAATGCAGGCCGAAAAGCCTCCCACACGTGGCCCAAATCGCCGCGCAAGAACTCCCACCCGTCGGTCAGCGGTTCGTCGGCCGCCGCCCGTTGTCCGCAAAAGAACAACGCCGAAAGCAGCAGGAGCCAATTCATCCGTCGTTTCATGCAGCCAGTCATAACGCAGCCGACCGACGATCGAGCGCAGCCTTACGGGCCAACGCCTCCAAATAGTAGTAATCCGCATAGTTCAGCGGCACATCGACCTCCGAACCGCCCGGCAGGTGGCCGACCGAATGCAACAGCAGGAACCCGTAGTGGCTTTTCAGCGGGGTCTGATAACTCCGGTGCAGGCTTTCGACGATTTTGTCGGCCGCCGCACGGTAACGCGCGGCCTGTTCATCGCCGACATAGGTGCACAATTCGTAGAGCCCCGAAGCAATCAAGGCAGACGCCGAAGCATCGTGCGGAGTATCGTCCTTGTATTCTGGCAGTTTCATGTCCCAATAGGGAATGCCGTCAGCAGGCATATTGGGCAGCGAGAGCACGAAATCGGCGATGCGGCAGGCCTGCTCGAGGTAGACCGCATCGTGCGTGAAACGGTAGCACATCGTATAGCCGTAGAGCCCCCAGCCCTGCCCTCGGCTCCAAAACGAGTCGTCGGCATAGCCCTGATGCGTGCATTTGCCGCGCACGGCGCCCGTCGCGGGGTCGTAATCGACGACGTGGAACGACGAAGCATCGTCGCGGAAATGGTTGCGCAGCGTGGTATTGGCATGGCTGACCGCGATGCGCCAATAGGTCGAGTCGCCCGTGATTTGCGTCGCCTTGAAGAGCATTTCGAGGTTCATCATGTTGTCGATGATGACCGGGAACTGCCATTTGTCGCGGTTGTGATCCCACGAACGGATGCACCCCACCTGTTTGTTGAAACGGGTCGCGAGCGACTGCGCCGCGCGGACGACGACGTCGCGATACGAACGTTCGCCGGTCTGTTCCCACGCTTTGCCGAAACTGTCGCCGATCATGAACCCGAGATCGTGCGTGCCGCGATGGTTTTTCGCCTCCTCGATGGGCCACGTCCACGAAATCGCCTGTTCGCGCCAGTAGTCGTCGCGGGTGTAGGCATAGAGTTGCCACAACGAACCGGCGAAAAAGCCCGAACACCAATCGCGCGGTTCGACCATAGCAAGTGAACCATCCTTGCGGATGGTACGCGGCGTTACACGGTTCTTGGCGGCGTTTTCCGGCTCTTTTTTCGCTTTTGCGGCGCAATCGACAGCAAAACGCAGCTGCGCATCGGCGAACGCATAGGCATCGTCCGTTACGTTCGGCACGCCGTAAATCAACCGGAACCGATCGCACGGGCGGGCGACGCGGCAGGCATAGAAACCGCGCAGATAGGCCCCTTCGGGGTCGTCGAGATAGTGCGCCGTGCGGTAAAGGTCGCGGCAAAAATTCTGTTGCGACCCCTTCCAACCGGAGATTTGCTGGTAGGGCCATTCGCTCTGCGGGCGTCCGGTATAACCGAGCAGAAAATCCATCGCCTTATAAAAACTGCGGCCGTCGTCGGACACGGAGCGGTCGACCCGCAGCCCGAGCCGTTTGCCCATCAGCGCCAAGTCTATGAAGTGGGTCAAGTTGTACTGCGAATAGTGGTAGGCCAGCGTCCGGCGCAATTCCTGCGGCTGACGGCCGTCAGGTTCGATTTGGGCATAGATGCGCCGTTCGGGCAAGGCTTCCAATACCTTGCGTGCCAGCTTCGTATCGCCGGTATAGAGCGCATACGCGACGATTTGGGCATCGTAGGCGACGCTGTGGTTGTTCCGTGCGTTCGCTTCGGCGATGCCGTTCTCGTGGGTCATCATCCATTGCGTGAACGCGGAAAACCACTTGCGCAGGGCCTTGCGCTCTTTCGCCGAATAGGATTCCGAACCTTCGAGCAACTGCACGGCGTCGAGCATCTCGACGAACGAATAGCTGTCGATGAGCCCCGAAGCGCGCCCTTTGTCGTCGTAGCGGCCGCGCACGATCTGCGCATAGTTCAGATTGGGATTCATGCGGCTCTTCGGGTCGAGGAACCAGACGCGCAGGGCCTCGACGGCCTTGACGGCATAACGTTCATCCCCGCTGAAATACCATGCCAGCGCAAGCGTCGTTACGCGGTCGGCCATCCGGCCGAGCGGAATGCGGTCGAGCGTGTTGATTTCGGGATTCGTTACGCCGTCGCGCGAAATATAGGGCAGGCCGTCGGGCTTCGACGGGTCGGGCCATGTATAGCGGGCTTGGCTCAAATAGTCGTGTTTGTCGCCGCTCGCGGCCGTGCGCTGTTTCTGCATGACCGAACAGGGCTCGGATTCGAGCAGGCGGTCGGCTTCGGCCAGCAGGGTACGGTAAGCTCCGGCATAGTAAGGCATGTCGAGCGATTGCCGGGTTTCGGCCAAGCGGTCGATTGGCCAGATGGACTGTCCCCGCAAAAAACCGCAGGGTGTCAGGATAACGAGAATCGACAGTAGGATTTTTTTCATCGGATGTCGGGATTGCATATCGGTTAGTGTTTTCAGTTTTTCAATAACAACGCCGGATGCGCAAGGCATTCAGCAGGGTATGGCCCGCAAGGGGTCGGAACCGGATTTCGACCCGTCCGTCGCGGTTTTCCACCGTGTAGCGTCGCGCGGCGGCCCGCATTCCTTCCGGTGCATAGGCTTCTTCGACCGTACGGCCGTTGATTTCCACGCGGAAACGGTTTTGTTCGGCCGTCTGCTCTGCATCGTGGCCGAGCAGATAAACCGACGATTCGGCCTGCCGGTAGGGATCGGCGAACAACAGTTCTACTTCGTAGGTGCCGTTCGGAAGGTCGAAACGATAGCCGTCCAAATCGCGCCGCAGGGTCTGAAACAGCGGCCCGTCCTCCGTACAGGCGATTTCGACCTGCGTCGCGTCCGCTTCTCCGCCCAAGTAGCCCCAGCCGCCCTCCGTATAGGGACGATCCGGCAGCCAGGCCGTACCGCTTCGGTCGGAGGTGAAGCAGCAGCCGCTTCCGACATTGACCGCGATGTCCAAAGCACCCTCCGCATCGGCCGTCCGTTCGGGTACGCCCGAAAAGTCGATACGCAGCGCATCTTCCACCGGCCGGCCCTCGGCCGAAGTTCCTGCGGCCCGCAGGGATACCCCGCCGGTGCGGAAAGGCACGTCATAAATCACGAGGTGATTTTTCGGTTGCCGGCGTCCTAACGAACGGCCGTCGGCGAACAGCTCCACTTCGGGCAGGTTGGTGTAGATTTTCACCGGCAGCGTCGCTTGTCCATCGGCATCCACCGTCCATGTACGCCGAAGCCAGTCGCGCGAAGCGATGCGAAGCGCCGGCAGGTCGGCACGCCATGCCGCTTGATAGTAGTAATAGACATCTTTCGGTGTGCGGTCGGCATAAACCACCCCCTTGTTGTTGATGCGCGGCATCGACTCATTGCGGTTGGCCGACGAAAAGTCGATGAAGTTCCACAAGGCTCCTCCACAAAGATAGGAATTTGTTTCCAATACGGGGAGATAATGTTCCAGATAGCGCTGCTGGTACTCGATGCTGAAATCGAACGGACGCGGGGCGAGCGAGTGCAAGCGCCGGTCGGAGCCTGCGCCGTATTCGCTGACGATGATCGGATGATCGGGATGCTCGCGATGCTGTTGCGCCACGAAGCGGTCGAATCCGTCGAGGTCGTCGCCGTACCAGCCGTTGTAGAGGTTCCAGCCCACGACATCGGTGATCTCCGACAGCCCGTAGCGGTTGTAGTCGTCGCTTCCGTGAAAGGCCATCACGCTCATGCGGGTCGTGTCTTCCTGTTTCAAAACCCGCTCCAACCGTTCGGCCAGCACGCGGGTGCGGGCCAGCACGGGCTGCAACTCGGATTCGGTCTTATAACGGCGTTGCGCAACCAGGAGAATTTCGTTCATAAAACCCCACAAAATGACCGACGGACGGTTGTAATGCTGCCGGATCATTTCGCGCAGGTTCTCCTCCGCCGTATCGGCATAGGCCGGTGAATCGGGCACGATGTCGATAACCGGAATCTCCTCCCAGACCAACATTCCCTGCCGGTCGCACTCTTCCAGAAAGGCATCGTCCTGCGGATAGTGCGCCAACCGGACGAAGTTGGCCCCCATCGCCTTGATGAGAGCGAAATCGCGGCGGTGCATCGCGTCGGTCAAAGCCACGCCGTAGGGCTTTTGGTCTTGATGACGGCAAACGCCGCGCAACTTGTAAGGTTTGCCATTCAGGAAAAAGCCTTTGTCCGCATCGAAACGGAACCATCGGAACGCCGTGTGCAGCGTCAGCCGGTCCAATTCCTGCCGATTCCCACGGAGGGTCGCCTCCACCCGATAGCGGTTCGGCATTTCGGGCGTCCACAAAGCCGGATTTTTCAGTACACGGGAGCGATAAGAAAATTCCGCCTGCCCTCCGGCTGCCAGCCGAAGCGGGCAGGTGCCCTCGTCCACCAACTTCTCCGCCGGGTCGAAAATCCGAACCTCGACTGTCGCACGGCACCCCTCCGCCGCATCGTTCGTTACGGAACCCCGCAAAGCGATGGTCCCGCGTGCTGCGCTCGCTTCGGGCGTGGAGACATAAAGCCCCGACGATCCCTTGTCCGTCATTGTGAAATGACATGCCGGAACCGTTACGAGCCAGACGTCGCGATAGATGCCGCCGAAAAAGGTGAAGTCTCCCGACAAGGGCGGTACCGTTTCGTCGGCATTGTCCACACGAACCGCCAGCACATTGTCGCCGTCGGGCCGAAGCAGTTCCGTAACGTCGTACACGGCTGCCGTGTAACCTCCGCAATGGGCTCCTGCTTCTTGGCCGTTTACATAAAGCCGCGCCGTTTTGCTGGCCGCATCCATCCGAATGTAGTGCCGCTGTCCGGTCTCAACAGGTAGCCGCAGGCTGCGGCGATACCACCCTTCGCCCCGATAATACGCCTTGACCGTATAGGCGTCGCAATTCCACGTATGCGGAAGGCGGACGGGCTCCCAATCGCGGTCGTCGCAGTCGACGGCCGCCGCTTCGGGATGCGTTCCCGCGTGAAAGCGCCACCCGTCATTGAGCGAACGTACGATGCGCTGCGCCGAAACGGAGCAGGTCAGCAACAAAAAGAGAGAAAACGTGCATGCGCGCACGATATATCGGTTCGAGTACATGCGGAAAGAGCGTCGAAAAACGAACGGCCGACAAAGATCGGATGCGTCTCTGCCGGCCGCTCTCCCAATTACCAACCTGTATTACGTTACTTGATGTTGACGGAGACTTTGTAGTTCTGGGTGAAGATGCGCACCTCGTAGTTGTCGGTACGCGATTGCACGGTCGATTCGATGTCCTGATTGGAGAGCTCGACCGTCGATGCAGGGTCGAAAGTCTGCACCGTTACCGTGCCGTCCGCGCCGTTGAGTGCCTCGATGCGGACGTTCTGCACCCCCTTTTTCGCTTGGGGCCACGTCAGCGTGTAGGCTCCGTTGGCGGCGGGCTGCAGTTCCGCGCCGTTGGCATCGACGACCCGATAATCGGTGCCGAGCGTCAGGTCGCTGACCGTCCAGTAGTAGGTTACGACATCGTAGGGGCGGACGAACTCGCACCAGAACTGCATCGGAATATCGACCGTCGCGCCGTGAGCGGCATCGAACGACACTTTGTTATCGTTCTTTCCCCAATCTTCGAATCCGACATAGTAGATGTGATCCATGGCGGTGTCGCCGTTTCCCCAAGCATCGTCGTCGCAAGCGGTCAGCCCGCAGCAGGCAGCCAACGACAGCATGATATAAAGTATTTTTTTCATGATTTACGTTTGTTTTGAAGTTCTTGATTCGCTTATTCTCTCCAATTCGGGTTTTGTTCGACATTGCCGCCCGAGTGCGAGATTTCGTAGATCGGAATCGGATAGAGGTAGTCGCGTTCGGGGTCGAAACGACGGTTGGCGGCCTCCTCGATGATATAAATATCATCCTCGTCGTAGACTTTCACACCTTTGTAAAAGCCTCCGTTCGCGGTCAGGCGATCCGCAACGTCTTCGCGTTGGGTGGTCGTTTCCCCTTCCACGAATTTCTGGCCGAGCATATAGGTAGGCAGGACGGTTTCGGCCGTTTTCCAACGGATGATGTCGTCGTAGTGGAGGTTTTCGTCGATGAACTCGACGAAACGTTCGCGGCGTATCTCTTCGAGCATGTCGAGCCCGTTGGCCGTAACGAACGCATTGGTCAGCAGGGCCGGCATATGGACGCGGTTGCGCAGCGCATTGACTGTCTTGTTGAGTTGTTCGTCGGTGATCGAACCGTTGTACTCGTAGAGGGCTTCGGCATACGAAATCAGCACTTCGGCGTAGCGGATAATCATCTTGTCGAGGGTCTCCTTGCCGTTGGTGGCATCTTCCGACTTGATGTAGCCTTTCTTGATTTTGTACCCGTTGTGGCTCTCGTAGAAAGGATTTAACGGGCCTTTGAAAGCCTCTTCGTCGTACTGGAAGAAGGTCATGCCGAAACGGGGGTCGCGATGCTCGAAGACGTCGTTGTAGTGCACTTCGGGCGAAATTTTCAGCGGCGACTTCGCGCGGGGCAGACCGTCGGTATAGAGGAACATATCGAGCGTCTGACGAGGAACGTTTACTGCATTTTCCAACTCGCGGCTGTTCCGGTGGGTGGTCGTTCCGGCGTCATTCGGGCCGTACTCCTTGATGAATACGTTTTCCTTGTTCTTGCGGCCTTCGCCGTCGAAAAGGAAGAGTTTCTGGAAATCGGGATAGAGTTCGTGTTTTTTCTCCGCCATCATCGTCTCAGCCGCGTCGATAGCGACTTTCAGATGCGCTTTCCAATCGCCGTTCGGGGTCTGGTGGTACTTCTTGTGGGTGCCTTCGTAGAGCCCCACCCGTACCAGCATGGCCAGCGCCGCCGACCGCGACACGTGCTCCCAGGCATCGACGTGATCGATGTCGGGCAGGTGCTCGGCCGCGAACTGCAAATCTTCGTAGCATTGCTGTATCACCGTTTCACGGGGCGTGCGGCCCATTTGGAGAATCGGATCGCTCGTGTCGTTCACGGCTTTCATGATCATCGGCACGTCGCCGTACTTTTTGACCAGCTCGAAGAAGTGGAACGCGCGGAAGAAGCGGGCTTCAGCCTTGTAGCGGTCGCGTACGGCTTCGGTAACATTGGCTCGTTCGCTCTTTTCGAGAATGTTGTTCGAGATGAAGATGCGCCAATAGGGATCCGTCCAGTCGCCGGAGGTCGACGGAACCGAGCGGCTGCCGTCGGAAATGGAGTTGGGACCCGATTTGGCAACCAATTCATTGGAACGAAAATCGTGGTAGAAACCGCCCAATGCGCCGCCGGTCTGTTGGTAAAACCGGTTGCAGGCACCGCGCAAGTCCTTCTCTGTCTGCCAGTAGTCGGAGTCGGTGAAAGACGTTTCGGGCTCCATGTCGAGGTTGCACCCCGCGAACGCCATGCAGAGGGCTCCGAACACGAGGGTATTGAGTATCTTTTTCATGGTTTTTCTTCTATTTTACGGGATTTTTCGTTAAAGCGTGAGGTTCAGACCGATCACCCATGTGCGGAAGAACGGATAGTAGTTGTTGTTCGAAGTGTTGCCCACCTCGGGGTCGAAGACTTTCAGCATGTTCGACGATTCCCAGACGTCCGAACCGGCGACGTAGAGCCGCAGTTTCTCGATGCACGTCTTCTTGATGGGGAACGTATAGCCCAACTGAATGTTCTTCAAGCGGATGTACGAGGCGTCCTGCACCCAGCGGTCGGAAGGCTGGAAGTTGAACTGGTCGCCGGCATAGTTGTACAGACGCGGCCAATAGGCATTCGGATTTTCGGGCGTCCAGTAGTCGCGGTGGATCGTCCAAGGCATATCCGAAGTCGTAGCGAACGGAGCGATGTCGCCCGCATTGATGAGCACGGTGCGTTTGCCGACGCCTTGGAACATGCAGCTGAAGTCGAAGCCCTTCCACGAGAGGTTGAGCGACAGACCGTAAAGATAACGGCCGTTCGACGAACCGAGATAAACGAGGTCGCCCGGGTCTTGGGGCGTGCCGCCGCCGGCACCGATCTTGTGGTCGGCCTTGCCCTGTGCGACGTAGCGTACGTCGCCGCCCGAGACTTTCGCGTCGCTGAACGATTCGTAGCCCGGATTGGCGGCCTTGTAGTCGAGGTACTCCTGACGGCTGCTCCAGAAACCGTCGGTCTTGTAGCCCCAGATGCTGTTCATCGGGTACCCCTCGACGATGGCGTTCGCACCGGCCTTGATCGTGTTGGCACCGTCGTAGCGCACCACCTCGTTCTGGCTGTCGCTGATGTTGAAGCTGATGCCGTAGTGGAAATCCTTATAATGGTTCTTGTAGGCGATCTCGAACTCCCAGCCCCACGTTTTCAGCGTGCCGACGTTCGACGACGGAACCGAGATACCGACGATGTGCGGCAATTCGAGGTTGGCCAGCATGTTGTCGTTCTTTTTCCAGTAGTAGTCGGCGGTTACGGTCAGCGTATTTTTGAGGAAACCTAAGTCGACACCGATGTTCGTCGTGCTGATGATCTCCCACGTCTTGCCCGTCGAGGCCATCTGGCTTTGGTAGTAGTTGTCCTCGCCGTGGTTTTTAGACGAATTGATGAGCGGAATATAGTCGTAGAGACCCAGCACGGCGCCGTTGCCCAACTGGCCCCACGATGCGCGCACTTTCAGGTTCGTAATGGCCGGAACGTCGAACCATTTCTCCTGATTGACGCGCCATGCGGCGGAAAACGACGGGAAAATCTCCCACCGGTTGTCCGGAGCCAACCGCGAGCTGCCGTCGTAACGGAAGTTCGCCTCGAAGAGATAGCGTTCGTCGTAATTGTAGTTGATGCGGCCGAAGTAGGACATGATCGCCCACGTCTGAATCTCATCGCGAACGCTCGTATTCGTCGCATTGCTCGAATCGTAGTAGTTGAACGAGAAGAAATCGTTGGAATTGAGGTTCTTGACCGTGCCCGAAACTTCGTCCTTGCGATAACGTTCGTAGGAGATACCGCCCAAGACCGAAAGGGCGTGTTTGCCGAACTGCCGGTCGTAAGAGAGCAGTGCCTCGAAATTGTCGTGGTAGTCGTTGTTCTTCGTGCGCGACATCTCGTTCGGGTTGTTGGCTTGGAATCGGATCGCTTTTCCCAGCCGGTCGTACCATACGAGGTGGCGCTTTTTGACCGTCTGTGTGTAGTAGCTCGACTTGCGGCTGGCGCTCAATTTCAGTTTCAGGCCCTCGGTGAAGTAATCTTTGATGACCAATTCGGCCTTGCCCGTGTAGGCTCCGTAGGTGCTTTTGGTTACGCCGCCGTTTTTCATCAGGTCGATGGCGTTGACCTGCAAGTCGCCGTTATAGGGGCTTTCGTTGATGTCCTCTTCGGGGTTGAGGATGGGCTGTCGGCCGCGAACGCGGAACAACCGTCCGAGTATGTTTTTCGAGCCGTAGGGGTTCTGTTTCTTGTCCTGCTCGTCGAAACTGGCCAGCACGTTCAGCGAAATGTGCTTGTTCAGTTCGGAGTTGATTTTCAGACGGACGTTATAGCGGTCGTTCTGGTCGGGTCCGTACTTCAACAGACCGTCTTTGGTATAGAATCCGGCCGATGCGAGGTAGTTGACGGATTTCCCCCCCCCAGATACGGAAACGGCGTGATTTTGCTGCGTCGTGTACTTTTTGACCCCTTCATCGACCCAGTTGGTTGCTTGGAAGAAGTCCCAGCGGCCGTTGCTGTTGTTCGGACGATAGTTGAAGTTGGGGTTGCCGACCCACGACGACTGCTCGGGGTTCCATTCCACTTTGCCGCTGGCATTGAAACGGCCTTCGTTGATCCATGCCTGCTCCTCCCATGCGGGCAGACGTTCCGGCATGTTGCCCGGCACGTTGAAACCGTAGTAACCGTTATAGGTTACGCGCGTTTTACCTTCGCTGCCGTTTTTGGTCGTAACGAGCACGACACCCGAAGCCGCACGCGCACCGTAGATGGCGCAGGCGGCGGCATCTTTCAATACCGAAATGGATTCGATGTCGTTCGGGTTTACCAACGACAGGTCGCTTTCCACGCCATCGACGAGGACGAGCGTCGAAGTGCTGTTGGCCGACGAAAAACCGCGAATGCGGATGCCCGAACTTTCGGCGCCCGGCTCGCCGCCGCTGCGCAGAATAGCCACCCCCGGCATTTCGCCCTGCATGGCCGAGAGTACGTCGGTTGCAGGCTTCGCGGCGATGGCGTCGCCGCTGATGGAGCTGACAGCACCGCTCAAATTGACTTTTTTCTGCGTGCCGTAACCCACGACGACAACCTCGTCCAACTCGTTGGCGGCCGATTGCAGTTCGATCGTTCCGAGATTCGCGGCAGCTTTGACCTCCACCGTTTCATATCCGAGATAAAAGAAGGTAAGGGTCGCCCCGGCATCGGCCCGCAATTCGAAGTGTCCGGCAGCATCCGTCGTGGTGCCGCGATTCGAAACGGATTCGATCACCGAGACGCCGAGTAGGGGCTCCTTGCTCGCGGCATCGACGACGCGTCCCGATGCGTTCATCACGGTTTGAGCGGAAACACCCCAACCGAATGACGAGAACAGACAACATACGACTGTAAACAGCCGTAGGATACTCCTTGTGCGAAAATGTTGCTTCATAGTTCGACAGGTTTTGATTTTAAGTGGTTTTTGTGCATCATTGCAATGCAAAAGTATTCGTTCGGTTGCTGAAAACGGCAGGATTCACTACATCTTGAATACGTCTATCCGAAAATCGAACTACGTCAAAAATTGCACATATGATTTTTAACTGACTGTTTTTCAGATTAGACAAATAAAATAGGACTTATATAATTAAATAATTTAATAACAGATTCCGCGCAATAAGTATATAATAAAAACGGAAGGGGTATATTATAAATCCGATATTTCGATTACCTTTGTTGCGATGGCATCCCCGAACTTTCGCACGAACGATATGAAAATCCGACTTTTTCTATTCTTGTTGGCCTTTGCATTCGCCCGACCTGCTTATGCCGTATGGTTCCGGCAAGTGTTCAACTACACGCACCGAGACTACGGTGCCGCCACCCAGAACTGGATGATCGAACAACAGGAAAACGGTTGGATTTACGTTGCCAATAACAAAGGTCTGCTCGAATACGACGGTGAAAACTGGGCGCTCTACCCGGTGACGGGGCACAAAATCCGGTCGCTGAAAAAAAGTGGGGACGGACGCATCTACATCGGAGGCATCAACGAATTGGGCTATTTCGAGCCGGACCGAGTGGGCGGGCTGCGCTATACGTCGCTTGCGAGCGAGTTGCGCAAAATCGTTCATATCGGTGTGATTCGCAATGTCATGCTCAATGCCGGACGGGTCTATTTTCAAGACGACCGCTACATCGTCTACCTCGAAAACGGCGAACTGCATACGCTGGATAGCGGAGGCACCATTGCGACGTCGGCCGTTATCAATCAACAGTTCATGGTCGTAACCGGCGAAGGCCTTGCCGCAGTCAGCGACGACGGTTTGCACCTGCTTTCCGAATCCGAAAAACTGGGAAAACTGAAAGTGGTGAAACTGCTGCCTTACAAAGATCGGATTTTGGTCGTAACCCGATTCAACGGGCTTTATACCTACCATCCGCAAGAAGGCCTGCGTCCTTACCGCACTTCGGTGGACGCTCATATTCGGAAGAACGGAGCCATCTGCGCCGCACGGCTCGGCTCGCGCATCGCGATCGGAACGGTGCAGGACGGGGTGTGCGTACTCGACCTCGAAACCGATCGGTCGCAAATCCTGTCGACCTCGACCGGATTGCAGAACAAGACGGTGCAGGCGATTCTGTTCGACCGCGACGGCAATCTGTGGCTGGGACTGGACAGCGGCATCGACTACGTGGCGATTACCTCGCCCATACAGGCTCTTTATGGCAATCGGGCCGACATCGGTTCGGGCTATGCTTCCGCGTTTTTCGGCGGGAAACTCTATCTCGGCACTAATCAAGGCATTTATCGGACTTCGATACCCGACAAACCCGACGGCTCCGGTGAAGTCGCTTTTGTGGAGAAGACCAACGGACAGGCATGGCAGCTGTTTCCCCACGACGGACAACTCTTCGGAGCGTCCGAACAAGGCATTTTCGTCATCGAACCGAGCGGAACGGTACAGCACGTCGACGGTTTGTGGGGCGTTCGACAAATCATCGCGTTGCCGGGATACAAAGATACGCTGATTGCAGGAACCTACGGCGTCGGACGCGGCATCTACCTGCTCCGCCGCGAGCAAGGCAAAGCATGGCAGGTCGTGCAGAAAATCGACACCTGTACGGTATCCTGCAAAAGCCTGTTGGCCGACCCGCACGATGACCGGGTGGTCTGGATCGCCAACAAGGGCAACGGGGTCATCCGGATGCAACTTTCGGAAGATCTGAAGCGAATCGTTGCGCAAAAGAACTACCGTTCTGAAACGTTGCAAGTTACGAACGATTTCCACCTTGCTGTCATCGACGACACGGTGTGCGTCGCAATACGGACTTTGGAACTACGACCGCTCGAACGACTGCCTGATTCGGAACCGCAGGCTCGAAGCGGCGACTGCGGAAGCCGGCGGCCGGTACTGCTATCTCGAAAAAGATACTTATAACAACATCTGGTATTCCGATGGACGTTCGCTGCGCGTCTTGCGTTACGACGACCAGCGCGACCGCTATTTCAAGCGATCGGGCGAACTCTATCTGAATAAATTGTTAATCGAACATTTCGAACACGTATCGACGTTCGACCGTCGTGCCGTATTGTGTTCCGAAGGCGGATTTTCCCTGCTCGATTTGGATGCCGCACCCCCGCACACGGGAAATTCATCGGTAGCGATTCGCCGTATCTGGCTCACGGAACCGAGCGATTCCCTCCTTTACGGCCGCAACTATCCCGCAGATGAGGCAGAGGAACTTATCATTCCCTATGGATGCAATTCGCTGCGATTCGAGTACAGCGCGGTGAACTATCTCCGCACGCAACCGACGGGTTATGCGTGTCGGTTGGACAGCGAGAACGAAACGGGAAGTTGGAGCGAATATCGCGAAACCAATGTGAAAGAGTTCACCAATCTGCACGAAGGGCGCTACGTTTTCCATGTGCGGGCTTTGGTAGCCGACGGGGAGGAACCGGCCTCGACTTCCCTTGCTTTTCGGGTGTTGCCGCCTTGGTACAGAACGTGGTGGAGTTACTTGATTTATCTCATTCTTTTGGGTGCGGGCATCGGTTATTTGGTTCGCCGAATCGATAAAAGCCGCAAGCGATTGGTGAAACAGAAAGAGCTGGAACTGCGACAGCAGGAGGAAGGGTTCAAAAAAGAGAACGAACGGAAAGAACTCGAAATCGACTCGCTCAAAGAGGAGGTTTTGCGTGCTGAATTGCGACACAAATCCGAAGAGTTGGTAAATTCGACCCTGAACATCGTGCGCAAAAACGAAATTCTGCTCAACATCAAAAAAGCCGCGACGAACATTTACCAAACACTCAACGAAGAAAATCCGGTATCGCTGCGCCGGAAGGTCATCCGTCTTATCGGTCAAATCGACGAAAACATTGCACACGACAACGATTTGCAACATTTCCAGCATACGTTCGATTCGGTTCACAATGGCTTTTTCGACCGACTGACCGCCGCCTATCCCGAATTGACCAAAAAAGAATTGTTGTTGTGCGCTTATATCAAAATGGACTTGCTTTCCAAAGAGATCGCTCCTTTGATGAGCATTTCGGTACGCGGCGTCGAGATTAGCCGTTACCGCATCCGCAAGAAAATAGGTTTGGACGAAGGAGCGAACTTAGCCGAATTTCTGCGCAAGTTCACACAAGAGTAGGATGACCTCCATCCCTTTTCGTTGCTTAAATCGCCCGACTTCGGAGGCGCGATTCCGCCCCGCAGGGCAAGTGTTTTTCGAGATGCTCAAATTTTTTTGAGCGGCTGAAAAGACATCTTGCTATGTTCCGTCGAACATAAAAATCCATCCGAATATGGTTTGCGGGAGAACCGATTCCGATTGTAGCATGAAGCTGCGCGATGCACCTTGTCGCTTAGGAGCAAAAGTAAAACATTCGGCATTTGGAATCAGATGCCGAAAACGCCAGAAACTATTACCCGACGACACAAACTATTATCTGCTACTGAAACGGTAGAAGCTGCGATTTTTTACTGTTTATTTTCCGTCGGCAAAGGAAGGGTTAATACGCGGTTTCTGAGCAGACGTTTTCAGGACAACAGGCGACAAATCAGCGACTTGTGTCGTAAATCGTTACTAAAACGGTCGACCGAATTTTAGTAACGCGCCTTTGTCAAAACGGGGCTTTTTCGTGTCTTTCAGATGTCGTAGAAATACAAATGAAAATCCCGCAAAACCTTGATTTTGCGGGATTTGTCTTCGATTGTCCCCGAAGTGGCTTCGGGTCTTCGCGGAGAGGACGAGATTCGAACTCGTGGTACGGATTGACCCGTACGTCGGTTTAGCAAACCGGTGGTTTCAGCCACTCACCCACCTCTCCGAAGCCCTTGATTCGATGCCGAAGGAACGGTTGCGCTCCCTGACCGAATCGAGCACGCAAATATAGAATCTTTTTGCCGAATTTCAAAAAATAACCTCCAAAATTTGTATATTTGCATTACGGGATCCATCATGAACACGTTGAAAACATACCTCGGAAGGAGCTTTCGCATAGGGCTGTATTTTTATGCAGTATGCTTTCCGATAATCCTCGCAGCGCAGTCCGCTCGCTCGGGTGCGAATGAATTTTCGTGCCCGCTGGACGAGATGCTCGAGGAGGTGGGGCATCGTTTCGATGTCCGAATCGGATGCAAGCGGTTCGTGGCCGATACGGTGCTGTGCCCGTATGCCGATTTCCGAATCCGTCCCTATTCGCTTGCAGAAACGCTCGATAATTTGCTTCGGCCGCTCGATCTGAAATGGAGTGCGAAGGACGGGAAAATCACCGTGCAACCCTATGAATACTATCGTCGTACGCCTGCCGATGGCGAAAAATTGCTCGCATGGCTTTCGATCCAGTACACGGATCGTGCGGCGTGGGAGCGCCGCCGCGACGAGGTGCTGGCCGGTGTGCGGAAAGCCTTGGCATTGGAGCCGTTCGAAGCGGCATTGGTCAAGAATCCCGATGTGCGGATGGGGGAGGTCGTGCACCATGATGGCTATACGACGCAAAACTATGCCCTCGAAACATTGCCCGGGCTTTACGTTTGCGGGACGATCTACGCATCCCGTATACGAGGCCCCCGCGCGCTCGTGATTGCGCCCTCCGGACACTGGGCGGGCGGGCGATACCGTCCCGATCATCAACTGCTTATGGCAACGCTCGCCCGCATGGGTGCGGTGGCGGTCGATCTGGATATTTCCGGCTGGGGCGATTCCGAACGTCAGATTAGCTCGGCGGCCCATACGGCCGACTATTCGATGCAGTTGCAGGCATTGTGGTCGAAATGTCTGACCGATTGGATCGTCCGCACGCGCCGCGACATCGACACGACGCGCATGGCCGCAACGGGCGGTTCGGGCGGCGCGACGCATGCGATGCTGCTGGCGGTTCTCGACAGCCGGTTCGCGGCATTGGCGCCGGTCGTGCATTTAGTGTCGCATTTCGACGGCGGATGTCCTTGCGAGAGCGGCCGTCCCGTAACGCTCGCTGCCGGAGGAAGCTGCACGCCTGAGATACTGGCTGCTGCCATGGCCCCGCGTCCGGTGCTGACGGTGAGCGATGGTGGCGATTGGACCGCCTCCTATCCCGAATTGGAATACCCCTATTTGCGACGCATCTGGGCGTTGTACGGCGCCGAGAAAGCGGTGGAGAATGCCCATTTTCCAGACGAGGGCCACGATTACGGCTATAACAAACGGCAGGCCGTCTACGACTTTTTTGCCCGTCGTTTGAGGCTGGACGCTTCGCAGGTCGATGAATCGAAGGTCGATCTGTTGCCCGCTTCGGCCCTAAGCTCCTTTGCCGACGGACTGCCGGCCGGTGCGATTGCGTCGCGCGAAGAATTGGAACGAATGCTCGAAACAACTAACATAAAATGAAACGAATCCTCTTTTTGATGCTGGCACTCGGTATCGGGTGCTGTGCGGGCCATGCGGAAGCCCGCACGCAGAAGAACCGCTATCGTGTAACGGTTGAGGGCGTCCGCAAGGATTGCCCTGTGGTGATTGCCGATGTGCCCGAATGGGCACAGAGTGCGGTCGTGAAGGGGTCGACTGGCGAGATTCCGTCGCAACTCGACCGTGCGCTGGGCGAATTGGCCTTTGTCGCCGATGTCGACCGTCAGGCCGATTTCCGGATCGAGTTCTCGTCGGAACCCTCGGAGCGTACCTATCCGGCGCGCGTCCATGCGCAGATGTGGCTCAAGAATCCCGACAAGACCTTGCAGGCGGCCGATACGCTTTCCTCCACGCAGGACGACATGTACCACAAACTGCATCATCACGGCCCCGCTTTCGAATCGGAATACGGCGCCTATCGGGTCTATTTCGACAAGAAGCAGACCATCGACACCTATGGCAAAAAGGTGCCGCGGCTGGAACTGGCGCAGTCGATGTGGTATTCGACCCCTGAACAGTTGGCCGATGATTTCGGTTACGATAACCTGCGGGTGTTCGGTTCGGTGGGCGTCGGCACGCTCAAGGGTTGGGATGCCGAAAAGGGCCGGATGACCCATATTACCGATTTCAAACGCCGCGAAGCGCGCATTCTTGCCAAAGGCCCCGTGCGTACGGTGGTCGAAATGCGCGTCGAGGGGTGGAACTACGGCAGTCGCGAGATTACGATGACGTCGCGCTATATCCTTTATGCCGGTCATGGCGACGTGCGGGTGGAGAACCGTTTCGAGGGCAACGTCGAGGGGCTGACGTTCACCACCGGCGTGATGAAGATGGCCGAACATCGTGTGCAGCGGGGGGCTGGAACCGTCGGCATCTTCGGACGCGATTTCCCCGAAAACGATACGACGAAATGGCAGCGCGAAAGCGTTGCGCTGGCGATCGCCGTTCCGCAGGAACAGATTGTCGGACAGCAGGATGACAAGACCAGCTATCTGTTCCAGCTGCGGCCCGACGAGCGCGGACATATCGATTACGATTTCGAGATGCTGTGGCGGCGCAGCAAATGGCTCGACGGCAAAAGCGACGACGATTGTTTGCGGCTCGCTTTGGAGACGGTCGCTCGCGAATTGCAGCCCGTGCGGGTAGAGCAGGTGGCCGATTCGGTTGCCGACGACGCGGTGCATGTCTATTTGATCGGCGATTCGACCTGCGCCACGAAAAAGCTCGACAAGGAGAACCCCGAACGCGGATGGGGCCAGATGTTCCAGCCGCTGTTCGATGCCGAAGTGATCGTCGAAAACCATGCCGTCAACGGACGTTCGACCCGTTCGTTCCGCGAGGAGGGCCGATGGACGCCGATTTACGACCGCTTGCAGCCCGGAGATTACGTTTTTATCGAATTCGGCCATAATGACCAGAAAGTCAATACGGTGCGCTTCTCTACGCCCGACGGTTACGCGGAGAATCTGCGCCGTTACATCCGCGAAACGCGCGAAAAGAAGGCTATCCCCGTGCTGTTGACGCCTATCGTGCGGCGCAATTTCGTCGATGGCGTGCTGACCGACACGCACGGCGAGTACCTTACGGCGTGCCGTCGTGTGGCCGCCGAAGAGCAGGTGGCTTTCATCGACGCCGAACGGATGACGCAGAAATGGGTGTCGGAGATGGGCGACGAGGCATCGCGCGCCTATTTCATGTGGGTGCAGCCCGGAACATGCCCGCTCTATCCCAATGGTCGTCAAGATAATACCCATCTGAATGTACGTGGAGCCCGTACGCTGGCGCGGATGCTCGCAGGCGAGCTGTCGACCGTCGTGCCCGAATTGGCGAAACACTTGCAGATTCCCGATTTGGTCGTTGCAAAGGACGGTTCGGGCGACTTCTTCACCGTTGCCGAGGCCATTGCCGCCATTCCCGATTTCTGCCGCAAAGAGACCCATCTGCGCATCATGCCGGGCACCTACCGCGAAAAAATCTCCATTCCCTACACGAAACGCAACGTGAAAATGGAGGGGTGTCGTGGCGACGTAACGATTGCGTGGAATGACTACGCTTCGAAAATCGGCGCCACGGGCCATGAACTCGGCACTTCGGGTTCGTCGACCGTCTATTTCGGCGGCGACAACTGGATGGTCAGCAACATTACGTTCGCCAATACGGCCGGTCGCGTCGGACAGGCTGTGGCCGTGCAGTGCATCGGCGACAATGTGCAGTTCGTCGGTTGCCGCTTCCTCGGCAATCAGGATACCTTATATCTATATGGTGTGGGCAACCGCGACGGCGAAACGGTTTCGCGGAATTGTCGGTATTGCTTTGAGGATTGTTACATCGAGGGTACGACCGACTTTATTTTCGGATCGGCTTCGGCCCTGTTCCGCGATTGCGAAATCCGTTCGTTGTCCGATTCCTACATCACTGCTGCTTCGACTTGTAAGGGGCAGCCGACCGGCCTGACTTTCTACATGTGCCGTCTGACCGCGGCCGACGGCGTAACGAAATGCTATTTGGGCCGCCCGTGGCGGGAATATGCCCAGACCGTATTCATCGACTGCGAATTGGGCGACCACATTCGTCCCGAGGGGTGGCATGACTGGAACAAGCCGCAGGCACACAAACATGCGTTCTATGCGGAGAGCGGATCGACGGGGCCCGGGGCTGCCGGCGAACGAGTGAAGTGGTCGCATCGGCTGACGGAGAAACAAGCAAAGACGTTGATCGACGCATTTTTGCAGGAGTAAATTGCGGCTCGCCTTGCAGGCTACGTCCCGCGAATTTGCAGATCCCGAAACGGATAAATTCGAAAAAGAATGTAATTATTACGGTTCCTTATGCTTCCCGAAGCAGCCGATCCGTACCAGTTAATAAAAAAATGAAAGGAAACCGCTTATTATGGATGATGTGCGCCGTCGCAGTCGGCGTATCGTGCGGCGAACAGCCGCTTTATGACGGCAAGCAGCCGCTCGCTGTCCGGATGGTCGAGAGCGAAATCGCCCGCAACCCTTCGCCGACGACGCTCGACGGCATTCCCGAGGGGAAAATCAAATGGAACTATACGACTGGCCTCGAACTGTTGGCCATGATGGACGCTGGCGAAGCCTACGACCGTCCCGACTTCTACGAGTATGCGTTGCGTTACTACGATACCATCGTGCGGCCCGACCATAGCGTGATTACCTATAAACGAAGCAATTACAACCTCGACCACATTTGCCCGGGCCGTCCATTGTTCACGATCGCCGAACGTACGGGCGAGGAACGTTATCGGGCCGTGCTCGACACGCTCTTTGCGCAGTTGCAGGGGCATCCCCGCAACGACGACGGTGGCTTCTGGCACAAAAAGGCTTATCCGCACCAGATGTGGTTGGACGGGCTCTACATGTCCGAACCGTTCTACGCTGAGTATGCCGTGCGCATGCTGGGCGAGAGCGAATCGTTCGAGCAGCTGAAATCCGACATCGTGAGCCAGTTCGTATTAGTGGGCAACCACACTTACGACCCTGCTACGGGGCTTTACCGCCACGCTTACGACGATTCGCGTGAGATGTTCTGGTGCGACAAGACGACCGGCCAATCCGAACATGCGTGGGGCCGTGCAATGGGGTGGTATACCATGGCGATTGTCGAGACGTTGCAATACCTCGGTGTCGACGAGACGACCCGTCCGATGGTCGACATCCTGCATCATATCTGCGAGGTGCTGCCGAAGTACGCCGATCCGGAAACGGGCATGTGGTATCAGGTGCTCGACCAGCCCGGCCGCGAAGGGAACTACGTGGAGGCGACCGGCTCGATCATGTTCATTTATGCTATGCTGAAAGGTGTCCGGTTGGGCTATTTGCCTGCGGAATTAGGCCCCGAGGCTCAGCGGCTTTACGAACGGTTCGTCGACCGCTTCGTGAAGGAGAATCCCGACGGCACTATCTCCATTACGGATTGCTGCGCCGTGGCCGGTCTGGGCGGTAAGAACATGCGCAGCGGCAAGTTCGACTATTACATCTCGGAACCCATCATCGAGAACGATTGCAAGGGCGTTGGCCCGTTCATCTGGGCCTCCATCGAGTACGACCGTGCGAAAGGACGGCTGAAAGAATAAGGACGGAAACCGTTTGTCTGCATCCGGACGGGGCGATTGTTAGTTCACCTCGTCCGGATTTTATTATAGTATGGTAATATCGGACGAAAAAAGTCGAGAAAATTTATTGCGAACCGAAATTTTTTTATAATTTTGTTTACGCATTTTGCGGGGGTATCCCGTACGAATGTATTATGTTTAATACCAAACTAACCTTTATGAAACACTTTACAAAGTTTGCCCTGATGTTGATTCTGGGCATGGGTCTCGCGCAAGCGGCTACGGCCCAGATTGTAGGGGGGGGGATTAAAGACGCTCAGGGTCAGCCAGTTATAGGCGCATCCGTAACCGTCGACGGTACCACCCTCGGTGTAACTTCGGATGTGGACGGACGGTTCCAGTTGAATGTTCCGGACGCGAAGAAAGCCGTATTGACCGTGTCGTTCATCGGCTACGCGACGCAGAGCATTCCGGTCAACGGACGTACGCAGATCGACATCGTGATGAAAGAGGACGCGCTCGCGCTCGAAGATGTCGTCGTCGTCGGTTACGGTACGATGAAGAAGAGCGACGTTACGGGTTCGGTCAGCTCGGTCAGCGCCGAGGACATTGCCGCAAAAGGAACTACTCGCTTGGAGGAGGCCTTGATCGGTGCTGTTCCGGGTGCTGTGGTTACACAGACCAATAGCCGAGCCGGTGATGGCGGATTCAAAATTCAAATTCGCGGTCAAGCGTCGATTAACAATGCTCCGAGTAATCCGCTCTATGTGATCGATGGTATCGTCAGCTCGTCGATGGATTATCTGAACCCCGAGGACATCGAGCGAATCGACGTCTTGAAGGACGCATCGTCGACGGCCATCTACGGTTCGCGTGCTTCGGCCGGTGTCATCATGATCACTACCAAAGGAGGTAAGGCTGCTGCCGGTGCTTCGAATGCGACCGTAACTTACGATGGCTATTATGGTTTCCGTACAGTCGCACGCACACCTGATTTCATGGATGCCAGCGAATTCATGAATTTCCGTTTCCATCGTTTCACGACGTTGACGGGAGACAAATACGAGGGTTCGAAATATAAAGGTGTCGACGCGAGCGGTGTCCCGCATTACGAAATTACAGATGACAACTTGAACACAGCGTTCTTGATGCGCAAAGGCGGATCGAGTTACCGAGATTCGAAACTCTACGAATTGTACATGCAGGGATACAAGGGCTACGACTGGATCGATGCCATGACTCGTACTGCGGCTCAACAGAACCACTTTATTAGTGTCAATGGAGCCAATGAAAAAATGAATTATCGTTTGGGCATCGGTTATCAGAGCGAAGAGAATGTCTACAAGGAGAATGACTACCATCGCTTCAATGTCAAGGGCCAATTCGATACCAAACTTTCGAAAGTTTTCGAAGCGGGTATGTCGGTCAATATGGCCTATACGGTCGATGACCAGTTTACGACTTCGACCTCTTACAGCCCTTATGTAAACGCATTCTATTTCAACCCGTTCGTTTCTCCTTACGACGAGAACGGAGTTCTGTATAAATACCCGGGGTCCAAGAGTGCTTTCGGTTCGGATGCTCAGTTTACGTCTGCAGTCAACCCGTTGATCGATCTTTATGATAAGAACTATATCGATCAGGATCGCAAATTCCACATGTTCGGTAATTTCTATTTGCGGGCCAATCTTTACGATGGGTTGAAGTTCACGACGACGCTTTCGCCCAGTTTCTATCATGGTCGTACAGCGCAATTCTCTGCCAAAGGTATCACCGAAGATAATCCCGAAGGTTCGCAATATTATGCGACAAACAAAACTAATATGGGTTATATCGGGAATACCGACCGCTTCGAATGGACGTGGGATAATCAGCTCGACTACAATAAGACGTGGGGCGACCATACGTTCAATGCCATGGGTCTTTTCTCGATGAATCAGTACACCAAAGAAACTTCGAGTTTGCAAGGTACGGAGATTGCTGACGACCGATTGACTTACAATGCATTGGATAAAGCAAGCGGTGTTAAGACGATCAACTCGAGTTACGAGGAAACGACGTTGGTATCTGTTGCCGCTCGTTTGAATTATTCGTATAAGGGCAAATACATGGCGACGGTTACGATGCGTGCCGACGGCTCGTCGAAATTCGCGCCAGGTCATCAGTGGGGCTTCTTCCCGTCAGCGGCGGTGGCATGGCGTATGTCCGAAGAGAAATTCATGAAGAATGCCGATTGGCTTGACAATCTGAAATTACGTCTTTCGTACGGTGTTACCGGTAATAACAATGTAGGTGCATATGAAACGCATAATACGGCTGATGGCCCGAGCTACGCTGTGATTGACGGGAGCGAAGTCAACGGCTATTATCCGGTCGGTATTGTCAATCAGGCGCTTATCTGGGAAAAAATCAAGGAGTTCGACTTCGGTGTCGACTTCTCGGTATTCAACAGCCGCATCAACCTGACGGCCGATGTCTACCGTCGTCTTTCCGACGGTCAGATCATGAACCGTTCGATTCCTCACGAAACGGGTGAAACCTCTACGAAGTTCAATGTCGGTTCGATTCGCAATGCCGGTATCGAGGTCGGATTGAATCTGGGCGTTGTTCGCAGCAAGAACTTTACGTGGGATTTGGGCATCAACTTCTCTCGCAACTGGAATAAAATCCTCGAACTCAGTCTCGGTAAAGTCGATGAACCCGCCAGCAACCGATATATCGGCGGACGGTTGAATGTGTTGCGTGATTACACGCATACCGATGTGATCACCGACAAGGGTGTAACGATGCACACGATGGATGGCGACATCCACTACACGCTGGAGGAATTGTTCCAGAAATACGGTGAGAAATATAAGTGGTATGAAGGACAGGTAGCTGTCAACGATTGGAACAACGACGGTAAGATCGACGACGAAGACAAGCGGATTTACGGTTGTACCGATCCGAAATGGGTGGGAAGCCTTTCTTCGTCGATGAGCTTCAAAGGTTTCGACTTCTCGTTTACGATTTATACCAAACAAGGCCAATGGGCGAAGTCGGCTTTCCACGATGGCAAATATATGAAATGGTCCGATCGAGGCAATCAACACATTGCGATGGATTACTACATTCCCAAAGGCGCTCCGATACTCGATCCTGCTACAGGCGAAGTCATAGCCAATCCTGAAACCCACTACGGCAAATATCCGTATCCCAACAATGCCGATACGAGTGCCGGCGGTTACTTCTCAGACAAAGGTAAAGCGAAAGGCGAAGGTTATCAGTATCATGATACCTCGTTCGTCAAGGTGAAAAATATCACATTGGGTTATACATTCCCGAAAACATGGATGCAGAAGATCCATGTCAAGAGCCTGCGCCTCTATCTGAATATCACCAATCCTTTCTGCTGGACCGATTATGAAGGTTTCGATCCCGAATGGGCGGGTGCCAATCTTGCCAACGGCGGTTTGGCTTCGGTAACCTATCAGATCGGGGCTAATGTCAAGTTCTAATTTTAACGCGAATACGAGATGAAAAAGATATTATTATTTATTGCAGCTATTTCGGGTTCGGTCATGCTGTCGGGATGCGAAGATTTCCTTACGACTGAAAACCGCTCGAATATAACGGATAAGCAGCAATTCTCCACGAAAGAAGGGTTCGAATCTTTGGTGGCCGATGCCTATGCGAATCTGCGTACAATTTACAACGATGTCGATAATTACAACCGGTGGTTCAATGCCGGTACCGACATGTACACTATGGGACGTGGCAACAAAACCGATGTTTTTCACGAATATCTCGGTCTTGATGCCGATAACGGTACAGTTAATACGCTTTACACGGAGTGCTATGACGGTATTCGTGCTGCCTATCAGGTATTGCATTATGCACCCGCTGCCAACATTACCGATGAATTGCGGAATCGTCGTAGCGATGAAGCTCGCGTGATTGCGGCTCATTATTACTACATTCTGGTCAATACGTTCGGCGGTGTACCTTTGATCAAAGAGTTCATTCAAAGTCCTGCTACCGGCTATCCGCGCGTTACTGCTCAGGAAACCTATGATTGGATCATCGGCGAATTGGAAAGTGTCGTGAAAAATAATTATTTGGAACCTTCGTCGAAAACCGGCGGACGTGTCAGCATGGAGGTGGCCAAAGCGCAATTGGCTCAGGCTTATCTGTCGGCTGCATGGGATTTGAATAAGACCGAGTATTTCGCCAAAGCGGCGGCTATGGCCGATCAGGTGATTGCCGGTCATACGCTGGAGCCGGATTTCGCTAAGCTGTGGAAGGCCGACCGCTCGGGCGATGATAACGCAGAGTTCATCTGGGATATCGAGTACGATTTTACTACGGCTCATAACCAAAATGATGGCGGTCATTCGTGGAGTACGGCGTTCTGCGCTTATCTCGGCGGTAACGAAGATCCGGTCAAGGCTACGAATCAAGTGTATGTACCCTCGCTCCGTGCCTTGCACAATTTCGAGAAAGGCGATGTACGCTATGACGTAACTTTCATGAAGGAATTGCCCAGCGTCGCTAAAGGTAATAAGGACAAAACTTCGTACTATACGTGGTATGAGAATAATGAATCACTTGTAGGCCATCGCGTTGAGCGTTACTATTCGGCGTGGTATGAAACGGATGCCGATTTCGAAGCTTGGAAAGCACTGGACCCCGACAATCGTAAGGATACCTATCGTATTCCTATGGATGAACAAACGAAAGACCCTCAAACGATCAATGGGCCAGCTATGGATTATAAGACCTCCTTGGAACAAGTCTTCGGCGGCGGCATCTGCAAGAAGTTCGACGATTCGGAAACTGCAAGTAAGACGGGAAGCGATAACTGGCGCGATATTCACGTGATTACGCTGCCGGAGATGTTCTTCGTAGCTGCCGAGGCTTATCTGAAAGCCGGCGACAGCGGCAAAGCTCTTGCCCGTCTGAATTCCGTGCGCAACCGTGCCGGTTTGGCCAATGCTACGGAAATAACGATCGATGCGATTCTGAAAGAGCGCTCGTGCGAGTTGTTTGGGTTAGGAAAACGTTGGTTCGACCTGCGCCGTACGCAAAAGCTCGTTGAATACAATGAAAAGTACAACGATTATGTTGGATCGAATGCTTCGTCGTGGGTAAAGACGTTGCGCCCGATTCCGCAAGGAGCAATCGATGCGAACGATCAGTTGTCTGCCGAAGATCAGAACCCCGAATATATGGAATGACCCTCCCCCGGACAGGTACTTCACACGTGTGAGTCGCTGTCTGAAAATCCTTGAACAGGAAAGAACGGAAACGCTTGGTCGTTTCCGCTCTTTTTTTTATATTTGTGTTATCGAATGAACCATAACTTCTAAATATCGATGAATCTGAAATTTGTTTCTATTGGGTTGGCTGCTTTCGCCGCCCTTGCGTTGTCCGCCTGCTGTTGCAAGACAACGGATGCTTCCGACGTCGTGGCGTCGAAAAATCTTCCTTTCGAAATGCCTGCTGTGCCTCGTCCGGCGATTCCCGATCGCAGCGTCTGCATCACGGATTACGGTGCTGTCCCCGATGGCTATACGCTTTGCACTCAGGCTTTCGCCGATGCAATCGATGCACTCGCCGAAAAGGGTGGCGGCCGCGTCATCGTGCCGGCTGGTGTGTGGTACACGGGCCCGATCGTGCTGAAAGACCACATCGAACTGCATCTCGAACAGAGTGCGTTGATCTTGTTCAGCGACGATAAATCGCTCTATCCGTTGACGCAGATCACGTTCGAAGGGTTGAATACTTGGCGTTGCCAGTCGCCGCTGTCGGCGATCGGTGCGAAAGATGTCGCTATCACGGGTGAGGGCGTCATCGACGGCAACGGCGCTGCTTGGCGTGCCGTGAAGAAAGACAAGCTGACGGCTCGCGAGTGGGAAAATCAGCTCAAGCGCGGCGGCATCGTCTCCGAAAATGGTAAAACATGGTATCCGTCGGAGAGCTTCAAGCTCGGTGCGACGAGCGGTTCCGATCAGAATGTCTCGACTTGGGCCAAGACCAAGGAGGATTTCGAAACGATGCGCGATTTCCTTCGTCCGGTGATGATTGCCATTCATCATTGCGAAAATGTGCTGCTGGAGGGGGTAACGTTCCAGAATTCGCCTTGCTGGAACATCCATCCCGCCATGTGTACGAACCTGATTGTCAAGGATATTACGGTACGCTGTCCCGATTATGCGCAGAATGGCGACGGAATCGACATCGAATCGTGCAAGAATGTCATTGTAACCGGTTCGAGCTTCGATGTGGGCGATGACGGCATCTGCATCAAGAGCGGCAAGGACAAGGCCGGTCGGGATCGCGGCATTCCGTGCGAGAACATCGTGGTCGACGATTGCATCGTGTTTCATGGGCATGGCGGTTTCGTGGTCGGCAGCGAGATGTCGGGCGGCGTGAAGAACGTCAACGTAACGAATTGCATCTTCTCCGGTACGGATGTCGGTCTGCGTTTCAAGTCGACGCGCGGCCGCGGCGGCGTTGTGGAAAATATCTACATCGACAACATCGCCATGTGCAATATCGCGCAGGAGGCGTTGTTGTTCGACTTGTTCTATGGTGGAAAATCCGCTTCGGAGGCTTTCGCAGCCGGTGAGAATGCCGAACCCACCGACTTGGCGCTGAAACCAGTCGACGAGACGACGCCGGCGTTCCGCGATATTCATATCAGCAACGTTTGGTGCCGCGGCGCCCGCCGTGCGATGTATTTCAACGGCCTGCCCGAGATGAATGTCGAGCGTGTAACGGTCGAAAACGCCAGTATCTATGCGCAAACGGGCGCACAGATCAATGAATCGACGGCGGTTCGGCTGACCGACGTAACGGTGATTCCCGAGAACGGGCCGGCGTTGATGATTAACAATGTGAAAGATTTGACGGTGGAGAATTTCTCTTGCCCCGAGGGAATGGAGTGTGCGATGACCGTTACCGGCAGCCGCAATCGCGACGTGCAGGTGAATTCGGCACAGATTACGCTCGAAAATGCCCAGCTGTCGAAGGGAGCTGCTTCGGCGGTGAAGATCGGCAAATAGGCTGTCGTTAATTGGACTTGAATCGGCGAACTCATTGACGGGTTCGCCGTTTTTATCGGTACGGTTACGGATGCGAAAAGCCTGAAATGGCTAAATTATTGATTGAAATTCGTATCTTGGTTGCGTCGAAGATACTGCGACTCGGCAAAAAATGCAAACAAGTTTGCTTTTTTGCCCTCGACTTTACGTATCTTTGTACGATTATTTTGCTGGAAATGGCAGAAAACGAAAAAGAGTTGTTGGAAACCCTGCAAGAGCAGGAGTACAAATACGGGTTCACGACCGACATCGAGACCGAAACCATCGGAAAGGGATTGTCGGAAGAGGTCGTGCGCCTGATCTCCGCCAAAAAGGGCGAACCCGACTGGATGACCGAACGCAGGGTGGCCGCTTATCGGCATTGGTTGACGCTGACCCCTCCGACGTGGGCTCATCTGGATATTCCCGCGATCGACTTTCAGGACATCATCTATTACGCTGCTCCCAAACAGCCGAAAAAAGGCGGATCGTTCGATGACATCGACCCCGAATTGAAACGGACGTTCGATAAGCTGGGCATTCCGTTGGAAGAGCAGTTGGCTTTGTCCGGCGTGGCGGTCGATGCCGTGATGGATTCCGTGTCGGTGAAGACCACCTTCAAAAAGACGCTTTCCGAAAAGGGTATCATCTTCTGTTCGATTTCCGAGGCGTTGCGCGATCATCCCGACTTGGTGAAGAAGTATTTGGGCAGCGTCGTGCCCTATACGGACAATTTCTACGCAGCGCTCAATGCGGCGGTCTTTTCCGACGGGTCGTTCTGTTACATTCCGAAAGGAGTGCGCTGCCCGATGGAACTGTCGACCTATTTCCGTATCAATGCCGCCGGAACGGGTCAGTTCGAACGGACGCTCATCGTGGCCGACGAGGGGGCCTATGTCAGCTATTTGGAGGGATGCACGGCACCGCGTCGCGACGAAAACCAGTTGCATGCTGCCGTCGTCGAAATCGTCGTCGAACGCGATGCCGAGGTGAAATACTCCACAGTACAGAACTGGTACCCGGGCGACAAGGAAGGTCGGGGCGGCGTCTATAATTTCGTTACGAAACGCGGCATCTGTCGGGAAAACGCCCGTCTGTCGTGGACGCAGGTCGAAACCGGTTCGGCCATTACGTGGAAATATCCGAGCTGCATTCTGGCCGGCGACCGGTCGGTCGGGGAGTTCTACTCGGTGGCGATGACCAACAATCGGCAGCAAGCCGATACGGGCACGAAGATGATTCATATCGGTCGGGATACGCGCAGCCGCATCGTTTCGAAGGGCATCTCGGCCGGATGCAGCCAGAACGCCTATCGCGGATTGGTGCGGGTGGCGAAAGGGGCTGAAAACGCCCGCAACTTCTCGCAGTGCGATTCGTTGTTGATCGGCGACCGGTGCGGGGCCCATACGTTCCCCGAGTTGGATGTACGCAATCGATCGGCCATTGTCGAGCACGAGGCGACGACCTCCAAAATATCGGACGACCAGCTTTTCTACTGCAACCAGCGTGGGCTGTCGACCGAAGATGCCGTAGGGCTGATCGTCAACGGATATGCCCGCGAGGTGTTGGCCAAGCTGCCGATGGAGTTCGCGGTCGAGGCGCAGAAGTTGTTGGCGCTTCAGTTGGAAGGGAGCGTCGGATAGGGTAGACTCGTGGAGCAGCCTGCGGAGGGGCGCGGTAAGAAGGAGGCTGCGGCCCGCATGGTTCGGAGAGCTGCAAAACAAGCATACATGGTAAAAAGTAAAATAAAGATATGTTAAGCGTTAAAAATCTGCATGCGTCGGTCGACGGCAAGGAGATTCTTCGGGGCATCGACCTCGAAGTGCGGGCCGGCGAGGTGCATGCCATCATGGGCCCCAACGGCTCCGGCAAATCGACGTTGGCTTCGGTGCTGGCGGGAAACGAGAAATTCACCGTTACCGAAGGTTCGGCGACTTTTTTCGGTAAGGATTTGTTGTCGATGTCCATCGAGGATCGGGCCCGTGCGGGGTTGTTTCTCGGGTTCCAGTATCCGGTCGAAATTCCGGGCGTTACGATGGCCAATTTCATGAAGCTGGCGGTCAACGAACAACGCAAATATCGGGGCGAAGAACCGTTGACGGCGGCCGAGTTCCTGCGTCTGATGCGCGAGAAGAGCGCCATCGTCGAATTGTCGTCGAAGCTCACCTCGCGGGCCGTCAACGAGGGATTCTCGGGCGGCGAGAAGAAGAAAAACGAGATCTTCCAGATGGCGATGCTCGACCCGAAGCTGGCCATTCTCGACGAGACCGATTCGGGATTGGACATCGACGCGCTGCGCATCGTCGCCACGGGCGTTACGAAGCTCCACACGCCGGAGAATGCGACCGTGGTTATCACCCATTACCAACGGTTGTTGGATTATATCGTGCCCGATGTGGTGCATGTGCTCTACAAGGGGCGCATCATCCATACGGGCGACAAGACGCTGGCCCTTCGGCTCGAAAAGGAGGGCTACGATTGGCTTATCAACGCATACGAGGAGCGATGAACGGATTGGACGATAGCATCCGGTCGTTCCGCCGCATCGAGGAGGGGCGGTTGCGCATCGAACGGGAGGAATCGGCGCCGTTCGTGGCCGTCGATCCGGCCGGATTGGAGATCGAGGTCGCGGCCGATGCTGCGGCACGGTTGGTCATCGTGCACCGTGAGGCGGCGGACACGCCCGTGAACGTGCGGATTCGGTTGCAGGAAAAGGCTCGGTTGACCCTGACGGAGGTGTTTTTGGCTCCGGCGACGGTCGAAATGAATCTGAAGCAGGCGGCGCATAGTGCAAGCCGCATCACGACGTTGCAGTTGGCCGGTGCCGACGCCGCTTATCGCACGGAACTCGATGGCGGACAGGCGGAAAGTGTGTTGCACGGATTATTTTTGGTCGGCGGCAACGAACACGGTTCGGTGCGGCTGCATACGGCGCACAACGTGGCCGATTGCCGGAGCGAATCCTTGGTCAAAGGGGTTGCCGGCGGTACGGCGACGGGGCGGTTCGAAGGATTGGTCTACGTCGCGCCCGATGCCCAGCGCACCGATGCGCAGCAACAGAGCCGCAACGTGTTGTTGAGCGATACGGCGCGGATCGACACCTTGCCGCAGTTGGAAATTTATGCCGACGACGTGAAGTGTTCGCACGGCGCCACTGTGGGGCGGATGGACGACGAGGCGATTCTCTACATGCGTCAGCGCGGTTTGAGCGAGGCGGCGGCCCGCAGATTGCAACTCGAAGGATTCGCCGCCGATGTGGTGCGGCATTGCGGAATCGAACCGCTTTGCGAAACGCTGATGGAGGCGGTGGCCGAAAAGATGAACGAATTATAAGTCTGCGGAAAGATGTTCGAGGTCGAAAAGATACGTGCGGAGTTTCCGATTCTCTCGCGAAAGGTTTATGGCCGTCCGCTCGTCTATTTGGACAGCGGCGCAACGGCCCAGAAACCGTTGGCGGTGATCGACACGGTCGATCGGTTGCATCGCGAACTGAACGGAAACATCCATCGCGGCGTGCATTTCCTTTCGGAGGAGGCGACGACGGCCTACGAAGCGGCCCGTGCGCGAATCGCCGACTTCATCGGGGCCGCCGAAAAAGAGGAGATCGTCTTTACGTCGGGCGCTACGGCTTCGCTCAATACCGTAGCGTATGCTTGGGGAGGCCGGTTCGTCCGCAGCGGCGATAACCTCGTCGTCAGCGAGATGGAGCATCATTCGAACCTCGTGCCGTGGCAGATGCTGGCCGAACGGCAGGGCGCCGAATTGCGGATGCTACCGTTCGATGATGACGGAGCCTTGCGGATAGATCTGTTACCGTCGCTCTTGGACGAACGCACACGGGTCGTGGCCGTAACGCAGGCGTCGAACACGCTCGGGACGCGACCCGATTTGCGACCCGTCATCGAGGCCGCGCATGCCGTGGGGGCAATCGTGGTGGTCGATGGCTGTCAAGGCGTGGTGCACGGCGGAGCGGACGTTCGGATGCTGGACTGCGATTTCTATGCCTTCTCGGGCCATAAGCTCTACGGCCCGACCGGCATCGGCGTGTTGTACGGCAAACGGACGCTGTTAGAACAGATGCCGCCGTTTCTCGGCGGAGGCGATATGGTCGATCGCGTCTCCTTCGACCGAACGATCTATGCACCTGTTCCGTTGAAGTTCGAAGCCGGTACGGCCAATTTCATCGGGGCTATCGGATTGGGCGAAGCCGTGCGGTTCGTGCAGCGGTTCGACCCTGCGGAGGTGGAACGTCATGAACAGAGGCTGTTGCAGTATGCGACGGAACGCCTGTCGGCCATTGATGGGCTGAGGATTTACGGCACGACGCCCCGCAAGTGCGCCATCGTTTCGTTCAATGTCGAGGGGGTGAATGCCTACGATTTGGGGATGATTTTAGACAAATTGGGTGTCGCCGTGCGCACCGGACAGCATTGCGCCGAACCGGTCATGACCCATTACGGCGTTACGGGCATGTGTCGGGCTTCGTTCGCGCTCTACAATACGCTCGCCGAAGTCGATGCGTTGGCCGAGGGCATTGCGCGGGCCGTGAGGATGTTGAAATAAAGGATGAAATTTTATGGAGGAGTTCATCAATAAAATCATTTGCGGACGATGCGAAGAGGTCATGAAACGCTTGCCATCCGAATCGGTGGATTTGGTTGTTACGTCCCCTCCGTATAATCTGAAAAATTCGACAGGGAACGGCATGAAATGCGGCAAGGGCGGCAAATGGGCGAATGCGGCTTTGATTGACGGATATGCGGATTATGATGATTGTATGCCTCATGCAGATTATGTCGAGTGGCAACGTGCTTGTTTGTCGGAGATGTTTCGGGTGATTAAAAATGACGGGGCGATTTTTTATAATCACAAGTGGCGTGTGCAAGATGGACTTTTGCAGGATAGGCAAGATATTGTATCCGGTTTTCCCGTGAGACAGATCATTATTTGGAAACGCAAGGGAGGTATTAATTTCAATGCAGGTTATTTTCTTCCGACTTACGAAGTTATTTACATGATCGCCAAACCTCAATTCAAATTGGCCCCCAAAGCGAATCGTTTTGGAGATATTTGGGAGTTTACGCAAGAATTGAAAAACGAACACCCCGCTCCTTTCCCTGTGGCATTGATTGACAGAATTGTGAGTTCCACTACGGCGGATATTATTTTGGATCCTTTTATGGGAAGCGGCACCACGGCGGTGGTTGCCGAAGGGCTGGGACGGAAATATATCGGTATCGAACTTTCGCCGAGATATTGCGAAATGGCGGAAAAAAGATTGCAACGGAATAGAATCAATAGCGAAGTAGCCCGATTTCATCAACCCGGATTATTTGAAGACCTATGAATGTAGAATTGAAACCGATCAGCAAAGAGGAACTCATCTCGAAACTTCATGAAATTGAACGGATCGGGTGGATTGAAAACACGACGAGATTGACCAACGACGGTGCGATAGGGAATAAATTGGAGGATTTGCTGGGGATTCCCGAGAACAATCTACCCATTCCGAATGCAGCTGAATGGGAGCTGAAAACCCAAAGGGATAACACCATGTCGTTACTGACACTGTTTCATATGGAGCCATCTCCTCGGGCTTTCAAAATCGTACCTTCCGTTTTATTGAAAAAATACGGATGGTCGCACAAAGATGCAGGAAAATCATATTCGTTTGATGAAATGTCTTTTCGTGCAACGTTGAGTACGAAGGGCTATACGCGAGGTTTTTCCATTCGGGTGGACCGGGAAGATCGGAAAGTTTCGCTTGTTTTCGATCCTTCGCAGGTCAAACAGCAGGATTACGGTTGGTTGGATACGGTCAAACGGCGGGTGGACGATGTGGAAAGGTTGGAAATTGTACCGTATTGGGGTTTCGACGATTTGTTTAGTAAGGCTCGTGGCAAATTGTTGAATTGTTTTTTCGTGATAGCGGAAATGAAGAGTGAAAATGGGAAACAATATATTCACTATTACAAGGCTTACATGCTGAAAAATCTGTTGATGGAAAAATTTGTTTCGGCGATTGAAAACGGTGAAATATATGTGGATTTCGATGCTCGGACTGGGCATAACCATGGAACGAAGTTCCGAATAAACCCGCGAATAATTCCCTCCTTGTACGAGGTATCTGAAATTGTTTTGGATGCTCCTAAATTTAGCCAAAAATTAATATGCTGATTGTACTCGAAGGATTGGACGGTGCGGGAAAATCGACCCAGATTCGTCTGTTGCGGGAGTGGCTCGCCCAGCAGGGACGGGCGAGCGAATACCTCCATTTCCCGCGTTTCGATGCGCCGGTTTACGGCGAATTGATTGCCCGCTTTCTGCGCGGGGAGTTCGGCGGCGTGGAGACGGTCGACCCCTATCTCGTGGCGTTGATCTATGCCGGCGACCGGGCCGATGCCGCTCCGCAGTTGCGGCGGTGGCTCGACGAGGGAAAGACCGTCGTGCTCGACCGGTATGTCTATTCGAACGTCAGCTACCAGTGTGCGAAGCTGGCGGCCGGTGCGGAACGCGACCGACTGGCCCGTTGGATCGTCGATTTGGAGTTCGGATATAACCGCCTGCCGCGACCCGATGTTTCGCTCTTTCTCGACGTGCCGTTCGCCTTCACGGAGCGCAAACTCGCCGAGACGCGCGAGGGCGACGACCGCGGCTATCTGCATGGCGCACGCGATATTCACGAAGATTCGTTGACTCTCCAGCAGCGGGTGCGCGAAGTCTATCTCGCTACGGCGCAGACCGATCCGACGCTGCGGGTAGTGGATTGCGGCACGCCCGAGGGAACGATGGCCGCTCCGGAGACGATTTTCGAACGCATCCGCACGGAGGTGGAACGGATAGAGGAAAAACGATGAGAAACAAACGCGCATTCAAAATTGCGGCCCATGTCTGCCGCATCGTGCTGGCCTGCACGTTCATCCTGTCGGGCTTCACGAAAGTGATCGACCCGTGGGGAACGGCGCTGAAAGTCGACGAATATCTGACGATTTACGGGTTGGAGGCGTTGATGCCTGCCAGCATGGTCTTTTCCATTTGGCTCTGCGGCGCCGAATTGATGATGGGGTGCATGTTGCTCTTCAAGGTGCGCATCCGGTTGATTTCCATCTTCGCTTTGGTCTCGATGATTTTCTTCACGGTGCTCACGTTCCTGAGCGCCACGGTGTTGCCGGTCGAAGACTGCGGATGTTTCGGCGAAGCGCTCAAACTCTCTCCGTGGGAGACCTTTTTCAAGGATTTGACGCTGCTGCCGATGGCCGTGGTGGTGTGGTGGCGTTACCGGCCCGATCGGGTATTCGCTTTCAATCCGTTGGAAATCACGCTCACGTGCCTCTTTTTCGCCCTGTCGATGTACTTGGGGTACTACTGTTATATCCATTTGCCGATCATCGACTTCCTGCCCTACAAGGTAGGGGTGAACATCCGCGAGGCGATGCAGGAGCCGGCCGAAACGGTCGGCGAAACGGAAACCGTGCTCATCTATCGCAACCGCGAGACGGGCCGCGAACGGGCTTTCTCGCTCGACGATACCGAGTGGCAGGATACGCTGCGTTGGGAGTGGGTCGATACGCGCCTGTCGAACGACGACGGACTTTCGATTCGTCCGTTAGTGAGCGAATTTTCGTTGCGCGACGCCGGGGTCGATGTGACGGAGGAGATTCTGACCACGCCCGGACGGCTCTATATGCTTTGCGTAACGTCGTTCGACCGCTTGCCGAAGCGCTGCATCCGACGCATGGCCGACTTGGTGGCTCGGGCGGCTGCCGAGGGGGCGCAGGTCGTCTGTTTGACCCCTTACCCGCTCGACGGCGAAACGTGGTACGATTTCGGCACGGGCGAGGTACATTGCTACAACATCGACGCATCGACCATGAAGACCCTGTTGCGGGCCCGCAACGGCTTGGTCGTGCTGGACGACGGAACGATCACGGCTAAAATGAACTGTCGCGATATTCGTCCGTAGGGACGTGCGGCGGCCTGTGGTATGAAAGTTGACTTCCGATTGCAAAGTCAACTTTTTTCGTATGCGTTTTCTGTTGTTCTTGTTCCCGTTGCTTGCGGCGGGGTGCCCGTCGCATCGGACGCCCCAACCGGCGGTGCGTCCCGTGAAGGTAACGATCGCTTCGCACACGGCCTTCATCGAACGGGATTTCGCGGGCATGGCCACGCCGGACGATGCCGTTACGCTCGCCTTCAAGGTGGCCGGACAGGTGCTCGACCTGCCGGTGCCTACGGGCGATTACGTCGTCAAAGGGACGCTGCTCGCCGAACTCAACCCGCGCGACATCGAGTTGCAGGTGGCGGCTGAGCGGTCGGCTTTCGAGCAGGCACGGTCGCAGTTTGCGCGCATGCAGCGGCTATTAGAGCATCAGGCCGTGTCGCAGCAGGAGTTCGAGGCGGCTCGCACACGCTACACGCAGGCGCAGTCGAGTTACGAAAATGCGCTTGACATGCTCAAAGATACCAAGTTGCGGGCACCGTTCGCCAGCGTTGTCGAACGCAAATTCGTCGATACCTACGAGCGGGTGCAGGCCGGACAGGCCATCATCCGCGTCGTCAATCCACGCTCCACGACCGTGCAGTTCACCCTGCCCGAACAGGGGCTGCAACTGCTGACGGCCGATTCGACGCGCTTCAGCGTCGAGTTCGACAATTATCGCAACGTCCCGTTCACGGCCGTACTCAAAGAGTATGTCAAAACGTCGTCCGACGCTTCGGGATTTCCCGTTTCGCTGCGGCTGACCGATGTCGACACGGTGCGTTACCGCATCGTGCCCGGCATGTCGTGCATCGTCTCGATGCGGGTGGTTGATACGACGCCCGACGTCGTGTCGCTGCCCGTTACGGCGATTTATGCTCCAGCCGAGGGCGGCGATTACGTCTGGATCGTCGATCGGAACGACCGCGTTTCGTTGCGGGCTGTCGAGCTCGGCGAACTCTTCGGACGCGATCGGGTAACGATTCTGCGCGGGGTGGAACCCGGCGACCGTGTAGTTACGGCCGGGGTCTATCGGCTGCGCGAGGGGGAGGAAGTACGGATTCTGAAATGACGGTGCCATGATGAATCTACCCCGATATGCGTTGCGGAACGGCCGCGTGGTGTGGTTTTTCTTAGCGGTGCTGCTCGTCGGCGGCATCGCGGGATTTTTCACGTTGGGCAAGAAGGAGGATGCTGTTTTCGTCATCAAGAGTGCTTCGTTGAGCTGCGCTTACCCGGGCGCCACGCCCGAGCAGGTCGAACAGTTGATTACGGAGCCTATCGAACGCGAGGTGCAGTCGATGCGCCGCATCCATAAAATCACCTCGGAATCCCATTACGGCCTGTCGCGAATCCTCGTCGAGCTCGATCCCGCGACCCGCGCCGCCGAGATTCCGCAGTTGTGGGACGAACTGCGCCGCAAGGTGGCCGACATCCAGCCGCGGCTGCCTGCCGGAGCATCGGCCATCACGGTGGCCGACGATTACGGCGATGTTTACGGCATCTATTACGGTTTGTCGGCCGACGACGGATTTTCGTGGTCGGAGCTGCGCGATTGGGCGCAGCAGCTCAAAAAACGGCTCGTTACCATCGACGGCGTGCAGAAGGTAACCCTGTTCGGCGAGCAGGAACCCGAAATCGACGTGTATATCAGTCTGGCGACGCTGGCCAATTTCGCCATCCGTCCCGAAACCGTCGTGGCGACCCTCTCGCAGCAGAACGTGCTGGTCGACAGCGGCGAAAAGCAGGCTGGCGAGATGGCGATCCGCATCCTCGAGGACGGCACCTACAAGCAGTTGGACGATCTGCGGAATCAACTGTTGTTCGCCGCGTCGGGCAAGCAGTATCGGTTGGGCGACGTGGCCCGCATTGAACAGCAGTATGCCGAGCCGCCGCGAACCTTGATGCGGGTCGACGGCCGACGGGCCATCGGCATCGGGATTTCGACCGAAGCCGATGCCGACGTCTCGGCGGTGGGCCGGCAGGTCGATCGTCTGCTGACCGAACAGACCGCCCGTATGCCCATCGGTCTGGAACTGAACGTGCTCTATCCCGAAGACCGCATCGCGCGCGAGGCGACGACGACCTTTCTGTTGAATCTGGCCGCCTCGGTGGCGATTGTCCTGTTAGTCATCATGGTCGTAATGGGCTTGCGGGCGGGTGCGTTGATCGGCAGTTCGTTGCTTTTCAGCATCGGCGGTACGCTGTTCGTCATGCAGTTCCTCGGCGAAGGGCTCAACCGGACGTCGCTCGCCGGTTTCATCATCGCCATGGGGATGTTAGTCGACAATGCCATCGTCGTAACGGACAATGCCCGTCAGGCGATGCTGCGGGGCGTGGAGCGCGCCACCGCATTAGTCGACGGGGCGACCGCTCCGGCCCGCAGTCTGCTGGGGGCCACGTTGATTGCCGTCTGCTCGTTTCTGCCGCTCTATCTGGCCCCTTCGGCCGTCGCCGAAATCGTCAAACCGTTGTTCGTCGTGGTGGCCGTTTCGCTGTTGCTCAGTTGGTTGCTGGCGCTGACGCAAACGCCGCTTTTCGGCAATTTTTTGTTAAGGGGGTTGGAAGTGCGCCCACAAAATAGTTATGATTCGCGGTTTTATCGCCGGTTCGACCGGATGTTAGCCGCGCTGTTGCGGAGGCGTTGGGCGGTGGTCGTCGGGGTCGCGGTGCTGTTCGTGCTGTCGGTTTTCGTCATGGGACGTATGCCGCAGAACTTCTTTCCGAATCTCGACAAGCCCTATTTCCGCGCCGACGTGCTGCTGCCCGAGGGGTACGACATTCGGGCGACCGAACGCCAGCTGATCCGCATGGAGGAGTGGCTGCGGCTGCGGCCCGAGGTGAAACGGGTCTCCGTAACGATGGGCGCCACGCCGCCGCGCTATTATTTGGCCTCGGGCAGCGTCGCCCAGCGTCCCAATTTCGGCAACCTGCTGGTCGAGCTGCACGACAAGCGCCGCACGGAGGAGGTCGAAGCGGCTTTCGAACGGTTCGTCGCGGCGGAGTTTCCCGATGTATGGCTGCGGTCGTCGCTCTTCAAACTTTCGCCCGTGCCCGATGCGGCCATCGAGTTCGGGTTCATCGGCGAGGAGATCGACACGCTGCTCCGGTTGACGGCGCAGGCCGAACGCATCATGGCCCGCACGCCGGGCACGACCAACATCCGCAACAACTGGGGCAATCGGGTGCCGACTTGGTTGCCGGTCTATTCGCAGATGAAAGGGCAGCGGGTCGGCATTTCGCGGAGCCTGATGGCGCAGGGAATCACCGTCGCCACGCAAGGCTACCGGTTGGGCGATTACCGCGAGGGCGACCAGATTCTGCCCGTGCTGTTGAAGGACGACCGGCTGGAAACCTACGATTTGGCCGATTTGCAGGCCTTGCCGCTCTTCACGCCTACGGGCAAGGTGCGGTCTGTGGAGCAGGCCGTCGAGGCGTTCCGGTTCGAATTCCGCCGAGGGGTCGTGAAACGTTACAATCGGCAGCGAACCATGCGGGCGCAGTGCGATCCCGTGCGCGGGGTCAATACGATCGAGCTCTATACGGCGCTGCGCGACAGCATCGAACGCGCCGTGCAGTTGCCCGAGGGCTATTCGATGCGGAGTTTCGGTGAGCAGGAGAGCCAGCAGGAATCCAACGAGGCGTTGGCCGCCAAAATGCCGCTGACGTTGGCGTTGATTTTCATGGTGTTGCTCTTGTTGTTCCGCAATTATCGCGAACCGATAGTCATTCTCCTGATGACGCCGTTGATTTTCATCGGGGTGGTCTTGGAATTGGCCGTCGCAGGCAAAATTTTCAACTTCTTCTCGTTGCTCGGATTGCTCGGGCTGGTCGGTATGAACATCAAAAACGCCGTGGTGCTCGTCGAACGGATCGACACGCTGCGGGCTGACGGCCTGCCGCCTTACGAAGCGTTGATGGCGGCCACCCGCAGCCGCATCGTCCCTGTAACGGTCGCCTCGGGCACCACGATTCTGGGCATGCTGCCGTTGCTCGGCGATTCGCTTTTCGGGGCGATGGCCGCTTCGATCATGGGCGGGCTGCTGGTCGCCACGCTGCTCACCGTCTTCGTTCTGCCCGTCTTTTATGCGCTCTTTTATCACATCCGTCAATCATGAAACCGTTTCTTTTTGGGTTGTTCGTCTTGTCCGTCCTGCGGCTTGCGGCGCAGGTTCCGTTGCCCGATTCGCCACAACCGGCCGATGCGTCGTCGATTTCGATCGAGGCCTATTGCGACGCGGTAACAGCCTATAGCCGACAACTGAAAGCGGCCGCAGCGCAACGGGTCGAGGCGGCCGAGACGATGGGCAGCATCCGCACGGGGTTCCTGCCCCGTCTGTCGGCAGCCGGAAGTTTCGCCGTTGCAGCCCGTCGGTTTGACGATGCCGAACGATGGACGTTCGCCGTCGAACCGCAAATCGTGCAGACCATCTACGGCGGAGGTGCGACGCGGGCCGCTTATCGACAGGCTGAATTGGGTTACGATATTGCGTTGTGCGACGAGGAGTTCACGCGCTTGGAGGTGCGCTATGCGGCGGAATATACCTACTGGAATCTCTCCGCCATGCGGCTTTTCGCCGAAGCGATGCAGCGTTATGTCGCGATTATCCGTTCGTTGAAAGCGGTGGTCGACCGCCGTTTCGCCGAAGGGTACATCGCCAAGAGCGACGTGCTGATGATCGACACGCGGTTGAGCGAGGCGGAGTACGAAGCGGTGTCGGCCGAACGGAATTACATCGTGGCGCTCCACAACTTCAACATCCTGCGGGGTGCGCCGCCGGAGAAGGCGGTCGCGCTGGCATCGGGCATACGGGATTCGCTGCCGATGCCCGTGCGGAGCGAAGGGCTTGCAGCGTTGGAGCATCGTCCCGATTATGCTGCGGCTTTGCTGCGGGTCGAGCAGGCAGGTGTGGCCGTTCGGGCGGCGTGGAAAAACCGGAGCAGACTGGGACAGTGCGCCGGAGCAGACTGGGACACTTTTGATGCGGCAAAGTTAATGATTTT
>CANQDE010000007.1 GCA_947591475.1 uncultured Alistipes sp.
AGCGGCCCCAACTCCGAGGACAAGGCGCTTGACCTCTTCGCCGAGATGATGGTGGAGAAAATCGAGAGCATCCGTGCAGACTGGCACAAGCCCTGGTTCACCGAAGGGGCGATGCAGTGGCCGCGCAATCTTTCGGGGCGTGAGTATAACGGCATGAACGCCTTTGTACTCATGCTCCACTGCGAGAAAGAGGGATATAAGATTCCGCGTTTCTGTACTTTCGATTGCGTGCAGCGCATGAATCGCGATGCCAAGGATAAGGAGGGCAACGAACTGCCCAGAGTCTCCGTGCTGAAAGGCGAAAAATCGTTTCCCGTCATGCTCACGACATTCACCTGCGTACACAAAGACACGAAGGAGAAAATCAAGTATGACGATTACAAGAGACTCTCGCCCGAAGAGCAGGAGCGTTACAATGTCTATCCGCGAATGCAGGTCTTCCGCGTCTTCAATGTCGCCCAGACCAATTTGCAGGAGGCCCGCCCGGAGCTGTGGGCAAAGCTGGAGGCGGAAAACGGCCAGGCAAGGGTCGCGGCCGGCGAGAACTTCTCGTTCGAGCCGGTGGACATGATGATACGGGATAACGGATGGATCTGCCCGATCTATCCCCGGCATCAGGACAACGCCTATTTCTCGATATCGAAGAACGAGATCGTCGTGCCGGAGAAGAGCCAGTTCAAGAGCGGCGAATCCTTTTATGGCACGCTTTTCCACGAGATGACACACTCGACGGGTATCGAGGGCGTGCTCGACCGCATCAAACCGGCCGCGTTCGGCTCCGACGAGTATGCCCGCGAGGAACTGGTGGCCGAGCTGGGCGCGGCATTAGTTTCCCAACGCTACGGCATGAGCCGCCATATCAAGGAGGACAGTTGTGCCTATCTCAAATCGTGGCTCGACAAGCTGAAAGAGTCTCCCCAGTTCATCAAGACAACGCTTATCGACGTCAAGAAAGCGACGGCGATGATTACTCACAGGGTCGATCGTATAGCCCAAGAGTTGGAGCAGGGGCAGCGCGAAGAGGAGAAAGAGGCGGTCGAGAAAGGAACCGACAGGGCACTACAACAGGAGGAGCAGCGCGTAGAACAGCAGGAACAGACCGATGGAGCCCGGTCCGAAGAGCAAGAGGAGGAGCTTCACCGCGCATTCCGCAGATAGGGAGAGGATGCCGTTTGGGACAGAAGTTCCGGACGGCATTTTATAACAGAAGGTGCCGGCAGCCACAGCGGGCTGCCCGCCGGAAATCAGCCGCCTGCCCACAGACAGGCGGCTGACCGTTTGGCCTGTGCGGTCAGGCGGCCATGCGCCTGCGGATTTGTCTTACATTTTTTCTGACCAATGCAATAATCCGGTCGTGGTATTCCGTACTCTGGTTTTGCAGGCCGCGCGACTGCAATACCTTGAATGAGGTAAGGCTCAACTCGACAGTCTCGATACGCCTGCCGTTTATCCGTGCCGACATGATCAGTGAATGGGGATTGAGGAAATAACTTTCCCGACCTACACAATGATGCATGGCATCGCCCTCCTGGTAATGAGCAAGTACGCTGTCCAACACGCTGACGACAATCACGCCGTCCGTAAATTCCAATCCGAAAAAACGTCCTTTCATTTCCCGAAACTCCTGCTCGTGTTCCAAAGCCTTGCGCTTGTTTTCCTCCAACTTCTCACGTTCCCGGAGGATGCGTATCTTCTCTTGGTATTCGTCATGCGCCGCCCACAAGTCCGCAGGGCATACATAGTGGGCGTTGTGAATATCCTTGCCGCATTGGACAAGCATCTGAATGTAGTCTGCCCAAATATCTATATCGTCAATACGGTAGCGGTTGCGCAGGACTATCCGATAGGCCGGCCAACATTCGTCCAATCGCTGCGGATTAGAGATAAAGTATTTCAGATGTCTCTTTTGACCTGCTTTCATCATCGTTTCGATACGGCTGTCCGACAGCAGGGCTTTCATCAGTTTTTGAGGTTCGATACCGCAAAAGCTGCCTTTCAGTCCGTTGCGTCGAAATTTAGGGATAACCGTATATCTCGGATAGACCTCGCAATCGGCAATCCGTTGAAAGACATAGCTGTCCTGCCGCAGCTCAATATCCGAAGACATGAAGCTGTCCTGATAATATCCCTGTGTCCGACGTAAGGCGGTAACCGCACTCTTGCCATGCTCGTCCAACCAATAGCGCAAAGTTTCACGGATAAGGATTTCCGGCTTTCTCCCTTTATGATACAGGGCTGTCAAAAGAAAGACACGCTGGATTTGAAACCCGTCCCGTGTTTCAAGAACGGAACAGTATTGTCTCCCCATAGTCTTGCGGCATAGCGTATCGTTGATTTCCAATTTTGCTCCGCATTTTGGACAACGGCATTTCTTGTCGCCCTTTTCATGCCACTTGTGGTCGCAGTCAAGGCAGGTGGTAAGACCTTTCGGGGTGCGAAAGGCAAAGTGATTCACCGTGTGGCGAAAAGCCCACTCGCCAGCCTTGTCTTTGATAGGCTGCAACCGCTCGTTGGCGGCTGCAACCTTGTATTGGAAACTGGTTCTCGGCTTCATGGTTACATGTCGAAAAGTGAGGGTACAGGCTGTTCGGATTGCGGTGCGGCCGGTTTCGGTTTCCTGCGCTCCCGCATCTTGCGGATTTCTTCCTCTTGGTAGCGGGTGATAGCTTCTTGCCTCGCCGCTGCCTTTTCTTCATCGGTAAGCACGATTTGGTGATTGACGACAACATTGCAACTCAATGGCTTGCCGACGTCGATTGTGTCTTCGTCATAGTAATGCACGGCAAGTGAATAGATTTCATCATCGGCAAAGCCGTTGCAACCGCTGTTCTTCACTTGATTGAGAATGAATGTGATGCAGTCGTCTATGTTCTTGTTCTCTTTGGCATAGGTCACGGCGAAAAGTTCGTCCGTCCTTGCTCGTTCGTCCAAATAGGTCTGGATTGTCTTTTTGAATTGTTCTGTCCCTTTCATTGTCGTTGCCTGTCTTGAGATTAAAAATGATAGTCGATAACCCCTCCGATATGAAGCAGTGTCCCCTCTTCCAGTCCGTCGACAAAGAGCATGAAGTAGTAGGACTTATCTGCATAACCCTGCAACCCCTCCGCGTCCGTATAGAACAGACAGGCAGTATCAAGCGGATTAACGAGCGTCTGCTCCAGGTTGCGGTGAGCGGAATAGCGGAAGAGATTGTCGGCGGTGAGAGCGGCGGCTTTCTCTTGTATCATGGCAACTGTCTCCGCTTTCCACTGTTCCATGCCGCCATTGTAGCGGATGATATTAGTCCCTACGCGCGTAAACATTCCTTTGGGCAGAATAGCCCCGACCAAACAGGCGATATTCTGTTCCCGTTCGTCATCGTCAATCTCGGAGCAACAATTAATCGGACTGCCGTCGCCTTGCTCCAGTGTGTTCTCGTTCAGATAGTTCTTGCGCTCTACCTGCTCTGTTGTGATTTGAAAAATCCTGCTGTGCATAACTCTAATTTTTAGTTGTTTGACTTTTGTTTTCTTTCCCTCCTGTAGCTCGTCTGCTGCATTCGGGCTTGTTTCATATTTTGTCGCCACGAAAGGTGCGATGGATCTTCATGCAAGGTTTCATCGGCAGAACACAACCTACCGTATCACCGGTGGTGGAGGTTCTGACGTGAACCGGAAGCCTGACCTTGCAGAAGAAGCAGACAGCGCATATACCTTTGCGACACAATATGTGCAAGCGACGAAGGCAGATGGTGCACGGACGGATGGTTGTTGCTAAAAATGGAGGTCGGCAGGATAAACGAGGATTGCAGCCAAAAGAAAAAGATGATGTTTTTTTCTTTTAGCGGTCAGATTTGCCGTTGTGAAAACAGTCTGAAATGCAGTTTAATTTACATTTTAGTCTATATATATACTAACACAAACTAAACTATATATGCAGGTCTTTTTACCTGCGTATATGTATGGGATGATTGAACGAGAATTTTACGATGCAAAGATTGAATCGGCAAGAGCGGTCAATGTGTGTCGATAGGTTTGAAAATATGCGTACCTTTGTACATCGTGATGAGTGAAGAGACTCTATCGGCTCTTTTTCTTTTGGCTGTAAAATTTTTGTAGCAGACAGTCTTTGGGGGAAGGGATAGATAAGAGAGAAGACGGGTAAGATGCCAATAAATGACGTCGCTGAAAAGAAGAGATAATAAAAAATCAAGCAAACCCGAATAAAATCACTTTTTGTTACGAATTTGTTACGATTTGCATTTTGTTACGTTGTAAAATATAGATATACAGAATATTATATTTTTTCAAATTTAACTTGCCAGATTTCTCAATAAGGAAAAAAGCGAAAACACTTTCATCAAAAATATGTCTGTCCGCGAGCGGACGCTCCAAAGATAGAAAATGTTTTTCGAAGTAAAAAATTTTTCGGGAAAAGGCAAAAATCGCTGACGGAAAAATTTTTGCGTATCTTTACCGGCGAAAAATCACAAGAAACCATGGAAAACAATCAAGTGAAAAACCTCTCGCGCCGCATCTTTCCGACCGTCGGCGATCTTTTTGCCATGCTAGGCATCGTGCTCGGCACCCAAGTGTTGATCGGGCTGTTGCTTTCGGTCGTCTCGGGTTTCACTGGTTTCGATGCGAAGACGGCGACCGCCGAGATGTTGGGACGCTATATGTGCATCGTTTATCTTGCCTCGATGAGCCTCGGACTGATCGGCGTGTTGATTTATCGCCGGAAGCGGGGCGGAACGGGCAAAGTCGTTTCGTTCTCGACGGCGCGGCTCAATCCGATCCTGTTGTTGTGGGCTTGCGTGCTCTTGTTTGCCGTGGGGATCGTTATCGAACCGCTGCTGGCGTTGTTGCCCGACATGCAGCCGAATATGGGAAGCGGGGTCTGGACGTTGGTGATGCTCGTCGTCTTCGCACCGTTCTTCGAGGAGATGCTTTGCCGGGGCGTGGTGCTCGGTTCGCTGCGGGCGAAATACGGCGTTGTCGCCGCATGGCTGGGTTCGTCGCTCTTTTTCGGCGTGCTGCACATCGTACCGCAGTTGGTGGTCAATGCCTGCTTCATCGGTCTGATTCTCGGTTATATCTGTTTGGCGACCGGTTCGATTTGGGCTTCGATTCTGCTGCATGCGGTCAACAATGCCCTTGCGTATGCGATGATGTCGGTCGGCGACGGGGAGTTGCTGTTGATCGATCGGGTCGGCAGCAAGGGCCTTTATGCCGTGATTTACGGCGTGGCGTTGATTGTGGCGTTCGTTTCGGCCTACAAGATGTGGACGGCGATTCGTCGGATGAAAGAGGCGGAAAATAATCAAGTCGAGGCGGCGGAACAAGAAGCGTGAATTGCGTTCGGAATGTTACCGCGTCGCAGCAGCCGGAAGCGGATTGACAGTCTGATGTATCGGAAGCGCGGATGACTACCCGAAGCCGGTAACATTCCGTCGCGTTAATAATAACGCGCTAATAATAAATCGGGAGGGAACTGCGTTGTTTTAGGTAAAATAAGTATCTTTGCCTGTCGAAACGATGAACTGGAAGAGAATCATAGCCGTTATGGCAGGGGCGTTGCTGCTGGCCGGTTGTCGGGAGCTGCCCCGTTATTTCGTCAGCGATACGACTTTGGCCGAGGTCGGCAGCCGGAAACTTCGGGTGCGCGACGTGCAGTCCGCCGTGCCGCAAGGCGTTACGGGCGACGACAGCGTGGCTTACGTGCGGGTGTTCGTCGACCGGTGGGTGCGCAAGCAGCTCAAATTGCAGGAGGCCGAGGTGCTCTTTTCCGCTTCGGAGGAGGACATCGACCGGCAGGTCGAGGCCTATCGGCAGGCGTTGTTGATCCGCAAGCTGGAACAGCACTACGTCGATCGCAGCATCGATACGGTCTTTACCGACGAGGAGATTGCGGCGTACTATCAGGCCCACAAGTCCGATTTCAAACTCGACCGTCCGGTCGTGAAGGGGGTGATTGTCCGTTTTCGGGAGGGTTACCGTCAGGCCGGCAAACTGAAAACGTTGATAAAATCGACGGGAAGCGTGCAGCAGCAGGCTTTCCGCGATATTTGCGAGAAAAACAACTTCACGTTGACCGATTTTCAAGAACAGTGGGTCGATTTTTCGGAATTTTTGAGCTATCTGCCGGCCTTGCAGTCGCAGAATCACAACTCGATGCTGGGTTCCGTAGCGACGGTGCAGGAGATGCGCGACAACAAGTCGCATTATTTCTTCCGGATCGACGCCGTGCGGCGCGAGGGCGACCCGATTCCGTTGGAGCGGCTGCGGACGACCATCCGTCGCATTCTCTTCAATCAGCGGCAGGGCGAGGTGATTCGCCGGCACGAGGAGGAGTTGCTCACGCGGGGGCTCGAAGAGAACAAGGTTCGGTTGTTCGTCGACGAGGAAATCCGGCGGGACAGCACCGAATTGAAAAAATAAGCACGATATATGAAGAAAAAGGGGATATTTGCGTTGTCGCTTCTCTGCGCCTTGGGGGTCTTCGCCCAGAAACAGCAGGTGATACTCGACCGGGTGATTGCCGTGGTGGGCGGTTCGTCGATTCTCCATTCGGAGGTGAGCGAGTATGCTCATGCGCTGGTGGCCCAGCGGCGACAGGAGGGCTACACCTCCGACCGCGACCCGATGAACGAGGCGCTCGAAGCCATGATGACCCAGAAACTGCTCTACAATCAGGCGCAGATCGACTCGGTGCAAATCAATTCGGGCGAAATTTCGTCGCGGGTCGAAGCGCAGATCAAGCAGATGATTACCGACGAGGGGTCCATTCTCCAGTTGGAGGCCAAGCACCACATGCCCGTTTTCAACATCCGCGAAAATCTGCGCCACCGCTACGAGGAGCAGGCTTATGCCAGCATGATGCGCAATGAGGTAATCAGCAAGGTGTCGGTTACGCCCGGCGAGGTGGAGCGTTACTACAAGTCGATTCCCAAGGATAGCCTTCCCATCATCGCCGACCAGTACGTTTATGCGCAGATTACCCGCTTTCCGAAGTCGATGACCGAGGCGAAACAGCGTACCCGCGAACAGTTGCTCGACATGCGCGAACGGGTCATCACGGGCAAGGCGCGGTTCGAGACGCTGGCCCGCATGTATTCGCAGGATCCGGGTACGGCGATGCGGGGCGGCGAGATGGAACCGTCGACCCTCAATTCGCTCGATCAGGCTTTTGCCGATGCACTCGAACAGCTCAAACCCGGCCAGATTTCGGAGGTCGTCGAATCGCAGTTCGGGTTCCACATCATCCAGTTGATCGACCAGCGGGGCGAACTCTACCATTTCCGGCACATCTTGTTGCTGCCGATTTATACGACCAGCGAACTGGCTTCCGTCGCGCGCGAATTGGACAGCATCGCCCAGTTGATTCGTGCCGATTCGATTACCTTCGAGAAGGCCGCCTTGAAGTTCTCCGACGATGCCGCATCGAAGATGAACGGCGGTATCGTGTCGAACCACGACTTCCTCGAACGCACCTATGCCGACGCCAAGATGACCGTTACGAAGTTCCTGCGCGAGGATTTCGCCCAATTCCGGGCCTTGGACGACTACAACGCCCTGCTTACGTTGAAACCCGGCGAGATTTCCGCCTCGTTCCTGACGCAGGACATGATCGGCAACCAGTTGGGAAAAATCGTCAAGTTGGTGGAGGTCATCCCGACCCATCCCGCGTCGCTCGAATCCGATTACCTGCGCATCGAGGAGATGGCCTTGCAGGAGAAGCAGACGCGCGCTTTCACCGATTGGCTGTCGAAGAAAATCGACGGCATGTACGTCTACATCGACCCCGAATTCCGCAACGGCGAATTCGAAAACAAGCATTGGGTAAAATAGCGTTCCGTAGTGCGTAGAATCGTCTCCATAGCCGTCGTGCTTTTTGCGGTCGGAATCGTTCTCGGAAACGGTGGTCGTCGGGTGTTCGAGGAACCGCCTGCGGCGGCCGACCAGACCGCATCCCGACCGTCGGATGAGGCGCCCAAGCAGGAACGTCGCAGAATCAACTGGAAAGCCGACAATGCCGGCCCCGTTACCCCGGGCGATTCGACGATTTTTCTCGTCGGCAACTTCGCGGCCCAGCACAACGGGGCGTTGATCTCCTGCGACAGCGCTGTGCAGTATTCCGAACGCCATTGGGAGTTCTTCGGCCATGTGCTCATCAACAAGAACACGACCTACGTTTACGGCGATCGGGCCAGTTACGACGGCGATTTGAACGAAGCCCGCGTCTATTCCGATTTGATTAAGGTGGTCGACGGCGATGCGACGCTCTACACCTATACGTTCGTCTACAACACGCAGACCAACGTGGGCGAGTTCAGCGGCGGCGGCATTCTGCTCAACGGCGCGAACCGGCTCGAATCGCAGCGCGGTTACTACTACGGCGACGAAAAGCGGGTCGCCAGCGTCGACGAAGTGCAGATGCGCAACGAGGAGTATGCCCTCAAAGGCGATTCGGTGGTCTACGACCTTTCGAACGACAATGCCTTCTTCTTCGAACACACGAATATCTGGAACCGCGACGGCGATTACTTCTATGCCGATCGGGGTGTCTATCGGAAGGCCGATACGGCCTATTTCGTTACGCGCAACGGTTATCTGCTGACCGAAAAACAGGAGATTTGGAGCGACAGCATCGACTATTTCCGTCCGCAGGGACACGTCGTGTTGCGCCACGACCTGCAAATCGACGACACGGAACATAAGTCGTTGGCTTTCGGCGATTACGGCGAGTATTGGCAGTCGCCCGACCGGGCTTTTCTGACTCGCCGTCCGTCGATCGTGAGCTACGATACGCAGCAGGGCGACACGATCTACATGCGCTCCGATTCGATGTACCTTTTTACACTCAACCGCTTCGAAGAGGCTCGCCGACGGGCACGCGAAGCCGCTATCGCGGATTCATTGGCTCGGATGCAGGCGGATTCGGCGGCACGTGTGCAGGCGACGGAAGCGGGCGGTTCGGATGGCGATGCAGCGAACGAAGACCGCCCGATGACGGAAAATGGAACCGCTGCGGCATCGGGAGCCGCTTCGGACCGGCGGGTCGATTTGGCTGAACAGTCTGTCGGCGACACGATTCCAGAAGCCGGTGCGTCGGATACGATGCGGGTGATCGACCCGCTCGATACGTTGACCGGCGAGGCCCGCAAGGCTTACCTCAAAGAGCGGAAACGGCAGGAAACGGCCGCTCGCAAAGCTGCGGCCGCGGCTGCGAAAAAGGTGAAATTGGACACCATCGCCGCTCGCCGCAAGGCGAAGAATGCGGCCAAATTGGATGCCCAGAAAGCTCGCGAAGAGAAACGGGCCGAAGCGCGCCGACAAAAGGCGCTGTTGAAACTCGATGCCCGTCGGGCCCGTGCCGCACGCAAAGGACGTCCGTTCGGCAAGGTCGATTCAGAGGTGCTGGCGCGATTGGATTCGTTGTCGGAGCGCGTCGCGGCGGAACTGGATTCGTTGTCCGGTCGGGTACTCGACTCGACGTTGCAGGTTCAGCGCGCCAGCTTGTTGCGTCCCGATACGGTGGCGCAGGTGCAGCCGGACAGCATCTATCGGTTGGTGAAGGGTTTTCGTAAGGTGAAAATTTATCGCACCGATTTTCAGGTCGTTTGCGATTCGATCGTCGGCATCAGCACCGATTCGACCCTGCATCTCTACATCGAACCGGTGTTGTGGAACGAAAACAATCAGGTAACCTCCGACAGCATGACGGTTTACACCGAACGGCAGCAGATTACGCAGGCGAAATTCTTCGGCGAGCCGATCATGTCGAGCGAACTCGATACGGTCTATTACAATCAGATCAAGGGTAAGACGATGACGGCCTTTTTCCGCGACAACCAGATTTACCGCAACGATGTGGTCGGCAACGCACAGACGATCTATTACATGACCGACGGCGAACCGCCCGTGGTTACGACCATGGGGGTCATCGAGAGCGGCGACCTGTCGTTCTATTTTGAGGAGAAGCAATTGGTGCAGATGACTTGGCGAGCCAATCCCGACTACAAATTCTATCCTGTTTTCCCCGACTTCCAAGTGCCCGAAGATCAGTCGCTCTATTTGAAAGGCTTCCATTGGGAAGGGGCGCGCCGACCGACGAAAAACGAGGTGTTCGACCGCGTGATCCGGCCTACCGAACGCGAGAGCCGCTCGCAGCTCGCGCAGCCCGATTTTCCGATTATGCAGCGAATCGAGGCCTACAAACGGCAGCTCATCGAATCGCGGCAGTGGGTGGATCGCAACGAGCCGGTCGATGACCAGACCGTCGAATGGATGCACGATTTGGGTTACGAAGTCGGCCAGCCGCGTGCTGAATCCCGTCCGGTCGAAGGAGGCCAGCAGCAGCCCGATTCCCTCTCCGTTGCCCGTCCTGTTGAGGGAGTGCGGCCGCGCACCGATTCGTTGACACGCGAGAACGCCCCGTCGCAGCCTGTTCTGGATACCGAATCGCAGCCGCAGGTTGCGCCGGATTCCGTGTCGCGTGCCGAACGGACGGTGGGGGAGACGCCTGCCGAAAATGCCGCTGTTGAAACGGATTGATTCATGCCGCACGATAATTCCGACGAACTTTTTCCGATTGTTTCGGCCGATGGCCGTGTCATCGGTTCCGCCACGCGCGGCGAATGCCACGGCGGTTCGATGCTGTTGCATCCTGTCGTGCATCTGCACGTCTTCAATTCGAACGGAGAGCTTTATTTGCAGAAACGTCCCGACTGGAAGGACATCCAGCCCGGGCGTTGGGATACGGCGGTCGGCGGACACATCGACTTCGGCGAAACGGTCGAGGAGGCCTTGCAGCGTGAGGCGCACGAGGAGTTGGGGATCGAGGGTTTCCGGCCCGAGCGGATTGCCGTGTACCCGTTCCGGTCGGAACGCGAGCGGGAGTTGGTCTACGTCCACCGAACGATTTGGGACGGGGCAATCATGCCGAGTGCGGAGTTGGCTGGCGGTCGGTTTTGGGGCCGGCATGAGATTCTCGATTCGATAGGCAAAGGAATCTTCACGCCCAATTTCGAAGGCGAAGCGGTGCTACTTTTTCCTAAAAATAAATCGGAATAATTTGTATGTTTTTTAGCGAACTGCGATTTCGGATGATATGAAAAAAGAGAACCGCTTACAAAAGCAGTTCTCTTTTTTCTTTCTCCCCTTTCCTCGAACCGCCGAGCGATTCGAAGCCTTCGTGAGCTGTTGACGAAAGCTGAATCTTTCGCTTCTTTCCGTTATGTATCAATATGTTCCGGCGAATTTCTTTTTTAGGTCACTAACCCGTAGTGTCCGCCTTGCGCTGCAATACATTTCTATGCTACAATACAAAGATACGAATTTTTTGTAAATCAAATAGCCGAAAGGAAAAGTAGAATAAGATTAATTAAGAAATAGTTCCGGTCATAGACGGCAACGATAGGACGATTCGATGTCTGCACCTCAAGATGTTCTGTATAAGCAAACGAACGTTATAAATTCTGCAAAACGCTGTAAAATGAAGTGATTCAAACACTTTGCAACTTATTTATCCGTTGCCCTTTCTTGTGTAAAACTCTTCTATTTCATTGGCAGTAAGACAAATACTACCAATCCATCTCAAAGATCAGATTTATCTGTATTAGCCAAACTGATTGTCTAAAAGACATCGGTTTTTTACGAACCAATCAGCTTTTTTGGTAACTTTGAAGTGGATAATTACTCGAACGGTATTTAATATTAATTATTCCATTTCAAGAAATTTATGATACGGCTCATCTCAATGATTCTTTTTGCCTGTCTGACCAGTACCCAGTATTTGGCAGCACAGCAAACCGACACCCTTGTAATCGACAACGGCCAACGTCGTATTTTCGGGATTCTGAACCGACCCGAAGGTAAATCGGACGAACCCTTGCCGCTTGCCATCGTAGCGCACGGTTTTAATGGAGATCACCGCTACGGGGTCAATTATTTCGAACCATTGGCCGAAGCCGGGTATCAGTGCTACACGCTCGATTTCCCATGCGGTTCCACGCACAGCATGTTCGACAGCAATACGGTCAATATGTCGATCCGCGATGAGCAGAGCGATCTGGTTGCTGTAATCAACTATTTTTCACAACGGCAGGAGGTCGATAAAAATCGGATCGTACTTATCGGAGAAAGTCAAGGAGGTCTTGTCGCCTGTCTGACCGCTTCCGCTATGCCTGAAAAAGTCTATAAACTCGTTTTGGCATTTGCCGCATTCTGCATCCCTGACCATCATAATGGCAGATTCGGGACGGTACAAGATATTCCGGACACGACCTATATTTGGAACGTACCGCTCGGCCGGAAGTATTTCACCGAACTGCGTACAATCGACGCATTTGCTGTCATGCCGCAATATCCCCGACCGGTTTTACTGCTGCATGGCGACAAGGATCCGGTGGTTCCTCTCTCCGATTCAGAAAAAGCGGTTGAAATCTATCCCGACGCACGGCTTAAAATCATCAAAGATGCTGGACACGGCTTCAAACCGGATGATTTCCTCCGCTCTACCGACTACATTACCGATTTTTTACTCAATGACTGATCTACCGATGACGATTAAAAAAGCGATCCTGCTTTGCTGTGCGCTTCTCTTTGCTTTCAGCCCAATTCATGCAATAGAGCGTACAGCCGAACTCGAGGAGCTATTCCTCCATCCCGCTGAACCGCACAAACCGCTTATCATCTGGCAGTGGATGGACGGGCTCGTTACACGAGAGGGGATTACTCGGGATTTGGAGGCGTTCAAAGAGGCGGGGCTGGCAGGCGTGCAGAATTTCCAGATCGGCGGCCCCATGCAAATGAGAATCGGCAATCCCGATAACGCGATCGGAAGTGAAAATTGGAAAAGGCTGTTGCGCTGGAGCTTGGATGAATGCGAACGGATCGGACTGACATTCGGTACGCATAATTGTCCCGGATGGTCATCGAGCGCCTACGTCAGCGTTACACCAGAGTATTCGATGCAAAAATTAGTTTACAGCGAAACGCCTCTGCCCGAATCACGCGGCTCGGTTACCGTTTTTCTCCCGCAGCCGGAAGTCGATCCGCAATGGAATTATTACAAAGATGTGGCCATCATGGCCGTCCCCGCCGATTCAGTTGCTGCATGGAACGAAATTGTCGACTTGACCCGATACTTCGACCCGGCCAAAGGAATCCTCCGTTTGCCTGCGGGACTGCCGCTCCCCTCCGGAGGCGGCATCCTGCGTATCGGGCAAACCACGAACGGCAAGACGAACCGAGCGCAGGCTCCGGATTCCGGATGCGGTTTGGAGTGCGACAAAATCAGCCGGGAAGCCGTAAAGAAGTTTTGGAACGGGTATCCCTCGATGGTATTGAAAACAGCCGGGCACCATGTCGGGAAGACCTTCACGCATTTTGAAATCGACAGTTACGAGGCCGGAGGGCAGACCTGGAGCCCGGCGCTGCCGCAGGAATTTCGGAATCGGATGGGTTACGACCTCATTCCCTATCTGCCCTATATGACAGGGCGTATCGCTACGATCGGGGATGAAGCGACGACTGCCCGTTTCCTCCGCGACTGGGCAGAAACCGTAAAACAATGCGTGGCTGAAAATTATTACGGATATATGACCCGTCTGGCCCGAGAAGCAGGCATCACGCTATTGATCGAGCCTTACGGTACGGGTGGACAGAAGCCATTCGGCATCATCGACTTTGAAAAAATCGTCCTTGCCTCGGAGGGAGCGGACATCGCTACGGAGTTTTGGCAGGCACCCGACTGGGGATGGCGCGACATGGGCCGCCACGAAGCATCCATGCGTAAACTCGGCAAACCGCTTATGATTGCCGAAGCGTTCACCTGTTGGCCGATGCGTGCATGGAGCGACAGCCCCGCCACGCTTAAGCCGATGTGCGACAAGGCATTTTGTACAGGGATAAACCGTATGATGCTACATGCCGGAGCCGCCAATCCGTGGCCCGGTGTATTGCCCGGAATGTCATTCGGTTTGTGGGGCACCCACTTTGTTCCCGGACAGACTTGGTGGATGGCCGGAGGCGCCCGGGAACTCTTCGGCTACATGGCACGTTGTCAGGCACTTTTACAGCAAGGGGTACCCGCCCCCGAACAGCTTCCTTCCGTAGAGGGATTCCGCACCTTCCGTCGCACCGACGGGGACACGGACATCCTGTTTGTCTGCAATCCATCCGATTCCACCGTTACCGGAACCTTGCCGTTCGACCTTGCCGGAAGAGGCGCGGAGGTATGGAATCCGTATGACTGTGCGATGCACTCCGCAGCAGACGCCGATTCGCTTCGTCTCGAAATCGAACCGTTCGGCTCGAGGTTCGTCATCGTCCGACCCGGGCGAAGTGCCAAACCGAAGATGCTTCCGAGGAAAACAAAGGCAACGGCTGCCTTGTCGGGCGCTTGGGAAATCATTTTTCCGGAGATCGGCACGGTGAAAACCGACTCGCTGTGCTCATGGACCGACTCCGATAATAACGACATCCGTTATTTCTCCGGCACGGCGATTTATCGCAAATCCATCACGATCCCGGAAGAGGTGAAGCCCGCCGCTCCTTCGGAACGCCTGATTCTCTCGCTCGGCGAGGTCAGAGACATGGCGCTCGTTACCGTCAACGGTCAGCGGCTCCCGCTTGCGTGGAAGGCTCCTTATGAATGCGATATAACCGAGGCAATACGCTCCGGTGCAAATCGAATCGAAATCGCAATTACGAATCTTTGGCGCAACCGAATGATCGGCGATGAACTCGAACCGGATGATTTGGAATGGAGCGACCCGCTAGTCTACACTTATGCACCCGGAAGCCCTTCGGCAGGATGTTTCCTCACCAATCAGCCCGACTGGCTCATCCATGGAACGGAACGGCCCTCGAAAGGGCGTAAGACCGTCAGCTGCTTCAAGTTCTTCCGTGCAGATTCGCCGCTTCTTCCATCCGGACTTCTCGGCCCGGCCACGTTGATACTTACCGCTCCCTTATCTTGAAATAAAGGCAACCGTATATGACTTTAGACCAAATCGAGTGAGCGAACGTTTTCGATAAGCCGAGGGTGAGCGAAATCGACCTTGCTCGGCTTGTCGAAAAAATCGTGTAACTTTGTATATAATTACCAAATCATTTTGCAGCAGATTATGGAACAGAAGCTCTGGAGTTGTTATCACATCATGAGTTCCGACGAAGATCAACCTGTCGTTGAAGACCTCTATGTCGGTTTTGATGAAGAGATGCGTCTCGTGGTAACCATAGAACATGTCGACTACGAGGAATCCGAATATTCCTGCTCGGTGTCTGCCGTCGTGAATAAGGAGGATGCTTTTAACCTGTCAAAAAGGTTAAACGTATCGATGAAACAGTTGCCGGATGCAATCAGTAAATCCATGGAAGAATACACGGAAATAGTGAATGCCGATTTTCACCAGGTACAAGCATGTTTTAAAGAGATCACCAATCGGTTCATGGATAAAAAATGTCCTTATAGGATCGTTCGCAAATACGGCAAAGAGGGTTATATTTGTTGTTGAAACGAAATTGCAGATAAATGCGCCCTAAAATATCGGGTGAAAATCATGGGGCTTTTGGTGAACGAGCGGCTGTTCTTTCCCCTTGAATCCGTAAGGTTTACAGAGAGGGCCGCGCTCGAAATCATTACAGTCGATAGGGTCGCATGCAGAGAACAGCAGCCCGAGAGCGATCATTTTATCGAAATGACCGGCTCGCAATCGGGGACTGACGAGGATCGACATTGGAGAAAAGCCAGCGGACATTTCTGTTACCGGCTTTCTACCAAAGACAAGGAGGTGAAAAAATAAGGGTGGTGTATTTGCCGGAGAAGGATACCGATGCCTCGATATGGGTAGATGGGACAGCGATCGGCACCATCGCTTCGCCATCCGATGACGATCCATCCAAAGCGACATCAATCGACTTTAGACTTCCGGAAGCGACGGCAGGCAAGGGGACATTGACGCTGCGAATTTCTCCTAACAAGATGAGCTCCACCCCCTCGCATCTACAGCGTCTATCTATTGACCAAATAATAATAGATGACAATTTGAATTGTCCATTAATCATTACATTCTTCTATTACGTTGGTAGTGCGTTATACAGCCAACCCATCTCAAAGATCCGAAAAGCCACCGAATTTCTCGATTTAGGTTAGATGCTGGCAGATTCTGCAGACCAAACATCCACGCAGAAAGATATGAATCGAGATTTAGTACAATATAGCTAAATACGTGTTACCTGTTGGAGTGTCATTCGGCTATGAAAGCATATGTCCTAATAATGGCAGCGACTAATGCTACTCTATAATATCATTATGGCTTGAATACCACCGGTATACTATGCTAAGGCGAACGTATCCTTTCAAATTCGATTTTCCGCAATCGTTTCTATACCTGTTCACGGCTTAAAATTTTTGGCTCTACTTCTTTTACCATAACCTTTTTCCCATCTTTTTCATCCGACGAAACTCCGGAATAGAGCGGATGAATCTGTTGTGGTAGCAACGGTATTTTCGAGCTTCCAAAACAAATTCCATCCAGCATCGGCTCCGCTACGGCATAAAAAAGTCGAAGATTATGAGAAGTATAGAGAAAAATAAACGGAAATAAAAATCCTCCACTTTCCACTTGGCATAGGCACGAGTTGGATGGCGTGGTTGCAATTCGGCGTGGGGGTGTTGGGACTCTACACGTACGGCGAGGGCTTCATTTGGGCCGTACTGGGCTTCGTGTCCTGTCGGAATATCCTGCTGGGTATTTTTGCATTACCATTCGAGGGCTTGACAACAAGCCCGACATCCGAATACACCATGATTATGGCGCGAAAAAAACGGTGTTTGTTTTCGTTGGATTTTGATTCGTTTCAACTTTCGGCAAAGCCGAGCCTTTTACGACAAAAAATTGGGAAACTATATCTTTGTCGGATTCTTTCAGAATAAAAATACGGATAGACAGTATAATTATCGACAAAGGGACCGATTTCCATACGGTTTTCCGGCAAATTATGCGGACAGTCGGTTATGATTGCCCGTGCCGTTTTCCGGCGGGTGAGAGCGACCTTTCAAAGAGATACGGTTGGGGTGCATGGACAACGTGTAAAGCAACGGGCGATTTGAATTGCCGTACGGATGTACCGGAGTAACCATTTGATACGATTCGGATTCATTCGTCGTCGTTACCCATCATAACTGTAGCTGAAAACAATCACATCTTAATCAAACCGTTCGACAAAATGACAAGCGTAAAAGTGAAATTCCGACCGTCGAGCGTCAACGGGAAAACCGGCACGCTCTACTATCAACTTATTCATCATCGTGTAGTCCGTCAAATTCGGACGGACTACAAACTTTTTTCTAGCGAATGGAACGCTGACACGCCGGAGGCTGCATTCCTATCGCATGACCCGTCGCGCAGGTTTTATTTGTCGGAAACCCGAAAAAACATTCAGCGTGATATGGGGCGTTTGCAACGAATCATCGCCCTTTTCGAAAGACGAACCCGAAACAGTTCTTGCGAGGAAATTATAGCAGCTTACCGAAGTCCGATTCCGAGAGATACGCTCTTCGGATTCATGACGGAACAAATTGTCCGCCTGCGGAAGATGGGAAAAACCCGTACCGGAGAGACCTACGCCGCCACTCTGCGGAGTTTTGCCCGATTCCGACAGGAACGGGATATTTTGTTGGAAGAGCTGGATTCAAGCGTTACGACAGCTTACGAGGCTTATTTGAGAACGACGGGGTTGAGCAAAAATACTACATCTTTCTATATGCGTATCTTGCGGGCGGTTTACAATCGAGCCGTCGAGCAAGAACTCACCCCACAGAAATATCCATTTCGGCATGTCTACACGGGAGTGCTCCGCACGACGAAACGGGCCGTGACGCTCGATGTCCTTCGGCGTATACGGGAGCCCGACACGGTACGGACGCCGCAACAAGAGTTTGCACGGGAAATGTTTTTGTGGAGCTTCTATACGCGCGGTATGTCGTTCGTGGACATGGCCTACCTGAAAAAGAGCGATTTGAAGAACGGAGTGCTCACCTATCGGCGGAAAAAGACGGGGCAGCAGCTTTCCGTACGTTGGGAAAAGTGCATGCAGGAACTGCTCGACAAATATCCGAATCCCCATCCCGTATATTTGCTGCCCGTCATTACGAACCCGGAAGTCGACGAACGCCGACAATACAAGAATATCGGGCACCTCGTCAACCGCAATCTGAAAGCAATCGGTGAGAAGTTGGGTTTGACGGCACCGCTGACGATGTACGTTGCCCGGCATACGTGGGCGAGTTTGGCAAAAAGTGAAAATATCCCGATTTCGGTCATCAGCGAGAGCATGGGGCACGATTCGGAAACGACGACACGCATTTATCTCGCGTCGCTCGACACGGCCGTAGTCGATCGAGCGAACCGTTTAGTTATAAACTTGCTGTCGAAAGGACGGTCCAAATAAAAAAATATCTCTTTCGGAGAGATATACTTTCGGCTACAAAGGTAGGCAAAAAAAACGGACGAACAAATTTTCCCCTTACAATTTTTTACTTCGAATGAAATAAACAGTCGGTTTTTCGACTGTTTTGTTAAGCAAAATCAGGATTTCCGACGATAAAATCCAGATTGCCAATGGTTACAATTTGTAATCGAATCTCTCCGAAAGAGATATTAATGTATTAACTCAAATTTCAGGTTAGTTATGAGAAAAATTGTACTGCTTTTCACGGCCGTTCTGGGATGTTGCCTGCTGGCATCGGCCCAAAACCGGAATGTATCCGGTACGGTGACGGATCCGAACGGAGCCCCGATCATCGGAGCTTCGGTTTACGTCGAAGGTACTTCGATCGGCACGACGACCGGTCCGGAAGGAGAATTTTCCGTTACCGCTCCTGCGAACGGTACGCTTACGATTTCGTTCATCGGGTTCGGAACGCAATCCGTCGCCATTGCGGGCAAAACGCATCTTGCCATTCAGTTGCACGAAGACAACCAGTCTATCGACGACGTGATCGTCGTGGCCTACGGTACCGCTTCGAAAGCCTCGTTGACCGGTTCCGTAACCTCGGTCAAGAGCGCGGATATCGAAAAGCGCGCCACATCGAGCGTTACGAGCACCCTCGAAGGCGTTTCGTCCGGCGTGCAGGTCAACAGCTCCTACGGCGAACCGGGTTCCGCGCCCGACATCCGCATTCGCGGTTTCGGCTCCATCAACGGTACCAATGCGCCGTTGTACGTGGTCGACGGCACCATCTTTTCGGGTTCGATCAACGATTTGAATCCCGCCGACATCGAGTCGATCAACGTCTTGAAAGACGCATCGTCGGCCGCACTTTACGGCAACCGTGCAGCCAACGGCGTGATTCTGATCACCACCAAGAAGGGCCGCAGCAGTAAGCTCAACATCAACGTCAGCACCAAGCAGGGCGTCTACACGCGCGGTATCGGCGAGTACGAGACGTTGGATGCCGATCGGTGGATGGAGGCGATGTTCACCGCCGGCTATACCGACAACTACGATTATTACGCCTATGATAAGGGCTTTGCGCCCGATGCAGCGCATGCCCAATCCATTTCCGACACGAAAGAGGAGTTGATCCCGTATTACATTCAGCGTAATATCTACGATGCCGCCGACAACGCCGTGTTCGACGACAACGGCAAGGTCATCGCCAAGAAACTGCCCGGTTATACCGACCTCGACTGGTTCGACGGCGTGGAACAAACGGGGTATCGCGGCGAGTACAACATTCAGGCCGACGCGGCTGGCGATCGTTACGACGTGTTCGCTTCGTTGTCCTACCTCAACGAAGAGGGTTACATCAAGAACAACGATTTCGAGCGTTTCACGGGGCGTTTGTCCGCCAACTTCAGGGCTAACAAATGGTTCCGCACGGGGCTCAATCTGTCGGGTTCGTCGCAGTACAGCGACTATCAAGCGATGGCGTACAGTGAGTATTATGCCAACCCGTTCTACTCGGCCCGCATGATGGCACCGGTTTATCCGATGTATATGCACAACGCCGACGGCAGCTATCTGCTCGACGAAAACGGCAACAAAATATTCGATACGACGTCGCCCTATTTGGGTAACCGCAATATCGCTTATGAGTTGCAGAACGATTACAACCGCATCTCGAAGCTGACGCTCAACGGTTCGGCTTATGCTACCTTCACGTTCCTGAAAGATTTCGATTTCACCGTACGCGGGTCGCTGGACGAGCGTTACACGGTCGACAAGACCTACAACAACCCCGAAATCGGCGACGGTGCATCGAACGGCGGTCGTATGGAGAAAACCTACTATAAGTATCGCACCTACACCTTGCAGGAGCAGTTGACCTACAACAAGGATTTCGCCGGACATCATCATATCGACGTGCTGTTGGGCCACGAAAACTATGCCTATAAGTACGATTACGACTTTGCGATGAAGGTCGATCAGGGCGTTCCGGTCGACCAGTTCAACGCTTTCGGTGCCATGCAGTATATCGAAGGTTTGGCCAATAACTATAAGACGGAATCCTATCTTGCCCGTGCACGCTACAACTACGACGAGCGTTACTTCGTCGAGGCTTCGTTCCGTCGCGACGGTTCCTCGCGTTTCGCCAAAGATGCCCGTTGGGGTAACTTCTGGTCGCTGGGCGGCAGCTGGGTCGTTTCCAACGAACAGTTCATGAAAAAGGCTTCGTGGATCGACTTCCTGAAACTCCGCGCTTCCTACGGTGAAGTGGGCAACGACCAGAGCGCCGGTTACTATGCCTACAAGACCCTTTACGGATTCGGCCAGAACGACAATAAACTGGCCGTCGTCGCTTCGCAGTTAGGCAATCCCGATTTGAAGTGGGAGACTACGCAGTCGTTCGACGTGGGTATCGACGCCCGTCTGTGGAACCGCGTCGACCTGACGGTGGACTATTTCAGCAAACGCTCGAAAGACTTGATTTACAACGAAAATCTGCCGGAATCGGTCGGTACGCTCGGTACGGACGAATCCAATCCTTACATTACCCGCAACTTCGGTTCGGTGAAGAACTACGGCGTCGAGGTTTCGATCGATGTCGACCTCATCCGCAGCAAGAATTGGAAATGGGATTTGGGCGTGAACGCCACGTTCCTGAAAAACAAAATCAAGGATCTTCCCAATCACAAGGGGTATGATTCGGGTACGCGGCGTTACGAGGAGGGCCACTCCATCTACGAGTTCTACCTCTACCAATACGCCGGTGTCGACCAACTGACCGGTTATGCCATGTACGAGTTCGATACGGAGAATTACGACGCCGAAATGTATGCCAATGCCGGATATGCCGAAGAAATCGGCGGCAAGTATTATACGCCTGTTACCACTTATGCCCGCAAGGACTGGAGCGGAACGGCCCTGCCGACCGTTTACGGCGGTATCACCACTGCCTTGACGTGGAAAAACCTCACGTTCAATGCGCTTTGCTCCTATTCGATCGGCGGCAAGGTCTATGACAGCACCTATAGTACGTTGATGTATCCTTATCTGAACGGCCCGCAGGCATTGCATAAGGATATTCTCGGTGCATGGAACGGCGTTCCCGAAGGCATGACGGCCGATTCTCCGAACCGGCTCGCTCCCGACGGCATCCCGACCACCGGCAGCGGTATGGCTACTTACACCTATGCGGCTTCGGATCGCTGGCTGACGGACGCTTCGTATTTCATCATCAAGAACATCGGTCTGACCTACACGTTCCCCAAAACGTGGATGAACAAGCTCGGTTTAGGGGAACTCTCCGTGTCGTTCAGCGTCGAAAACCCGCTGACCTGCACCTCGCGGCGCGGTCTCAACCCGCAGTATTCGTTCACGGGTAGCCAAGACCAAACCTATGTCAGTGCACGTATCTATACGTTCGGTGCCAATCTGAAATTCTAACCAACGCCAAAATTCAGTGAAAACGATTATGAAAACACTTCTTAAATATACATTCGTGCTCGCCTTGCTTCTGGCGGGTGTGTCCTGCTCGGACGACTACCTCGAGACCAAGCCGGCCAGTTCCATCGAGGAAGACCAACTGTTCGCAGATGTTTCCAGTTACGGCTCGGTCATCAACGGCATCAGCCAGTTGATGATCACCCAGCAAAGTTCCTATGGTCAGGGCTATTGCGGCATGAGCACCGTGTTGATGCGTTTGGGCGACATGTGCGGCAACGACCTTATCGTGGAGCGATTGGGCGGGTACAACAGTTCCAACATGGTTCTCTGCGTCAATAACAACGCCGCGTTCTCGGGTTACGCTTGGTGGTTCCTCTACAACGTAATTGGTAATGCCAACCGCGTCTTGTCGGGTATCGACGAGGCGGAAGGCGATGCCGATCTGCGCGATTTCTACAAAGCACAGGCACTGACCTACCGCGCTTACGCTTATACCTACTTGGTACAGATTTTCGGCAAGCGCTGGATGGATTCCGATAACGGCGCTTCGGCCGGCGTGGTGCTGCGTGTTGAGGCCTCGACCGGTTCGCAGGAACTGGCGACGTTGGCCGAATGCTACGAGCAGATTTACACCGATTGCGACAAGGCAATCGAACTCTTCGCGTCTTCGGGCATCGAACCTTCGGACTTCTACCTGCCGAGCATCGGCATGGCTTACGGCGTAAAAGCTCGTGCCGCCCTTGCCCGCGAAGATTGGGAGACGGCTGCCGAAGCGGCGCACGAAGCCCGCGACGGTTACGAACTGATGTCGCAGGACGAATATGCAGGGGGATTCTGCGAGGCCAACGGCGAATGGATTTTCGGCGGGTTCGCTTCGACGGAAGAGAACATGTGGTACTATTCGTTCGGCACCTACCATGCCTATAACGGCTACACTTCCGCTGCGGCCAACTATAACACGGTCGGCAACCGCGAGTTGGTCGATCAGTTCCCCGATACCGACGTGCGCAAGGCGTTGTTCTTCCACCAGAACCTTTTCCCGTCGGATCGCTTCGTTTACGGTCAGACGGTCGGTGCCTATGCGCAAGCCAATGTCGGTACGGCCGAAGGTGTCGCTTTGTACAAAAAGATGCTGGGTTATATGATGCAACTGCCGAGCTATAAAGCCTATGGCGCTGCGACGTACTATCCGAATCGTCCGGCTATCTACGGCCAGTTGAAGTTCGCGGTGTTCGCATTGCCGGGTGTTTCGCAACAATGCTTCATGCGTGCTGGTGAAATGTACCTAATTGAGGCGGAGGCCCTCTGCAAGCAGGCTTCTCCCGACGAAGCAGCGGCCAAAGCCCTGCTCGACGAACTCAATGGAGCCCGCGACGACGCTTACACGCCGACCTCGGCATCGGGACAAGACCTCATCGAACAAATTCTGCTCACCCGTCGCATGGAATTGTGGGGCGAAGGTGCCGCATGGTTCGACTTGAAACGTCTAGGTGCATCGATTTCGCGCAAGTCCTATCAAGACAAGGATGCGAACGGTGAATGTGCTGGTACATTCGGTAAAAACTGGGCTGTAACGGTTGGTCCGAACGACGCCGGAACCAATGATTGGGTGTGGGTCGTTCCGCTCGGCGAGACGCAGTACAACCACTTGATCGAGTAGTTTGCGCAATCTTCGGAGTTTGTTCGCCGAAGACAAGAAAGACATAGAATTTTGGAATCGACCGTACGATCGATTTCAGAAACACTAAGGTGAACATTTCTTACCAAAGCGTTAATATAAAAAGTTCAAATTATCTTGGAATGTTCATCCGAGCGGAGCCGTGACGGTAATCCGCTCTTTTTTTGTCTTGTAATCAGCGTTATCTTCATAATGTCGGTTCCGATGCAAGCCGCCGAGTCCGTCCTTACGGCGGCTGAGCAATCCAGCTATCCGATGAATAGCCGAATAATTGCCCAACGACATTTTATGTCAGGAGTATAGCAAACTGTGTTTTCTGCTGTACAAAAAGTTTTTTGCACTAAGAAACAGCTTGCCTGCAAGGGAGGGGAGAAGGCACCTCCAAAGTTGGTACTTTTTTAACGGCGGCTCGGTTGCGGAAGAATCGAAATTTTAACAACCGGCGAGATGATGACCATACCCTAAATTTTCGATAAAATGGGAATCAATCGCCCCGCGATGGAAAAGGTGGACGACCGGCAAAAACGAGTACTACTTAAGCACTTAAAGGTTTCGAAATAAATAGAAACCTACTTTGAGTGACTTTTTCAATATATTCAAATCTAACAACAGGATTTGCAACGAACGCATTGCCTACTATGACAGCCAAATCAAGAAGTAGCCACGCCCCAAAAGCAAGCCATACAACTTTTCGAGAAGCGCAAAGTGTGCGTGGTGTGGGATGACAAAGCCTAGAAATGGTATTGTTCCATCATCAACGTAGTAGCCGTCCTGACGTGCCGCAGCTTATTGGCGCAAGCTAAAACAGCGTTTGAAAGCCGAAGTCAATGAAACCATGACAATTTGTCACGGTTTGAAAATGCCCGCCCCCTCCCGACGGCTGGGTGCAGGTCGTATTTCTGTTCCAGTGAACGAAGTATTTGCATCGACCGTCGCGCCTCGAAGTCATGCGGAAGTTTTCTCCCTCGGCTTATGAATCCATAAGACACCTTGCTCATCCGTAGTGATAGGTTCTTTCCTTTTGTTGAGTTTGGTTCCCTTGCAGAAGAAAACCACGAAGAAAGTGGTGTGTCGGCACATGGCTGCAAAGGTTTAATGATTAAACGTATGCAGTATAGAACTATTGCGGTGCAAAGTAGTGAAAAACAGTGCAATACAGATAATTTGTGACCTGTTTTCAGCCCAAGCCCAATTGGTCACGAATTGGGCTCGGAAAACTTGCTTTCGATTGCACTTTCCCGCAGGTATCAAAAAACGAAAAAGCCTTACATGTTATTGACACATAAGGCTTTTTATACTCGATTGCCTGATTTCTCTTAGGCTTCCAGAGCTGTTGACGAGGCTTGAACTCGTGACCTCTTCCTTACCAAGGAAGTGCTCTACCACTGAGCTACAACAGCATTTCCCTTGTTTTGCGGTGCAAAAGTACGCAAGAAAAATGAATTGACCAAAAATTTATGCAACTTTCCCGATTATTTTCTACCTTTACTTCGAATTCACAACTTCAACCCTATGAAACGAATCCTCATTGTCGGTGCCGGCGGCCAAATCGGCTCCGAATTGACAACCTATCTGCGTGGAATCTACGGCGATGTGCATGTCGTTGCGACCGATATGCGCGAATGCCGGACGCTCGGCGAAACGGGTCCTTTCGAAGTCCTCAATGCGCTGGATGCTACGGCCATGGCTTCGGTCGTTGCACGCTATCGAATCGATACGATTTTCAATTTGGTGGCGTTGCTTTCTGCGGTCGGGGAACGCAATCCGCAGATGGCTTGGAATGTCAATATGGGTGCGCTGAACAATTCGCTCGAAGTGGCCCGTCAACATCATTGCGCGCTCTTTACGCCCAGCTCCATCGGCGCGTTCGGCCCGACGTCGCCCAAGGACAAAACCCCGCAGGACACCATCATGCAACCGACGACCATCTACGGCGTTTGCAAGGTTACGGGCGAGATGCTCGGCAACTATTATCATCACAAATACGGGGTCGATACCCGTTCGGTGCGCTTCCCGGGCATCATCTCGAACGTAACGCTGCCCGGTGGCGGGACGACCGATTATGCCGTCGAGATCTATTACGAGGCGGTCAAAACGGGCCGTTTCACGTGTCCTGTTCCAGCGGACGTCTACATGGATATGATCTACATGCCCGATGCTTTGCGGGCTTGCGTCGAGCTGATGGAGGCCGACCCTGCTAAACTGCTCCATCGCAACAGCTTCAATCTGGCGTCGATGAGTTTCACGCCCGAGATCATTCGGGCCGAAATCGTGAAGCGGATTCCGTCGTTCACGATGGATTACGACATCGACCCAGTAAAGAAGGAGATCGCCGAAAGCTGGCCCAATTCGTTGGACGACACGTGCGCCCGCGAGGAGTGGGGGTGGAAGCCCGAGTGGGATTTGTCGAGTATGACCGACGATATGCTGGAACACATCCGTCGGAAAACCGCCGGTCTGCAATAGCGACGGTTCCCGACGGACGGAGCCGAATGCGTTATTTCGCTGCGATCGCGTCGATTTCGACCAAGGCGCCTTTGGGCAGGGCAGCGACCTCGAAGCAGATGCGGGCCGGCATGTTCGAAGTGAAAAATTCGGCATAGACCTTGTTCATGGCAGCGAAATCGGAGATGTGCTGCAGCAAAACGGTGGTCTTCACGATTTGCGAGAAATCGTAGCCCGCTTCGCGCAGGATATGGCCGATGTTCGTGAGCGATTGGCGGGTCTGGGCTTCGATGCCTTCGGGCATGGCGCCGGTCGCCCCGTCGATGGGCAGTTGTCCCGACAGATAGAGCGTGCCGTCGGTTTCGATGGCTTGCGAATAGGGCCCGACGGCAGCCGGTGCGGCGGGCGAAGCGATGATGCGTTTCATAGTGAAATGAATTAAGAATAGGACAAAAATATGAAAAATTCGTTGAAAATCGGCGGACTGTTCGCCGTAGTAATTTTTTTCGTCGGGTGTTGCGCCTGCCATTCTTATCAGAAGCAGACGCGGAAGCCGTTGGTCGGCACCGAATGGCGTTTGATTCAGTTGGGAGGACGGAACATCCGTTCCGAATCGGGGCAGTTCACCGTGCGGTTCGCCGAAGACGGTACCTTGTCGGGGGTCGGCGGCTGCAATCGCTTGACGGGTCGTTACGAGCTGACGGACGACCGGACGCTGAAAATCGGCCCGATCGCATCGACCCGCATGGCCTGTCCCACCGATGAGGATACCGAAGCGGCTCTGTGCAAAACGCTGGAAGCGACCGACCATTACGATATGGACGGCCCTATGTTGCTGTTGCTCTCGAATGGCGAGCTGCGGGCTGTCTTTCAGGCGAATACGGCGGCAGGTGCCGCAAAGTAATTTTCGGGAAACGGTTCCCGAAAAATGAGGAAGCCCGCGACTGTTCGCGGGCTTTCTCGTTCGAATATTCGAGGGCGATTATATACAAATTTACACCGACGGTAAACCAAAACCGTAAGACCTTGCGGGTTTCGACCGAAGCCCCCGCCAAGGCGGGGGTTTGGGGGTGGGTCAAATCTGCAAACGCGGCTTTGCCGCGATCGGCGCGACCGTCGGAGATGTGAATACATTCGCCAACTTGATTCGGTGTAAAATGGAATATAGTTACTTATCCGAATCGCGGTTACTCCAAATGCGGATTGAGCTTTTTCCACTCGGCGACGGGCGGAATGACCCCCATCGCAATCACCTCGTCGCGCAAGGTGCAAAGGTGCTTGTAGCTCTCCGTCAGCAGGGCATGTTCTTCGGCCGTACCGTGCACGTCTTTGTAGTGAACGCCGTCGGCGGTGATTTCGCTCTCCATGGCCATCAAAATGTGCTGGTATTCGTCGTTGTGGATGAACACGCCGGCCGGATAGGTGAACGGTTTGCCGCCCATGGCCGCCGCAATCATGCAAATCGACAGATAAGCAGGGCTTTGGAACGACGAACGGCCGCGCAGGTCGATGATGTGTTTGCCGCCTTGGACGACCCGCTGTTGCAGGGCATGCCAATCTTCGACCGGCATCTTCGTGCCGATCAGCTCCGAAAGCGGACGTCCGGCGACGAGCGTCGTCGAAGCGAATACGGCCATCTGTTCGCCATGACCGCCGTAGGTGCGGCAGTTGGTGATTTCATCGGCCGAAATGCGGAAGTATTTGGCTAATTCCGAGCGCAGCCGCGTGGAATCCAGCGCGGCAAGGGTCGAAATGCGCGACGGTTCGATACCGGCATGGATCAACGTTACGAGGCCCGTGATGTCCGCCGGATTGAAGATCACGACGACGTGTTTCACGTCGGGGCAGTAGGTGCGGATGTTCTCGCCCAACTCCTTTGCAATCTGCGTATTGCCCTTCAAAAGGTCTTCGCGGGTCATACCGGCCTTGCGGGCGGCACCGCCCGACGATACGACGTAGGCGGCTCCGGTCAGCGCCTCTCGGATGTCGGTCGTCCACGTAATGTTCACCTGCTCGAATGCGCAGTGGCGCAACTCTTCGGCCACGCCTTCCAAGGCCGGCTCGAAGGGGTCGTACAGACAGATGTTCGGCGTCAGCCGCATCATGGCGGCGGTTTGGGCCATGTTCGAACCGATCATGCCGGCCGCGCCGACGATGGTCAGTTTTTCGTTCGTCAAAAATTCCATACTCTTTTTCCTATTTTGTTTGTTTCCTTCACTATTCGATTTCCCGTCGGTTGCGCAGCGCATGGGTGATGGTCAGTTCGTCCACGTACTCCAATTCGTCGCCGAAGCCGATGCCCCGCGCGATGGAGGTGATTTTCAGCCCTTCGAACGGACGCAGCCGGTTCATCAAATAAAAGAGCGTCGTTTCGCCCTCGACCGAGGTCGAGATGGCCAGGATCACCTCTTTCACGCCGCCGCGGGCGATGCGTTCGGTCAGCAGATCGATCTTCAAGTCCGACGGCGAGATGCCCTGCATCGGCGAGATGACGCCGCCCAATACGTGGTACAAACCCTTGTATTGGTGCGTGTTCTCGATCGACAGCACGTCGGCGACCTGTTCCACCACGCAGATGGTCGAGCGGTCGCGTTCGGGATCGGCGCAGATGGGGCAAATCTCCTCGTCCGACAGATTGTTGCACACCGAGCAGTATTTCACCTCCTGTCGGAAGCGGTCGATGCTGCGGGTCATGTCGGCAACCGATTCCGGTTCCATCCGCAACAGATGGATCGCCAATCGCAGCGCCGTGCGGCGACCGATGCCCGGCAGTTTCGAAAGTTCGCCGACGACCTCTTGTAACAGCTTCGACATCAGATCGTTTCAATCTTCGAACGTTCGACCCAGCCCTTCTTGCCGTCGGCAATCGTTACCTCGCACCACGAATCGAGCCGGTCGGTGATGCGCACCGACGTACCTTCATGCAGGACGAAGAGGTCGGTCGCCGAACGATCCGGCGCGCTTTTCACCGATGCCGACGACGACATCACGACTGCTTCCGAGCGGTCGAGCATGCTGCGCCGTTCGCCTGCGGCGAAGCAGGTCGTTACGATGAAGATCGTCAGCGCGGCGAGCGCGCCGTAAAATCCGGTTTTGCGCAACGAGAGCCGTTGGGTCAGCAGATAGAGCAGAATCAAGCCCAATCCGCAAGCTAATGAGACCAACGACAGGATGCTCCAGACCGTGCAGTTCATCGTCTGCCGGATGGCGCGGAACCAGCTTGTCAGGAAAAATTCGGGCACCTGTTCGATGTTGTCTTTCGTGCGGGCTTCGGCAACGCTCAGATTGTAGCGGGCATCGACGCTGCCCGGGTCGATCCGCAAGGCTCTCCGATAAAAGAGGATCGCGCGACCCAACTGTTCCTCTTTGAAATAGGCGTTCGCGAGGTTGTAGTAGAGCTTCGCCGAGCTAAATCCGCGGGCGACCAACTGTTCGTAGGCCTCCACCGCTTCGTGGTAATTTCCGTTGATGTAAGCCGTGCTCGCTGCGTCCCACAGCCGTTCGGGTGTCTCGGACACGAGATTCGGCCGGATTTCCTCCGTCGCCGTTTCCGCCTGTTCATCCGAAAGCAGGGCCGCAGGCTGTTCCGTTGCGGTCGATGCTTCAGCGGCGCGTTGCTCTTGGGCCGAGGCCGTTGCGGTTGCGCCGAGGAGCATCCCTCCCAACAGCAGCAGGCCGGTTATGATCGTTCTCTTCATGATTCCTAATGTTTTATCGCCGATTCGATCCGTGAAATGAAGTCCACCCCTTCGGCATAGACATCGCTCATCTGCGACGACGCTACGGGCGAATACTGCGCCTCGTCGCACAGCGTTACGATCGCCGTGAAACGCTGCGACTGTTCCGCCGGAACGCCGCGCTTGTGCAGCTCCTCGCGGACGTTTTCCTTGGTCAGATTGGCTACCGGTATGTTGAACTTGTCGCTCATGTAGCCCCACAGCGCACGGAGCATCTCCTCGTAGAAGGCATGGCGGTTTTGTTCCTCCATGTAGTGCTTGGCCGCACGGAACCGTTGCACGGCGACTTTGTTGGCCCGTTTGCCGCGCACGAGCGCCACGTTCTGCCGCTCGCGGATGCGGTGGCGCAGGGTGAGGTACGTTCCGCCGAATGCGAGCACGATCGCCGTCAGCAGCAGCCAGTAAGCCGTGCCGAAAAGGAAGGGCTTGCGGTCGATTCGCAGTTGCGGATTCCCGAGCTTGATGAACCGAATGTCCTGCCCCAACAGTCGGACGTCTTCTTTCGACATCCCGCGCCCCTGCACGACGGGGGCGCCGTTGTTGCCCGACGCATCGGGCGTAACGTCGAGGGTCAGCGGCTTGGTTCGCAGGGTGGTGTATTGCATCCGTTCGGGGTCGAAGTAGGTAAATTCCACCGGTTCGATTTCGTACGTCCCTTCGGCTCGCGCGATGAAGGGGTATTCGAACTGCCGGTAGCCAGAAATGCCGGACGTCGAGGCGTTGATCGATTCGGTAGTTTTGACGTTGTACTGCTCGAACGAGGTCGGAAGCGTCAGCTTCGGCGCTTGGACGAAGGTCAGATTGCCCGAACCGGCGATTTTCACCGTGTAGGTCGACGCTGAGTTGGCCGCGATTCGGTCGGGCGGCAGCGTGGCATCCAAACTGAACCGTCCGACGGCTCCGTTGAAGCTGGCCGGAGCTCCCGCGGGTAACGGCTTGACAGCGACGGTTACCCGCTGGCTCTGCACCTTGCGCGGAACGTTATAAACTTCGTGTCCGCCGCCGAAAAACGGGTCGATGTTGCGGCTTTGGACCACGACCTGCGCTACGGCGGTCAGTTCGGCCGGGTCGATGGTCAGCGTGCCTGACTGTTGCGGGTAGAGCAGAAATTCGCGCGCGACGAGCGTTTCGTAGACTTTGCCGTTGTAGGTTTCGCGGCGGCGCGGAGTGTTGTCCGTGTCGAGTTCTTGAGCCCAGAATCCGTTGAACGACGGGAACTTCACGCCGTCGTAACCCACGACGTTGACCCGTTCGTAGAGTTTGAAGGTTACGCGCAGCGGCTCACCCTTGAAGACCGACGTGCGCGATACGATGGCGCGTAACAGAATATCGTCGCTGGCGACTTGTCGCTGGGCATTGTTCGATGCTTCGTTCTCCTGCGTCCGGTCGGCATCGCGGCCTCCCGAGCCTCCCCCTTGCGAACCGGTCTCCTGTACCACTTCGATAGGGAGCGGCTGGGTGCGGTAGGTCGTGCCGTCCGCCGCAATCTGCGCCGAGCCGATGGTGAAGTTGCCCGCCTGCTGCGCCAGCAGGACGTAGGTGAGGTTGTAGCTGTACGTCTTGGTCATCGAGCCGTTGATGATGGAGATCGACGAGCCTTTGGAAACGGACGGCCCTGCCAGCACGTCGAACCCCTCGAACGAGGGGGCCACGAATGTATCTTTGTCTGGTTCTGCATTGAGCGAGAACTCCACGCGGAACGCCTCGCCGACGGCGACCGTCAGCGGCGACGAAGCCTCGAACGTAACCTTGTCGGCCGCCTCCGCGTTCAGAACGGCCCCCGCGAAAAGCAGTACGGCCGACGCTTTGGAAAACAGCGCTTTGGCAAATTTCGCAACGAAAAATTTCATAACATTACATCTTACACACCCTTTCGGTGCCGGTCGGCGGAATCGGCTTCCGCATCGGCCGACGAAAAATCCGGCGCGACCGGCAAAAGTTCCGGCACCTGCACCGATGTGCCGGAACCCTCACGCGTATAACGGCTTCGCCTGTCGTTTAGTGTTTGAAGTCGGCGAAAAAGTCATTGCCTTTGTCATCGACGATGATGAAGGCGGGGAAATCCTCGACATAAATTTTGCGCACGGCCTCCATGCCCAACTCGGGGAAGTCGACGACCTCGACCGACTTGATCGAATTTTGGGCCAGAATGGCGGCCGGGCCGCCGATCGAACCGAGATAGAATCCGCCGTGCGCCTTGCAGGCGTCCGTAACGGCCTGCGAACGGTTGCCTTTGGCCACCATCACCATCGAACCGCCGTGCTGTTGGAACAGATCGACGTAGGGATCCATGCGGCCGGCCGTCGTCGGGCCGAACGACCCCGAGGCCATGCCTTCGGGCGTCTTGGCCGGGCCTGCGTAGTAGATCGGGTGTTTCTTGAAGTATTCCGGCATGGGTTTCCCTTCGTCGAGCATCTGTTTGATACGGGCATGGGCGATGTCGCGTGCGACAATCAGCGTGCCACGCAGACGCAGGCGGGTTTTGATGGGATATTTTGTTAAAATGGCGCGTACCTTGTCCATGCCCTCGTCCAAGTCGATGTCCACGGCGGGCGACATGGCCGGTGCTTCCTTCGGCAGGAAGCGGGCCGGATTTTTCTCCAACTCTTCGAGGAAGATGCCCTCCGGTGTAATTTTTGCGCGGATGTTGCGGTCTGCGGAGCAGCTTACACCGATTGCTACGGGGCACGATGCCGCATGACGCGGAGCACGGATTACGCGCACGTCGTGCACGAACGCCTTGCCGCCGAACTGGGCGCCGATGCCGCTCTCGCGACAGATTTTCAGCACTTTCTCCTCCCATTCGAGGTCGCGGAAGCAGCGTCCGCCCTCGTTGCCCGAGGTGGGCAGCTCGTCGAGATAGCCGGCCGACGCCTTCTTCACGGTCGAAAGACACATTTCGGCCGACGTGCCGCCGATGCAAATGGCCAAGTGGTAGGGCGGGCAGGCCGAAGTGCCGAGGTCCTTGATGTGTTCGGCGATGAACGCCGTCAGCGACTTTTCGTTGAGCAGCGCCTTCGTCTGTTGGTAGAGGAAGGTCTTGTTGGCCGAGCCGCCGCCCTTCGTAATGAACAAAAATTCGTACTCCATGCCGGGTTTGCCGCCGTAGATGTCGATCTGCGCGGGCAGGTTGGTAGCCGAATTTTTCTCGTCGGTCATCGTGAACGGCACGACCTGCGAATAGCGCAGGTTGCGTTCTTTGTAAGTCTCGTAGACACCGCGGGCGATGTGTTCGGCATCGTCGACGCCGGTATAGACGTCTTCGCCCTTGTGGGCGATGCAGATGGCCGTGCCGGTGTCCTGACAGGTCGGCAGCTTGCCTTCGGCCGCCACGCATTGATTCAGCAGCATGGTGTAGGCCACGAATTTGTCGTTGTCGCTGGTCTCCGCGTCGTCGAGAATGGCGCGCAGCTTCTGCAAATGGCTGGCCCGCAGATAGAACGACACGTCGTTGTAAGCGGCCCGCGAGAGCAGTTCGAGCCCCTCGGGAGCGATTTCGAGCACGTTGCGTCCGTCGCATTTGACGACTTTCACATAATCTTTCGTCAGCAGGCGATACTTCGTCTTGTCCTCCCCGACGGGGTAGGGTTCTTGATAGATGAATTCCGGCATATTTTTATTCGTATTTCGTTATTTTTCGCTAATAGTCGTTCCGTTCGGTTCCGCTCGGTCGGTTTTCGCTTCCGCTGTGGCGGTTCGCTTCCCGTTTCGGGGCAAAAATACAAAAAACAATCCGTAAAACGCAACGATTTCCGGTTGATTTGTTATTTTATTAACAGCGCATCTCCGCACCGTCGGCAAAACGGCATCGGGGACACCCCGCAGAGGCATCCCCGATACGCAAAACTCCGATTTTGTTTATTTCGTTTCTAATTCCTGTTTGATGAAGAGGGCGACGGCGCCGAGTTCGTCATTACTGATAGCCTGCGATGGATGCGGAATGCCGATGACCTTGCTGTCTCCCCACCAACCGCGTTTGATCGCTTTATCGGAAACATATTTTTCGCCGTTGAGCGGATTGAGCGTCTCGACTCGCTCGAATCCGAATTTAGCATTCAGCTGGTCGAACACTTCCGGCGAGAAGCAGACCACCAGATTGGGGCGGAAAACGGTTTGAATCGCCTGTTCCGTGAAATCCAGACATTTGTCGATAGCTTGTTTGTGTTCCGGAAGTGATTTCAGTGCTTTGATACTCTTGCTTCCGAAATAAATCGCATTCATAAATACGAAATTGCCGTCTTCCATCGGTCTGGTGCAGTTCGCCCATTTCATCATACCGTAGAGTTTCGACCAAACCGGCCATGTCATGCGTTTTTTTCCGTCGTTTTCATAAAAACACGGATTGCCCGTATAGAAACGTTCCCGATTGGCTCCTTTTGCGGGATCCCAGCTGGATACCTCATTGGCATTATATCCGAGAAATACGACTTCGGGCGATTTATCAAGTTCCGGCCGCGACTGCATGGCACTGCAACAACAATTCAGTTTCGGCCCTGCGTCTTCGAGAAAAGCGCATACCTCGTCGACCCAACGGTCGTATAATTCTTTTTTCGTTCCCGCAGCGGCGAGATTCAAACTGTGTTTCTCCATTTTGGTTCGATAATTTTAAGTTTTTTCGCTAATGGTTGTTCCGCTCGGTCGGTTTTCGCTTCCGCTGTGGCGGTTCGCTTTCCGTTTCGGGGCAAAAATACAAAAAACAATCCGTAAAAAAACAACTATTGCCGGCTGTCTGTTATTTTTTTCACAAAAAGAACCTTCGATCGAGAAAAATTCGTACATTTGTGCCGGTTTCGTGTGCAAACTGAACGTTTTCGATAAGCCGAGGGCAGAACCCGATTGATCGGGGTACGCCGAAGCGAGAAAAATGAACGATATTTGCGTAACAAACGTTTAACAGATAAATTTCAAATTGTCATTATGGTATCCTACAAAGAACTGGGGCTGGTGAATACGCGGGAGCTTTTCGCCAAGGCCGTCAAGGGCGGATATGCCATTCCTGCCTTCAACTTCAACAATATGGAGCAGATGCAGGCCATCATTCAGGCTTGCGTCGAATGCTCGTCGCCGGTGATTCTCCAAGTTTCGGCCGGTGCCCGCAAATACGCCAACCAGACGCTACTGCGTTACATGGCACAGGGCGCTGTGGAGTACGCCAAGGAACTGGGAAAGAACATTCCTATCGTTCTGCACCTCGACCACGGCAATTCGTTCGATTTGTGCAAGAGCTGCATCGACATGGGCTTCTCGTCGGTGATGATCGACGGTTCGTCGCTGCCTTACGAGGAGAATGTCGCGCTGACCAAACAAGTCGTCGATTACGCTCATCAGTACGACGTTACGGTCGAGGGCGAGTTGGGCGTGCTGGCCGGTGTCGAAGATGAGGTGTCCGCCGAGCATTCGCACTACACCGACCCGAAAGACGTCATCGACTTCGTATCGAAAACGGGTGTCGATTCGTTGGCCATTTCGATCGGTACGTCGCACGGCGCCTACAAGTTCCGTCCGGAGCAGTGCACGCGCAACGCCGAAGGGATTCTCGTGCCGCCCGAATTGCGCTTCGACATTTTGGCCGAAATCGAAACGAAACTCCCCGGGTTCCCTATCGTGTTGCACGGTTCGTCGTCCGTTCCGCAGGAGTACGTGAAGATTATCAACAGCCACGGCGGCGCGCTGAAAGAGGCGGTCGGCATTCCCGAAGAGCAGCTTCGCAAGGCGGCCAAGAGTGCGGTTTGCAAAATCAACATCGACTCCGACGGTCGTTTGGCCATGACGGCTGCCGTTCGTACGGTGTTCGCCGAGCAGCCCGCCGAGTTCGACCCGCGCAAATACCTCGGGCCGGCTCGCGATGAGTTGAAGAAGCTCTACATGCACAAATGCGAAAAGGTGCTCGGTTCGGCTGGCAAGGCTTGATCGACGGCAGTTCGCAGATAACGAGCGAGGGTGTCCGAAACGAAAATCGGACGCCCTCACTTTTTTTAAGGCAGTTCTTCGCTTACCCCCGTTCGTAGATGCTTTCGCCGCGGGGACGAATGTGCGAATGTTCGTCGTTCTGACGGCTGACGCTCAAAATCATCCCCAAAGCGATGGTCGTGAAGAGCGTCGATGACCCGCCGCGCGAAATCAACGGCAAAGTCTGTCCCGTTTCGGGAATCAAATTCACGGTTACCATGATGTGCAACAACGCCTGACAGGTGATGAGCAATGCCAATCCCAAGACCAACAGCCCGGGAAAGGCCGTGCCGCATCGTCCGAAAATCTCGATGGCTCGAAAGAAAATCCACAGGTAGAGCATCAACAGCGCCACCGCCAGCAACAATCCGTATTCCTCGACGAAAAAGGCATAGGCATAGTCGCTTTCGGGGTGGATCATCTCCACGCGCATGACGCTTTGGCCGGCACCCTCGCCGAAGACGCTGCCGTTGTGGATGGCGATCATCGAACGTTCGGTATCGGTCAGTTTATCGACAGGTTTGGGTGCATCGGCATCGTAATCGTACGTCCAGAGGTGCCACCACGTCGCGAGACGGCCTTCGGCGGTCTCGCTGCGGCCGAGATTGAGCGTGAGGACGAGTAGCGCGCCGGCAAAGGCCCATCCCAAAAGTTTCAACAACTCCCGAATGCGCACCCGCCCGATGAGCATCATGACCCACGAGGCCAGAAAGACCAGCACCGCTGCCGACGTGTGGGCCGGAAAGATGACGAGGCAGGCGAGCAGCACCGGTACGAGAATCGGCCGGGTGCCTTCGCGCCAGATGCGCCGCTGTGTTCGCGACGAACGCCACGTCCAGAATCGCCACGACGGGACGATCCGCAGTTCGGCGATGTTTTTCTGTCGGCAGGCGAGTTGTCGGGCCAAATAGAGCACTGTGGCGATTTTCAGTGCCTCGGAGGGTTGGAACTGGAACGGCCCGATCGGAATCCACCGCGCGGCTCCGTTGGTTGCGTGGCCGATGAAGTAGGCCGCTACGGTGCAGAGCAGCGAAAGCAGGTAAATCGGTCGGGCGAAGCGGTTGTAGATGCGGCAGTTGATTCGCTGCACGATGCACATCATGCTGAGGCTCAATATCAGAATGAAAAGCTGCTGCCGCAGAAAATGGGCGGTCGAGTAGCCGGAACTCGGATCGTAGGCCATCTTGGCCGTCGATGAATAGACCACCAATACCGAGATGACGGCCAGCACCACGACGATGACCCACAGCACGCGGTCGCCCGAGAAAAAGATCGGGGTTCGTTCGTTTTTCGTTGCGTTTGCGGGGTCGTTCATCGGGTCGCTGTTTTTTGGGATGCGGTTATCGGTTCGGGCGGGTTAGCCGAGGTGCTCGTTCACCCATTGCTTGAAAAGTTTGCCGCGTTGCTCGTAGTTCTTGAAAAGGTCGAAGCTGGCGCAGGCGGGCGACAACAGCACCGCATCGCCCGAACGGGCAGCCGAACGGGCCGCCTGCATCGCGGCGTCGAGCGAATCGGTGGAGACGATGGAGGGCACCACGCCCGTAAATTCGCGCACCAATTTCGCATTGTCCACGCCCATGCAGACCAACGTGTGCACCTTGTCGCGGGCGAACGCCTTCAACGGGCCGTAGTCGTTGCCCTTGTCCGTGCCTCCGGCGATCCATACGACGGGCCGCTTCATGCTCTCCAACGCATACCATACCGAATCGACGTTGGTCGCTTTCGAATCGTTGATCCACAGCACGCCGTCGACCTCTTTCACCGGCTCGAGCCGATGTTCGACCGGTTCGAAGTCGTAGAGCGCCCGCCGAATTTTCGCCGGCGCAATGCCTGCTGCCAGCGTCGCCAATGCGGCGGCCATCGCGTTGTAAGCATTGTGCAACCCGCTCAGTTTCATCTTCGCAAGGTCGATTTCGACCGATCGGCTGCCGACCGTCGCCGTGAACTTTCCGTCGCACAGGAACGCATCGCCCGCACCGCTCGCCACGGCGTTCTTCGCCGCGAAGGGGAGCTGCTTCATCCGGAAATCGTATTTCGGCAGTTGTGCCCAGATCACCTCGTCGTCGCCCGAATAGATGAAATAGTCGTGCGAATTCATGTTCTGCGTGATGCGCATTTTCGAATCGACGTAGTTCTGGAAACAATGGTCGTAGCGGTCGAGGTGGTCGGGGGTGATGTTCATCAGCACGCCGATGTGGCTGCGGAACCGGTACATGCCGTCCAACTGGAACGAGCTCAACTCCAGTACATACCAGTCGTATCGACCTGTAGCGACCGAATAGGCGAAACTCTCGCCGATGTTGCCGCCCAATGCAACGTTCGCGCCCGCATCGCGCATGATTTTGTAAATCAGCGAAGTGGTCGTCGTCTTGCCGTTCGAACCCGTGATGCAGATGCAGCGGGCGCCGTTCAGATAACGGCCCGCGAACTCCATTTCGGAGATGACGGGGATGCCTCGTTCCCGGATTTTGCGCACGATGGGGGCCGTCTCGGGAATTCCGGGCGACTTGATGACCTCATCGGCTGCCAAGATGCGTTCTTCGGTGTGGCCGCCCTCCTCGTAGGGCACCTGCCACTCGTCGAGCCGCTTTCGGAACCGTTCCTCGATGTGCCCCTTGTCGGAGAGAAAGACCTCGAATCCCTCTTTTTTGGCCAAGATGGCGGAGCCGTAGCCGCTGATGCCGCCGCCCAATACGATGATCTGTTTGGTTCGCATGAATAGATGGATGATTTATTTTCGTTTCGATCGTTTGCGGGGCGTCTCCTTCTGTGTGCGGATGCGGATCGTCGCCCGCATGCCCTTGCCTTTCGACGAGACGATCTGGAAGGTGCCGCCCAACGAGTTGACCCGCGAAGCGATGTTCGACAACCCCATGCCGCAATCCATCATGGCCTGCGGATTGAAGCCGCGACCGTCGTCCGTGTAGTCGAGGGCCAGTTCGGTGTTGTTCTGCACCAACGAAAGGTTGATGGTTCGGCAGCCCGAATGCTTCAACGAATTGTTAATCAGTTCGCAGATGACGCGATAGAGAATTACTTCGACCTCCGTATCGAACCGCTCCGCGCGCAGATTGGTTTGGAACCGGATTTTCGCTTCGTGGATGGCGGCGCTTTTGTCGATGAAGTTCTGCACGCCGCGAACCAGCCCGAAATCGTTGAGGACGTGGGGCGACAGGTTGTTCGAAATTTCGCGCAGCGAGCGGATCGCTTCGTCGATGACGACGGTCGTATTGTCGATGATTTCACGCTGTTCGTCGTTGCGTTCTTCGCGCGACAGGGCCGTCAACGACATCTTGGCCGACGACAGCAGCGGCCCGAGCCCGTCGTGCAACTCTTTCGAAAAACGCGAACGGGCTTTTTCCTCGGTGCGCAGCACGGCCGTCAGAATGCGGCGGTTCCATAGCTGACGCTGACGATTGAGCCGAGCGATGTATTTGAAGAGTTTGTGCGCATACATGACGCCGATCGAGAGGCAGACCGAGATGACGATGCCCAAATAGACGACCCATGTTCCGGGCTCGTAACCACCCGTTTCGTGGCACAGTTGTACGACGTGTTCGACCGACAGCAGAAAGAATCCGATGATAAAGAGAATCCACACCGAATTGTATTTGGTCGTTCGCACCAAACGCAGGGCAAAGACCGTGGCGACGGTCTGGATCAGAATGGCGATGACGAGCAGGAATTTCAACATGGCAGATTCGTTTTATTCGGGGCCGTCCGGACGGCAGTCGGGTTTGGACGGTCGGGATGTCATTCGTGCAGTACGTTCCGCAGGTGCTTCAGTTGTTCGTAGTCGGTCATATCGACCTGCACCGGCACGACCGAAACGTAGCCGTGCGACAAAGCCCATTCGTCGGTGTCTTCGGCGTCCGGTTCGTTGTTGACGAACGCGCCCGTAAGCCAGAAGTATTCGCGTCCGCGCGGGTCTTCGTGGCGGAAGAACTCTTCGCGCCAGAATCCGCGATTCTGTCGGCAAAGCCGCATACCGCGTATTTCGTCGGGGCGACCGACCGGCACGTTGACATTCAGACAGAGCGGTAACCGTTCGTTGCGGGCTAATACGTCGCCGATGATGCGTTTGCCCCATTCGATCGAGGCTTCGAAATCCGCCTCCGCGTGGTGGTCGTCCAACGACAATCCGACGGACGGACATCCGTAGAAACTGCCTTCGATAGCGGCGCCCATCGTGCCGGAATAGAGCACGTTCACCGCCGAGTTGGAGCCGTGGTTGATGCCCGAGATTACCAAATCGACCTTTTCGTCGCGCAGCAGATAGTCGAATGCCATTTTCACGCAATCGACGGGCGTTCCGGAGAAGGAATAAACCTCCAGCCCCTCCTCTTTGCGCACCCGACGCAAAAAGAGCGGGTTGTACATGGTGATGGCTTGGCTCATGCCGCTTTGCATGGTTTCGGGGGCTACGACGACCGTGCGTCCGTAAGCACGGGCCACCTCGATGGCCGCCGCCATGCCCCGAGAATCGACTCCGTCGTCGTTGGTTACGAGTATCAATCGTTCATTCATCGTCTCTCTGTTTTCCGAGAGCCAAAGATACGAAAAGTCGAGTGCAAAAATGCAAACTTGTTTGCAATTTTTGCCGAGACGGAGTATCTTCGACGAAGTCAAAGATACGAATTTTTTTATTAGCGCGGTAGACTGTTATCTTGCTTTCAGTGGTCATCTTCGCTTCCGTTGCGGAATCCGCTTAATTTGTTTGCATTTTTTTGCCGAGACGGAGTATCTTCGACGAAGTCAAAGATACGAATTTTTTTATTAGCGCGCCGCTTTTAAAAGCGGTTCCTTATACGGTAGATCGTTGCCATGCTTTTCAACGCTTTCTTCGCTGCCGACCGTTTTTTTACAAGACAATTAGATAATCGACAAAAACGGCTCTTTGAGCCGTGCGGGCCGAAGCCTCCGCCCGCGGAGGCCCGCTCTCACGAGCGAACACTCCGCAGTCTTCGCCCCGCGCCGCTTTTGAAAGCGGTTTCCGATCGAATTTCGAAGATTTTTTTGCGGTTCGTTTTTCGTTTCCGAATTTATTCTTTATCTTTGTGGCCCCTGCGAGGGCGTATATCAACCTCTTTCATTGGGCACCCGAGTGGCTTGCATAAGGCCGAACCGGAAAGATGGGTTCTTCGGAAAGACCGATTATCGGTCGGAACGGAGAAACGGGCTGAAGGATGGGAACCCGTACTATATGGAACGGAGGAACCGGCCGGAAAGAGCCTAAACCACGAGACCGGCTAATAAAAAGGTGCAGCGGAAATGTTGAGTACGAAACCGAAAAATTGTTGCAACAATGAACAAAGACGCAATCATCAAGCTCGTGAACGAGCAGTTGTGGCCCAAGACGGATGCCGACGTCCCGTCGTTCAAGGCCGGTGATACCATCACCGTAACCTACAAAATCGTCGAGGGTAACAAGGAGCGCCTGCAAAGTTTCCGCGGCGTAGTGATCCAGATCAAGGGGTCGGGCAAAACGAAGATGTTCACCATCCGCAAGGTGTCGAACGGCGTGGGTGTGGAACGTATCTTCCCGCTCTACTCGCCCCACATCGACAAGATCGAGGTGAACAAGGTCGGTGTCGTACGTCGTGCACGCATTTACTATCTGCGTGGCCTGACGGGTAAGAAAGCCCGCATCAAGGAGAAGCGCATGGTTCGTGCGGAGGAGAAATAGTCCGTCGCGTACCGTTGAAAAAGGCGGAACATCCGAATTGGATGTTCCGCCTTTTTCGTGTCCTAACCGCGCGACCTTATAATTTTACACCTGCCACTTTACGGGTTGCAGGTGTAAAAAAGCCTCCAAAAGAGTATTTCGCAGTTAGATCCCTTTTCAAAAGGGATCAGACCGGAATGTTCTTGTTGACGTTCTTGCAGCCGACCAAGCCGTAGTAGAGCAGATAGGCCAGCGCTGCCACGATGAGCCAGTAGCTGTTCATGTAGCCGGCCCCCTTGGCAATCGCTTGCTGAATCAACGGCAGGATACCGCCGCCGACGACCATCATCATGAAGATGCCCGACGCCTGTGCTGTGTATTTGCCGAGGCCTTCGACTGCCAGATTGAAGATGCCGCCCCACATGATCGAGGTGCAGAGACCGCACAGCACCAAAAAGAGGGCGCTGACAGGAACTTGTGCCCAGACGATGCCGTTCTCCACGCTGTAACCCGGCAGGTTGAGCGTGCTGGTTTTCGGGAATACGATGGCCAGCAGCACAAGTACGATTGCCACGGCCGATACCGTGATGAGTTGGGTGCGGGTCGATACCTTGCCGGCAATGACGCTGCTGAACGTTCGGCCCACTAACATCAAGAGCCAATAGATGGCCACGATTGCACCGGCGATGGCCGATGCGTCGCCCACGACGCCGGCACCTTTGGCGGTCTGGTCGGAAAGGTAGAAATTCAGCGTACCCGGGACGCCGATTTCGATGCCCACATAGATGAAGATGCCGATGACCCCGAGCACCGTGTGCCGGAAATTCCACGGACTGTGCGTCTCTTTCTCTTTGACCGATCCGGCCTGTTGCAGATAGGGTTCTGGAATGTCGACGAACGAGATGATGCAGAATGCGACGACGAATACGGCCATGGCGATCCACAGCAGCAGCGTTACGTCGCCCATGGTCGAAGCGGGGGTCAGCGAGCCGATCAAGGCACCCACGAAGAACGGGGTGAGCGTTGCGGAGAGCGAGTTCAATGCGCCACCGGCTTGCAGCAACTGGTTACCCTTGTTGCCGCCGCCGCCGAGCAGGTTGAGCATCGGGTTGACGACCGTGTTCAACATGCAGACGCAGAAACCGCAGATGAAGGCGCCCAACAGATAGACGAAGAAGTTGAGGCGGACGATGATCGGGGTTCCTTCGGCGCCCGTGAGCGTCCATACGGGCGTGTCGGCGCCCACGAAGCTCGACAGGTACTGCACGAAAAGTCCGACGACGCCCACGGCCATCGCCCACAGAGCGGTCTTTTTGTAACCGATTCGGACGAGCAGGTTGCCGGCGGGAATGCCCATGAACAGATAGGCGAGGAAGTTCATCATGTTGCCCATCATGCCGAGCACGCCGTTGCCTTCGAACTGGTAACCCCAGATCGTGCCGGTCGGTGCGGCCAGATTGGTTACGAACGAGATCATCGCGAAGAGGAAGAACATCACGATGATCGGCAAGGTACGATTCTTTTGTTGTGCCATAGTCTTATTGGTTTTATTAACTTGGTCGGAATTTTATTAACACGGTTGGAATTTTATTAACTTGGTCGGAATGCTATGTAACCAATAATTTATAGGTCGCGTTCCGCGACGAAACGGCACAAGTCGATCAATGCCTTGCGGTAGACCGAATCATCGTATTCGGCGAGCAGGCCGATAGCTCGGGCGATGTATTCCTGCATGATCCGTCCGGCTTCGTCCAGTCCGCCTTCGTTCGTAACGAGCGATTGCAGATATTCGACCGATGTTTCGTCGTCGTGGCAGCATGCAAGCCGTTCGAGCAATTCCGCGCGTCGGTTTTCATCGACCCGTTCCAGCACAGCGAGAAGCGGCAAGGTGATTTTTCCCTCGCGCAGGTCGTTGCAGGCGGGTTTTCCGGTGTGGGTTTGCGTCCGGAAATCGAGTATGTCGTCTTGAATTTGGAACGCCATGCCCAATGCTTCGCCGAAGCGTCTCATCGAGGCCACCCGATCGCGTGTCGCGCTGACGGCCAATGCGCCGGCCGAAGCGCTGACCCCCAACAGGCAAGCCGTTTTCTTATATATAATATCGGTATAAAGGTCTCGGGTCATGCGCCGTTTGTCTGCACAGTCGGATTGCTCGACCTCGCCTTCGCAAAGTGCGGCCATCGCTCCGCAGATGTGGGAAACCAAGTCGAACTGTCCGCTTTGCAAGCCGATGCTCATGTTCCGTGCCAAGATGTAGTCGCCCAAGATGACCGATTTGTGCGATTGCCAGCGGGCATTGATCGATGGGCGGCCCCGACGGGTGTCCGATTCGTCGATCACATCGTCGTGGATGAGCGAAGCGACGTGGATCATCTCGACCAGCATGGCCGCTAAACAGGTGCGCCGACCGGCTGCCGCGCCCTTGACCGAAGCGTTGAGCGATGCCGAGAGGATGACCAACAGCGGACGGATGCCCTTGCCGCGCGACGAGAGGGCATATTGCAACATTTCGGAAAGGAGTTCGCCTTCGGCCGTGAATTGCCGTTCGACGAAGGCTTCGTAAGCCTCCAATTCCGTTGCAACGGATGCGCGTATGGTATCGAGTGCGCTCATAAATGATTAAAGACGAACAAAGATACGATTTTTCTGGAAATTTTTATTAACTGGGTGGGAACTTCATTATTCTTGCGGTTGTTTTATTGGGTTTTGCGGTTTTCTGATGTTCGTCTCGGCAAAAAGCAAAAACAAAAAACGATCGGAAACGAAGATAAGGACGCAAATAGCAAAACATTTTATCGTACTAATAAAAAATTTCGTATCTTTGTCCCAGACATACTGAAAGCGCATCGGCTTTTCTTCTTGGCTCAGAACTTAGACACTTTTGACACAACGAAGAATTTAAGTTGATGCTCGCGCTGTTTTTCGGCGTGGGCATTTCTTCAATCTTCTTTGTGGGCAGTCTAAGGCCTTGAGTCAGGGTTGAGTGATTTGCCCGCTTTTTTATGCCCATAGCTACACGGCGGGCCGAACTCACCGGAGGAACTTCTCGACGTTTTCGATCATTCTGATTCTTAAATGAATGTACTTCGCCTTAATGATTGAAATCGGTTCCTTTCGACTGAATTTGGCCCGCCGCTTTTCTTGAAAACAATCGGAAGCGAAGAAAGCCTTGAAAAGTACCGGAACTCTCCACCGCGTAGGGAACCCCGTTCAAACGGGGGCGGGACGAAGACTGCGGAGGTCGCCGATAGGCGGGCCTCCGCGGGCGGAGGCTTCGGCCCGCGGCCCTTATAAAAGGGCCTTTAAATGCGATGCACGGTCAATTTGCTGCCAATGGTTTCGGTCGCTTCCGACCGCTTTCGAGAAAAACGGGGGGGGGCAGCGAAGATGACGCTTAATAAACAAATTGACGGTTTACCGCATTAGGAACCGCTTTCAAAAGCGGGAAGATACTCCGTCTCGGCATAATCAAGCTATCGCTTGCTTCTGCACTCGACTTTTCGTATCTTTGACGACGATAATAAATTCGATAGCGAATGAATTTTTCCCGACTTTTGCGTCGTTGCCTGCCTGCGGCGGCGGTTTTGGCACTCTTTTTCGTGGTGAGCGCGGCCTATTTTGCGCCCCAGTTCCGTGGCGAGGTGCTCCCGCAGCACGATACCATGCAGTTCGACGGCATGGCGAAAGATATTCGACAGATGCGCACCGATACGGGCGAAGACCCCCAATGGACGGGCGGCATGTTCGGCGGTATGCCCGCTTATCTGATCGACGTCTCCTATCCGGCGCAGTTGGTTAAAAATACGGTCGGGCGCATCGTCCGAATCATCGACACGCCGGCCGGCTTCCTCTTTTTCGCTATGACGGCCATGTGGGTGATGCTCCTGTTGTGCGGCGTCGACCCTTGGGTGGCTATCGTCGGGGCATTGGCCTATGGATTGTCGACCTATTTTCTGTTGATTATCGCCGCGGGCCACATCACCAAGATGTGGGCGTTGGTCTACGCTCCGTTGATGATGGGCGGCGCGTGGATGACCTTGCGCGGAAACATGTGGTACGGCGGTGCGTTGACGGCGCTCGCGGCCTCGCTCGAAATCGGCGCCAACCATCCGCAGATCACTTATTATTTTCTGATGGCGATGGCCGCCTTCTGGATTAGCGAGGCGATCGTCGCAGGACGCGAAAAGCGGTTGAAGTCATTCGTTCGCCGTACGGCCGTGCTGGTCGCTGCGGGAATGTTGGCCGTGGGGTCGAATTTCGCGCCATTGTGGTATACGGCCCAGCATTCGAAAGATACGATACGCGGCGGTTCGGAGTTGGCGACGGCCTCCGGAACCGCGCGCAACGGCTTGGCGCTCGATTATGCAACGGCTTGGAGCTACGGTCGGGCCGAAAGTTTCAACCTGTTGATTCCCGACTTCATGGGACGCGAATCGGGTTCGACGTTCGAGGCCGACAGCCGAACGGCGGCCGTATTGAACGATTACGGTCTGCGCGGTGCGGCGCAGCAGCTGCCCACCTATTGGGGCGAACAACCCTACACGGGCGGCCCGACCTATCTGGGAGCTGCCGCCGTCTTCCTCGCCGCGTTGGGCGTTGCGTTGCTGTGCGGACGCAACAAGTGGTGGATGTTGGCCGTCTGCGGGGTGATGTTGTTGCTTTCGTGGGGACGTAATCTGTTGTGGTTCACCGAATTGTTCTTCGACTGGCTGCCCGGCTACGACAAATTCCGGACGGTTTCGATGACGCTCGTCGTCGTGCAGTGGATCGTGCCGTTGGCAGGGGCTTTGGCGTTGATGCGGTTGTGGCGCGACGAGGTGCCGCGCGAACGGTTGTGGCGGGCGCTGGCTTGGGCCGGAGGCATCACGGGCGGCCTTTGCCTGCTTTTTGCGGTGGCGGGCGGTTCGTTGTTCGATTTCGGCGAAAAGGCCGACGCGGCGATGATGTCCGACCAGTTCGCCCGAATTTTCGAAGCGAATCATTTGCAAAGCTATATCGACCGTGGTTTGGACCTCGAATGGGGCGAAACGACGGCCGCAGCGATGGCTGCCGACCGTGCCGCCATGATGCAGGCCGATGCCTGGCGTTCCTTCCTGATGATCGTTCTGGCCGCGGGGGCTGTTGCGTTATTCGCCGTGCGGCGCATCCGGCGGGGCACGCTCGTGGGCGTGCTCGCTGCGGTGATGTTGCTCGACTTGGTGCCCGTTGACCGGCGATTCCTCTCGTCCGACGATTTCGTGTCGCCCCGTCGGCGGCAGATTGCGATGACCGAGGCCGATCGGCAGATTTTGGCCGATTCGACGCTCGGATTCCGTGTGCTCAATTTGACGGTCAGCCCCTTCAACGATGCCACGACGAGCTATTTCCACCGGTCGGTGGGCGGTTATCACGGAGCGAAGCTGGCCCGTTATCAAGATTTGATCGACCGTTATCTGAACGATATGGACGACCGCGTGTTGGACATGCTCAACACCCGTTATGCGATTGTCGCCGGTGCGGACGGGGTGCCGCAGGCCGTGCGGCGCGATACGGAGTTCGGTGCGGCATGGTTCGTCGACCGTGCGGTCGAGGCCGATACGCCGCAACAGGAAATCGACCTGCTGGGCGAGGTCGATTTGCGGACGACGGCGGTGGTTGCTGCTGCGGATGCCGACGAAGTGGCCGTGTTGTCGGAAGCCGGTGTGCCGGTTGCGGATTCGACGGCAGCTGAGCGTTCGATCCGTCTGACGGAATACCGCCCCAACTATCTGAAATACGATTACACGACGCCCGATGCAGGGGTGGCCGTCTTCTCCGAAATTTTCTACGACAAAGGCTGGACGGCCTATGTCGATGGGGTGGAGACTCCCTATTTTCGGGCCGATTACGTGTTGCGGGCGATGACGTTGCCTGCCGGAACGCACATCGTCGAATGGCGGTTCCGAGCTCCGGCGTGGACGACGGTCGAGACCGTTACGGGCATCGCTTCCGTTTTGATTCTCTTATGCGTGCTCGGGGCTTTGGCGATGGCAGTCCGTTCCGCCCGTGCCGATTGCGGTAGGCCGAAAGCCTAATGCCGTATCGAAATGGCCTTTTTTAAGGCATGGGGTTGATCGCTTCCCAACGGACGTCCCACGTGCCGTCTTTCGGGAAGCCCGGATTTTCGACTTCGCATCCGTCCCACCCTGCGCACATCAACGCTACGGTGGCTAACAGACCGCCGTTCCCGGGCAGGTAGCAGCGCAATCGCTCGGTCTGGTAGTTATGCCCATTCGTGAGGTAGGTGTTTGTGCGCTTGTCCATGAGAATTGCACGGAGCGCTTTTTCGGGCTCTCCCATCCGCACGGCATTCATCGCCGTGGTGGGGTAATCCCAGCCCCAAGTCTTTTCCCAATTCCAGTTGTCGTAAACCCAGTCGAAGGTCTTGCGCATGCAGTCGGGATCGACCAAAGGCGACAGCGGCAGCATGCCGCAAGCCATCAGACAAGCCATGTGGTCGGAGGTGAAGCGGATGTCGCTGTAAGTGTCCACGGCATTTTCCGCCGCGAGGTAGCGTCCTTGTTCGTCCGCTGCCAGCGGCGAAAGTTTGTGCAACATCGTATCCCATTCCGGATGACGGGGCTGACCGAGCCGTTCGCGCCATTGTTGCGCCACGTCGAGCGCGTAATACCAATAGGCCAACTCGAACGGCGGATTGATCGTAACGGCTGCACGCAGCGTCTCCTGCGCGGGAATGGCGCCTTTGATGGTGTATCGGTCGTTTTCGGCATCGTAAGTCAGGAAGTCGGCCATGAAGCGGGCCGTCTGTTCGACCATGTCGGCGTACTTGCGCAAAAAGGCCTCCGAGGGATCGGCGCGATAGACCAGTTCGGCCATATAGATGGGGTGGGGCTGTTGCCAGATGAGGAACGAACCCGTGTTCGAAGGCGCTTCGCCGCCCCATGGGTCGGTCATCTTCATCCAGCGGGCGCCCTCGAACCCTTGACGTTCGGCGATTTGGCGGGCGATCGGTTGCACGGTGAGGTACCAGTCGAGCGTGCGGGCTGCGATTTGTTCGCGGTTCCAGAGGGCGAAGTGCGCTTGATGCCACCAGACCATTTCGAGGTGCGGGCGGCCGTACCACGAATTGTAGGTGAGACCCGTCTCCTGCGGCGGATAGACACCGGCCGAGTTGAGGGCCAGCAGGTATTGCGACAGGATGACGCGGCGTTCTAATTCGGCGGCACGCGGGTCGGTGCAATGGCCGAAGTCCACGAATCCGCCCTGCTGCCAATAGTCCGCCCAATGACGGGCCGAGGCAGCGGCATCGTCGGCAAACGCGATGGCGGTCGGCGAGGGGTGGCGTTGGGCGAACTCCACACTGAACGACCATGCGTCCTGTTCGGGCGTGAGCACCGTTTCGTTGCGCCCGCGCTGTTCGAAGCGGGCGTCGCCCTCCCAGCGAACCGAAACGAAATAGACCGTCGTGTCGAGCACGCGCTTGAGCAGGGCGTGATTGTTCCGGTTTTCGAGAATGACCGTCGCATGTCGCTCGTCGGCATCCCAGCGCGAAGCATCGTCGGCAGGCTGTCCGGTTGGGTACGGGAAGCGGAGGACGATGGGCGTGCGGGCCGTCGTCGCCACCTTGACCGCAATGCGATCGGCATCGGGGCTGCAAAGGGTCTCCACGTCGGTCGGAACGCCGTCGACGGTGAAATGCGAACGAAGCGTGCCCGTCCACAGGTCGAGCGTTTGGTCGATGCCCGCTACGCGGTTGGGCGTGAGACCGTCGAACCCGACGTAACCCAAGTGGAGCCGGTGGGGATTTTCGCGATACCAGTTCGTGGCTTGTTTGCCGCGACCGGCGGTTTTGTGCTGAATGGCATAAATCTCCTTGTGTCCGCGGCCGAAGTCGAACTCGCCGACGGTTTCATCGAAGCGGAGCGAGTCGGGATTGCCGAAACTGTGCCAGCCCCAATGGCTTTGCGTGCCGAGGGCCATGCCCCGTTTGTAGAGATCAGCGAAGGTTTGAAGTCCTGTTACGTCGGCCGTGAAGGCGAAATCGCCGTTGCCGACCGTGAACGAGGCAAGCGTGTCGATGGCCTGCACCGACGGGTTGTTGCGTTGTACGACCGCCTTGCGGTCGATCTTTTGCGTTGCGCTATCTGCGAGCGGCGATAAAGAAGCGGTCGCAGCATCTTGTGCGTGGACCTGCAAACCGACTGCGGCAAGCAGGAAGAACGTGAGGAGTTTTTTCATGGTAAACACAAAGATACGAACTTTTTTATTAACTGGTACGGATCGCACCGTTGTCGGATAAAAGGGGAAACGGTGGGCAGCGAAGAAAACGTCACCAAGCACGCGACACCTCGCCGCATAGAGAACGCCTTTCAAAAGGTGCGGAGCCGAATCCTGCCGGAGAACCGATTCGATCATTTAGGCGAAGGAATTCCATTCGGAATCAGAATAACCGAAACTTCGAGGAGGTTATCCGCAGGTTCGACCCCGCTATATATTATATATATAGACATAAAAAAGCGGGCAAATCACTCAATCCTTGTTTGAGGCCTTGGACTGCCCATAGAGAAGATTGAAGAAATGCCCACGCTGAAAAACAGCGCAAGCATCAACTTAAATCCTTCTCTATCTCGAAATGTCCAAGTTTCAAACAAAGAAGAAAAGCCGATGCGCTTTCAATATGTCTGGGACAAAGATACGAAAAGCCGAGCACAATGCCAAATTTATTTGAGCATTGCCGAGCGTGAGTATCTTCGGCGAAGCCAAAGATACGAAAATTTTTTATTAGCGCCCCGTTTGAACGGGGTTCCCTATGCGATGGATTGCTTCGGTGTTTAGCAACGCTTTCTTCGCTTCCGATCGTTTTTTGTTTTTGCTTTTTGCCGAGGTGCAAATCACGGAACCTCTTACGAAAGAAAAATCCCCGCATCCGTCGAATGCAAGAGGGGGATTCGTAGACGGATGCGGGAGACTTCGTGTGCGTGTTCGTCGCTATTGGTTGCGTATGCAACGGATCGGGTACGACATAGGACCTGTTACATTCAATTTTTCAAGTTCTATGTGGGAATTGACCGCGTCCAAAAACACTTCGTTGTCTTGAATGCACAAAGGAAAAATCGCCGAATAAAATAAACCGTTGTTTAGGCGATATAACCAGCTGTTCCAAAACGGGATACATCCGTTTAGTCTGTTGCCGTCGATCGTTATTGCATAATGCCTTCTATTGATCGTAAAATTTTCCTGCGCCTGTTCGTAGGCAGGAATCAGGTTCAGGGAAAATCCCGACCAATTATTGAATGTATGGTCCGTATTCGTGAGGAACGGTTGGTCGACCGACCCTGCATACTCCCATTGCCAATACAATACGGCTTCATCCAAGTAATCCACGTCGGGCCAATAGCTGTAAAGCGAATTCAAGGTCGGAATATGCCAACCTGCGGGACACAGTTGTTTGTTCCCTTCCTGCGCGCCATTCACTCCTTGCTGGGCGAGTAGAGCGCTTGCCTGATACCCGAAAAATCTCCATTCGACATAACCGTTGTCCTGCAAAATAAGCGGATTGCCGTCGTCCGCTCCGGCTACGGCGCGGAAGTTATAGAGATACCCGTATTTTTTCAGATTCGCGGCGTTTTCCTCGACTAACGGCGTGAATGCGTAGGTGGCCTTGTCCTCGAACATGCGGACGCTTCCCGCAGGCTCTTCGTCGACCGTCTCGACCGTAGTGGTCGCTCGGTTGCTGAGGGCGGTCGTTCCGTCGTTGTAATGGGTCGCTCTCAGGTTTTCGCGCAGCCAGTACTGGGAACCCATCCGGACGACCGGATAGATGTTCCGATCCGTTTCGTTATCCATTACCGTATAGGCCCTGTTCGTGTAGGCCCGTTTGCCGGTGGGATTCTCCAACCCCGTGCCCGTCTCGCCTTCGAGCATGCAATAATCGTAGTTGGACTGATTTCCCATCGTTATCGTGTGGGTATATTTGGTTTTACTACGCGCATAATCGGTGGCCGTAATACACGATACGGTGCCTCCGGCCAAGGCGGAAGCATCGCCGGTCGAACTCTCCGACACCTGTACGATGAACCCTTTTTTCAGATCGACGACCCCATTCTTTACGGGGTTGACGATGACCGCTTGGTAAAAATTCTTTTTGGAATCGTGGAGCAGTTCCTTGGCGATTTCGGCCACTTGCTTGTCGTTTTCATCGTAAACGCGCCATACGTTCGACGTCTCCCATTGCTCCTCCGTCGGGATTCGGATGTAATAGACCACCCGATCGTCTGCCGACTTGGCGGTCGCGACCTCCTCCCAATCCACGACGGCTGGGTCGAACGACAGCTTGCCTGCTTTGGCCGGATCGATGACGATGGTGTAGACGATCCGCTGGTTCATGCCCCAATAAGCGACCGCATCGGTTTTGAGTTGGATATGCCGGATGTCGCGGTCGGCTTCGCTCGTCTCCTGCGTGTCGCCGCGATATTTGTTCAATGTGAATCGGAGATCGAAGAAATGCGCATCGGTCAGGCTCTGGGGAAGCACGAACGCCTTGAAAAGCGACCGGCAGCCCGGTTCGTCGGTGATGTAATCGGTTCCCGTCCCTGTGCTGCTGACGGTGAACGTCGGATGAGCAGCACCCGTTCCGATGATTGCTTGCGATGCTCTGGCAGCGTCGTCGCTCAACGTCCAGCCGACATGCTCGGCACCGCTCGGTGTCCAGCCGACTACGCCGTGCTCCACGGTCGGGTCGTTCAACGCGAGTTCCAGATTGCCTTTCGTATAGTAACCCGTGAGCGCTGCATGGTCGATGACCGCCTCCCAATGGCTTTCGGTTTCGCCGACGGGCTGCTGCACCGACACGCGGATTTCCAACTGGGCCAGAGCGTGATGGAAGAGCGTCGGTACGCCTGAATAACCCGAATCGTTCATTCCGCCGTTGTCATCGTTCACGCGGTCGATGTTCCCGCTGTAACCGACCGCCTTTTCGGCGTACATCAGGTCGTTGGCCGCTATGCTGATGTCGGCCTTGTCGCCGGATACGTCGTATTCCGTATAGGTCAACTTTTCGCGTTCGACCGTCGGGCAGCTCCTGTCGGCTGCGTTCTCCGGATAGTAGGAGATGAAATCGACGGTCGAAGACGTGGGCCAATAGTAATCGACGGTCGGCATCCAAGCCGTTCCATCCTCGTTTTTCTCGATCCGCTGATGATCCATGAAGACGTTTCCTTCGGCCACGGAGGCATCCGACCATGCGTGCGTAACGAAATGGTCGTAAGTGAATTTGCTTCCGGCGATCTCTTCCCCGGTAGCGCGCGAGAGCCGGTACTTGGCTGTTTGGAACGTGATTGCCTTCGGGGGCGGGCCGATGGAAAATTCCTCTTGATGCTTCACGCATCCCGTTGACGTCAAACATAACGTCGCAATAATCAAAACCGATTTTTTCATAATAGCAAATTTTTATTAAACACTACTACTTTTTCTTATTTAAGCAGGTAGGGGCACGTATCGGAGGGTCGGTTGTCGCTCTCGACGACCTACAATTCGATGCGCTCATGGATTTCGTCCCAGTCCGTCGTGCCGGGGTCGAATCCTCCGCCTGTCTGGCTCGGTTCGGGGATGTCCAACACGTAGTCGATCAACAGCCAATGCCTTTCGCGGGCATCTTCGGTGAGGAAGAGCGGGGCGATGTCGAGCGTCTTGACGTATTGCGTGTTGTTGCGCGTCAGCAAATCGAACCGGACGGTCAGTTCGCTCGGCGCGGTTTCGAGCTTGCCGAACGTGTTGAACAGGGCGCACAAAACGTCCTGATTCTCCCCGTCGATGCGCGGATCGGTGCCGCCCGAAAGGTCGAACATGATTTTCGAATCTTCTGCGCTGTGTTCGTCGATGCCGAACCGGTTCGCCGCCGATAGGCCGGAAATCGTAGCCTTCACTATCGAGGCGTGCCGCAAGCCGCGTACACGGACTTGCAGATAATAGGAGTCGACGACCGTGCGGGCTTCCGCTTCGACGACCTGCATCCGGTCGCTTTCCGTGATGCGAATCGCTCGACGAGCTACGAGCAGGTGTTCCGGTTGCTGGAAGACCTTTCCGACGGAACTGTCGGGCAAAAGCGCATGGAGGTAATCGGGGATTTTCGGCGTGAAGGCGTTGATTTCCGAAAGGCTGTTTTCATGCTCCACCCGGATCGTTTTCGTATCGAAGTTGTAGGCCAGCAGCAGATAATCGCCCGGCGGCAGATGCGTCCGCCCGTAGAGCAGTTCGTATCCTTCCGGTGAAAGCGTTTTCTGCGAAAGGAAACATTGCGCCACCAAGCGTCCGTTCTCGGGAGCATAAAACAACACGCGCAGCATTTCCGAAGTCATCGACGGTTTCGGCAGCGTCTGGTTGTAGCTGTCGCAGGTTACGTTCGATACGCCGTCGGTGTTCAGCACCACACGCACCGCTATTTCATCGCTGACCGGACGCGGATACTCGTGGATTGTGGAGGAACACGAGGCCAGCGACAGCATCGCCCAAACGGCGAGAACCGATATGCAACGCTTTCTTACCATCCCATCCATTTTCTGTTTTTACGCGCTCGGTTCCATCTGTACGAAACGGACACTCCGGCCCGGGTGATGCCGAAATAGGTCGCTGAACCGGAGCGGATTTTCGGACCGTTTTCCCGATTGCGATAGACGTCGTATGCGTATTCGGCGAACCCTATGCCGATGTTGAATTCCATTGCCCAGCGTTTCGTCTTGCCGAGGTTCATCGCGTAGCCGTAGCTCAATCCCATGCCCCAAAGCGCACGCTTGGGGTCTTGGTAGCGTTCGCGGTCGTTGAGGGCTACATCGAAGCCCGCCACGTGGGCATGCAGTCCGATGAAATGTCCCTCGCCGGCCTTTTTCGGCCACCAGCGGACTTCGGGCTGCGTGGCCAACAGGCGCAGTTTATAAGAGGATGAGATTTCGTAGGGCGAATACCAGACGGGAATATCCAGCGACCAGCTGGGCCATAATTCCACTTCGAAACCGAGATTGGCGCATAACGCCGCTGCGAACAGCAGATTCGTCTTTACGGCGTAGAATCGGGTTTGCGGCGCCGACGACGCAGCGGGTGGAATTTGTACGGATGACGTTGTTTCGGACGTTTGCATCGGAATGGCGATCGGTCCCGAGCTCGATTGTCCCTGTGCGAACGAAGTATGCGTCGCTTGCCCATGGGCTAAAACGCTACTGCACAGACACAATATGAAGAATATCTTCCCCATAGCACACCTCCACTCGACCTCGAATTGTTTGCCAACGGTCTCTTGTCGTCAGACAATCGACAATCGGTCGTCTGTTATGACCTGTTTCATCGTTGGTTTATAATGGCAAATATAGAAAAATAAAATAGAACGCCAAATTTCTATTGATATATACTTTCATGTGCCCGCATATTGACTCGGATTATTCGATCCAACCGCCGTTCTTTGCGAATTTTGGCTGTGTATTCAGTTGCGGCCGCTCCGCAAAAAAGCCCCGCTATGGCGGGGCTTCGATCGGAAATTATTTACCTTTATTGATGGTTATCGAATCGGATTCAGTGTCGGCATGATACTATCAATTTTCATGTGTCTTGCCCGTCCTGTATATCTTCCCATTGTGAATAAAACTGATCGTAAAACCGGTATTACATTTATACAATTTGCCGTAATCGCCGTAAACGCCTACGCGAATATGAAGCGGTGCATTCGCCCGATTCAAGACGCCGACTTCGGCTCCGAATGAAAATTGATGAAGCGTATGCTCGAACGGAACGCCGTAGGTGCCGTAGTTGAGCGAATAGGACAGCCGCAACGTATAGGGGACTTTTTTGACCGCATAACCTTGAATGCCTAAATAATGCGCGATTACTCGGTTGTTGTAAACGCCCAACGTGATCCCGTCCGAATTCGGACGATAAGGCGTGAGGAACGGAGTTCCGATGGTGCGTCCGTAATAGGTCCATCCGCTCTGATATTCGCTATTATTGAAGTAATTGTCGTTTCCTCCTAAGACAACACGCCCGTAGAAATAATCGTTCGGATCTTGTTTTTCCATCTCCTCCGGAGTAGCGGGGCGATCATGGTAACGGCCGGATTGATATTTGGTATAGACGAACTCGTACATGACGTCGCTGACCCATTGCCGCTTGTCCTTTGCCCCGTAATATAACCCATAAGCGCCGTCCGGCCAATTCTTTGTGAGTCTGGTTACTTTGCCATCTTCGAAGTAGTTGTCGAAATAGAAGGTGAGCTCGTATTTCTTTGCCTTGTAGTTGATCCGATAATAACGGCTCCCTAAATGGTTCCCAAGGGCATTGAGTTGGCTGCTGAGCGTTGAACCGCTGCCGCCTTCCCGCCCTGTGAAAATTCTTAAATAGTCGCTGAAACTGCTCGGTTGTTTACCATCGACGGGGGAGATTCCGGCCCATTGTGCCCAATGTTCGAACCCGACGATCAATTCCAAACGATGATACGGTGTGATTCTGAGATAGAGGGATTTATGATGAAGACGCGTGTTGTCTACAAACCGCTTGTCTATCATGAGATAATCGCTGAGATTGAATTTGAAAGCCAGAATGTTGCGAGTGAAAGGGATGCTGATATACTCGGAATGAAGATTGTAACCCGGCATGGAACGCGCATTGGTCGAATTGACGAAGCTGCCGTTATGAGCCGATATTCCGTTGAACTCTTTTTCCGGATGAACCATCCCCAAATCCAAATGCAGTTTCAACCATTTCAGATTGAAATAGAATTCATCGATGAAAAGGTCGTTTTTATTCGCGGATAAAAAACCGACACCGGAAAAACCGTAGGCGGTTTGAACTTTCTTTTGCGGGTTGAAATCGGAAAAGATGCCGACCTGCAATAACCCGTTTCGGCTTTCGGGAACGAGGCCGTATTTGGCCGTAGTAGCCCACATCGGCAGCAGTTTTTCCGTAGCAACGGATCCGGATAAAGTCGTTTCGTATTCGAAAACGCGTTGTGAAAAAGCCGATAATGAACCGAATAACAAATATAGCAGTAAGATTTTTTTCATCATTTGTCGGATTAAATAGCTGATAATCGGATGGTCATGGGCCTATCTTTTCCGATAGCTTCTGTAAATATCCCCGAATAGGAATGCGGTTTGCCCGACCGATAGGCACGAATGATATTCCGAATCTTTGAGGTATGAAAGACATCAACTCGTAACAGTCCCTTGTCTGTCGTAGTATTCTGTTGTCGGTTAAGCGTCTGCCTGTTATTATTATTATTCACGTTGCAAAGTAAGCCAAATCTTTTGAAACAGCCAAGAGAAAACAAAAGTTTTATTTGGCTGCTTCTTTGGCACATTATATTTTTTGTGCGGCCTCTTTACGGTTTCTCCTCCACATTGGTGTCTTGCGTCGCGGTCGATATTTCGTTGTCCGGAGCAAAGGTTGTTACGGATTCTCGACGGTCGGACAAGGTCGGGGCGGTCATACCGTTGTGAGTTTTAATTGTATACATAGAATTGTCCGTTTTTGCCAATTTTGCGTGGGTGGATAGGACAAGGCGTCATTTGACAGATTGGTCGAAATAGCACGCGAGTATATGCATATCGTTGCCAACAACGGGAATACCATCAGCGACAGCAACGACAGCCGCCGCTGCACTCGATGAGTTTTAGGATAATGTGCAGCAATTGGACAACAAACAATAAGTTAAAACTCAAACAAAATTCTAAATGAATAAACTGTTATATGGCATCTATCAGATTAAAGTTCAGAGCGCATTCGGATAACACGAAAGAGGGTGCGCTATATTTTCAGGTCATACACGACCGGGTTGTCAAGCAAATTAAGACCGACTACCGTATCTATGAGTATGAATGGGATAAGCAAGAAAGCGATATTGTGCGGGGCTTTTCGTTGTCGGGAATACGGGACGAAGCATTGAAAGTTATCCGCGACAAAGTCGCATGGAAGCGACGGACGTTGGAACATGTCATAAAAAGTCTGGAGAGCGACGGCAAAACCTATTGTGCCGACGATATTATCAAACGATATAAGGCGATTGCCGCTGACCAAACAACTGTATTCGAGTATATAAAACGGCAGTCGGAGCGAATGAAAAAACTCGGCAGGGTGCGCACCGGTGAAACCTATCGGCAAACCTTACGCAGTTTTATGAAGTTCCGCAAAGGAGTGGATTTGTACTTCGATATGCTTGATGCGGATATTGTCGAACAGTACGAGAGTTATATGCGAGCGAACAGTTTGAGTCGAAACACGACCTCTTTTTATATGCGGATTCTGCGTTGCATCTACAATCGGGCGGTCGAAGACGGACTCACACAACAGACCGATCCGTTCAAACGGGTTTATACGGGTGTGGATAAAACCGCCAAACGCGCCATATCGCTCAAAGAAATTAAGCGTATCAAAGAGTTGGATTTGACAGACAAACCTGACCTTAACTATGCACGCGATCTATTTTTGTTCTCTTTCTATACGCGCGGCATGTCGTTTATCGACCTTGCCTATCTGCGCAAACGTGATTTGTCAAACGGCTACATTACCTATATCCGCAAAAAGACGAGGCAACAGCTTACGATTCGCTGGGAGCGGTCGATGCAGGAAATTATAGACAAATATCCACAAAATCCGACGCAGTATTTGTTGCCGATAATTACCCATCAAGACGGTACGGAGCGCAAACAGTATCTGAATAAAATTCTGTTTGTCAATCGAAAACTGAAACAAATCGCCCGACTTGCGAAGATTCCCACGCCGCTGACGATGTATGTCAGTCGCCACAGTTGGGCGAGCATTGCCAAGTCGAAGAATGTGCCGCTCTCGGTAATCTCGGAAGGTATGGGACACGATAACGAGGAGACAACGCGCATTTACCTCGCCTCGATACAGACCAACCAAATCGACGACGTCAACAGCCGAATTTTGAAAGAATTATAAAGGAAAATGTTTAGGGAAACGGACTAACTCTTTCATAGAGTTAAACAACGAATGCAAAGATATGAATTTTTTTTGCAATTCCGTCGTTTAGTTGCAAAAAAACATCCGGCAGTCAATTATTTTTCTACGATTATTCTATTTTGCTTGGATTATACAAGCAAAACCGCTATGTATATAAGCAATATAACCGTCCGACTAACTCTATGAAAGAGTTGGATTGTAAACAGACATAAGTAATCAAAAACAAAAGCACATTATTAAAAATATTACGGTTATGAAAAAGATTTTTGTAATGATTATTTCTGCTGTCGCATTATTGGCATCTTGCGGCGCATCGAAGAAAACGGCTTCGACGGATTATCAGTATCAGCAATGGCTTGCTCAACAACAGCAGTCGCAACAATCGAACCAGCAGCGTCCCGGTCGGACCATGAGGACTTTGGAGCCTTGCATCGAATTGGCACAAGCCGATGCAGAAAATTTAAGAGCATATGGAACAGCTACCTCATATGTAGAGAAGGTTGCTTTGAATGAGGCAGAGCGAGATGCGCGCAATAGGCTTGCCTCCATGATAAAAGTGGCAGTAGAAGGAGCCGCACAGGATTACGAGCAGAATGCGAATAAGAACTTAAAAAATACAGCAGGTAGTATTGGAGAGGCAATAATGAGCCAGTTCGTGGCCGAGGAGATTAGCAATACAAGAATCATCAAAACTACCATATATGACCTTGCGGACGGTAGTGTTCAAGTATATGTATGCCTTGAAATGAAAACGAACAAGGACGATTTCGATAAAAATTTGAATCATACACTTGATAGAGATGGCCTTATCGAGTTGCAATACGACAGAGACCGGTTCATTAAACGAATGGAGATGGGGCTTGAAGATTACAAACAAAAAAACATGAAATAGTATGTCCCGTAAAATATTTATGTTGCTGATGCTGTCATTTTTTACAATGACAGCATCTGCGCAATATAAAAGTTCGGAAAAATTGCGTCCGAAATGGTTGCAAAAACAACCGACTCCGACAAATCCGACTTTCAGATATGAAACGGTTTCGGCCTCTGCATCATCCCTCGATGCTGCCAGAGGAAAATGTTTATCCGAATTGATATCATCGTCCGGACTTATCAATGGCATAGTAGCTGTTTCGGACTATCGAACCCAAGAGCATATATCCCAAGTCTGGAATAATGGCAAACTGACGGAACGGATAGAACGAGATGGCACGACGTCTACATCTGCGACCAGCGATGAAATGAAATTATATGTGCAGCATATTGCAGAATATTGGACAAGAGACCGTTCCGGCATGTATTACATGACGAAACTGTATGCCAAATCAGAATTGAACACGGCACCTTTGTTCGACAACGTGGAGTTGACAACCAAATACGGTGCTCGCGGACTTTGGCGCTCGGCAATTATCCCGGGTTGGGGGCAGTTCCACAAGGGGGCAAACCTCAAAGGCGGTTTGATTCTCGGCGGTACGGCTGTGCTTGCTGCCGGTATCGTCTTTACCGAAAACCAGCGCGCCGATTATGTAAGACGCATCAACCAGACCCACGATATAAATCTGATTCGCAGTTACCAGACCAAACGCGACCACTTTGCAACAGCACGTAATATATGTATTGGTGCCGTTGCAGCACTCTATGTTTACAACCTTATAGATGCAGTCGCAGCTCCCGGCGCACAGCGCGTCGTGGTAAAAAAACGGACAAACGGACGGACCTATACATTTTTACCGGCAGTTACCGGGGACGGTACGCCCGTTATGGCTGCAGCAATAACATTCTAAAAACAAAACTTTTATGAAAAAGATTTTTTTACTCATTGTTTGTTTAGTAGGTTTGGCCTCATGCGCCAAGGATGAGGCTCCTATGTTTGGAGGTATTTATGGAACCATCCGCAATATTGAGTCCGGAGCCGTTGTCTACAATGCTGAAATAACGCTGGCACCGGGTCATCCGTCGCCTATCACAGGTACCAATGGCGCTTACGAATTTACGAATCTCGAAGCGCGTCAGTACACGATGACGGTGCGTGCATCGGGTTATCTCGACGACTCGCGTCAGGTAACGGTGTTGCCGGGCGAGAATACGCAGTGCGATGTGTTGTTGACTCCCGAGCATGACATCGAGGGTGTGAGCATCTCGACCAAGACGTTAGACTTTGGCTCTGAGCTGTCGCATCTTTCGGTTACGCTCTACAACACAGGTAACACGTCCGTAAATTGGAACATTTCGACAAAAACGTCGGTTGGATGGATGACAATTTCGCCCATGAGCGGCACTACCGACCCAGGTAAGTCGAGCGATATCAGCGTGTCGGTCGATCGTTCGCTGATTACAGAAGATTCATCGGCGATATTTATCATCAATGCAGCGGGCGGTTCCAAATCGATTACTGTCTATGCCAGCAAGGACGGCGGCTCCGGTGGCAATAGCGGCGGCAACAGCGGTTCGCAGAACGTAACCAATGGTCTGTATGCATACTATATGTTCAACGGCAATTTCCAAAATGCAGTCGACGGCGCACCTCACGGACAGGGAATCAACAACCCGACATTTACCGATGGCGTCAACGGCTCGCAGGCAGTGAAACTCAGCGTGCAGGATAATAGTTACATTAACATCCCCGAAGCAATGATAGACAGCAATACGTTCTCTATCTCGTTTTGGATTAAGGGGCTGTCTGATGGACATTTGTTCCATGTACCAAGCGCCACTGGCACGTTGGATTCTCATGAAAACGGTTATATATTAACAATGAAGAACGGAAGGGTAACATTCTGGTCCGGCCGTTATTGGTATTATCAATCATACAATGAAGTCCGGCCTTTCACTCATCCCACTATAAATTCATCACAATGGAATATGATTGCATTGACATTTGCACCTCGCACCTATGTCAAGGATGTTACTGCGAAATTGTATATCAACGGGGAATTCGTCGATGTAGTCGATATCAGTGTAGATTGCATGCATACCGGAACCAAGTTTATCTTCGGCGGCAAATTTGAGGACACTACTCCTCCGAGCATGACGATAGACAATCTGCGAGTTTACAACTCCCGCACATTGTCGGATGCCGAAGTTAAGCAGATTTATAATTACGAGAAATAATTATCAAATGCTGCAGGGCAACCGCATCAAAATTACAACTAATTGATAATCAATCATGGCTTTTTGCTTCTGCAAAGATGAGCGGAAGGCACGTTTGAGAATCAGCACTTTAACTTTTCAAACATATTTGATGCGGTTGCTTTGCAGATTACATGTGTACTCAAACTTCGGTTATGCCTGCCCGGTTTTGGCGTAAGGTGTTATGAAAAGATTTCTATTATTCGCCGTTTTATAATCTTTATGGAACAACTGAATGCACAGGACGTTTCACTTTGGGTCGGAGTTTCAAATAACTCCGACCCATTGATACGCCGCCAAGAGGCGTTTATGGATGCTTTTTGTCAATATATCTTATCAGTATCAGTAGAATCTGTATCCGGTAGCATTGGAGATTGGGCAAAAACCAAGACGGAAAATAAAGATTCCTGTCGTTTCCACATACTATCCGATGTCGCGGATGAAGAAAGCGAGACCATAACCATCTTTATTGGCCGTGGAACTTTAATAGATTATAAATTCGCCTCATTATCAGAAGGAACGGACAATGAGATGCGAATAGAAACCGTGTTGATACTTGCGTATGGGGAGGATTCGGAGAGTCATAAAATACGGTCGCAACATGAATATCGATCGCTCGACACCACGCATAAAAAAGAATTTACTTATAAATGCGAGAACGTTGAAATATATGAATAGTCTTAATGCAAAAGTTTTCATAATATGGTTATTGTGTTCGTTTTATGGCGGGCATGAGATACAAGCTCAATCCTTTGATGAATACAGACATCGTGTACAATCGAATTTTGAGAACTATAAGGACGAGCAGCAGCGCGCTTTTAAAGAATACCGCGACCGAATAAATGCCGAGTTTGCGGAGTATATGCGTCAGGCGTGGCCCAAGTACAAGTCCAACCCCGCCAAACCTGTTCCCGACTGTCCAGAGCCGCCGAAGCCGGTCATAAAAGATCCCGATGCTGCGCCGACGAAGGACCCGATACCGTTCGACGAGGTAACTCCTGCTCCCGAACCTGTAAAACCGCCGCAGCCTGTCGTTCCGCTGCCAAAACCTGAGTCGCAGCCTGTAAAACCGAATAAGCCTGTGTTCGCGTTTACGTTTTACGGCGCAAAGTGCGAAATGCCGCTCGAAAGCCGACATCGGTTTACCCTGTCCGGTATTGACGAGAACAAGGTTGCCGACGGCTGGATGATTTTGTCGTCGGATGAATACCTGCCTGTCGTGGCTCAGTGTCTGGACTATCGAAACAAGCTGCATCTGTGCGACTGGGGATATGTGCGTTTTGTCGAACAGATGACAACTGCATTTTTCTCCCACGACCGGCTTAACGAGGCTCGGCTGATGCAGATGTACATACTTACGCAATCGGGGTACAAAGTGCGTATTGCGCGTGTCGGCAGCAAGCTCGTGTTGTTGCTGTCGTCGAAGGATACGATTTATCAATATCCCTATCTGGATATCCGCGGTATCCATTATTACCTCGTCGACGCTTCGCTGGGGCAGACTTCGTTGTATGTCTTTAATCGGGAATTTCCTAAGGAGCAGGATTTTTCACTACGCATCTCCAAGCAACCGGTATTGCCTCTGAATATGAGCGGGCCACGCCGTTTGCAGTCGAAACATGACAAGGAACTGACAGCTGAGGTCTCCGTAAACAAGAATCTGATAGCCTTCTACAACGATTATCCGTTGAGCGATCATTGGGATATCTATTCAACCGCCTCGTTGAGCGAACGGGCCAAAGAGCAATTATATCCCGTATTGCGGAAATCCGTCGCCGGCAAGAATGCACCGACAGCGGCTAATATGTTGTTGCATTTCGTGCAGACGGCTTTCAAGTACGCAACCGATGATGAACAGTTCGGGACGGAACGACCGTTGTTTGCTGATGAAACGCTGTTTTATCCCTATTCGGACTGCGAGGACCGAGCCATCCTGTATTCGATTCTTGTGCGTGAATTGCTGGGGCTGGATGTTGTCTTGTTGCACTATCCCGGGCATGTGGCGACGGCCGTATGTTTCGATACCGACGACGTATATGGTGATTATTTGCAGATAGGTGGCAAACGTTATATTGTCTGCGATCCGACCTATATCAATGCCGATATAGGACAAGCTATGCCGCAATACAAACAGACGGCGGCCAATGTTATCAAAACCAAATAGTACTTAACCGACATACGATACCCGCAAGTATGATGCTTACTGTCGAATGACAAGGAAAAATCCCGCAAAATCAAAGTTTTGCGGGATTTTTCTTTATTTGTCCCCGAATTGGCTTCGGATCTTCGCGGAGAGAGAGGGATTCGAACCCCCGGTACAGTTACCCGTACACCGCATTTCGAGTGCGGCCCGATCGACCACTCCGGCATCTCTCCTTCCGTTTTCGAGCGTGCAAATATAACCATATTTTTTGATTTGCTACCGTTTTTTCGAAAAAAAGTGCGGAATCGGCTGTCCCGTCGGTCGAAAAGAGCCAGCGAGACCCCTCCCAACGGCTGTTTTGCACGATAAAAAAATTTAGGCGATTAGATACAAATTTAAGCCGACGATAATCCAAAACTGTATGACCTTGCGAGTTCCGACCGAAGCCCCCGCCTTGGCGGGGGTTTGCGGAACAAGTTCCGCTTCTGCTGTGGCGGCTCGGCAATCTGAGCAAGCTCGATTGCGCTCGCCTTCGGCCGCAGTTGGGGGTGGTCAAATTTGTAAACGCGGCTTTGCCGCGAGCGGCACGACCGACAGCAATGTAAGTACATTCGTCAACTCGATTCGGTATAAAATTGTATATTGTTGCCAAAATTTATTTACCTTTGACTGGAGACAAACGCATCCCAACAAAGCCGGCCGAATCTTCGTTTTTTGTTGCGGAACGTTCCGTTTCGACGAACGGATGTAATAATTCCGGTACGATTTTCGTTCTTTATGTAGAATCGAATACCGACGCAAACACATATACAGCTATGAAAAAGTGGAACATTCTTTCCGGTGTCGTTTTGTTTGTCGTCGTTCTGAGCGGTTGCTCGTCGGCTTATTATGCGTCGACGGGCTATGCGGGCGATGACCTGTATGTTACGCACGACAAGGCGGAGATCGCACGCCGTCAACAGCGCGAAGCCGAAGCCCGCAAGGCCGAAGCGGAGGCCCGTCGTGCCGAGTGGGAAGCCCGTATCGCCGAAGCACAGGCGGCTGCGGCCGAAAGCGAATACGACGGATTGGGCTCGACCAATTCTTATTCGAGCGTGCTGGCCGATTCCTACGAAAGTGCCTATGCCCGCCGTCTGCGCGGTTTCGAATCGTTGTCCTATCGCATGCCGTCGAGCTATTACGATTTCCGTTACGGCGATGCCTTTACCTATGTTTCGGCCTATGATCCGGCGTTCTACAACATCGTCGTATCGGGCGATCAGGTGTGGGTCGAACCCAAATACATCTCGTCGATGTTCGGTACGTGGGGCGCGACGGTCTATACCGGCGGCTGGTACGGCGGTTGGAACTACGGTTGGGGTTTCGGGCCTTCATGGTGGGGGTATCCCTCGTGGGGCTGGAACTGGGGATTCGCCTATCGTCCGTGGTACGATCCGTGGTATGGTCCCGGGTGGGGGCCTGCTTGGGGTCCCGGATGGCATGGCCATTGGGGATACCGCCGGCCGCACAACTATCGGCTCGACAGCTACACACGTCCGCACAACAACGGCTGGCGTAGCAGCCAAACCGGAGGCGGTCGGAACGACGGATACGGACGAGGCTATAACAGCGGTCGCCGAAGCAGTTACAACAATCGCGGTACCGGCAATCGGAACAACAGCTATAACAATGGCTCCCGCAACCCGTCGAATAATTCGAGCCGTCCCGGGTACAATCCCGACCGGAACAACGGATTCAATAACAATGGGTTCAACAGTGGTCGAGGTGGAAGTTATAACAGCGGTCGCGGCAATTACGGCGGCAGTTCGGGAGGATTTTCTGGCGGCAGCCGAGGCGGCGGTGGCAGCAGCGGCGGAAATCGGGGCGGCGGCAGCTACAACAGCGGCCGTTGATCCTCGGGGCTTTGAATGGCGGCAGTAATAAGCGTTCGTTGTCCCTTGTGAGGGCTTCGAGCGCGGGATATCGACAATACCCCTCCCTACAAAATTCGAGCGACTGGCAAGGCCTGTCTGTGTCGAGCATGAAGACAAGGGGGGGGTACGCAAAAACAAAGGCAAACAGAAAATGGTGATTATATACAGATTTACACCGACGGTAATCCAAAACCGTAAGACCTTGCGGGTTCCGACGAAAGCCCCCGCCAAGGCGGATTTGCGGAACAAGTTCCGCTTCTGCTGTGGCGGCTCGGCAATCCGAGCAAGCTCGATTGCACTCGCCTGCGGCCGCAGTTGGGGGTGGGTCAAATTTGTAAACGCGGCTTTGCCGCGAGCGACACGACCGACGGCCATGTAAATACATTCGCCAATTCGATTCGGTGTAAAATGGTATATAGTTATCCAGAAAAACAATGGAATATGAAACGAAATAGTTGGTTGAAAGGATGCTGCATCGTCTGCTTCATTGCGGTGCCCTTTTGGATGCAGGCCCAGCCTATGGGAAATCCCGATTATCGGTTCGGCGGTGCGACGTTCAATCGCGACCTGATGATGGCATGGGATTTCGCGTCGATCGCTCGTCCGCAGAATTTTGGTACGGCTCGGGCGATGGGCATGGGCGGGGCGTTCGTCTCGTTGGGCGCCGACCTGACGGCAATGTCGCTCAATCCGGCCGGTTTGGGCATGTATCGGCACAACGAAGTGTCGATCACGCCGATGATGGGCTTTTCGCGGGCCACGACCTCCGGAACCCAGTCTTGGGCCGGCAACCACAGGAATCGGTTCGCTATGGCCGACGTGGGCGTGGCGCTCAATCTGTTCGAAAAGGCGGACAAAAACTTGGTGAGCGTTACGCTCGGATTCGGATTGAGCCGCGTCGCCGACTTCAATACACGTTATTCCTATGCGTCGGAGCACCGTTATGCCGGTGCGATGGTGCCGAGCATCGCCGATGTGTTCGCACAGCAGATGAACCAGAACGGTGTCTTTCCCGACACAAATCCGCAAGGCGGTTTGAATGGGCGGTTGGATTATCGCAATCCCTATTTCTGGCCCGCCGTGCTGGCCTACAAGAGCGCGATGACCCACGTCGTGGAGGACGGAAACGGGAATCCGGTTTGGGAACCCGATGCCATTGGCCCGCGGGCGTCGATTCTCCGGTCGGTCGATGCGGTCGAATCGGGCTCCATCAACGAATTCAATCTCTCGGCGGGCGTCAATATCAATAACTTCGTTTATGTCGGGGCTTCGCTCGGCATTCAGGCCGTCCATAAGTCTTCCACGTTCGTTTACGGCGAGGATTACCGCTATTTCGCCGACGGCGATGACGGATATGCTTACGGGCCGGGCGGCGTGTTGCCGGCTCAGTTGGAGTACGCCGATTTGTGGCAGCGCACGGTGCTCGACGGGGCGGGCGTGAACTTCAAATTGGGCGTGATCGTGCGTCCCGTGGCTGGCCTGCGGTTGGGAATGGCCGTGCATACGCCGACCTTCTACTCGCTCGAACGATCCTATCAAGCCGGAATGGATTATAACCTGCTCTCCAACGTCGACGGAATACAGGGTGCCGCCGAACGGCTGGAATCGCCCGTCCAATACGACGAGGCGGGAAACAGTTGGGATTTCGTTTCGCCGACGCGGTTGATGTTCGGCGCTTCGTACACGTTCGGGCGCTTCGCCATCGTGTCGGTGGATTACGAACGCGACTGGTACAACGGCATACGGGTGAAGAACGTGCCCGACGGCGCCGATTTCGGTCCGGCACAGTACAAAGCCGACTTCAAAGCCAATTTCTGCGCGACGAACAACGTGCGGGCCGGTGTCGAAATCCGTCCGTTGCCGATTTTCGCGCTGCGGGCCGGATACGGCTATTCGTCGTCGATGTTGAAGGATGAATCGTTGGCTTACGAGGTGCCGCAGGCGACCGACAGTTCCTATTTCTCCGTCGGCGCCGGTGTGAATCTTTCGCGTACTGTATCGCTCGATGTGGCCTATCAGCATCTGACCGACCACCAGTCTCGCTATCGCCTGTTTTACAGCTACGACAACAACACCGAAGCGTTCGCCAGCACGACGGAATTATACGACACATCGTTCACGCGTCATTTCGTCTCCCTTTCGTTGGGTATTCATTTTTAGTAACGAAAGCGCCGCAGCGATTGGCTGCGGCGTATTCGATGCTGCTTTCGGCTGGGCCTCGGGGCTCAGCCGATTTTGTAGTAGATGAATCCGGCTTCGGCGACCTCTTCGGCGTCGTAGATGTTCCGACCGTCGATGAGCACCTTCGCCTTCATCAATCGTCCCAGCGCGGTGAACGAGGGTACACGGAACTCCTTCCACTCTGTCAGCAATAGCAACGCATCGGCATCCGTCGCCGCTTCGTACATATCTTTGCAATAGACGACCCGATCGCCCAGACGCCGTTTGCACTCGGGCATCGCTACGGGGTCGTAGACCTTGACGGTCGTGCCGGCCGCAAGCAGCCGGTCGATGACGACCAAAGCCGGAGCTTCGCGCATGTCGTCCGTCTCGGGTTTGAACGAAAGGCCCCACAAAGCGACGGTTTTTCCGGCCAGCGCACCGCCGTAGTGCCGTTCGAGTTTCTGGAACAGGATGGATTTCTGCGCTTCGTTGACTTCGTCGACCGCCTGCAGCACCCGCATCGGATAGCCGTTTTGTTCGGCGGTTCGGATGAGGGCCTTGACGTCTTTCGGGAAACAGGAGCCGCCGTAACCGCATCCCGGGTAGAGGAAATTCTTGCCGATGCGGCTGTCGGAGCCGATGCCCCGTCGAACCATGTTCACGTCGGCGCCGACCCGCTCGCACAGGTTGGCGATGTCGTTCATGAACGAAATGCGGGTCGCCAACATCGCGTTGGCGGCGTATTTGGTCATCTCGGCCGACGGAATGTCCATGAAATAGACACGGAAATTGTTGGTCAGGAACGGCCGGTAGAGGCGCGTCATGATTTTCCGTGCGCGCTCGCTTTCGATGCCGACCACCACGCGGTCTGGCGACATGAAATCCTTGATGGCGGCGCCCTCTTTCAGAAATTCGGGGTTGCTCGCCACTTCGAACTCGATGTGTTCGCCGCGGCGATCCAGCTCCTCTTGAATGGCGGCCTTGATTTTCTGGGCCGTGCCGACCGGAACGGTCGATTTGGTAACGAGAATCGTGTATTTGCGGATGTGGCGGCCGAAGGTGCGGGCGACTTCCAATACATAGCTCAAATCGGCCGATCCGTCTTCATCGGGGGGCGTCCCGACCGCCGAAAAGACCACCTCGACCTGATCGAGGCACGTGCACAGATCGGTCGTGAAGTGCAGGCGTCCGGCCTCGACGTTGCGGCGGACGAGTTCGCTCAATCCGGGTTCGTAGATGGGAATTTCGCCGGCGAGCAGGCGTTCGATTTTCTGGCGGTCGATGTCGACGCACGTAACGTCGATGCCTATTTCAGCAAAGCAGGCTCCGGAAACGAGCCCGACGTAACCGGTTCCAACGATGGCGATGTTCATATATTTATGATATGATTGAAACACAAAATTACGCGAAATCGCCGACTTTACCAAATTTTTATTCATGCGGCGGACGGTATTCGAGCTTTTGACGGTCATCTTCGCTGCCACTCTTTTGGCAGGAGAAAGGCCGTAAAAATGAAGTCCCCTCATAAAAAACCGTCTACTGCGCTAACGCTCCGGCGGGGCGAAGACTGCGGAGAGCTCGCCGATAGGCGGGCCTCCGCGGGCGGAGGCTTCGGCCCGCGCGGCCCATCGGGAACTGGTACGGGTCGCACAGTTTTCGGGAGAGAACAATCGGCAGTGACGATAACTTTGTTAAATACTGAAACGCTCTACCGCATAGGGAACGCTTTTCAAAAGGCGTGTAAGCGGGTTGACGGCCTGCCGCGTTAATAGATATTCTTTTTGATGCGGGCCAGACCGCTGCGGGTGAGCGGTGTCTCGCCTAACCGTTCGACGAATTGCGCTTCCGTCATCGACCGCCACGCTTCCGGCCCCGCAGCCAGCGGATCGAACACAGGGTCGAAGGCCGGATGGGTGTGGAACGGTGCCTGCCGATTGTGCGGACAGCAACTCTGACACTCCTCGCATCCGAAAATCCAGCCGTGCAGGTCGATTTGCGTCGTAGGTTCGCGTTCGACGGTATGGCAGGAGATGCAACGGTTCGTGTCGATGACGTGCGGCGCGACGATAGCGCCCGTCGGGCAGTGCTCCATGCAGGCACGGCACGTCCCGCATCGCGATCCTTCGAACGGCGTGTCGTAAGCGTCGGCTTCGTCGCAGAGGAGCAGCTCGCCCAGCAACACAAACGAACCGTATTGCGGCGTAATCAGCAGCGATTGCCGGCCGATCCAGCCTAAACCGGCCTCGACGGCCAATCGCTTTTCGGCCAGCGGTGCCGTGTCGACGAAGGCCCGCCCCTCCAAATTCGGCTGCCGTTCGCGCAAGGCGGCGAACAACCGTTGCAGCATCTTCCGGATGGTCGTATGATAGTCCTTGTTGCAGGCATAGGAGGCCACTTTGGTGCGGCAGTCGGGCGGATAGCCTTCGCTGAACCGGTTTTTGTAGGCCACGGCGCAGACGACGGCCGTGCGCGCCTGCTCCACCAATCGCCGCGGGTCGAATCGCTTCTCGGCGTTGCGCTCCATGTACCCCAACGACGATTGATACCCATGTTGCAACCAGTCGCGGAATTGCGCTTCGTTGTCGGCGAAGTGCCGGCATCGGGCGACCCCGCAAAGATCGAATCCCGCGTCGGCGGCGCATCTTTTTATGTCGCAAAGGGCGAGCATGACCTCGAATCCGTTCGATTTTGGACGATTTTGCTTCAAAAATAGTATTTTTAGCCGAATTATCGTAATTTTGCACTCGGTTTCCCGTTTCTATTACGGAACAAATAAGACGAATTATGACGAGCAAAACACTTTGCGAGCTGGCTCGCAACAGCGTTGAGAAATATGCGTCGCAAGTCGCGTTTTCGATGTTCAACGGCGAAGAGGTTACCTACGCCGAAGCCGGACGGCGGATGCTCAAAGTGCAGAATCTGTTGACCGGAGCGGGGCTCGAACCCGGCGACAAGGTGGTGCTGTTGAGTAGCAGCATGCCCAACTGGGGAATCGGTTATTTCGCCATCGTGTCGGCTGGTATGGTGGTCGTGCCGATTTTGCCCGACTTCTCGACCGAAGAGCTCGATATGATTATCGAACATTCCGAGGCGAAGGCGCTGCTGGTCTCCGACAAACTTTTCACGAAACTTTCGAAATCGACCGTCGCACGGTTCGACATCGTGATACGAACCAAGAATCTGGGGGTCATCTCGCAGCGGGTGCGCCGGCAGGGCCGGACGGCCGTTCCGAAGCCCGATGATACGGCGGCTATCATCTATACGTCGGGCACGACTTCGAGCCCGAAAGGCGTGATGCTTTCCCATGCGGCATTGTGCGCCCAAGCCCATATCTTCGAACAGATGCTGCCGGTCGGAGTTGACGATGTCTTCCTTTCGGTGCTGCCTCTGTCGCACACCTACGAATGCTCCATCGGGATGATCTATCCCTTTGCGATGGGCTCGCAGGTCGCCTATCTCGACCGTCCGCCCACAGCGGCCGTGCTGATGCCCGCTTTGCGGGCGGTGCGGCCTACGGTGATGTTGATCGTGCCGTTGATTATCGAAAAAATCTATCGCAGCCAGATTCAGGCCAAATTCAACTCCAACGCATTTTGGCGCACAATGTACCGCGTCGGATTCGTACGCCGCTACTTGCATCGCATCGCGGGCAAGAAATTATTGAAACTTTTCGGACGGCGTTTGCGTTTTCTGGGAATCGGCGGGGCGAAACTCGACCGTGCGACCGAACAGTTCCTTTTGGAAGCGAAGGTGCCCTACGGAATCGGTTACGGACTGACCGAAACCGCTCCGTTGTTGGCCGGAGCTACGCCCGACATCGTTCGTTTGGGCTCGACGGGGCCGGTGGTTCCCGGGGCGCAGTTGCGTTTGGAGAACGTCAATCCCGAAACGCATCAGGGCGAAATCGTCGCCCTCTCGCCGAGTGTCATGCAGGGCTATTTCAAGAATCCCGAAGCGACCGCAGAGGCTTTCACGGCCGACGGTTGGTTCCGCACGGGCGACTTGGGCGAATTCGATGCTGATGGCTGGCTCTACATCAAGGGGCGTTTGAAGAACATGATCGTAGGTCCGGGCGGCGAAAACATCTATCCGGAGGACATTGAGAGCGTGCTCAATTCGCACGTCTTCATCACGGATTCGATCGTTACGGAGCAGGAGGGCCATCTGGTGGCGCTCGTGCACTTCAATCGGGATGAAATCGAGGCGACGCTCGACAATTGGCGCGAGCAGTGGGCGAACAAGCGCGAAGCTTGGGAAGCCAAAACCGAACAGCTGAAAAAGGAGATTTTGGAGTTCGTGAATGCCAAAGTCAGTCGGTTTTCGCGCATTTCGGAGGTGGTCGAGGAGAAAGAGGACTTCATAAAGACTCCGACGCTGAAAATCCGCCGCTTCCTTTACAACAACCGGAAAAAGCAGAAGAAGGTCGCGAACGAATGATCGGCGCGTCGCGATACGGACGAGGGCAGTCCGATGCGTCGAACTGCCCTCGTCATTGCGGTCAAAATTTTATTCCTTATTCGATATAACTTTTCAGCGCATCGACATATTCGGCGAACGCATTGCGGCCCCGCTCGGTAATCCTGCAGACGGTGCGGGGCATCTTGCCCCGAAAACTCTTTTCGATGCCGATGTAACCCGCTTTGGCGAGCTTATCCAACTGTACCGACAGATTGCCCGCCGTAGTGCCGGTCTGTTTGCGCAGATAGACGAAATCGGCGCTCTCGACCCCGATCAGAATCGACATGACGGCCAACCGCAATTCGGAGTGCAGCAGGGGATTCAGTTCCTTAAACATGGTGCTGCTTCGCTTGGCGGTTCGACCGATAGCACAGGATATGGCCCGGAATAATCATCATGATGACGAAAATCGCTGCAAAGATAAGAATTTCGTTGCATAACAGGGAGGCATCGACGGTTCCGGCTGGAAGCCGTTTCAGCCAGTAGTCGTAGAGTGCAAAAAGGACGGACAGTCCCATTCCGGCATACCCTCCGAATATATAGATTTTCGATCGTACGATTCGGCCCGTGATGGTTGTCGCGATGGCCATGACCAATACGATCAGTTCGAAAAGGCTGTGCCGATACGACAGACCGTGGAAAATGACGATGGCGAAGATCGGAATCAACGACAAAGTAGCAGTTGCCCATACGACACCGACGATGCGATCGATTTCCGTGCGCGGTTCCGTCACCTTTTTTGCGGGGAACAGCTGCATCAGCAAAAATCCGATGACGGGAATCAGAAACCATGTCAGCGACCAGCTCGGAGGCCATCCGGCGATATTGAACAGGTAGTTCATCAACGAAATGATGACGGTTGTATAGCCCCAAAACAGAAATGGGCGTCCAGAGTTGCGATTCAGGCGGTTGCGGGTCGTTTCGATCATGCGGTTGATGAGCGCCAGGCTTTCGGCGGCATTCAGTTCACGATTTTCCAGCGGGGTGTTTTTCTGTGTCTCCATAAGTGTACGGGTGTTTGATTGAATTTTTTCACTTCTTTTCGCTACAAATATAAAGTGGTTTATTTTATAAACCAAATTTTTAATGAAAAAAAATCGAGCAGTTGCGGAAAGGTTCGATGATAGGCTTGCAAAATTGCGGGACGCAGCCTGCGAGGAGAGCGAAGCGAGCCTTCGCCCGCCGAGGCTGCGGCTCGCGTGGCTTTAAGAAGCCGCTTTTTTATTAACTGACACAACCCGCGCCGTTTTTTTTTGTAAAAAACGGTCGGCAGCGAAGAAAACGTTGGAAAGCACGGTAACGATCTAACGCATCGGGAACCCCGTTCAAACGGGGCGGCTCGCGCGGCTTTAAAAAGCCGCAAGCGGCCACTTCAATAACTGACAACCAACAACTAATAACCAACCAACAAGCCGATAGCGGATACTTCCGTTAGAAAAAGGTGAAGGATAAAAAAAGTCTTGCTCAACGAGCAGGACTTTTTTCGAAAGGACAGGCTCAAAAACTTGTCTGTCCGAATGAACGAAAATTATTTCGAGAGTTCGGCCGCGGCAGCCTTTGCATTCTCGGCGTTCGGGCCTGTGGTTACCTTATTGAATGCTGCGATGGCCTGCGGTTTCATCTCCTTGGCGTTGTAGGCGGCTCCCAACAGATAGTACATCTGGCTCTTGTCCTCCGGATTGACTTGCGCTTCGGCAGCGGCCTCGCCCAGCTCGATCACTTTGTCGTAATCCTTTTTGCCGGCGTAGGCCTGCAACCGGACGCCCAAAGCCAAGGCGCTTGCCGGATTTTTCTCCAGCATCTCGTCGGCCATCTTGATGATTCCGTCGAAATCGTTGGCCGCCTGCATTTTGGCAACCTCGTTGTTCGTATAGAGCGTCATCATCTCTTGGGCTTTGGCGATCGCTTCGCCGTATTTTTCGGGATTCATGGCTGCGATGCTTTCGTACACCTCCATGCCCTTCACGTAGTCGCCCGATTCGCAGTAGCTCATCGCCAAGTTGAGCGCCATTTCCGTGTTGCGCGGATTGGCGGCATAGCCTTTGGCGAAAATTGCGGCGGCTGTTGCGTAGTCCTTGTTGTTGTAGGCCATACCGCCCTGTACCTGATAGACTTTCGACAAAACGTTGTTGACCTTGTTGACGCGGGACTCATCGCCGAATTGTTCGGCCAGTTCGGCGGCCTTGGTCAGTTGTGCGACCGCTTCGTCGAAATTTTTCTTCGAGGCAGCCATTTGACCCATGTATTGGTAGCAAATCGGCAGGTATTGTTTTGCCTTGGCCGTTACTTCGTCGACGCCTTCGCTGTCTTGGGCGATAATCGCTTCGAACTTGGCGGCAGCGCCCGTGAAATCTTTGTTCTGATAAGCCGACGCACCTTCGTTGAAAAGAGCCGAAAGGTCTTGCGCCGAGAGCGACATCGTCGCCATGAAGGTTGCGATCAATACGAATAACTTTTTCATTTTCGTGATGTTGATTTGTTTACGTGTTGTCGGTTTATTATGTTTTATCAAAAAATCGGTTCCAAACACCCGCAGGGTCGGTCGCGATTTTCCGCAAAATTAGTAAATATATTTAGATATTGCAAAATCTACGCCCGCAAGCTCTCGAAAAAGGTTTTTATTAAGAGGCTGCATTCTTCTTGGAGGATGCCTCGTACTACGGTCGTTTTCGGATGGAAAACCTGCTCGGAATAGCGTCGGTAACCGCGTTTCGGGTCGTCGGCGCCCCAGACGACCCGGCCGATCTGCGCCCATCCGATGGCTCCGGCGCACATGATGCACGGTTCGACCGTAACGTACAACGTACAATTTTTCAGATATTTGCCGCCGATGGTCGAGGCGGCGGCCGTCAGCGCCTGCATCTCGGCGTGGGCCGTCGGATCGTCGAGCGTCTCGACCAGATTGTGGCCCCGTCCGACCACGGCGTCGTTCGCCACGATGATCGCCCCGATCGGAACTTCCTGTTGTTCCAGCGCTTTGCGGGCTTCGTTCAGTGCGAGCCGCATGAATTTTTCGTCGGTCTGTTGCTGCGTCATGGTGCTGATTTTTCCGCAAAAATAGCTATATTTGTCGAACTAAATACAACATTATGGAATTCGAAGGATCCGTCTATCGCATCTTGCCGTTGACGAAGGGTACATCGGCCCGCGGCGAATGGCAGCGTCAGGATGTCGTGTTCGACATGCAGGAGGGCAATTTCACGCGCAAAATCTGCGTAACTTTTTTCAATCGGCCGGACGACGTCGCCAAACTGAAAGAGGGGGCGACCTATCACGTTTCGGTCAACATCGAATCGCGCGAGTACAACGGGCGATGGTATACCGACGTGCGCGCTTGGCGGTTGCAGCCCAAAGAGGTCGATGCGCCGGCCGCTGCACCGATGCCCGACATGCCGCCGCTTGGCGAGGAACCGTCGTATGCTTCGGAGCCTGCCACGACTTCCGATGCCGACGATCTGCCGTTCTGAGCAGGTTGGCAGGGGAAACGGCCCGTTTGAACGGGCTTTCCGATGCGGTGAAATGTTTTGAGTGCTTCCTGCGCTTTCTTCGCTGCCACACCTGTCCCTTTTCAACCTTGCGCGTTCCGACCGACGGCCATGAAAATACATTCGCCAACTCGATTCGGCTTAAAATAAGGTATAGTTACCAAATAAAAGCGAGGGCAACCTTTGGGGTTGTCCTCGCCTGCTATAAAACCCTCCTTGCGGAGAATTATTTAACCTGTTTAACGATTGCCTCGAATGCTTTCGGCTCGTTCATCGCGAGGTCGGCCAGCACCTTGCGGTTCAGCACGATTCCTTTGGCGTTGAGTTTGCCGATGAATTGCGAATAGGTCATCCCGTAAGCGCGGACACCGGCGTTGATACGGGTGATCCACAGCGAACGGAAGGTCCGCTTCTTGAGTTGGCGGTGCGCATAAGCGAACTGCAACCCCTTTTCGACCGTGTTTTTCGCAACGGTCCATACGTTTCCCCTTGAACCAAAGTTGCCTTTGGCAAGTTTCAAAACTTTCTTTCTTCTTGCGCGAGACGCAACAGCATTGACTGAACGTGGCATAATGTAAAGTTTTTGAAGAGCTCGCAGCGATGCGGTTCTCCCGCATTCTTTGGGGCTGTTCTGCTCCGGTTAATGAAAATTGGTTGCTTGCGGGCCGGTTATTTGACCAGCAGGCTCTTGATTTTGGCTTCGTCAGCCGCAGAAACGGTGCTCGAATAGCAGAGATTGCGTTTCTGTTTCGTCGTCTTTTTGGTCAGGATGTGACTGTGATAAGCGTGTTGACGCTTGATCTTTCCTGTGCCGGTGAAGGTAAAACGTTTCTTCGCCGCGGCATTGGTTTTCATTTTCGGCATTGTCGTAAACGGTTAATTAGTTAAACATAGCCTGCAAAGGTAATCATTTTTTCTGAGATTGCAATCGCTTTGCGGAAAGAAAAGGTCGGCGGTCGACTAAATAGTAGAAACCGGACGATAGCATTTGGTCGGAAAGTTGTATCTTTGCACAGTCCGTTCATCGTACCGTCGGGGGAGGTGGGCGGCGACATGATAGAAGAAAAAAGACGTTTACGTACTTTATCTTTCGGGGTTGAATTTCGCAAATTTCGTCTATGGAAAGATAGGGGCAACGGCAGACGTCCACTGGTATGTGATTTGTGCACGCATCGCGGTGCGTGGCATTCGCATACGGCGTGGGCCAGCTACGTTGCTTGTCTCCATAGACGGGCCCTGCGAAAGCCTAACCTCGGGATAAGCGGATGTGGAACCCACGCTTTTGCGTATAAAGCACATACAGTTATCATGGAGGAACCGATAGGCAGGCGGATCAAGGCCGAATTGGAGCGACAGGAACGATCCGTAACATGGTTTGCGAAGAAGCTGGCATGTCATCGCACGAATATCTACGACATTTTCGCGCGGGACAACATCGATATGACGTTGTTGATCCGTATTTCGCGCATTCTGAATCATAATTTTCTGAAAGATTTGTCCGAGACCGTGGAGGAGAGCGGGACGTTCTCTGCACGGGAGCCGGTTGGCGACTCGAACGACCGTTGATGCGGCCGGACGTTCGTTCGCAGCCGGCAAAATGTAGTGTATTTCACTACACATCTGTCTTATATCGCACTACGCCGCAATGGGAAGTGGAAAGCGGTAATCAGCTACCTTTGCATTCAGTATCGGGGAACCGTGGACAAACGAGTGAACAGGGTTGTCCGTACCGTTGAAGAACCATGTTTTAATTTATTAACCACTTAAACCATTTACGATCATGAAAAAATTGATGATGGCCGTAGCGTTCCTGGGGGTATTGACTTTGGGAGCCTGCGTGGATGACAACGAATCGCAGTCGGTAACCGACGTGCGGAATGCAAAGGCCGAGGCGTTGCGCGCTCAGGCCGCTTTGGACAAGGCCAATGCCGAAGCTGCATTGATTACCGCCAATGCCGAGGCTGCCGTCAAAGCGGCCGAGGCTGCTTACCAACAAGCTAAGGCCGAGTTGAAGCAGCAGGAGGTCGAAGTGGCCAAAGCTACCTTGTCTATCGAAATCGAAGCGGCTATCGCTAAAGCCGAGGCCGCTTTGCAGCGAGCGAAAGCCGATCTGATTGCCGCTATGGCAAAGATCGACAATGCCAAAAACACGCAGGTCAACCAATTGATTACCCAAGCCAATGCTGTTTTGACCAAATTGTCGGCTGCCCGTACGGCCAAATTGAATGCGACGACTGAAATTGCCAAGTTGAAGGCCGGTTTGGTGAGCGCCGAACAAGCCAAGGCTGCAAACATCAAAGCCAAGCAGGATATTATTGCCCAGAACGAGGCGTTGATTGCCGAGTACACCGAATTGAAGAGCGATTCGTATGCGGAGGCGAAACAGGCTGCTACCGAGGCGAACGCCACATTGGACGCTTTGCAGAAAGTTTCTACTGAAAAAAGTGCTTTGTACACAGCTGCTCAACAAGATGAAACGGCTAAAAAGAACTTGTGCCAGAATACGCCTTTCTATCAAGCAGTAGCCAACTACGGCGATTATGCTGCGTATTACAAGTCGGAAAATATCTTCGATAAAGAAGAGGTTAGTCCCGCTTATTACTCGGAAGAAGTTACGTTTGCCAACGGCACAAAGGGAACTGCTGGTGGAACTGTGGATGTATACAATTATGTTATCGACGAGGATGGTGTTAAAGCTGCTAAGGAGACTGCCGAAGGAGCTATCGCAACAGCCAAAGATGACGTTACAGTCGCAACTGCGGCTCTCGCCGATGCCAACAAAACTCTCAACGATGCCAAGAAGGCTTTGGACGACCTGAAAAAGACGGATGCTTACAAGGATGCGCTCAAAGCCTACAACGACGCTGTGGCCGAAGTGGCTAAAGCCAAGACCGAAGCCGAGGTGAATGCAGCTATCGCTGCACGCGATGCAGCGAAATCGGCTTTGGATGCTGTAACCGCATCGGAAGAGAGTGCTGTGGCTGCTGCCGAGACCGGTGTGGAGAATGCCGAGGATGCGTTGGAAACGGCTCAACAGGATTTGGCCGATGCTCAGGAGGATTTGGCTGAGATCGAAGCTGCTGTGGCATTTGCTGCTGGCGACGAGGCCAAAGCCTATGCCGAGTTGGTCGAGGCTTACAAAGCGGCTTGGAAAGCACACAATGTAACGGCTTATGTAGCTAAGACAGATGCTGCCAATGAACAGGCTAAGCAGACTGACTTGTGTAATGCATTGGATGCCGTTCTCAACGGTACGACCGATTTCGAGACGGAGATTGCCAAGTGCGAAGCTAAGATTTCCGATGCCGAAAAAGCCCTCGTAGACCTTGAAAATACGGCTCCCACGCAGGAGAATCTCATCAAGGACGCAGAGGAAAAGCTCGCTCAGGCCGAAGTTGACATCAAGGCTTACGAAGCGCTCTACAACAACTACATGGCTCAGATTCAGGCGCTGATCGCTGCCGAGTAATCGGACCCTTATGATGAACGGCACATATAAACAAGCGAGTAAAATGAAACTGACGAAGCTTATTCTGTTCGCCGTCATACCCCTGTTCGCTCTTGCAGCGCACGCGCAGGATTGCCCCAAGAAGGATTTCGCTCCTCGCAAAGGCGATTTCACGTTGGCTGCGACTGTCGGATACAACAGTTACGCAAGTGTCAAGGCGCTTCCGGGCACCCTGGCGAACTACGAAGTCTCGGCGCTCTCTACCGATTGGTCCAACAAGAAATTGATGGTCGGTATCGAAGGCGGATGGTTCTTCAAGGATTTGTGGAAACTGGATTTGGGAGGCGGTGTGAACTTCACGAATAACCCGGGTTATTCGGGTGTTCCGGGTACGATGGATGTTGCGGCTTCCGCCGAGGACAACATGGGAGAGATTCCGAGTTATCGGGCGGTAGCCGATGCACAGACGCTCACGTACAATGTTTTTCTGGGTGTCGACCGTTACTTCCGGACGAAGAAGGTGCCCAATCTGATGTGGTATGCAGGTTTGCGGGTCGGCATGGCCTACGCCCAGAACCAGATGCGTTACGACGAATACGAATCGATGGGCAAATCCGTTGCCGAGGGTTGGAATCTGCGCGGTTCCATCGCGATGGGGGTCGATTACTTCGTATTGCCGGCTTTGTACATCGGATTCCAGTTCGAGCCTTTCGCCTACACGTACAACATGACGACGTACAAACCGCAGGAAGGGTTGAGCAATTTGGATGCGGATAGCCATAATTTCGGTTTTCTGGCTGCTCCGACGATCAAGATCGGATTCAAGTTCTGACCGTATATTTTTGGTGGGCTCCCGAGTCGTTCAGCGATTCGGGAGCTTTTTTATTGGGTTTATCGGGCGATTGCGGCCGATTTCTCGCACGTGCAGCCGCTGGCGGGCCTACGGCTGAATTTTCGGGCGATTGACAGCTTTTTTTACACGAACGGTATTCCAACGCCGTTACCTTCGTTGGGCTCCCGCCAGCTCAAAACCAACGGCGGATTTCGTACAGGCTTTCTTCTCGCGACAAATCGTTCGGGTTGGTGCCGGACACGCCTTCGGGAATCGCCTCGCCCAGACGTTCGAAAAGCTCTTGCCAGTAGCTGGGCATCGTGCCGTCGGAGGCTCGGAAGTTCATCGGCCGTGCGGTGAAGCAGTGCGTTCCGTCAGGACGAAGATAAGTTTCGTAAATCAGTTCGCTGCAATAGTAACGCCCGTTGTCGGGACGGAACGAGTAGTCGTATGACGCTCCCAGTACTTTGCGGGCTCGTTCGACCGATGCCGCAATTCCCGTCGTATCGCATAGGCGCATCGCTACGACTGCGGGTCGATCGTCGATGCGAGCCGAGCGGGCGAGGAATTTTTCGAGCGGAACGATCCGAACTCCACCTTCGGTCGTCGCTTCTAACACGGAATCTGTTGTGCAGACCTGTCGCGGATAGGTGTTGTTTGTTCGGGTGTGCAGCACGATTCCTACATGGGTGAAATTCAGTCGTTCGCTGCGACCGGTCGCGTCGGTGATCGCTTCGGTCATGGCGCCGGTGCCGCATTGGAAAAGCAAGTCGCCCGTTTGCAGGGACGGGCTGTTTTGCCGATGAGCACAGGCCGTGAATAAAAGTATACCTATATATAATATAAGGCGCATGGATGAGTTGGAGTTTTATTCTTCGGCGAAGATACGAATAACTGGTTGATTCCGAAATAGGTGCGGATGAATAATAAAAAAAGATGAAAAAATCCGCTGAAAAATTTGGAAAAATCCTCGCGGATTCTTTATCTTTGCACCCGCTTTCCGAAAGAGATGCTTCTCGGGCGGATAAGCGAAAAGGTTCTGAAAATTTATTTGAAAAAACTTTCCGAAAAGTTTTGCGTTTATCAAAAAACGATTTACCTTTGCACCCGCTTTCCGAAAGAGATGCTTCTCGAAAGGGTAAGCGAAAAAGGTTCTGAAAATTTATTTGAAAAAACTTTCCGAAAAGTTTTGCGTTTATCAAAAAACGATTTACCTTTGCACCCGCTTTCCGAAAGAGATGCTTCTCGAAAGGGTAAGCGAAAAAGGTTCTGAAAATTTTTCGAAAAAAAACTTTCTGAAAGTTTTGGTGGTTTGAAAAATAGGTTTTACCTTTGCACCACTTTCCGCTCCGAAAAAACGGACGGAACAGAACAAAACAAGAATCGTTCTTTATAGCAATATAGGAACAGCGTTCTTTGAAGTGATTGAGCAGCTAAATAGTTTTTCCACTCTCTCAGGAGAGTGATTTCAAAACAATACCTTTGAGATTAGAGCGAAAGATTTAACAAATTCATTTCATACAATGGAGAGTTTGATCCTGGCTCAGGATGAACGCTAGCGGCAGGCCTAACACATGCAAGTCGAGGGGC
>CANQDE010000008.1 GCA_947591475.1 uncultured Alistipes sp.
AATCCGCAAGGTCATGCAAGTTGCTACGCAAACCTTGCGGATATTCTTTCCGGCGGCATCGGCTGGTCGCTACCAAAAGAAATGGCTGAATGTGAAACGGCAATTTCTATTTCGTAACCGATTTCCGCAATATCGGGACGTTTCATTTTAATATAGCGGATTTTTTCATATCTTTATGGCAAATATCATCCGAACAAAATGTCTGCACCCATGAATCGAATAAAAGAAGTCCTTGAAGAGAAAGGCATCAAACAGACTTGGCTGGCAGAGAAACTCGGCAAGAGTTTCAGCATCGTCAACGCCTACGCCTGCAACCGCCGCCAACCCAGCCTCGAACAACTCTTCGAGATCGCAAAAATTCTTCAAGTGGATCCGAAAGATTTAATAGACAGTCAAATATGAAAAAACAACATTTATTCTTTATTTTGCTTGCAATTATAGCGGCTCCTATAATCGTCAATTTTATATTATATAGCAACAATCCCATATCTGAATGGTTGCCAACAGTTGGCAAACCAAATGACTGGATTGGATTTTGGGGGAATGTAGCCGGTAATATATTAGGCGGCATAATCGTCTTGATTGTTTTGCACTACACACTGAAAGAGAATGCCGTATTACGAGAGACTCAAATCAAAACCATTCAATACACACAACAGCAAACGTGGCTTGATAATTTAAGACAGCAAGTTATTAGCAACTACAATATGCTGGATATGCAAAGCCTGTCGACGGCATTGTATAAATTACAGAAAGGCGAATACGAAGAAGCTCAAACGGCGTTGCTGTCTCTTAATCGTAACATTGAATCTCAGGCAAATAGTTCTTCTCTCTATTTTCTGCGCGATAAATTGTCGCGGGAAGAGCAGACTTATAATGATTGTTTGAAACAGATTATGATTGAATTCGGATGTTTAATTAATGATTCTATGTATTTTGCGCCAATATTGTCGGATTTTGCAAAAAAAGCCGAACCTAACGTATTTACAATATCCAATCAATCGGTTATTTCATGGGCTAAAAATTCGTATGAGGCTATTATGTCGTCGACAATATTTGATGCCGATACCAAAGATTATTATTCAAAGAACAGTGTATTACCAAAGGTTATGGGCTTAGATCCCTTTGACATGGAATTTAGATCGAAAGTCTACGAAATATTTTCAGAGCACTATCAAAAATTCAGTGTTGTTCACGCAAGGAAACACGAATTGATTACATGCACTGAAAATGTACTGCGATACGAAGAACGAAGAATCAATAAAATACTCGAATAGTATATGCCTACACTGACTTGGATAGGGAAAGATAAGGTTGTCAATCATCATCAGGAGGTGCCGTATCGGGTGCTGGAACACAAGTACGGATTTCGGGCAGAAGATGAAAGCGACAATATGCCGCCGGAGAACGGCAACCGGACACCGACCGGCAGCGGCAACAAGATTATACACGGCGACAACTTAGAGGCGCTGAAATCGCTGCTGCCGGAGTACGAGGGTCGCGTGAAGTGCATCTATATCGATCCGCCGTACAACACAGGCAACGAAAAGTGGGTGTACAACGACAACGTGAACGACCCAAAAATCAAGAAGTGGTTAGGCGAGGTCGTGGGCAAGCAGGGCGAGGACTTAAGTCGTCACGACAAGTGGCTTTGCATGATGTATCCGCGACTGAAGCTGCTGCACAAATTGTTGGCGGAGGACGGGGCGATATTTATTTCGATCGACGATAACGAACAAGCGAATTTACGGTTGCTTTGCGACGAAATATTCGGGGCCAACCAATTCGTAGGTCAGGCTATTTGGTACAAAAAAAGAAAAGGATCGTACCTATCTAAAGAATTTGTTAGTCTCACAGAGTATGTAATTTGTTATAGAAAAAATGAAAAATTAAGTCTCTATGGAGGCAAACCCAATAGTGGCGAATCTCAACCATTAGTAAAACGAACTAATTCCGTTGGAATACTAACTTTTCCCGAGAATGTTGTCAAGACAAAACTCTCTAACGGGGTTATATCCTGCAGGAAAATACGGGAATGGATCAAGTTCTGTAGAACTACTAACAAATATCCAAATAGAAAATGGAATAATCACAAATAACTTTGAACTAAAAGGGCCTTTTATTTGGTCTCAAGATTTTTTAGACGAAGAACTAAATCAAGGTACTGAGATAGTCATCAATACGATAAATTTGCAACCAAGAGCATATAGAAATTCAGATAATAAATACAAAGGATTCCCATCTTTTATTGACGGTCGCGAATTTTCAGCAACGAATGATGATGCATACGAGGATTTGTTGAATATTTTCAACAAAGAGGGCGTATTTGACTATTCAAAACCCGTTGAATTTCTATCATTTTGCATTAATTCTATTTCATATTTTGATAAAAGGGCTATTATCCTCGACTCTTTTGCCGGTTCGGGAACGACGGCCCATGCCGTGCTGAATCTGAATAAAAAAGACAGTGGCAACCGCAAGTTCATCCTTGTGGAGATGGAGGATTATGCCGAGGATATTACCGCCGAGCGGGTGCGTCGCGTAATGCGGGGTTACGGCGAGGACAAAAACGCCGTTGCCGGTACGGGCGGGGCATTCGACTATTACGAATTGGGCGAGCCGATGTTCGACAAGGATAAAAACCTCAACGAAAATATCGGTGAGGAGAAGATTCGCGAATACATTTACTACACCGAGACCAAACAGCATTTGGAACGCGAGCGCACCGAAGCGGCGAAATATCTGCTGGACACCTATAATGCGACGGGCTATTACTTCTACTACGAGCGCGACCGCCTGACAACGCTTGGGGTGGATACGCTGCATATCGTGACAGAGCGTGCCGAGCAATACGTTATTTATGCCGACGTCTGCACGCTGTCGAAAGCGGATATGGCGGCGAAAAACATCGTATTCAAGAAAATCCCGCGCGACATCAAACGCTTTTAGACTATGGAACTCAAACAATACCAACGTGAAGTAATTGCCGACCTCGAACAGTTCATCGACCGGCTGGAGAAGGACGGACGGTTAGACGCGGCATTCAACAACTTTTGGGGCGACAAGGGCGTGTCGCTGGCGTCGCTCGACCACGCCTACCTGCGGCCCTACGACAACAGCGTGACGGGCGTGCCCCACGTGACGGTGAAGGTTCCGACGGCCGGCGGCAAGACCTTCATAGCCTGCAACGCGCTGCGAACGATTTTCGAGCGGATGCCGACCGAGAAACCCAAAGTGGTGGCATGGTTCGTACCCTCCGACACGATCTTGAAACAGACCTACAAAAATCTGAACGATCCGTCGCACCCTTATCGGCAGAAGATCGACAGCCATTTCGGCAATGCGGTGCGTGTGGTCGACAAAGAGGCAGCGTTGTTCGGACATGGTATCAGTCCGACGGAGATTCGCGAACAACTGACCATCTTCGTATTGAGCGTGCAGTCGTTCGCCGCCAACAACAAGGACGGACGGCGTGTATATCGCGAGAACGAAAATCTTGCGGAGTATGCCAAACTCTACGACACGATGACCAAGCGCGTGGATGGGTCGGACGAAACGGGGTTGATTCAGGTGCTGTCGTATCTGAATCCGGTCGTCATCATCGACGAGAGCCACAATTTCGAGGCCGACCTGCGCGTGGACATGCTCAAGGCGATCAATCCGTGTTTCATCCTCGACTTGACGGCGACGCCACGCAAAAAGAGCAACATCATCAGTTTCGTGGATGCCATGAAGCTCAAAACAGCGAACATGGTAAAGCTGCCGGTCATCGTCTACAACCACTGCACGACTTCCGACGTTATAACGAGCGCTATCAGCCTGCGACACAGTTTGGAGCAAAAAGCTCTTGCATTGGAAGCCGAAGGCGGACGATATATTCGTCCCATCGTGCTGTTTCAGGCCCAGCCGAAAACGGCCGATGACAACATGACGTTCGACAAAATCAAAGCCGACTTAATCAAGTCCGGTATTCCCGAAAAGTGGATAAAAATCAAGACGGCCAACAAAGACGAAATCAAGAATACCGACCTGTTGTCCCGCGACTGTCCGGTGCGTTATATCATTACGGTCAATGCGTTGAAAGAGGGCTGGGATTGTCCGTTCGCCTATATTCTCGCGTCGCTGGCCAACAAGTCGTCGCGTGTGGACGTCGAGCAGATTCTCGGCCGCGTGCTACGGCTGCCCTACACCACCAAACATGGCGACGACCTGTTGAACCTCTCCTATGTTTTCACCTCGTCGGCCGATTTCCGCACGACAATCGAGAACATCATCGACAGTCTGAATCGTGCCGGATTCAGCAAAAAAGATTATCGGGTAGCCGAAGCCACAATCGCCGAAATACCGCAGCAACCGAACACCCCGAACGGGCTATTCGACAATCCCGAAGAACAACCTGACATTCCGGCAACAAATGATGCAGACGAATTGCCGGAAATAGACACCGAAGCCATCAAGAGAGCCACCAGCAATCCTGCATCCCAAACGACTGCCGAGCTGGAAACATTCGCACAGCAAGAGAGCGAGAACTACGACAAGCAAATAGAAGCTGCCGCCCAACACGACGACGGCATACCGAATGACATAAAAGATATGGTGGATCAATATCCGATAAAAGATTTTTTCAGAGAAGAAGCGGCGAAAATCGTTCTGCCGGTATTCGTCAAGCGCATAAATCAAGGTTCGATATTCGAAGAAGTAGGAGCCTACGTTCCGCTGGAAAAATCGATGCTGACCGAAGGTTTCGATTTGGATAAACAAGATCACAACATTGACTTCACACGAGCGGATATAAACGCAGTAAAGATCGACTTGGAGAACGGAGGTAATAACGAATATCGGCCAGTACAAAGAAAACTTGAAACGGAACAACTAACAGCAATCAAGAAATATTTCATATCGCTATCTCCCGAAGCGAAGAAAGAACAGTTAGCCGCAGCGATTGCCAAGAACATTCGGTTCGACGAAATCGCCGAACCGCAAATTGCACGCTACATCAAGGAGGCAATCGAAAATTTCGACTCCGAGCGAATCACCGATTTGTACACCTACGAATTGCAAACTACGGCAGCCATACGCAACAAAATCAACGAACTGCTGGGCAAACACCAAAAGGAGGTATTTAAAAAATGGCTCGATACGGGACAGATCAAATGCAAACCGCGTTACAAATTGCCCGAAACGATGACTTTGCGCACCACCTCAAAAGGGTTATCGAAGGGCTTGTACACCGAAGAGGGCGATATGAACGATTGGGAATATATAGTCATCAATGCTGTTGCGGCCCTCGACAACGTATTGTTCTGGCATCGTAATCCCGAACGAGGGATTGGATTCGGAATAAACGGCTATATCAACCACTATCCAGACTTCATCGTGCGGCTCAAAAGCGGCATAACGATTCTGCTTGAAACCAAAGGCGACGATCGCGACAACTCCGACAGTCACAACAAGGTAGAACTCGGAACTACTTGGGCGAATAAAGCAGGTGAACAGTATCGCTATTTCATGGTCTTCGACAAGCAGCAGATGGACGGAGCGATTACCGTCGGGGAGTTGTTGGAACGGTTGAAAGAGATGTAATCTTATTTAATATCAATAGTTTTTGACAAGTGAAAGGGTATGGCAAAAGATATTAATAAATCTGAATTTACTGAAGAAACCAAGTTGAAATTAGATATATTTCGAGAGTGTTTCCGCGAATGGTATCCTGTTTTTCTTCACAATCCATATATTAAACGATTGTTTATATATGATATGTTTGCAGGAAGTGGTAAAGATTCTATCGGGAATTTGGGTTCGCCATTAATTCTGTTGCAAGAAGCAATAGGAGAAAACCAGCAACATTGTGAATATTTAAGGAAAAACAAAACTCCGGTTGTCTTATTTGGGTTTAATGAGAAAGACGAAAAAAAGAAGTCAGAACTTGAAAGTCATGTTGAAAAAGAAATTGCAGCATGCAAAAGGCGCTGTCAACACGAAGATTGTGTATTTGAGAAATCGTTCTCTTATAAACACGATGACTTTCAGGAGTTAATTAAAAATCCCATATTACAAAAAGCTCTAAATAATAGGCAATATGGTAAATTTGTATTGTTAGATCAGTATGGATTTAAACAAATTACTGATGACGTATTTTTGCGATTAGTAAATGCCCCCAAAACCGATTTCATCTTTTTTATTGCCTCTTCATTCATAAAGAGATTCAAAGAACTCCCGGCTGTAACTGCATATTTCAAGAAAGAAAATATTTCGTTTGATGAAACAAAGCCAAAAGAGTGTCATCGTGTGATAACTAATTATTTCAGAGCCTTATTGCCTTCTGATAAGGAATATTATTTACATAGTTTTACTATTCAGAAAGGGAAAAATTACTATGGCCTGATTTTCGGTTCAAACCATTCTCTTGGTATGGAAAAGTTTTTAAGAGTTTGTTGGCGACAAGATGAATTTGCAGGGGAATCTAATTGCAATATTAATAATGATTTTCAAGCTGGGGAGTTATTTCATGTTCCAGGAGTCTCAAATAAAAAGCAAGTGGTTTCTAACAAAATAATGAAACGCATTTTATCTCAACAAATAACTTCTAACATAGAAGGTCTAAAATATGCGCTTCAATGCGGTTGTGAACCCAAAATTTATGTCGAAGTAATAGACAAACTAAGAAAATATAATCAAGTTACAATCGACGGAGTATTTAATAGAACAGCTGCAAACATCCATAATGCAAAGCCATATAATATTGTAGTTTTATGAGAACAACCAAAATAGAGTGGACTGAAAGGACGTGGAATCCGGTAACTGGTTGTACAAAAATATCGGCCGGCTGTGAACATTGCTATGCAGAAACGATGTCGCGCAGATTATGCGCAATGGGGAATTCTAAGTATAAAAATGGCTTTGAGTCTACATTACATCCCGAAGATTTGATAGAGCCTATGCGATGGAAAAAGCCATCGACGATTTTCGTATGCTCTATGAGTGATCTGTTTCATCCAGACGTACCATTTGATTTCATCGATAAAGTATTCGGAGTTATTCGAAATACGCCACAGCATAATTATCAAATCTTGACTAAACGAGCTGAACGGATGGCCGAATATTTTTCAACTCGAATTATTCCGTGTAATGCATGGATTGGAGTAACGGTGGAAGCCGTAAAAACCAAAAATCGCATAGATTATATACGAAATCTAAAAGCCCCTGTTCGATTCATTTCTTGCGAACCGTTACTCGAAGATTTAGGAGAATTAAATCTATATGGTATAAATTGGATTATTGTCGGAGGAGAAAGCGGAGTACAAGCCCGGCCTATGAAAGAAGAATGGGTTTTGAATATCAAGCGACAAGCCGAAGTAAATCACATCCCATTTTTCTTTAAACAATGGGGAACGTGGAGTGCGGATGGAATTAAAAGCAATAAAAAAGTTAACGGAAAACTATTACAAGGGGTGGTTATTCAGAATATGCCGACAATAAAGAAGACATAATTTTCTTTTAATTTTTAGTTGCCGTACAAATACCGTACAAAATAAAAAGAAATTGGCGTTGTAGATAGCTACAACGCCAATTTGCCGAGGTCTGAAGCGGAATCGAACCGCTGTACAAGGTTTTGCAGACCTTTGCCTAACCGCTCGGCCATCAGACCAAATTATTAACCCTGTCCCCGTGCTGCTGAAAGCGGTGTGTGCAGCAAGACGCTTTTTCACATTGTAATGCCCCTCCAAGTGGAGGAAAACACCGAAAACGAATCGCTTATAAGCCGTTCGGGGAATGCAAATATACGCATAATTCCGACAAATACAAAAAAATCGCCAACAAAACGCATGCCCGTTCCGAATCCGGATGATTATTGGCAGTCTTATCGAGGCAGCTTATTCGAATAAAAACACGACGATGAATTCCCCTGTTCGATAGAAATAGAGCGTCTTGGGGGGTATGTCGGTGCAATGTGCGAGCAGGGTGCCGCAACATCCTTCGGATGCGATGTTCTGATGGAGGTTCGGCACCCGATCGGCCGGAGACGATAACACTTCGTGCAGCATCGGACCGGCTTCCGTCTCCGAAAATGAAAGTTGGTCGATGTGCAGGTCGTCGAGCAGATCGAGCCCCGTCCGCCCCGTATATTTGTATAAGGTCTCTTTGGCGCACCATGCAATTGCCGGAAAGAGCGGATGAGCGGATAGCCGCTGCTCTTCGGGTGTGAGGTAGCGGGAAAGTATGCGTCGGAAATTGCGGTCGATTCGCTCGATGTCGACGGCGCAAGGTCGGTCGGATATTCCTACGGCGATGCGTCCTTGACAATGCGAGACCGTGATGCGGAACGGGTAATTCGTGAGGATCGGAGCCCCGACGGAATTGTATGCGATGATTGCGTCGCGTCCGATTGCCCGCCGGACGATCGCCCGCCAAGCTAAAAATTCCAGTTGTCGGGTAGCGGCGAAATTGCGCGCAGTTGCCCGTTCGTCGTCCGTCGTCCATTGTGCGGCCTCCTCGAACGAGAGCGGAGCCTCGACGAACAGCCGTTTCATGGCAGATTGACTCGGATTTTGTCGATGCGATGGCCCTCCATATCCTGCACCGTGAAACGGATGTTGTGCGAAGTGAAAGTGTCGCCCTTGCGCGGGAAATCGCGCTTGATTTCCAGCATCATGCCGGCAAGGGTCTCCGCCTCGCCGCGCACGTCGGAAAAGGTGTCTTCATCCAAGGCGAGAATCCGTTCGAAATCGCCGATATGGGTCTTTCCTTCGAAGAGGTAACATTTCGAATCGAGCCGCGTGTAGAGCTTTTCGTCGTTGTCGCTTTCGTCCGATATTTCGCCCACGATCTCCTCGATGATGTCCTCTAACGAGACGAGTCCCAGCGTCGAACCGTATTCGTCGACGACGATGGCCATGTGCACTTTGTTCGATTGGAAATCGGCCAGCAAGTCGTTGATTTTCTTATGTTCCGGAACGAAATAGGGTTTGCGGATGAGTTTCTGCCATCCGAATTCGTCGCCGTGGTTGATGTAGGGCATTAGGTCTTTCACGTAGAGTGTGCCGCGGATATGATCCATGTCCTCTTCGTAAACCGGAAGTCGCGAAAAACCCGATTCGATGATCGTGCGTTTGACCGTTTCGTAGCCGTCGGTCAGTTCGAGCGCCGTGATGTCGACGCGGGGTTTCATGATCTCCTGCACCTCGGTGTTTACGAAATTGACGATGCCCGAAAGCATCACCCGTTCTTCGGGACAGGAACTTTGGGTCATGTCTACGGCATCGGCCAGTTCGTCGAGCGAAATTTCGCTCTTGTGCGAGGCTTTTTCGCTGATGCGGCTGCTCGTGCGCACGAGAATGAAGGAGAGCGGGTAGAACAGGCGTTGCAACAGTCGGAGCGGTCGGGCGACGAACAGGGCGAACCGCACGGGGATGGTTTGTGCCAGCACTTTGGGGAGGATTTCGCCGAAAAGCAGCAGCAGGAACGTTACCAGCACCGTTTTGAACAGAAATTCGAACCGCGTGAAGGTAAAGATCGTGTCGATGATGTTCGAGGTGAGGATGACGATGCAGATGTTCACTAAATTGTTGACCACGAGAATGGTGGCAAGCAGGAAATCGACGTCGCCCAACAGTCGCAGCACGGCGGCAGCGGCTCCCGACGGATTCTTTTTCAGTTCGTGGATGTCGTTGTGCGTCAACGAGAAGAAAGAGGTCTCGGCGCCGGATACCAAGGCCGAGATGCACAGCAATACGAGCGTAATCGCACAGAGTACGATTTGATGGGCTGCTATTCCGTTGAACAGAATCCAATGGGTCGTATCTTCCAAATTTGCTGCGGATTAGTTGGACGTAAACGGAAGCCGCGATTGGTCGGCCGGTTTCTGCGAATCGGAGGCGCTTTCCTGCATGGTCTCTTTATGGGTGCCCGGGGCTTGCACGACGAACTTGGAGTTGCGCGTTTGGTAGGCGGGCGTCGACTTCACGCGGTTGATGTCCTTGTATCGGGTCGATTTCTCGCTCAGCACGATCGGTTCCGTCGGGAAAGGGGTCGAGGCCCGTTGTTTGACCGGTTCGAGTTGGTTGGGCACTTCGGGGGTCGGTGCGGTTTCCGATTCCGCCGGTGCAATGATTTTGCGGCTCGACGGCAGAATCGGCTTCGACGGGTCTTCGTCGAAACCCGTCGCCACGATCATCAGTTGAATGGAATTGCCCAACTGCGGGTTCTGGCTCGTTCCCCAGATGATGTTGGCGCTGTGGATGACGCCGTTGCTGTCTTTGACGCTGGCGTGCGACTGGATGTATTCCAGAATCGATTTCAACTCCAAGGCTTTCAGGTCGTTGTTCTTTGCGACGGAGATGTGGAGCAGGATGTTTTTGGCGCCCGTGATCTGGTTATGGTCGAGCAGCGGCGAATGCAGCGACGCTTCGGCTACTTTTTTCGCACGGTCTTCTCCGTCGGCGGTCGCCACGGCCATGTGGATGCGGCCCTGATTGTGCATGACATTCGAAACATCGGCGAAATCGACATTGACCAACTCGCTCTTGACGGTAATGATTTCGGAGATGCCCTTCGCGGCCGATGCCAGAATATCGTCGGCTTTGCGGAATGCGTCGCCCAACGACAGATCGCCGTAGATTTCCAAGATGCTGTCGTTGTTGATGATGAGCACGGCATCGATATTTTTGCGCAGTTCCTCGATGCCTCGGATGGCTTGGTCGTAGCGGATGAGCCCCTCGACCGCCAGCGGCGAGGTAACGATGGCCACCGTGAGGAGCCCCATTTCGCGGGCCAGTTTCGCGATGACGGGCGATGCGCCCGTACCCGTTCCGCCGCCCATACCGGCCGTGATGAAGATCATGCGCGTGCCGGTCTCTTCCAATCGTGCGCGGATTTCCGGCAGCGATTCGACGGCTGCCGCGCGACCGTTTTCAGGGACGTTGCCGGCGCCGAGCCCGCTTTTGCCGAGACATATCTTCATCGGCACGGGGCTTTGATCCAAGGCCTGCTGATCCGTGTTGCAGACCATGAAGTTCACTCCGTGGATGCCGAGTTCCCACATGTGGTTCACGGCATTGCCACCGGCGCCGCCGACCCCCATGACGGTGATATAGGAGCCCGTGCTGGGGGCTATTTTCACTTCCGACATCAATTCGTCAGTCATATCCGTGTCGCTTTATTGATCGATCGCTGCGCGATTTTACATTTTCCTGTATCCGCGTCTTCCGACGCTGTTTTTCCAATCCGAGGTCGTTGCATTCGGGTCGGTTCCGCCGGTTGCTGCGGCGTCAGATTTCGATGTCGTCGTCCGAGTTCGATGATGAACTTTTGTCCCACTTCCCGTTGATGTTGTCCAAGAAATCGCGGATACGTTGGGTCATCTTCTTCGTCGTGGCATTCGTCCGGCGTTCGGCTTCCGCGTCGTATTCCGGCGTGGCAGGGTAGGGCGGCCGACCGTTTGTTTCGGGTTCGTCGATCGGCTGATCCGTCGTCGTTTGAGGATTCGCCGCCGTCGGTTGCAGCGGCATTTGTGGTTGTTGTCCGTAAGCCGGTTCGTAAACTGGCTCTTGCGGGCGGGCGGGTTGAGGCCGATAGCTCGGAGCCTCCGGTCGTTCGGACGGCGGAACCGTCGGCGAGACCGGTCTCGCCGAAGTTGTCGCGGCGGTACGTCGGGGCGGAACATGCTTGAATGTCTCCGGATCGGGCAGCGTCGTGGTAGCTTGTGGCTGAGGATGTTGCGGTCGAACCGTTGCAGTCGGACGAACCGGTTGGCCGTTGACCGGCTGCTGGGACGTTCCCGCCGCAGTCCGTGCCGCGGTCGTGATGGTTCGGGGGCGTGTCGTCAAATTGGACGGGTTCGCCGGCGTACCGGGGTTGGCGGGGCGTGCGGCCGGTTCCGGTTCGATGACCGGCGTTTCGGGTTCGGCGCCCTCCCGCACGGGCGGATGTTCGACGATGAGGCTCGAAGCGCCTTGCTGGGCGCCGAGCAGCAACAGCCCCGTTACCGTCGCATAAGCTGGATCGTCGACGAGCTCCAGCGACGCATCGGTGATGCCCGTATCGGGCGAGGCTACACGCACCTCCATCTTCGTTACGCGGTTGAAGAGCGTGTCAAGGTCTTTCAGCACGGCCGATCCGCCGGTCAGCACGATGCCGTAAGCGAGTTTCGAGGCATGATGCGAATCTTTCAGCTCTTGGAGCACGTATTCGGCGATATCCATCGCACGGGCTTCGATGACCGTGGCTAAATTGCGTTTCAAGATGCCTTTCTCCTCGCGGGGTGTGCGGCCGGGGACTTTCACCAACGTATCGGGGGCCAGTTCGGCGATGGCCGAGCCTTTTTCCAATTTGAGCTGTTCGACGAATTTTTCGGGCACGCCCATCGTACGGATGTCGTGGTTGATGGCCGATGCGCCCATCGGAATGGAGGCCACGTAACGTACCACATTGCGGTAGTAGACCGTAACGTCGGTTACACCGCCGCCGATGTCGACCACGGCGACGCCTTCGGACTTCTCGTCGGGCGACAGCACGGCCTCGGGCGTGGCCAGCACCGTGGGGAAGATGCCTTTGAGGGTGATGCCGTGCCGTTTGAAGACCATCTCCAGCCGTTGCAGCGGGGTCGTGCTGCACAACACGAAATTGAAAGTCGCGGAGAGCGTTTTTCCGAACGAGCCGACGGGATTGGTTACTTCGCGGTTGCCGTCGACGACATAGTTCTGGGGGATGCGCTCCATGATGGTTTCGCCCTCGGGGGCCTGCACGTTGCGCATGCGTGAAAAGAGCGATTCGACATCGGCATGGCTCACGCCGTCCTGCGGGTTGCCGATGTAAACGTGGTCGGTGTAGCAGGCGCAGCGGACGAACTCGCCCGAGATGCCGGCATAGACCTCTGTGATGCGGCAACCCAAGGCCTCTTCGACCTCTGCGATTGCGGTGTGGATGGATTCGCCGGCCAGTTCGCTGTTTTCGATCAGGCCGGCATTGACACCCTCGGCCGGTTTCCGGGCAATATAAACGACGTCGACCGAACCGTCCTCCGTCGGTTCGCCGACGGCTACCGTAACATTCGAAGAGCCCAGATCGACAGCGATTATGTAGTTCTTTCTTTCCACTTTTTTATTAGTTGTCCGGTTTTATTAACCACTCGGTTCTTGCTATTTCCCCGATATTCTTTGTCCGTTGTTTTTTATCCGACGCCCGGCCGCTTTATCGGCATACCACTTGGTCGGTGTAGCGGATGTCGATGTCCTGATAGACGTCCCATCCGATTTTCGACAGCCCCTTGCGATAGAACCGCAACAGTTTGTCGAGCTTCTCCTCCGTGCGTTCCAGCCGTCCGAAACGGATGATATGCTGCCCGCTACGAGGAATTAGATCGACCTCCAATGCGCCGCTCGGCGTGGTTCGCGCGATGATTTGCACTACTTCGGCACTCCAAAAATCATCTCGCTCGACCAACTTCACAAAGGTAAGGAGTTTCATGAAATCTTCGTAGTTTTTCTCCAATTTTTTTTGTCGGTGCCGCTTTTGGTCCTGTTGTTCTGCGATTCGGGCGAGTTGTTGCCGGCGCATGCGTGCACGATAGCGATAGGCTCGGCGTTGTTGTTGTTTGTCGGCGCGCAGTCGTTCCACCCGGGCTTCGTAGTCGCGGTCGTTTTCCAAGTATTTCCACCACCCTTTGACACGGCGTTTGCGGGATTCGTTGTAGGCGCGGTAGTCGGCCCGTTCCGCTCGGTAGATCGGCAGCTTTTCGGCCTCTAATGCTTCGATATCCTGTTCGATGCGTTGCCGTTCGGCATCCGTATAGGCCCGTATGTCGCCCGTGTAGTCGGCCGGAAAAGGTGGCCGGTAGGGGCCCGTTACGACGGGAACATAGAGCGACGAGGCTCGCGGTGCGGCGAATACGAATCCCGTCGGCGTAACATAGGCATTTTCGCCGTCGGTCAGCAGCCGCAGCAGCGGTTTGCGTTGGCGGATGTCGATGTGCAGTACGCCGCGACGGTCGATGTAGGCAGCGGCTTTTTCGACGAATCCGTTGCGGGCGATCAGGCGTTCGATTGCCGTGAGGTCGATCGTGTCGACCGGCGTCCCGATCGTCGGGATGCGTTCCTTTTTCAGCCACGCGCGCACTTCGCCCGAGGTGAGCAGTTGGCCTTGCGAGGTGCTGTCCACGAGGTCGATTTTCAGCGCTTCGACCGTTCGGACGGCCCGGTCGGCGCCCGCTGCGCCCGCCATCCAGACGACGTAGGCCCCCGCTCCTGCCCAGAGGAGTGTCAGCAACGCATATTTGATGACCGGACGCATCTTTCAGTTTCGTCGTTCTTTCAACTTTTGCGCCGAAGTGTTTCGGCCAGCGCCTCGCAGCAGGCGTCGATGTTGCCCGCTCCGAAACTGATGACCACATCGGTCTCCATCGTCGCGATGGTCTCGGCCAGCCGTTCGCGTTCGACGATGCGGCAGGGCACGGTGATCCGTTCGGCGATGATTTTCGACGTAATGCCCTCGATGGGCTCCTCGCGGGCCGGATAGATGGGCAGCAAGACTACCTCGTCGGCATGCGACAGCGCTTCGGCGAACTCCGGATAGAGGTCGCGCGTGCGGGTGTAGAGGTGGGGTTGGAAGAGGGCCGTGATGCGTCGGCCCGGAAACATCTTCCGCACCGACGTGAGCGTCGCAGCCAATTCGCGCGGATGATGCGCATAGTCGTCCATATAGACCTGCTTCGGCGTGTTGACATAGAATTCGAACCGCCGTTTCACGCCTGAAAACGAGGCCAGTGCTTCCCGCAGACGGGTTTCGTCGAGCGGTGTGCCTTCGTGTTTCGCGGCGCACCAGACGGCGGCCACCGCCGCAATCGAGTTTTCGATATTGACCCAGCCCGGGATGCCGAGCGTGCAGTCCGCAATCACGCCGTCGGGCGTCGCGATGTCGTAGCGGTAGTGCCCGCCCTCCAACAGCCGCACGTTGCGGGCATAGAAATCGCACGGTTCGTCGTAAGAGTAGCGATAGACGGCGATGCCCGGATTGTCGACCCGAATATCGACGTGGAGTTTCAGCACTAACGAGCCGCCCTTGCGGATTTGTCCGGCGAATTGCGCGAAGGCCTCCTTGACCGCTTCGTGGGTGCCGTAGATGTCGAGGTGGTCGGCATCGGCCGAGGTGATGACCGCCACATCGGGCCACAGCCGCAGGAACGACCGGTCGAATTCGTCGGCTTCGACGGACAGACGAGGCCCTTCGCCGAGCACGAGGTTCCCCTCGAAATTCTTCGAGATACCGCCCAGAAAGGCCGAACCGCCGCCTGTCAGCGCACGGTTGAGCCAAGCGATGAGGGTCGACGTCGTAGTCTTGCCGTGCGTGCCGGCCACGGCCATCACGTATTTTCCCTCGGACAGGTGGCCCAGCATCTGCGAACGTTTTTCGACCGTAAAACCGTTTTCGAGAAAATAGCGGTATTCGCAGTGGTCGCGCGGTACGGCGGGCGTATAGACCACGATCGTGCGTGCGGGGTCGAGGAACGGAGCCGGAATCTGTCGGACATCTTCGTCGTAGTGAATGACGGCGCCTTCGCGTTCCAAGGCCTCGGTCAGATGCGAACGGGTGCGGTCGTATCCGGCGACCCGACGCCCTTCGTGCAGGAAATAGCGGGCGATGGCGCTCATGCCGATGCCGCCGATGCCCAAAAAGTAGATGTTTTCGTATGTCATTTGTGCGTTCTATCCTTTTTACCTATTTCAATACCTTCGTAATTTCATCGACGATCCGTTCCGCTGCATCGGGTCGGGCCAGCGCTTCGAGGCTGCGGCTCATCGTCTCCAAGGCTTGCCGGTCGGAGGCCAGCGCCAACGCTTGTTCCATCGCCTGCTCGCGGCAATCGCAGTCGGGGACTAACCGTGCTGCGCCTTTGGCTTCCAGCGCACGGGCGTTTTTGGTCTGATGGTCTTCGGCGACATTGGGCGACGGTACGAACACGACAGGTTTCGCCACCAAACAAAGTTCCGAGACGGTTCCCGCGCCGCTGCGCGATACGACCACATCGGCTGCCGCATAGGCCAAATCCATCCGTTCGATGAAGGCGCCCTGCCAGACGTGTGCGGCGGGGTGCTTTCGTAAAAAGTCCTGCATCTCGCGTTCGTAGTATTTGCCCGTCTGCCAGATGACCTGCACGGGAGCCGTGCCGCCCGTGCGCAGAATCCAAGCTTTCATCATCTCGTTGAGCGAGCGGGTGCCGAGCGATCCCCCGACGACTAAAATCACCGGCAGGTCGGCCGTGAATCCGTAATAGGCAAGCGCTTCCGCTTTCGCAACTCCCTCTTTGGAAAACCGCCCGCGGAGCGGATTGCCCGTCAGCACGATTTTCTCCTGCGGAAAGAATCGTTCCATCCCTTCGTAAGCGGTGCAGATGCGGCTGGCTCGTTTCGCCAATAGCTTGTTGGTCAGTCCGGCATAGGAGTTCTGTTCCTGAATGACCGTCGGCACGCCCATCCGTTGCGCGGCCCAGAGTACGGGTGCGCTGGCATAGCCGCCGAATCCGACGACCGCATCGGCTCCGAAATCGCGGATTGTCTTGCGTGCCAGCCGGATGCTTCGCAGCACCTTGAACGGTACCAGCAGATTGCGCCACTCCATGCGGCGTTGCAGGCCGGCAATGGGCAGACCGACGATGCGATAGCCCAGCGCGGGCACCTTTTCCATTTCCATTTTGCCTTCGGCTCCGACGAAGAGCAGTTCGACTGCTTCGCCGAATCGTTTTTCGAGGGCTTCGGCGACCGCGACGGCCGGATAGATATGGCCGCCCGTTCCGCCGCCCGAGAGTATGATGCGTAGTTTCTTCATATGTCTATTTGGCAACTATTTATAACTTTTCATCGAATCAAGTTAGCGAATGTATTTACATTGTCGTCGGTCGTGATGCTCGCGGCGAAGCCGCGTTTACAAGTTTGACCCACCCCTAAACACCCGCCTTGGCGGGGGCTTCGATTCGGTATGTTGTTTCATTTTGTTCGTTGTCTCTTTTCGTTGGGGCTCTCGCGGCGGACGCAGCCTGCGGGGGCGAGTTGTGCGAGCCTCTAAAAATTAACGTCCCCACGTCCCACGGTCGAGCGAACGGTAGTTGATAGCTTCCGCCACGTCCGTACGCTCGATTCGGTCGCGGCCAGCCAAATCGGCAATCGTCCGCGCTACTTTCAGAATCCGGTCATAGGCCCGTGCCGAGAGCGACAGCCGCGTCATCGCCTGTTCCAGCATCGCAGCCGTCGACGCATCCATTCGGCAGTATTCGCGCAGCAGGGCCGCATTCATCATCGCGTTGGTGTGGACGCCTGCGGCTTCGCGAAAACGTGCTTCCTGAATGGCCCGCGCACGCATGACCCGTTCGCGGACGGCGGCGCTCGATTCGCTCGGGGTCGCATCGGAGAGCGACGATGGCGGTACGGGCGTTACTTCGACATGCAGGTCGATGCGATCCATCAGCGGGCCCGAAATCCGGCTCATATAGCGGTGTACCGCTCCCGGGGCGCACGTGCATTCGTGCGTCGGGTGGTTGTAGTAGCCGCACGGACAGGGATTCATGGCCGCCACCAGCATGAAATTGGCCGGATATTCGACGCTGTATTTCGCGCGCGAGACGGTGATGCGTTTGTCTTCGAGCGGTTGGCGCAGCACTTCCAGCACGTTGCGGCCGAATTCGGGCAGTTCGTCGAGGAACAGCACGCCGTTGTGTGCCAGCGAAACCTCGCCCGGACGGGGCGATTGCCCTCCGCCCACGAGGGCGGCCTGCGAGGTCAGATGGTGCGGCGTGCGGAACGGACGGCGGGTCATCAATCCGCCCGATACGCCCGTCTTGCCCGCCACCGAGTGGATTTTGGTCGTTTCGAGCGCCTCCTCGTGGGTCAGCGGCGGCAGAATGGTCGGCAGCCGACGGGCCAGCATGGTCTTTCCCGACCCGGGCGATCCGATGAGCAGGATGTTGTGGCCGCCCGCCGCTGCAATCTCCAAAGCCCGTTTCACTTGGCTTTGCCCCTTCACATCGGCGAAATCTTCGGCATAACGGCCGGCCGACCGTTCGAACGGTTCTTCGTCGGCCGGTTGGGCCGGTTCGATCGGTTCCGTGCCGTTGAGCCAGTCGAGCAGTTGTTTCAGGTTTGCCACCGGAATCACTTCGATCCCATCGACGATGGCCGCTTCCGCCGCATTCTGCGGCGACAGAACCAACCGTCGCAATCCCTTTTGCCGTGCAAGAATCGCCATCGGAAGCACGCCGGGCACGGGGCGCACCGACCCGTCGAGCGACAGTTCGCCGGTGAACATCGTCCCTTCGAGCGCATCCGGTTCCACGCGGCCCATGGCTGCGAGGATGCCGACGGCGATCGGCAGGTCGAAGGCGGCGCCCTCCTTGCGCAGAGCTGCTGGAGCGAGGTTGACGACCACGTTGCGCGAGGTCATCCGTTCGCCGGAGTTTTCGAAGGCGGCCCGAATGCGCTGTTCGCTCTCCTTGACGGCATTGTCGGGCAATCCGACCAGGTACAAGCCCAGACCGCCGCCCGTGATGTTGACCTCGACGGTTACCTCCACGGCGTCGATACCGACGATCGCCCCCGTATGTATCCCCACAAACATGCTTATTAACTGGTAATGCTAACCACGTATTCGGTTTTGTTTGTCCGTTGCTTTTCTACTCATCCATTTTACTGGTAATGCTAACCAAGCATTCTTTGTTATTGGCCCGTTGCTTTTCTACTTATTCTTTTTTATCTAACCAATTATTTGCGGACGCAGCCTGCGGAGGAGAGCCCTCGGACGAGCCTCCGCCGCCCGAGGCTGCGGCTCGCGCGGCTCGCAGAGCCGCCTTTTGTCCTGCGCAAAAAATCAAAATGGCGCCTCTTCGTTCAGATTGCGGGAGACGTTCGCATCGAATTCATTCCCCGTGGCGCTTCCGAGGGCGCCGTACGGCGCCGATGAATCGCTTGCATTCGAGCCGCTGGCATAGTCGTCGTAGGCTTGTTGACTGTCGAGCGCCTGCCCGGGCGGCAGCATCGTGTCGTCCATGTCGGTGAAACGCGCCTGCTCTTTGAGGAAACGCAGATTGACATCGCAAACCGCACCGTTACGGTGCTTGGCGATGATGATTTCGGCCAAGCCCGCCGTCGGCATGCCGTTTTCGTCTTGGTTGATGCCGTAATACTCCGGCCGGTGGATGAAAGCCACGATGTCGGCATCCTGCTCGATGGCGCCCGATTCGCGCAGGTCGGAGAGTTGCGGACGTTTCGAGCCGCCTCGCATCTCGGTCGCACGGCTCAACTGCGACAGCGCGATGATCGGAACGTTCAGTTCTTTCGCAATGGCTTTCAGCGTACGCGAAATGAACGCCACCTCCTGTTCGCGGTTGCCGTTCTTCGTATCGGCATTGCCCGTCATCAGCTGGAGGTAGTCGATGATGATGATTTTGATGTCGTTGTGAATTTTCAGCCGGCGGGCTTTCGAACGGAATTCGAAGACCGACAGCGCCGGCGTGTCGTCGATATAGAGCGGGGCCGACGAAAGCGGTTTCGTGGCCGATTCCAAGTGGCGCCATTGTTCGGGCGAGAGGCGGCCCGACTTCACGTCGTTGCCCGGGAGGCCCGTTTCGGCGATAATCAATCGCATCATCAACTGCACGGCCGACATTTCGAGCGAGAAGAACGCTACGCCTTGTTCATGGTCGACCGCCATGTTGCGGGCCATCGAGAGGACGAAGGCCGTTTTACCCATCGACGGACGGGCCGCGATGATGATAAGGTCCGAAAGCTGCCAGCCTAAGGTTACGCGGTCGATGGAGATGAACCCCGACGGTACGCCGTTGAATGCGCTGGCGTTTTTCGAGGCCTCCTCGATTTGCATCAGCGCGCGCGAAAGGATGTCCTTCGACGATTGCACGGAGCGTTTGACGTGGCCTTCGGAGACGCGGAAAATTTCGCCTTCGGCGAACCCGATCAAATCCGTTACATCGGTCGATTCGTCGTAGGAACGGCGTTGGATTTCGGTGGCCGAGCGAATCAGTTCGCGCTGGACGTATTTCTGCGCGATGATTTTGGCGTGGAATTCGACATTGGCGGCCGAACCGACCTTTTGCGTCAGTTGGGCCAAATAGGAGGCGCCGCCGATTTTTTTAAGCTCCTTTTTGGCTTTGAGCCGCTCGGTTACGGTGAAGAGGTCGATGGGTTTCAGCTCCATCGACAGCTCTTCGATCGCCTTGTAAATCAGCCGGTGTTCTTCGGTGTAGAACGAGTCTGGGGTGATGAACTCCTGTACGGCGATGATGCTGTCTTTTTCGAGCATCAGGGCGCCTAATACGGCCTCTTCGAGTTCGACGGCCTGCGGCGGCACGTGGGCGGCGGCGTCGGTCAGCGCTTCGAAGGCTTCGCGGTTGCGATCCGAAGGGGTGGAATATTTTTTGGCCATCGTTGTTCGGGGATGTTTTCAGCTTTCAAAAGTAGTGAAAAAATCGACAACTAAAAAGGACTATTAGCGATCTCCATGAATCGACGGCCAAAAACGATTCGTTTTGGCTCTGCGATCGAAGCCCCCGCCAAGGCGGGGGTTTGGGGGTGGGTCAAATCTGCATACGCCGCCGCAGGCGGCGAGCGATTAGGCTCGGATTGAAAAAATAGCAGTAAAAATGTTCGATACGTGCAGCATCTTTCGTCTTACTCTTTCGCGCCCAGTTCATGGTGGACGACGGCCAGCGCGGCGATGCTGACCCGACAGCCCGGCGCCGCTTGCAGGATGGCTTCGGCGCACGACAGCAAGGTTGAACCGGTGGTCATCACGTCGTCCACCAGCAGAATGTGTCGGCCGGCAAGCCGTTCGGGACGACGGACGGCGAAAGCTCCTTCGACGTTTCCGGCCCGTTCGCGGCGCGATTGCAGCGCCTGTTCCGCCGTGTTGCGACAGCGATAGACGCTCGCGCAATCGACCGGAACGCCCAACTGCGAAGCGATCCCTTCGGCGATGTATTCCGATTGGTTGTAGCCGCGGCGCATGCGCTTGAACGGATGGAGCGGCAGCGGCACGACCGCATCCACATCGTCGTAGAGCCCGCTCGTTCGGAGTTCGCGGCCGTACCATTCGCCCATCATGCGGGCCGTGCGCCAAGTTCCGCGATATTTGAATCCGTGAATCATCCGTTGCCAGCCGCTCCCTTGACGAAAAAAGAGAAAGCCCGAGGCCCGATGAATCGGCAGCAGATTGCGGCAGCGTTCCCATACGGGATTCGCCGCCTGCGTCCAGTAGCCCGTCAGCGGCGCCGTCGCACGACACAAGGTGCAGATCGTCCGTTCGCCGACCGACAGCTCGTGGCCGCATACGGCGCAGCGTTCGTGAAAGAGCAGCCTCGACAGGCTGTGCAGCCAGTCAAAGCGGGTCGACATCGGTAAGCAGCGTAATGGTTTTGAAGGCGGGAATCGCCGCGAATCGTTCCAATTCGGCCGCGAGGATTCGACGGGCGCGTTGCGAGGAGGCGCCGTTTTCGACTTTGAGCAGCAGTTTCAGCAGGTATTCATCGCGGATGCGGTCGACCGGCGGGGCCGTCGGCCCCAGCAGGCGGCGTCCGAAACGGGCCCGCAGACGGGTCGCCAGTTCTTCGGCCGCCCGTCGCAGCAGCAGCGGGTCGCGGTGGCGCAGGGTGAGAGCGGTCAGTCGGGCGTAGGGCGGATAGAAAAAGGCTTCGCGGTCGGCCAGTTGCATGCGGACCATCCCTTCGTAATCGCCGGCTGCGACCTGACGGATTACGGGATGCCCGGGTTCGGCCGTCTGGATGACGACTTCGCCGCTGTCATCGCGCCGACCGGCCCGACCGGCCACCTGCGTCATCAACTGGAAGGCCCGTTCCGCCGCTCGGAAATCGGGACTGTTCAGCAGGTTGTCGGCATTCAGAATGCCGACCAACGAAACGCCGTCGAAGTCGAATCCTTTGGTAATCATCTGCGTGCCGACTAAAATGTCGGTGCGATGGGCCTCGAAATCGGCGACGATGGCTTGATAAGCCCGTTCGGAGGTAACGTTGTCGCGATCCAGACGGGCGATCCGCGCTTCGGGAAAGAGTGCCGCGATATCCTGTTCGACCTGCTCCGTGCCGAATCCCATCGGTACGATCTCCGTAACCTTGCACGACGGGCATCGGGCCGGTACGCGATCGGTGTAGCCGCAATAGTGGCAGACCAGTTTGTCGCCGTTGCGGTGATAGGCGAGCGTTACGTTGCAGTGGGGGCATCGGGCCGTCCAGCCGCACTCCGTGCAGGTAACGTAGGGGGCGTATCCGCGGCGGTTCTGAAAGAGCATCGCCTGTTCTTTTCGGGCAAGAGTCGCTTCGAGTTTATCTAATAAAATTTTATTAAATCGGCCTTTCCGCTCGCCGCGACGGGCGGCCCGCAGCGTGTCGGAGAGCGTGATGCGCGGCGGGCGGGCCGCTCCGTAGCGTTCCGTCAGCACGGCTTTGCCGTATTTGCCGCTGCGGGCATTGAGCCATGTCTCCAACGACGGCGTTGCGCTGCCAAGAAGCGTGCGGCATCCGAACAGCTTGGTCATCATCACGGCGCAGTCGCGGGCCTGATAGCGGGGGGCCGGTTCGGTCTGCTTGTAGCTGGCATCGTGCTCCTCGTCGACGATAATCAGCTGCAGCCGATGCAACGGCAGAAAGAGCGCCGAACGGGCTCCGATGACGAATTCGCCCCCTTCCGAACGGTTGAGTTGCAGGTAGGTTTCCGTGCGGCGGTGCGGGGTCAGCTTCGAGTGATAGGCCGTAACGCGGCTGCCGAAGATGCGCTCCATGCGGGCGATGAGTTGCGCCGTGAGTGCGATTTCGGGCACCAACAGCAGCACATCGCCCCCTCGGGCCAGCACCTCGGCGATCAAGTGGATATAAATTTCGGTCTTGCCCGAACCCGTAATGCCGTGCAGCAGGGCCGTACCCGAGCCCGCCGCATAGTGGGCCCGCAGCGTTTCGAGCGCTTCGGTCTGGTGGGGCGTCAGTTCCGGCAACCGGAAGCGGTTGTCGTTGCGCTCCGTCGTGCGGAGGTGCTCCGTTTCGCGGATGAACCCCTTGCGGGCCAGCGCATGGAGCACGGCATAATCGGCCCGCAACAATCGGCGGGCGATTTCGCCCGTCGCGATGCGGTCGCTCTCCTGCGCCGAGGCGATTTCCAACAGCGCTTCGTATTGTTTGGGGGCTCGCCGCGTCAGCTTTTCGAACACCTCGTTGAGGCGGGTCTCGTCGTGGAGTTCCGGTGCGAGCGAGACATATCCTTCCGTGCGGGGGCGGTATTCATCGTTTAATAGCTCTTCCTCCGTGTCGCCCGACGGCTTGATGAGCGAGGGGAGGGCGCAACGCATGACCTCGCCTATCGAACACAGATAGTAGGAGGCGATCCACTCCCATAGCGCCCGCTGCTTTTCCGATAGCAACGGGCTGTCGTAGAGCACTTTGTAAATCGACTTGATGCGTTTGAAGTCGGGCCGCCGGTCATGCAGCCGCCAGACGATGCCCGTGTAAAATTTGCGGGGCCCGAACTGTACGGCAACGGCCTGTCCTTCGGCGACCTCCATCCCGTCGGGTACGGCGAACGTGTAGGCGGGTTGCGCCAACGGCAGCACGATGTCGGCGTAGCGGGACGGCATGGCGGGCTAATCTTTGGGGATGGTCTGGAAGCCCAATCCGTAGACGCCCATCACGGAACCGACGGTCATGAAGGCCTGCGGATCGACGGTTTTCACGAATTTCAGCACCATCGACGTCTCCCGTTTGCGGCAGACGACCATGACGATTTTCGACGCCTGCTTCGAGTACCAGCCTTCGGAGTCGATGAGCGTTACGCCGCGGTGGACGTTGTTGGCGATGGCATCGGCCATCTTCTCGTAGTCGTGCGTAACGATGAACACTTGGCTCGATTGCTGGTTGCCGGCCATAATCATGTCGACCGTGTAGCCCACGACGGCGGTCATCACATAACCGTAAATCACCGTGTCGATGTGGTAGCCCACGAGCAGCGACGAGGCGATGATGATGAAGTCGGAATAGATGAGGATTTTGCCGTAGCTGATCGTGCGGTATTTGTTGATAATCATCGCCACGATGTCCGTTCCGCCGGTCGAGCCGCCCTGCGAGAAGCACATGGCGATGCCCACGCCGGCCAAGATGCCGCCGAGGATGACGGCCAGAATGCGTTCCAAGTGGAGAAAGTCGCCGGCCGGAAGCACGTCGCTCCAGAAGTTCAGCCCGACGGAGATCATCGTTACGCAGAAGACGGTTTTGATGCCGAAATTCCACCCCACGATGAATCCGGCGAAGATCAGCAGGATGACATTGATGACGAAAGCGATGGTACCGATTTGAATCGAGGTGCCGAGCCATTCGTTGAGGGCGGTCGAGATGACCAGCGACAGGCCCGTCGCGCCGCCGCCCGTGCCGTGGGCGGGCATGACGCATCCGATCCATCCGAACGAGTAGAGGAACATGCCGAGTGCCATGATGAAGTACTCTTTCAGCCCCTTCAATACGATTTGCAATGTGCGATTTTTCATTTTTATTCAGGTATCGGTTTTCGGAAGTTTTTCGGTCCCTTCCGCGAACCGCTTTTTATTCATTTAACAAGCATTCGAATCCATCCAAATGGTAACCGGCCCGTCATTGACCAATTCCACCTGCATATCGGCTCCGAATTGGCCCGTCGGCACCTCGCGGCCGAGCAGTTCGGCGACGCGGGCCGTAAACCGTTCGTAAAGCGGCCGCGACAAGTCTTCGGGTGCTGCCTGAATGTACGACGGCCGATTGCCTTTGCGGGTCGAGGCCATCAGCGTGAATTGGCTCACCACGAGCACTTCGCCGCCGGTCTGCCGAACATCGAAGTTCATCACGCCCGCTTCGTCATCGAAGATGCGCAGCCGTACCAGCTTTCCGGCCAAATAGTCGGCATCGGCTTCCGTGTCGTCCGTTCCGACGCCGACCAGAACGAGCAGTCCCGCTCCGATTTGCGACCGCACCGTGCCGTCGATGGCGACCGATGCCCGTTCGACCCGTTGTATCAATATCCGCATAAGGCTGTGCTTCTCCCGATTTTATTAATGAGTTTCCGCTCCTTCCCACTCTGTCAATAAGTTTGTGCCCCTTCCGACCGATTAATAAAAAAGTTCCACAGGTTGTCTTCGGACGGTACCGGTGCCGTTACTTCAACCGGTTCGTGCCGGACGGGATGGTCGAACGCAATCGTTCGGGAGTGGAGCGAGATGCCTCCTCCGGCGATCGAGCGCTTCGCACCGTATTTCAAATCACCGCGAATCGGACAGCCGATTTTCGAGAGTTGGACACGGATCTGGTGGTGGCGGCCCGTCAGGAGTTCGACTTCGACCAACGTGTAGTGCGTGGAGAGGCCGAGCGTACGATAGCACAATTTTCCTAATTTGGCTTCGGGACGCGGTGCATCGAAGGCTCGCGAACGGTTCGTCCGGCCGTCGCGCAGCAGGTAGTGGGTCAGTTCGCCCGCTTCCGGTTCGGGCGTCTTTTCGATCAGCGCCCAGTAGAGTTTGCGGATGCGTCCTTCGCGAATCATTTCGTTCAGCCGGACGAGCGCTTTCGAGGTCTTGGCAAACAGCACGGCCCCGCTCACCGGTCGGTCGATGCGGTGCACGACGCCAAGAAAAACCTCGCCGGGCTTCTTATCGCGCGCTTTGATAAATGCCTTGATTTGGTCTTCGAGAGCGCTTTCGCCCGACGGATCGGGTTGCACCAAATCGCCGCAGTGTTTGTTGACGATCAACAGGTGGTTGTCTTCGTAAAGAATATCGTCGGGCCGAAACATTTTTATTAAGGGGTGGGAAGTGCTATTGTCGCTTTTTAAGGGGTGGAGAGTGCTATTGTTGCTTTGGGTGGGTGGGGAATGCTGCTGTCGCTCTTTATAAAATAAACGTAAACGGCAGGAGCATCGTCGCTGTTGCGACGGCCGAAGCCGTGCCGTTACCGCTCATGATGACCCGCATGGGTGCGCCTTGCCGACGTTCGACATCGACCATCACTTGACGGCATTGGCCGCAGGGATAGCACTCCCGCTCGGAGGGATCCGATGCGATGGCCAGCGTTTCGATAGGGTCATCGGCGTAGTTGGCCTGCGCATAGAAAAGCAGCGAGCGTTCGGCGCAGAGGCCGGCCGGATAGACTTCGCTTTCGAAGTTGCTGCCGTGCAGAATCCGGCCGCTCCGCAGACGGGCGGCCGCTCCGACCCGAAAATGCGAATAGGGTGCATGGGCGCGGGTCGTGGCCTCTTGGGCGGCTTCGACCAGCTGACGGTCGGCTTCGGAGAGTTCATCGAGCGACGCGTAGTGCTCGTAATCGAAACGGAACTGCTTTTCCATAGCGGATAGATGTTAATCAAGACAAAGGTACAAAAAAATTTTATCAAAGTCCTTTTTTTGCCAAGCGCCACGCTAAGGCGTTGTAGAGGTTTAGCACGGGCGTGCGCCAGCTCACGGGCAGCCGGTTGAGCACCTGCACCTTGCGCAGCGTGCGGCGATAGGTGCGCGTATAGCCGAAAGTGCGGATGGCGCGCGCGGCATCTTCCGTGCCGCCCTTCGCCGAGAGAACCAATGCCTTGCCGAGCGCCGCACGGGCGATAAATTCGCGTTCTTCGTCGGGCGCCAACGGATCGTAGAGCGTTTCGAACGAATAGGCCGTGCGCTCGGGCGTGTAGCTCGATGCCGAGCGGTTCGACGCCACGCGCGAATAGCGGCAAAGCCGTTCGGGCGAGAAACAAACCCGATAGCGGCGGGCGATTTTGATCCACATGTAGAGGTCGCCCGCCATTTTCATCCCCTCGGGGAAGCCGCCCACGTCGTCGAATACGCGGCGCGGGATGCAGCTGGCCGACGGAATGGCGATGTAGCGGTGGGCCGAATCGCGGAAGAAGTTTTCTACGATGCCTCGTCTGGCTGGGCAGTCGGCGGGAAATTCGCCTTCGTGGCTCACGATGTCGAACGCCGTGCAGTAGAGCCCGCAATCGGGAAATTCGCGTATCAGTGCGGCGATTTCCTCCAAAAAACGGGGCCGCCATTGGTCGTCGGCATCCAGCAGCGCCAAGTAGTCGCCGGTCGCTTCGGCGATAGCACGGTTGCGGGCGGCGCATTCGCCGGCATTGGGCTGTTCGACGAGCCGCACGAGCGGGGCTTCGGCGGCGATTTCGCGGACGATGGCGGCGCTGCCGTCGGTCGAACCGTCGTCCACGACGACGATTTCGGTCGGTTGCAGCGTCTGTGCCAGCACCGAACGCAGCGTATCGCCGATTTCGCGCTCCTTGTTGTAGAGCGGAATGATGACGGAGAGGGTGGGCGTATTCATTTTTCGAAAGCGGATTTTTCGGGCAGCAGCCGTTCGAACGCTGCGCACAGCCGGTCGCTGGCGGTCTCGAAGTCGGCGATGCGTTCATCGTCATGCAGGCAGAACATCCGGTAGCGTTGCGATTCGATGGCGCGGCAGATGGATTCGTTGTCGTCGGTCAGGGTCATCTGGCGGCAGTCGCCGAATCCGATGGGCCGGAATGCACCCCGACAAAGTGCATCGTAGCGGATGAGCCATTGCGACAGGTCGTTCGGCGTGCGGAACGGATGGCGACAGGTTGCATCGAGTTCTTTTCCCCAACGTTCCCAGACGCTCTCCACCTGGCTTAACAAAAAGGCTTGGGGCATGTGGTGGTCGCTGAATCCGGCGAAACGAGACCAAGGCAGCAACAATATCGTTTTCAACAGGTTGCCTACTCCGTAGCGCAGCGAAAACCACTTGGCCGGATGACGGGCGATGACCCGATGGGGCCGGTAGCGTGCGTCAATCAACATCAGGTTGTTGAGGGCGATGTGAGTGATGGGCTCCGGTGCCGGAATGCTCAATCGGGCCATGTCGCGGGGCAGTCCGTCGCGGAAAAAGTCGGTCGGTCGGGCCGGACGGCCGAGGAAGGTGTCGTCGTTGAACAGCACGAACTGTTCGGCCAGCCCCTCGATGCGGTGGATGTTGAGTTCCAGCGTGTTCGAATTGAAGGTCGGCCGATAGGCTTCGGGCAGATAGTCGGCATGCTCGACCACGTGCAGCTTCGGATAGTCGGTCGCGAGCCACGCGGGCAGATGGCCCCACGTGATGAAGTGGATGCGCCGCACCCACGGAGCAAACCGCTCGACGCTGCGGAACCAGTAACGGAGCGTCCGCCAGTCGCGGTAGCGAATTTCCGACGCATCTTCGCCTGCGCGGTGGCGCGCTGCGGCGAACGCTTGGCGCCAAGTGGGGTCGCTGCCGTCGACCCAAGGGATAACGAAGTCTATATCGTTCATTGTACCAATAAGTTGCATCCTCTGATGTCGGCCCCCGTGATGCGTCCGTCGATTTCGAACGAGCCGTCGGCGAATACCCGTCCGGCATCTTCGGTCTGGATGAACGCGCACGACCACCAGTTGGTCAGGTCGATGATGTTCAACCCGCCGCGCACGCCGGCCGGCAGCAGGGCGAAGGGGTCGTTGATGTCGCGGGCCACGACCCGCATCCAAGCCGGACAGCGGAATCGGTTGCCGCCTGCCGAATAGGCTTGCGAGGTGAGTTCGGCCATGCCGTATTCGGAGTGTATTTTATTAACTTTGAAAGAATTACAAAGTATTTTATGTAATTTTTCTTTCGAAATCTCTTCGCGATAGCCTTTCATGCCGCCCGTCTCCATCACGATCGTGTCGCGCAGTTCGGGGGCGTACTGCTCCGCCAAATCCCACAGGGCATAGCTCACGCCCAGCAGGATTTTCGGTTTGGGATCATTCCGCATGGCATCGAGCAGCTCTTCGTAGTTGTCTAAATAGAATCCGCCCGAACCGCAGTCGGCGATGAGGCGGTCGGCCATGTAGACCAACGACGAACCCTTGCGACGCAAGTAGTTGGGCAGCAGCGCATAGAGGCTCCAGCGGTGCGGATCGCCGTAGAACGTGCGGAACGAACCGCGAAATGCCTGTTCGTAGAGGGCCAGCGAGCGCATCGGGTGGCGCGACGAGGTCATGCCTGTGGTCGCCGACGAGGTGAAGACCGCTTCGGGGTCCGCATCGCCGCAATAGACCGTGTGGGTCTTGAACAGGCCGATGGGCAGGGCCGGAATCGCGTCGGCGCGCGTGATGCGCATCGGTTCGACCCCGATCAGCGACAGGTATTCGCGATAGGGCGGACATTCGGCCGCTTGTCGGCGGAATACCTCCAAAGCCGCGGCATCGAACTCCTCGGCGGTGCGTATGCGGAACAGATCGTCGGTCGTCATCATCGTTGCAAAGGTTTGGGAGCGGTTCGGCGGCGGAACTCCGAGCAGACGATGCCCGTCGCCATAGCGACATTGAGCGATTCGGTCGTGCGGCGGTCGGCGGGCCAAGGCGGAATGAAGAGTTTGCGAGTAATCGTTGCGGCGACTTCGGGCGTTACGCCGCGCCCCTCGTTGCCCATCGCCACGATGCCCGTCAGGGTCAGCTCCGCGTCGTAGATATTCGTCCCCTCGAGGAACGTGCCGTAGACCGGCAGGCCGTGCGCTGCGGCGTCGCGCAGGAACGGGGCCAGCGGCGTGTAGTGAACCCGGACGCGCAGGATGGCGCCCATCGTTGCCTGCACGACCTTCGGATTGAAACAGTCGGCGGTCGAGGGCGAGCAGACGATGTCGCCGATGCCGTACCAGTCGGCCAGCCGGATGATGGTGCCGAGGTTGCCCGGGTTCTGCACATCGTCCAAGGCGAGGGTCAGCCGGTCGCCGAGCTGTTGCACGTTCAGTGCGTGATGCGGTATTTCGACGAGTGCCAGCGAGTTGCCGGCGGTTTTCAGCAGCGACAGCCGTTCCATGTCGTGCGGCGCGACCGTCTCGACCTCCGAGCCGTCGAAAACGCCCTCCAACGCGAAAATTTTGCGGATTCGCAGACGCGACGCCCGTATCTCGCCGATGAGTTTCGCTCCTTCGGCGACGAAAAGTCCGTGCTCCATGCGGCCGCGTTTGTCGGCCAGCGCGCGGACGAGTTGTATTTCGGCTTTGGTCATCGTCGTTTCTCTATGGTGAAAGTCGTTCGTTCTTCGGCGGCATAGGTCTCCGGAAAGAGCGTGCGGGCCTCATCGACCAGCACTTGCTCGTCCTTGTAGCGCGACGAATAGTGGCCGATGACGAGCCGACCTGCTTCGGCTTTCAGCGCCGCTTTGGCCGCATCGAGCGTCGTCGAATGGCCGCGCTCCTTGGCCGCACGTCGTTCGGCTGCGGCATAGGTCGCCTCGTGGTACATCAGATCGACGCCCCGACACAGATTCGCCGCCCGGGCCGAGAAGTTGGTATCCGACAGATAGGCATACGAACGGGGTTCATAGGGACGGTAGGTCAGTTCCGCATTGGGGATGACTTCGCCCGTGTCGAGCCAGACGTCCTCGCCGCGTTTGGCCGCTGTGATCTGGGCGATGGAGAGGCCGTATCGCTCGATTTGGTACTTCTCGACGTTGAGCGGCGGGCGCTTTTCGCGGAAGAGGAAACCGGCGCACGGCACCCGATGGCGCAGCGGGATGCTCCACACTTCGAGGGTGCGGTTTTCCATCAGCAGGGCATGTTTCGTGGTGTCGGTCTCGCACCATTCGACGGGATAGGGCAGTTCGCGGTCGAAATAGCGCAGATGCACATCGAGCAGCTCGCCGAACGGGGCCGGTGCATGGATGCGCAGGGCCGTTTTGCGGCCGTAGAGCCCAAGCGTCGAGAGCAGCGGAAACAGTCCGAATACGTGGTCACCGTGGAGGTGCGAGATGAAAACCTCGCGGATTTTCAACGGATTGATGCCCGCGCGGATAAGCTGTTGTTGCGTGCCTTCGCCCGCATCAACCAAATAGTGTTGTTCGTGGACGTTGACGATCTGGGCCGACGGATGCCGGTCGACGGTCGGCTTGGCCGACGAAGAACCCAATATAGTGATGCTGAAGCTCAAGTAAAAAATGCTTTTTTTGCAGCGCAACTTCCTGTCCGGAACCCGATAACGGTCTATCGCGCTAATAAAAATCGTTCGCAGTCCAACGCGGCGACGCATCCCGAACCGGCGGCCGTGATGGCTTGGCGGTAGTGCGGATCGCGCACGTCGCCGGCAGCGAAAACGCCCTCGACTGAGGTGCGCGACGAGCCGCCCTCGACCTTGATGTACCCTTCGGCATCGAGTTCGAGCTGGTCGGCGAAAAGCTCCGTGTTGGGATGGTGCCCGATGGCGAGGAAGAAGCCCGCAATCTCAATGCGGCGTTCCGATCCGTCCGTCTTGCGCAGCAGGGCGCCCGTTACGCCGCTGCCGTCGCCTAAAATTTCGCCGGTGGTGTGTTCGAACAGCACCTCGATGTTAGGCGTGTTGAAAACCCGTTCTTGCATCGCTTTCGAAGCGCGCAGATAAGGTTTTCTTACGATCATGTAAACGTGCTTGCAGAGGGACGCTAAATAAGTGGCTTCCTCGCAGGCCGTGTCGCCGCCGCCGACCACCGCAACGTCGCGTTTGCGGTAGAAGAATCCGTCGCAGGTGGCGCAGGCGCTGACGCCCTGTCCGCGGAATTGGGTTTCGGAGGGCAGACCCAGATATTTGGCCGATGCGCCGGTGGCGATGATGATGCTTTCGGCCTGCAGCTCCTTTTCGCCGTCGACGACGATGTGGAACGGCCGCGACGAAAGGTCGACGCGGGTGAGGGTGCCCGTGCGGATTTCGGTGCCGAAGCGTTCGGCCTGCCGTCGCATGTCGGCCATCATCTGCGGGCCGTCTACGCCGTCCGGGTACCCGGGGAAGTTCTCGACCGTGGTGGTGGTGGTCAACTGTCCGCCCGGCTCGATTCCTTCGTAGAGAACGGGGCTGAGGTTGGCGCGGGCCGTATAGATGGCGGCGGTGTATCCTGCCGGTCCGCTGCCGATAATCAAAACTTTTATTGTCTCCATATTTCTTATTAAAGTTATCACCTCTATTTGCATTGTCGCAGGCCATACCGCTCGCGGCGAAGCCGCGTTTGCAGATTTGACCCACCCCCAAACCCCCGCCTTGGCGGGGGCTTCGGTCGAAACCCGCAAGGTCTTACGGTCTTGGATTACTGTCGGTGTAAATTTGTATATAATCGCCTTCTGCTTTTATGCCGTTTCCGAGGAAAACGGTCGGCAACGACGATGTCGCTCATAAGCAAATCAAGGTTCTGCCGCATCGGGAAGCCCTTTCAAAAGGGCTGCGGCCCTTTGGGCCGCGCGGGCCGAAGCCTCCGCCCGCGGAGGCCCGCCGTTGGCGTCCCGTCCGCAGGCTTCGTCCCGATTGCTGCCGAATTTGCGTTCGTTCATTTTTGGGGATGGTTCTTTTGTTCGAACGGAGCATAATTCGTTCCGAATTCGGTCAGCCGATGGCCCGTATAGTCGAATCTGGCCCACAATCCGTTCTGCCGAACCGATACGATGCTGGTCGCGGGGTCGTATTCCACGATTTCATAGATGGCCGGCACCACAAACCGCCCTTCGCGGTCGATCAGGCCCATGCCTTCGGCCGTCTGCACTTCGGCACGTCCTTCGTGGAAATCGCCGGCCCAGAGGAATTGCGACGGAATGACCGGTCGGTTGTCGAGGTCGACGAATCCGAATCCCGTCTCGTCCTCCACGCAGATCAATCCTTCGAACGGATTGCCTGCCCAGCGATGCCCCGAAATGCGCGGTGTCGGGGTGTACTCGATGGCCGCATCGTGCAGCTCCGTGCACGAAGTGGCCGAGCGGACGAGTTGCCGCAAGGCTTCGAAATCGTCGGCATCGCTGGCCTCCGTCGTCCCGATCAGGGCATCGTGGTAGCGCAACGGATAGAATCGTCCGTTGCTCCAAATCAGATTGGCCGGTTTCAGATTGCGGTGTACGAATCCCGCGCGTTTCAGTTCCGATTCGAGGGCGTCGAGCGCCGCCAGCAGCGTGCCGCCGTATTCGGTGTGCAGCGCCTGCGAAAATCCCCCCCCCGATGGTAGAAATTGAAGCACTAAATCGTTGACTTGTAAATTCATGGATGCGTCCTGCCAGTGCAGTTCATGCGGCAGGATGCGGTATTCGGTCAGGGCCGGACAGTTGATTCTCCGGAGGGCTGCCGCCGTGTGTTCGATTCGGAACATCGCCGACGGGTTGAGCGGCAGGGAGAGCAGGTAGCGTTGGTCGTGCCATTCGATTTCGGCTTCGACGAATCGGGTCGTGCGGTGCAATCGGGGCAGCCCGTTTTCGTCGATGACGGCCCGAGCGTCGCCGAGGGTCTCGAACGAAAGGTCGGGCATCAGCAGGGCCTGCGTGAAGATGCGGATGGTCGGTGTCATGGCTTATTCGGTTTTGATGCTGATGGAACCGATGTTGAGCATGGCGACCAACTCGGCGGCCGACGCATTGAAGCTCATGCCGCGGAACGGCGGCAGGGCGCCGGGCCCTTTGGCTTCGCGGATGGCATCGTCGAATGCGTGCGGCATCTCCGACGAGCATTCGTAGAGCAGCGAGGCGTAACGGTTCGGATAGTCGGCTTCGTCGGCCGACGGAAAGAAGATCGTCCGGCTATCTCCGCAATCCGAAATGTGGATGTTTATTAGTAAGACTTGTCCGTCCGCCGTGCGGAGCGATTTGATCTGATCGGAAACGGCCAGCAGTTCATCGTCTTCGCAGTCCGTGGCTTCGCCGTCGGTGATGTTGAACACCACGGGCGGGAAACTCTCCGCATGGGCGGGATTCGCGCACCACGAAGCCACGAAATCGCGTGCCCGGCGCAGCGCTTCGCACATGGGTGTTTGGCCGGTGGCTTTCGTAACGATCCATTGCGGCGAGGGAAGTTCGCGCAGCGAAAGTTCGCCGTTCGGGAGCCGGCACGGGAGCACTTCGGTGTGCACGGTCGTCTTGCAGGCGGCCAGTTCGCTGATGGTGAGCGATTCGCGTCCGTCCGGAAGCAGCGAACAGACCTCGTCGTCGCCCGAATAGCCCAATACGGCGATGTCGTAATAATCGCGTACGCCGTCGTCGCGCCGCGCTCGTTCGATGAGCTCGAACAGCAATGCATTGGTGATGCCGGTAACCGCTTCGGCTTTGGTCATCCGACGTCCGCCGTACACAGTCTCTTCGGACATCGAGCCCGAGGCGTCGATCAACAGCACGAAGGCCGTGCGATGGTTTCTTGTGATACTTTGGGTATACATCTTTCTGTTTGTTCGGTTCCTGCTATTCCAGTCTGCGGACGGCGCGGTAGTCGGCTTGCCGTTCCGCTTCGTCGTCGCTGTCTAAGCCGTAGCTGATGGCCATATCCATCGAACAGTCGCGGTCGCGGTCGGCATCCGTCGTGCGGCGCAGGGCGGCTCGCGCGTTTTCGCCCGCCGCGATTGCATCGGCCAGCTCCTCGCGGGTCGGCGTGTGGCCCAGCAGACCGGCATAGACCGATTCGGCCCAGCTGCGGGCGTAGTCGTCGTAGTGGACGTGGAAAAGGCGGAAGCGGTTGTCGATCGCTTCGAAGTCGTTCAGCTCGCCCTGCTCGATTGCCTCGATGATGCGGTCGACTTCGCGTTTGGCGATGTATTGTCCGGCGATGTCCAACCAGCGGCCGCTGCCGTCGTATCGTTCCGATGCGGTGCCTCGGGCGAGCATGGCGCCCAACGCCGCCACGATGGCCTTGTTGTAAAGTCCGATGCCCCGTCGGACGGCCGCCGAACGGATTTGCACGCGATTGTGGAGGTAGTATTCGGCTTTGGGGTCTTGCTCCTCCATGCGGTGCAGCAGGTCGACGGCCCGCAGCATTGCACCGGTCAGGTAAGGGTTCTCTTCTTCGAAATTGACGACATCGCGGCGGACGGTGCGGCGGTCGCGGGCGGGCCACTTTTCCAAGTCGCGCACCGTGCCGTAGCTGGTCAGGTTGGCGGCGGGCATCAGCAGCGAATGGCCCTCTTTCTCCAATAGATAGGAGAATGGAAAAGCCGACGTGTCGTGATGCGAGGCGTGATGGCCCATCACCATCGTGAAGGCCCCCTCCAAGGCGGGCGACATGATGTAGGCGCCCGATGCGAATTTGCATCCGCGCAAATGGACCGATTGATGCACGGCGCCGCTCTTGAACAGGTGGTTGCTCTGGTTCGAACCGCTGCCCGCGTTGAAGAACGAGAACATGCCGGCGATCAGCAGCGACGATTTGTGATGCGAAACGGTGTAGGGGCCGGCGAAGATGGAGGCCGCCTCGCCGTTTTCGCAGTGCGAATTGGCGAAAAAGAGCGATTCCGAAGCGGTAACCCCTTTATCTAAGATGCAGTTCTCGCCTACGAAACAATTTTCGAGCGTCGTGCCGTTGTCGATGCGGGCGTGTTCGGCGCAGATGAATCCGCGAGCCTTGATATCGACGCCGATGCGGGCGCCTTCGCAGAGCGTTCCGTTTTCGAGCAGCGAAGCTCCGTCGACAACCGCGCGGTCGCCGATGCACACTTCGCGGATGAACCGTGCTCCGACGATGCGGCAGTCGCGCCCCACCGTGCCCACTTCCGAAGCTTGCGCTTCGGCGTATGCCTCGGCCATTCGTTCCAGAGCGGCGATGAGCTTCGGACGATGACGGTAGATGGCTGACAGATAGGCAATTTGGGCTGACAGACGGGCGGTGATTCGGACGGTGCGGCCTTCGCATTCATTGATGGTCGCGACCCCGACGCCGTTGCCGAACGAACTGCGCTGCCGACATTCCAACGCTGTAACGTCCTCGACGAGCGAATGTTCGCCGATGCGGTAGTTCCGGACGCAGGAGCGTCGGATGCAGGCGCCCGATGCCAATTCGATACGGCCTTCGAGCCGGCATTGTTGTAGCTGCGACGGCTGGAAATCTTCGCTCACAGCGACGTGTTCCCAGTTTTCGGCTGTAACGCCTGCGGCTTCGAGCGTTGCGATTTCGGTTGCGGTCGGGGTTCTGAATCGGGCCATGGGAGTTCGGCAGATTGATTTTTGCAAAGATAATAAAAAGCCGCGTGCAATGCCAAATTTTTATCGGCGCGATCGATGGACGGCTCGTTTGCGACGGCCGCAGTCGCTTCCGCAGATCTTTTATCGGGGCTCTGCATCTTCGGATGCGGTCTGGATGCCCATTTTTCAGCCGCAGGGCGAAAATGGATGTTTCGGTCGCCCTATTTCATATAGGTGTCGGTTTCGATGTCGGACGGTCGGACGGGCCTTTTCGTTTTTAAGAAAAATTATTATTTCGAAAAGGTCGTTTTTTGCTCGAAAAATTTTGGTTAACCAAAATTTTTTGTCTTTCTTTGTCGTGTCTTGGATTGGTAAACCAGATTGACAGACCAGATTGGCCGACCATGGAGGAGGCCGCGATGAAACCGGACAACTAACTGAAAACAACCTTAAACTTCAATCTCTTTATGGCAAAGAATTTCCTTTCCAAAGCGTCGATCGTGGTGCTTGCCTTGCTCGTGGGAGCAACGTCGGCCTTTGCGCAGAAGCGGACCGTGCGAGGGGTGGTTACCGATAGCGAAGGCCCGCTGGCGGGCGTTTCCGTCGTTCTGCGCGACCCCCCCCCGACCGGCGTTTCGACTGCCCTCGACGGCTCTTTCGAGCTCACAGTGCCCGATAACGAGGCCGTATTGATCTTTGCGTACGTGGGGTACAAGGAGCTCGAAATTCCGGTCGGCACCCGCACCGAAATCAACGTCGTCATGGAGCCCGAAGCCGAGCTCGTGGACGAAATCGTGGTAGTCGGCTACGGTACGCAGATGAAATCGCATTTGACCGGTTCGATCTCGAAACTCGACGGCGATGCGATCGTCAACCGTCCGGCGTCCGACCTTACGACGGCGCTCCAAGGACAGATCGCCGGTTTGCAGATCAACAGCATCACCTCCGAGGTGGGTGCGGCTCCGACGATCCGCGTGCGCGGCACGGGTTCCATCTCGGCCGACAGCCAGCCGCTGGTCGTCGTCGACGGTTTCCCCGGCACGCAGACGCTCGCCGACATCAATCCCTCCGACGTGAAGTCGATCGAGATTCTCAAAGATGCCGCTTCGGCAGCGATCTACGGTTCGCGCGCGGCGAACGGCGTGATTCTCGTTACCACGAAGAGCGGTCAGGCCGAAAAGGCGCGGTATTCCATTAAATTTTATCAAGGCGTCAAGTGGGCCTACCAGCTCCACGACATGCTCACGGCGACGGATTACCTTCGGCTTCAGGAGTACGAGGCTTCGGTCGGCGGGCCTGCGGTCAAGGGGCAGGACCGTGCCGCAGCGTGGTTGGAATCCAACATGGGTTCGGTCGACTGGCAGCGCGAGGGGTTGCGCGATGCGGCGAGCATCACCAACGTTCAGTTCTCCGTCTCCGGCGGCAAGAAAGACGTGCGCTATTACACGTCGGCGGCCTGGACGCGCGATCAGGGTATCATGTTGCAGAACGAGTTGCAGAAAGTAACGTTCCGGACGAAGTTGGACGTCGACCTGTCGAAAACGGTGAAATTCGGAGTCAACGTATCGGCCAACTATCAGAAAGGCAGCCGCCCGCGCAACAATTTCATCGACTTTTACCGCACGCCGTCGTTCCTGCCCGTCTACCATAACGATTGGTCGACGGCGTTCACTGGTTATACGGGTTTCGCCCGCGGCAGCCACTTCAACAAGATCACGACCCCGACGGGCGACCCCGACGAGTACGGCAACCCGACTTGGGACAAGGAGGTGAGTCCGTTCAACTCGGCGAACAACAATCCGAAGAGCGTCATGGCCAACACCACGCGTTGGAACGAACGTTTCGGCGGTTCAGGCAACCTCTACCTCACCGTCGACTTGTGCAGGGGGTTGCAGTTCCGCACGTCGAACGGGGCCAACGTCTACTACGCGCCGGCCTACACCTATGCCAACAAGAATGCGACCAAGGACGGCACGCCCAGCGAAGCGACGTTCCGCAGTACGCTCGCCGTCGACCTGCTTTCGGAGAACACGCTCAACTTCCATCGCGAATTCGGACGCCATGACATCGAGATACTGGCCGGTTACACGGCGCAGAAGACCCGTTACGACTACGTGGCGCTGACCGGTACGGGCTTTCCGACCGACGACATCCACACGCTCAACGCAGCCACGATCTACGAACTGGCTTCGAAGAACAACGGAAAGAGCGACGGTACGGGAACCTATCGCAATCCCGACCGCGTGCTCCAGTCGGTGCTGGGCCGTGTGAATTACAGCTTCGCTTCGAAATACCTGCTTTCGGCATCGCTTCGTGCCGACATCTCGTCGCTCTTCACCAAGGGCAACCGCACAGCTTGGTTCCCGTCGGTGTCGATCGGATGGCGGGTTTCGGAGGAGAACTGGCTGAAAGATTCCCGCTGGCTGTCGAATCTCAAGCTCCGTGCTTCGTACGGGGTAACCGGCAACAATGCGGTGCCGCATACGGCGGCTTTGGAGCTGCTCAACAGCGCCAACTATCCCACCGGTACCGGCAACGGTTCGCTCGTGCCGGGTGTTGCCAATATCGAATCGACACTCGCCAACAGCACCATCACTTGGGAGCAGACCGATGAATTCAACTTCGGCGTGGATTGGGGCATGGCCCACAATCGGGTGAACCTGACGGTCGACGGCTACTATTCCGTAACGCGCGCGCTGCTGTTCGAACAGCCGACGCAGTCGTTCACCGGTTTCACGGCTTACTGGAACAACATCGGTAAGGTGCGCAATGCGGGTGTCGAGATTCAGTTGGACACCTACAATATCGAGCACAAGAAATTTTCGTGGTCGACGAACTTCAATTTCTCGCTTTCGCGCAACAAGCTGCTCGAAATCGGCGGCGAATCGCAGGTCATTTCGCAGGGTGAACGCAACGAAAACTACATCGCCCGCGTGGGTGATCCGTTGATCCAGTATTACGGATTCAAGACCGTCGGCGTGTGGAACAACGTCGAGGAGATCGCCGCCAATCCGCACTTTGCGAGCGACGTGCCGGGCGGTTTGCGCATCGCCGACACGAACGGCGACGGCGTGCTGAACGACGACGACCGCGTGGCGCTCGGAAATCCCTATCCGTCGTTCTCGTGGGGCATGACCAACAAATTCCGCATCGGCAGCTTCGACATTTCGTTCCTGTTGCAGGGCGTGCAGGGGATCACGGTGCTCAACGGCGACGTCTTCTACAACGAATCCCACAAGTACAACAAGGCGTATGTCCGCAATCGCTGGGTGAGCGACACCCATCGGGGCGACGGCAAGACCCCTTACGGCAAGACCGGCTACAACCTCATGCTGACCGACTACCCGTTGCAGGACGCTTCGTATCTTTGCCTGCGCGATGTAACCATCGGTTACACGCTGCCGAAACACATCGTGAAGAAACTGCACCTTCGGGGTTTGCGGCTTTACGTTACGGGCTCCAACTTGGCCTATCTGTGGAGCGACGATTACAAGGGGGTCAATCCCGAATCGCGCTATACGTCGGGCGATTATTCGAGCCCGCTTATCTCCGGTTACCAGCGCGGCGGCTTCCCGCTGACGTCGACCGTTACGTTCGGTATCGATCTTAACTTCTAACAATGCCTTGAAATCATGAAACGAACCCTGATTAAAATAAGCCTTTGGATTGCCTGCGGCCTGGCCGTCTCGTGCAACATGGAGCAGGTGCCTTATTCGGAGGTGGCGGACAGCGATTACGTGAAGGACGATGCGTCGGTCGAAAATCTCGTCATCGGCGCTTACAACGGCTTGCACGACGTGCTCTATTACGAGTGGGCCGTAACGGAGCTGCGGTCGGACAACGCCCGTATGCGTGTTACCGGTTCGACCTCGCAGGATACCAAACTCATCGAGCAGCTCGACCAAGCCACGATCGAGACCGCCCACGCTTGGGTGGCCGACTATTGGGAGGCCTGCTATTCGACCATCAACCGCGCCAATTCGGTGCTGCGGAATCTCGACGTCGTGAGCGATCCCGAATTGCGCGCACAGTTCCGCGGCGAGGCGCAGTTCCTCCGTGCGATGCTCTATTTCAATTTGGTGCGGTTGTACGGGCCGGTCTTCATCATAACGAAAAAGACCGGTGCCGACGAGGCGCGCCGGATGCAGCGTTCGCCGGTCGAGGAGGTCTATGCCCTCATCGAGACGGATTTGGAATCCATCATCGACGAAGCATTGCTGCCCGTGCGCATGTCCGATGCCCGTACCGGCCGCGCTACGCTGACGGCGGCCCGAGCCTTGCTCGCCAAGGTCTACATGACCCATTATGCGATCGGCGAGGAGAAATACATGAAGGCCAAAACCTTGCTCCGCGAGGTGCTCACGGCTGCGGGCGACCCGCAAAGCAGCGGCGAACTGGTGCCCTACGCCAAAATTTTCGCCAAGGACAACGAGATGAACAAGGAGATTCTCTTCGCTGTGCGGTATCTTTCGGGCAACGTGGGGCTCGGTTCTCCGTTCACGACGCTGTTCGGCCCGTTGAACAATGCCAACAGCGTGGTGATGGGTTCGCCCAAACATTACAACTTCCCGTCGGACAACCTGCTTTCGGCCTACAATGCCAACGCTGAGGGCGACAAGGCGGACTTGCGTAAGGAGGTTGTGCTGGCCGAAGGCTACACTAACATTACGACTGGCGAATGGAAAACCGATCGCTTCATGGTCAAATTCCTCGATCCCGACATGACGACGGAGTACGACGCCGAGAACGACTGGCCCGTGCTGCGGGTGGGCGACATCATCCTGCTCTACGCCGAAATTGTGAACGAAACGGAGGGCCCCACGGCCGAGGCGTTGAAGTATCTGAACCTGATTCGCGGGCGTGCGGGCATCCACGAATACGGGGCGGACGAATTGGCGTCGCGCTACCAGTTCCGCGAGGCCGTGCGCCGCGAGCGCCGATTGGAGCTCGCGTTCGAGAACCAGCGTTGGTTCGACCTGCTGCGTTGGGGAACCGCCGTGTCGACCTTCAACGAATACCTCGCTTCGGAGACCTTCTATACCGGTTATTCCTATGTGGTGAACCCGATCGCCGAGTGGCAGACGCTGCTCCCGATTCCGATCTCCGTCATCAACATCAATCCCGACGTCGCACAGAATGTCGGATACTAAACTTTCGATACCTATGAAAAAGTTCATCAACAGCATACCGGGTCTGGCTCTGCTCGCAACGGCGTTTTTCGCGGCCGCCTGCGACAAGACCAGCATCGACGAGGTGGTCGAATCGGCTCCCGTCATCCATTCGTTCGCACCGGCATCGGCTCCAGTCGGCGAAGCGATCGTCATCACGGGCGAATACCTCAATGCCGTTACGTCGGCCACGATCGACGGCGTGGAGGTGCCCATCGTCGAGCGGGTGTCGAATACCCGCATCTCGATTCTTGCCGCTGCCGAAGCCAGAAGCGGCCGCATCGCGCTGACGAATACCGTCGGTACCGGCGAATCGGCCGGGACGTTCACCTATTCCTACGTCGCCCCGCAGATTACCGAAGCGATTCTCCAGTCGTCGGTCGACATGGGCGACCAGATGCTCATCGCCGGCAAGCACTTGGGGGCCGTCGAGGCGGTCATTTTCACGGCCGAGGGCTACACCGAGGGCAACGAGGCGACGATCATCGGTCGTACGGCCGACGAATTGGTCGTCAAATGCCCCTACGTCGAGGCCGACCGCGCACGTATCACCTTGCGTTACTTCGACGGCACGTCGCATGTGGAGACGGCGCTCGACAGCGCGCCTCAAATCGCCGTGCAGCGTTACCAGCCGGTTTTCGATGCCGCAACGTTCGAGCGCACGGCCGTGGGCCGTTCCGTAACCCTCACGGGCAACTACCTGACGAAGGTCGACGCGATTTTGGTCAACGGATTCCCCGCCAGCATCTCCAAAGAGATGAACAAACTCACGTTCACGGTTCCGGCGGGCGATTTCGCCGACGGCGAGACCGTAACGTCGGTCGTGGCGTCGTATTTCGACGGCCACGAGAGCATTACTTTGAGCGATGCGTTCGTGGTCTACGTGCCGTTCGTGAAGTTCTGGGAGAATATACGCGTATGGGGACATGGCAAGACCGCCGAGCAGCTCGCCTGCTTCTTCTCGCCGGAAACGGGCCTTGTCTATCCCAATATGGATTGGCGTACGGAGCTCGACCCGATTGCGTTCAAGTACCAGTCCGCTACCTGCTCCGAGCCACAGATTCCGGCCGTTACTGAGGAGGAGTACGATTCCGTTCCGCCCTATTTCTACTTCTATTCGAACAATAGCAGCGTGTTGACCGTGAATTCGCCCGCCAGCTCGAACAACCTGTTCAAGAACTTTTGGGTGGCCAACGCTTCGGGCGATGCGAATCGTCTGCCGGGTTCAAATGGCACTTGTTTCGGTACGTCCGTACTTGCTTTCCGTGCGCTGAAAGAGGCGGATGCCGCGGAAAAAGAGCTGATCGACAAGGTTCGCAGCGGCCAAATCGAAAACATCGATGAGCAGCTTTTCCCGATCGACGTGTCGGCGAAAACCGTCGGCGGTATCGGAGTCGGTGCGGCTAAACCGCAACTGAAAGATACGGAGTGGGCGCCGAATCTGTTCGGCGACAAAAAATCGGACGTGCTCGGCGTGAAGCCGGATGCCGTGATTTTGGTGCTCTATTTCGACTACCGCGGGCCCGAGAAGGATGCCGGAGGCCAGTTGAACTACGCATCTCATGTGAAACGGATTGGCCTGCTGCACATTACGGAGGTCAATTTCCGTATCGACCAGTCCAATAGCTACAAACCGGCTACGTTGAGCGACTACACCTTCGACATCTACTGGCAGAAGTACGATTACGACTATTCGAAAGTGAATTGACACCGTTAAAGAAGAATGATTATGAAAAAGATAGGAAAAGGCTTTGCGGCGCTGCTCCTCGGAGCGGCTCTGCTTACCGCCTGCAACGAGGACGACGGCGTTGCCGTCGAACAGCTGCCGGCCATCGACGTGTCGACGCGCACGCTTCAGCCCGACGCCACCGGCTCGACCGGCGAGAGCGGTTCGGTCCGCGCATTCGTGGGCACGGTCGTTACGGCTCAGGGCTTCAACCTCGACCGCATCACGCGGGTAACCTTCACGGCGACGGCCGAGGGTTCCGAAGAGGTCGAAGCCGAAATCGTCGAACGATCCATCAAGGAGTTGAAATTCAAGGTGCCGTCGTTGGGGTTGGCCCAGCGCGACGGCTCCTATGCGGCCGACCTGCGGGTTTATGGCGAGAACGACGCGGTGGTGTTCCGGTATGTCTATTATGTAACCGTGCCGGTTACCGATGCGCTTGTGAGCGGTTATTCGCCCGCTTCGGGTACGGTCGGTACGGTGGTTAAGGTCGAGGGCCGCAACCTCGAACAGATCGCTGAGGTGCGCTTCGGCGACCATACCATTCTCTCCGATGCGTTCGTCGAGACCGTTGCCGGTTCCGAAACGAGTTCGGTCAGCTTCGCTGTGCCGGTCGGTGCGTATGCCGCCGGTGAGAGCGAAGTGGCGATTTCGGCCGTTTGGGGCGGCGACAAGGTAATCGATGTTACAGGCGAGGCGCCGTTCCTGATGCACACGCCGAAGGTAATGCCTGTCGTGCAGCCCGAGGGCGAAAATGCCGCTATCGGCAGCGAACTGACCGTTACGGGCGAATACCTCGACCTCGTTTCCGGAATCAAGTGGGGCGATTGCGAACTCATCGTGCTGGAACAGACGGCGGAATCGGTTACCGTGAAATTCCCGTCGTCGATCGAGCCCGCCGATCCGGTGGTCGTTGCGGCCGACATCACGGCCGTTTACGGCGAACCTGCGCAGACGGTCGTTCTGGCCGCTGCCTATCGGGTCGACACCACGCCGCAGGGGCCTGCCAAGCCGGTCTACCAGAGCTTTACGGCCGAAGACGGCGGAGATGCGAACAAACTCTATTTGGGTAAAACGGTTACCGTTACGGGCGAGAACATGGCCTCTATCGAGGGCTTTCTCGTCGACGGCGTGGCGGCCGAATTGGTCGGCACGCCCAACGACGTGCAGGCCGCATTCGCGGTGCCCGACGGGGTGGATTTCACCGAGGCGAAAGAGGTGGCCGTCAAGGCCGTCTACGGCGGCGGTTCCGAAGCGGAGCTATTTGTTGCGACGGTCTACCCGTTCTACTATTTCAAGGGGATTCGTTTGGGATTGGGTTCCAACTCGAAAAACACTTACACGGAATATGCTTCGCAGCATGCGTTCTTCTATCCCGATTTGAATCGCGTGGTTTCGGCTCAGGCGTGGAAGGATGAAATGCTCGACAGTTATGCGGCGGCAGGTACGAATGCCGTGGTGAAAGCGAACAATGTCCTTACCCAGGACGCATTGACGGCCGAGGCGTACTATGCGGTGAAGCCTTATCTTTTCTTCCTGTCCAATTCATCGAACAAACTGTCCATCGGCGGCTGTGCCAATACGGCCAATCAGTTGAAAAATCACTTCGTGTGGAATGGCTCGGCCTGGGAGCCGTTGCCGGCGACTTGGGGAACGCCCATCGTCATGTATCAGGTGGTGCTGACCGATTGGAGCGAGACGGTGAAAAACGGAACGATGACTTCGATCGCGGCTTATGACGGGCCGCTCGCTACGACCGGCGGCCCCGCTTTGGGTACGGCTGAGGCTGGCAATACATGGGTGAAAGGCAGTGTGTTGGCTGTTTCGTATTCTACCTATGCGAAAGGGGCGAAACCGGCTTCGATGGCGGATGTTGCCAAACTGGGTTTCATCCATATAGTTGATATTACGTGTGCCGATTTGTCGACCGGTTTGGCCAATGCCGATCGCACCGGTTATATCGAGTTCGATCTGTATTGGTCGAAGCAATTGAACAGATAGTTTTTCAAGGTGAGTGAGTGGTTAGGTTGGGGTCCGGACAGCTGCTGCCCGTCGATTCACCGACGGGCGGCCGACATCCGGCAAACGCGATCGACCGTAAAATCTGTCGAATTTTTTGAAAAATAGGATGATGATGCGCAAACTGTTTTTTATCGCGATATTTTTGCTTCTCGCGGGAAGTTGTTCGGGCCGTTCGTTCGATATTCCCGCTCCGCGCCCCGATGACACCGAGCAAACCGAAAAGCCGGAACCTTCCGAACAACCCGAACGGCCGACCGAACCGGCGGCTGCGGTCGTTCGCGTCTCGTCGGCCGCCGAGGTGGCAGCATTGGGCAAGGTGGCCGCAGGCACCGAAATCGTGTGGAGCAAAGGCGTCTATGCCGATGCCGTAGTGTCGCTCGAATGTGCCGGCACGGCCGAAAATCCGGTCGTGTTCCGGGCCGAGGAGGCGGGCGGAGTGTGTTTTACGGGTGCTTCGCGATTGGTGGTCAAAGGTTCGGGGGCCATGGTCCGCGGGTTCTGGTGGCAGGATCCCACGGCGGTCAAAGGCAAGGCGATTCTGACGCTCGACCGCGGTTCGGAAGGCTGCACCGTCGAGCAATGCGCCATCACCGGCGACAAAACGGCCTATGCGGGTGAAATCGATGCCAAATGGGTATCGCTCTACGGCCGCAACCATTCGGTCGTGGAATGCACGTTCCGCGACAAACGCAACATGGGCACCTTGCTGGTGGTGTGGTTGGAGGCCGGCATCGTGCCGCGCCACCGAATCATCGCCAATCGCTTCGAGCGTCCTGTAACGCTCTTCGATGCCGACGGCAACCCCCGCAACGGTCAGGAGACGATTCGCATCGGCGATAGTCAAACGTCGATGCAGGATGCCGAATGCACGGTCGAAGGCAACTATTTCTACCATTGCCATGGCGAGCAGGCCGAAATCATTTCGAACAAGTCGTGCGCGAATCTCTATCGCCGCAACCTGTTCGAGGAATGCCAAGGTTCGCTCACGCTGCGCCACGGAAACCGCTGTTGGGTAACGGGCAACTACTTCCTCGGCAACGGCATGGAGGGTACGGGCGGCGTGCGCGTCATCGGCGAAGACCATACGGTGGAGAACAATTACATGGAGCGCCTGCGGGGCACGGGTTACAGAACGGCGATTTGCCTCGTGCGCGGTCAGCACAATCCGGCGTTGAACGGTTATTGGCAGGTGCGGCGGGCCGTCGTGCGGCACAACATCGCAGTCGATTGCCGCTACGCCTTTCAGGTGAATTACGGCGGCAATTCGTCGCAGGTGGAGCCGGTCGTGGAGACGGCCATCGAGCAGAATATCGTGTCGTTGTCTTCGGCCAGCGATTATGCGGTGAATTGCGCCACGGAGCCTGCACCCGACATCGCGTGGCGCGACAATACGATTTACGGCGGAAAACAGTCGGGCGTGCAGCTTCCGACCGTGGACGAGGCTCCGGCCTTGCCCGATGTGAAAACCGCGACCGAAAACATCCGCCGCCGTGCGGGCGTGAAATGGTAAAAACGAACAGAATCGAGAGACAGAATTATGAAACGAATCGGATGGTTTGCAGTTTTGGCCGTCGGCTTATCGGCGGCGGTGCACGCCGCAGAGTACACCGTAACGCTCGACGAGGTGGCGCGTACGCTCGAAACGGCTGCGGCGGGCGACCGGATCGTCGTGAAGAACGGCGTTTATCGCGATAGGGAGTTGAAATGGCTGGGCCGCGGTGCGGAGGGCAACCCCGTGCGCATCGAGGCGGAGACGGTCGGGGGCGTCGTCATCGAGGGCGGTTCGATTTTGCGACTGGCGGGCGAGTGGGTCGAAGTGTCGGGGCTGAATTTCCGCAACGGATATGCTTCGCGCGGTTCGGTGGTGGAGTTCCGCAACGGCAGGGAGGTCGCCGACCATTGCCGATTGACGGAGTGCGTCATCACCGGTTACAATCCGACGCGGCGCGACATGGCTTACAGCTATGTGCTGCTTTACGGACGCCACAATCGGGTGGATCATTGCGAATTCAGCGGAAAACTCAACTTGGGCGTTACGTTGATCGTCATGCTCGACGAGGAGCGCAGCCGGCGGAATTTTCACCGCATCGACCACAACGTGTTCGGTTATCGGCCGGTCTACGGGTCGAACGGAGCCGAGACGATTCGCGTCGGTACGTCTCATCAGGCCTACGAATCGTCGAATACGATCATCGAAGAGAACTTTTTCGACCGCTGCAACGGCGAAGTGGAGGTCATCTCCATCAAGTCGAGCGACAACCTCATCCGCAACAACCGTTTCTGGGAGTGCGAGGGGGTGTTGGCGTTGCGCCACGGCGACCGCAACGAGGCTTGCGGCAACGTGTTCGTCGGCAACGGCAAACGCAATACGGGCGGCGTGCGCGTGGTGAACGCCGGACATCGTATCCACGACAATCGTTTTTACGGACTGGCCGGCGGGCGTTTCTTTTCGGCATTGGCGCTGATGAACGCCGTGCCCAACTCGCTGCCGAACCGCTACTGTTTGGTCGAGAACGTCGAGATTCGCGACAATCTGTTCGTCGATTGTTCGAACATCGAGTTCGGAACGGGCCGGGACTTGGAACGTACGCTTGCGCCTGAACGGGTGCGGTTCGTCGGCAATACGATCGTGAACCGCAAGTTGGACGAGCCGTATCTTGCAGTCGATCGCATCGACGGAATCGCGTTCGAGAAGAATCGCGCGATGTTGAAGTCCGACTGCCGTTTGGCAGGCTTCAAAAATGCGGAAATCGAGGTCGGGCCGGCTCCGTCGTACGACGAATTGAAAAAGGACTGCGGGGTTTCGGACCGCGTGCAGACCGCAATTCCGAAACGGAGTGTCGGCCGATGCGTGGAAGTGGCGGCGGGCGAGGATTTGCCCGCTGCGGTGGCCGAGGCCGCCGACGGCAGTGAAATTCGCCTCATCACTTCGGGCGGCGATTATGTCATCGACCGTGCGTTGGTGGTCGGCAGGACGTTGAGGATTCGGGCGGCCGAGGGGCTGGCCGAACGGCCCGTGATTCGGTTCGCGGGCGAGCGAGGCGACAACATGATTACTATTGCCGACGGCGGAATCCTTATGGTCGAGGGCATCGCTTTCAACGGCCGTCCAGAACCCGGCAAGGCGATGGCCAAGGCCGGCATTTCGACGGCGGAAGAGATGATCCGACCCTATTCGCTGACGGTCGACGGCTGCGAGTTCGCCGACTTCGGCGAGGGCGGCTTCTTCGCCGTGAAGGGTACGCAGGCCACCTTCGCCGAACGGGTCGTCATCCGCAACTCCCTGTTCCGCAACCTGTCAGGCGATGCGATCAACTATGCTGCCGAACGTGAGGACAAGGGGCGTTACAATGCCGATGACGTGCTCATCGAGAATTGTGCGTTCTTCCGCATGTTGGGGCTTGCGATAAACATCTACCGCGGCGGCAGCGACGAATCGACTGCCGGCCCCTACGTTACCATTCGCGGGTGCAACTTCGAGGATTGCTGCAACAAGGAGCGCGGTTCGGTGATACGGGCCATCGGCCCGCAGGTCATGGAGATTTCGGGTTGCAACTTTTCGAACAGCGGGCGCGGCGGCGCGGCGATTCGTCTCGACGAGGCCACGTGGGAGAAAATCAATATCTTTGATTGCAACTTTTGGAACGCCGGACGCATCCTCACCATGACCGACCGCGTAGTTCGCGGCGGCATCACGCACGACGAACCGCAGTATGTCGATGCCGAACGATTCGATTTTCGGCGCAAATAAAAATAAAGGTGTTTATATACAATTTTACACAAGCGGTATTCCAAAGACGTAGAACCTTGCGGGTCCCGACCGAAGCCCCCGCCAAGGCGGGGGCTTGGGGGTGGGTCAAATTTGTAAACGCGGCTTTGCCGCGAGCATCACGACCGGCGGCGATGTAAATCCATTCGCTAACTCGATTTGAAAAAATAAGTATATTCTGACTGATTATTCCGACCGATGAAAAAACTGATATTGACCTTTGCGATCTTTTTGTCGGCGACTGTCGTTGCGGCGCAGCATCCGTCGTTGTTGTTGACCGCTCGCGGCGTCGAGGAGATCCGCGCCGCCCGCGGTACCGTACCGGCGTTCGACCGTTCGTTGGAAGCCACGCTGCGCGGGGCCGACGAGGCGTTGGCGCAGCCGATCGTGGTGCCGCGACCCGAAGACGGCGGTGGCGGATACACCCACGAACAGCACAAACTCAACTATTACCGCATGTTCGACTGCGGCGTGGCGTATCAGATGACGGGCGAAACGAAGTATGCCCGCTACGTCATTGACATGTTGCTGGCCTATGCCGAACTTTATCCGACATTGGGATTCCATCCTGTGAAACTTTCTGCAACGCCCGGACGTATTTTCTGGCAGACGCTCAACGAAAGCGTGTGGCTGGTGCATACCGCCATCGCCTACGACTGCGTCTACGACCGGCTGACGGACGAGGAGCGTCGCATCGTCGAAGAGCGGCTTTTTCGTCCCTGTGCGGACTTCATCATGAACGGCATGGACGGCAATCGGGCGAACAACGCGGTGTTCAATCGGATGCACAATCACGGTACGTGGGCCACGGCAGCCGTGGGCATGATCGGCATGGCTATGGGCGATGACGATCTGGTCGACCGTGCGCTTTACGGTTCGGACAAGACGGGCCGTACGGGCGGTTTCATCCGGCAGCTCGATTGCCTCTTTTCGCCCGACGGCTATTTCACCGAGGGTGCCTACTACCAGCGTTACGCCATCTGGCCGTTCGTGGTCTTCGCGCAGTGCATCGAACACAACCGTCCCGAAATCGGCATCTTCGCGTATCGCGGCGGCATCCTGCCGAAAGCCGTCGCCACGTTGACGCAATTGGCTTACGAGGGTCGCTTTCTGCGTTTCAACGATGCACTCGACAAGGGCTACGATGCCCAGGAACTCATCTATGCCGTCGACATCGCCTATCATGCCGACCCGTCGAACAAACAGCTGCTCGACATCGCCGCGCGTTATCAGAACAAGTTTTTGCCTACGGATGCCGGTTATGCCGTCGCGCGCGCCATCGCTCGCGGCGAGGCCGAACCGTTGACGTTCCGCAGCGCGATTTATCGCGACGGCCGCAACGGCGACGAGGGCGGAATCGCGGTGCTGCGGTCGATCGACCCCGCGCTGAACTCGCTCGTTACGGTCAAAGCCACGTCGCACGGTTTGAGCCATGGCCACTACGACAAACTGACTTTGGCCTACTACGACAACGGCAACGAGGTCTTGACCGACTACGGTGCCGCGCGCTTCATCAACATCGAGGCCAAATACAAGGGCCACTACACACGCGAAAACAAGTCATTCGCCATGCAGACCGTGGCGCACAATACGTTGGTCGTCGACGGGCGCAGCCACTTCGACGGCGACATCGAACGTTCGTCGAAGCACCATTCGGAGATTCTTTTCGCCGATTTCGACCGGCCGAAGATTCAAATCGTGTCGGCCGTCGAACGCCATGCCTATGAGGGTGTAACGATGCGCCGCACGACGGCTTACGTTACGACCGATTTTCTGCAATATCCGTTGCTGCTCGACGTGGTGAAGGCCGAAAGCGCAGAGGAACACCGCTACGACCTGCCTTACTGGTACAACGGTCAGATGATTTCGCTCGATTTCCCCTACGAACGCGCTTTGCGGAGCATGATGACGTTGGGCGAACGCAACGGCTACCAGCATCTCTGGGTCGAGGCCGAGGGGCGGAACACGGAGAAGTCGACATCGTGCTACACGTGGCTCGTCGGCGATCGGTTTTACAGCCTTTCGACGGCTACGACCCCGCAGACCGAGCTGCGGCTCGTGCGGGTCGGTGCGAACGACCCCGATTTCAACCTGCGTAGCGAAACGGCCTACCTCGTTCGCGAAAACGGCAAGCGGAATCATACCTTTTGCTCGGCTTTGGAGAGCCACGGCACCTACGACCTGCAAGTGGAGCAGTCGGCCAATCTGACCGCTTCGTGCCGTAAGGTCGAGGTGCTCGCCGATACGTCGGATTGCACGGTGGCTCGCTTCACGTTCGAGGGCGGCCGTGCGGTCGTGCTCTGCGTGGCCTATGCGGGCGATGCGTCGTCGGTGCATCGGGTCGAGGCCGGCGAGGAACGGTTCGAATGGACGGGGTATTACGATGTTCGCATGCAATAAAAAGAATTGGCGATTATATACAAATCTGCACCGACGGTAAACCAAAACCGTAAGGCCTTGCGGGTTCCGACCGAAGCCCCCGCCAAGGCGGGGGTTTGGGGGTGGGTCAAATTTGTAAACGCGGCTCCGCCGCGAGCATCACGACCGACAGCAATGTAAATACATTCGCCAACTCGATTCGGTGTAAAATGATATATAGTTACCAAAGAATTTACCGATTCGAAACAATAAAAAATAGAAAGGATTATGAAAACTTGGAACGGAACCTATCAGTTGGAAAACGAATTGAAGTGGCAGCCCGCAGGCGAGGGCGTGGAACGCCAGATCATGGGTTACGACGGGCAGTTGATGGTCGTCAAGGTCAAATTCGAAAAGGGTGCCGTGGGTGCGCTGCACAAGCATTACCACAGTCAGGCTACCTATGTGGCCAGCGGCAAATTCGAGCTCAACATCGGCGGTAAAGTCAAGGTGCTCAGTGCCGGCGACGGCTACTACGTGGCTCCCGACGAACTGCACGGATGCGTATGCCTCGAAGCGGGCATCCTTATCGACACCTTCTCGCCCCACAGGGCCGATTTTATTGAATAGGACGCCTCTGGGAAGGGAGACCTTGCAGGACGAAAACCGTTCGGAAAAAGACTTTCAGGGTCGTACCTGCCTCTTAATGAATGACTATCGAAATGAAAGTAAAAGGTTTACGATGGATCGTGTTGTCGCTCATCGCGCTCGTAACCATCATCAACTACTTGGATCGCGGCACGCTCAACTACATGTGGGTGGCCAATACGAAACAGCGCGTGGCCGTAGCCGATTGCACGTTCGACGACGCGGCCGATGCTTGGACGTTCGAACGCGACGGTGCGACGGTGGTCGTACCGGCTTCGGAGGCGGCAGTTGTCGGCGATCGTTTGGAATATATGCAGTACGGCGGTATCGCCAAGGATTTGGGACTGGTCGACGGATCGCTGCCGCGTGAGGAGCAGCAGCGCCAAGCGAAAGACCTGCTGGCTATCATCACCATGTTCTTCATGGTGGCCTACGGCGTGAGCCAGCTCGTCTCGGGCAAAGTCTACGACAAGATCGGCACCCGCAAGGGATTCACGCTGTCGGCTTTGCTGTGGGGAAGCGCCGATGCGCTGGCCGCCCTCTCCACCGGACTTAAATCGTTGACGTTCTTCCGTGTCCTACTCGGTTTGGGCGAGGCCGGCCCGTGGCCCGGTACCACGAAATCCAATGCCGAATGGTTTCCGCAGAAGGAACGCGCTTTAGCACAGGGTATCTTCGGCGGCGCCGCTTCGATGGGCTCCATCGTGGCTCCGATTCTGATTCCGGCACTCTTCCTCGCTTTCGGTTGGCGCATGACGTTCGTCGTGGTCGGCATGTTGGGGATCGTTTGGGTGTTGCCGTGGCTGTTCATCAACAAGAAAGGGCCTAAGGAGCACGCATGGATTACCGACGAAGAACGCGAATACATCCTTTCGGGTCAACCCGAATGCAAGGTGTCGTGCGATACGGCCAAGACGTGGCGGCAACTGCTCGGCGAGAAGAAGAACTACGCTGTCATTCTGGGCCGGTTCTTCCTCGACCCGATTTGGTGGATGTTCGTAACGTGGCTACCCATATACCTTATCGAGGTGTTCGGACTGGACATCAAACAGATCGCTTTGTCGGCTTGGGTGCCCTACGTCGGTGCCGCCATCGGTTCGGTGGCCGGCGGTTGGTTCTCGGGGCTGTTGATTGCGCGCGGCCGTACGGTCAACTTCGCCCGCAAGGCTGCCATGATTGTCGGCAGTTGCATCATCATCCCGGGGATGGTTTTCGCAGCAAGGGCTACGTCGGCCATGATGGCCGTGGTAATGATGGCGTTCATCTTGGGCGGATACCAGTTCGTGATGACGAACATCCAGACGCTCGCTTCCGATTTCCAGACCGGCAAGGCCGTCGGGTCGTTGGCCGGCTTGGGCGGTGCGGCTGCCGTGCTCGGCACCATCGTCTCGACGCTGGCGATTCCCTACCTCACGCAGAGCGGAAATTGGACGTCGTTTTTCGTGCTCGGTGCCTCCTCGGTGCCGTTGTGCCTGATTTGCATCTTCTTCTTCGGCGGGAAAATCGAGCAGGTGGCCGATGCCCGCAAACAAACGGTATAAGAATACGGTATTAGCATTCCTAACATATTTAATAAAAAAATGGATCAAAAAATGATGAAACTTACAGGTAAGGTAGCCGTCGTTACGGGCGGTGCACGCGACTTGGGCCGTGCCATTTCCGTCAAACTCGCCGCTGAGGGCGCGAAGGTCTGTCTGAACTATTTCGACAATCCCGACGATGCGCAGGCGACGCTCGATATGATTAAGGCCGACGGCGGCGAAGCGATCGCCGTGCAGGGCGACATGACCAAGGCCGCCGACGTGAAGAATCTTTTTGCAAAGGCCGGCGAGGCGTTCGGCGGCAAGGTCGACATTCTGGTGAACGTCGTGGGCGGTATCGTGGGCCGCAAGAAGATTGTCGAGCAGGACGAGGCGTGGTACGATTTTCTGATGGATGTGAACATGCGCAGCGTATTCCTCTGCACCCGCGAGGTGGTTCCCATGATGCCGGCCGGCGGCTCCATCGTCAACTTTTCGTCGCAGGCTGCACGTGATGGCGGCGGCCCGGGCGCTTCGGTCTATGCTGCGGCGAAAGCGGCCGTCATGTGCCATACCCGCGCCATGGCCAAGGAGCTCGGCCCGCAGGGAATCCGCGTCAACGCATTGGCGCCCGGCATGATTAACACCTCGTTCCACGACCGTTTCACCAAGCCGGAAGCTCGCGAGAATTTGCACCACACGGCGCCGCTGCGTCGCGAAGGCAATGCCTCCGAAGTGGCCGATTTGGTTTGCTATCTGGCCAGCGACGAATCGTCGTACCTCACCGGAACGAACATAGACATCAACGGCGGTACGCTCTTTTCCTGATCGTACGGGCTTATCGCTTGTAAAAAAGACCGAGGAACGGCATTACCGTTCCTCGGTCTTTTTAGAGGTAACTATATGCTATTTTACACCGAATCGAGTTAGCGAATGTATTTACGTTGCCGTCGGTCGTGTCGCTCGCGGCAAAGCCGCGTTTGCAAATTTGACCCACCCCCAAACCCCCGCCTTGGCGGGGGCTTCGGTCGGAACCCGCAAGGTTGTACGGCTTTGGATTACCGTTGGTGTAAATTTGTATATAATCGCCTATCATTTTATACCGAATCGAGTTGGCAGATGGATTTGTATCGCCGTCGGGTCAGAGGTTGGCTGCGAGAAAATCCATCGTGAGGAAGAAAATCTCCTCCATCTTGTCCGATGCCTTGGCGTTGAGGTTGTGGTCGTAGTTTTCGTAGACCTTGAGCTCTACGGGTTTCGCTCCTTTGGCTTTGAGCGCTTGCGCGAATCGGGCGCTTTGTTCCGGTTCGACCGTTGTGTCGGCCGTGCCGCAGAAAAGCAGCGCCGCGAACGGGCGTTTTTTCGGTATCAGGTTGATGGGCGATGCGTCGTGCAGCACCTTGGGGTCTTTCCCGCAGAAATAGGTTACGCGGGGCTCCTTTTTCGCCCGCGACGAGATGGCGGCCCGCTCCAAATCGTAGATGCCGGAGTAGCCGACGAACGCTTTCGCTTCGGGGGTCGTCATGGCCCCTGCGGCTGCCAGATGAGCACCGGCCGACGTGCCGACGAATCCTATGCGCGAGGGGTCGATGTTGAGCTCCTTTGCGTGGTCGCGGACGTACTGCACGGCATCTTGGATGTCTTGAATCGAGACCAGCACCGTCGCACCGTTCTGCGAGGCGAGCGTATAGCTCACGCGGATGCCCGTCGTGCGGTGCTGTTTGGCCATGTATTGCGATTGCACGCGCAATGCTCCGTTGTTTCCGCGTTCCCAGCCTCCGCCGTGCAGATAGAATACGACCGGCGTCGGCGTGTCGCTCACGGCCAAGTCGATGGCCAGCGTGAGTGCATAGCCGTCGTGCTGTTTGTAAACGACCTCGCGGGTTTCGACACCCTTGTAGTCGCGGCTCGACAAACGGTCGTTCTTGTGTTCGTAGGGAACCAGCAGATCGTCGATTTTCGACAGGTCGACGAGCTTAGCATAGCGTTGCTCGTTCAGCAGCGAATAGCTTCCGTCCGCATGGGCTTGGAGCTTCATCGAGTAGCGGTTGGTCGGGACTTTGGTCGTCGTTGCGGGGGGCTGCGCCGCTGCCGTCGTCGCGAACAGGAGGACGGCCCATAGCATTTTTTTCATCGGTTTTCGATTGTTATGCGATTTTTATTCCTATTTTTGTACGGGCGAATTGGTTGACCAATCCACTCGAAGCAAAGGTAGGTAAAATAATCGACAGACCAAAATGAAACGACTTTTTTTAGGGGCGCTTTTGTGCATTGCGGTTGCGTGCGGCGGTTCGTCGTTCGATATTCCGGAACCGGTCGGCGGCGAAGAACAAGGTGGCGGCGATGAAAAGCCCGACGGACCGGTTGCGGAGGGGTTGCCCGATTGGCCTTTGATTACGCAGGGGGCAGGGACGCTTGTGGCGGATGGTCTCGATGCGGCGACTTATACGCTCATCACGGCACAGGGGTACAATCAGGAGGCGCCTGACACTTCGGGAGCCCATGCCGACGCCCCGTTCCGCCACATTCGCCAGACGTTCGATGAGGCGTTGAAACGGTGGGTGTTCGATTTTCATATCCACGTCGAGAACGACAACGACCGCGGCAACCCGCACAAGACGGACCGTCAGCGCAACGAAATCAAGACCGACGGCCACTCTCCGGCTTCGATGGTCGCTCAACAAGGCGAAACGCTCGTCATGCGTTGGAAATTCCGTTTGCCGGAGGGGATGCGTACGACCTCGAAGTTCTGCCATGTTCATCAACTGAAAGGCATCGACAACCGCGAGGGCACAGCCGACGTGTCGATGCCTTTGATTACTTTCACTCCGCGTACGCTTTCGAACGGTGGCCAACAGTTTCAGGTGATTCATGTGCCGCCGACGGAGCAAGGTGGCGGCAATCTCTATCTGGCGCGAATCGATTTGGCTGAGTTGCTCGGCGAGTGGGTCGCCGTAACCGAGCGGGTGCGCTTCGATTACGGCGGTAGTTATTCGTTGCGGATCGTCCGGATTTCCGATGGGCGCGAATTATTGCGCATCGAAGACCGGAAACTCGATTTGTGGCGTACGGGCACCGCAGGTCTGCGTCCGAAGTGGGGTATTTACCGAAGCATCGGCGAGGAGGGTTCGTTGAAAGGCGAATTGCGCGACGAGATCGTCCGTTTCGCCGATTTCGAAATCGAGAAACCGTAGACGTCCCATTCCGAAACAGCTCATCTATGGCCGTTTCGCATCGACTTCGAGGAAATGACCTTCGGTCGAGGATTTCGAAAATTCGGAGAGGTTCCGCAGGTGTTTGCGGAGCATGTCGGCCGCACCCTCCTCATCGCGCTCGCGGATGAAACGCAGCATGCCGCGATGTTCGAAGCAGACCTCTTGACTCGGAACCGAGCAGACCTTGTACCGCTGATAGTAGCGCAACACGTCGGGGGTGATGATAAGCAGCAGCGAGGCGATGACCGGATTGTGGCCGCCTTGCGCGATGGCTTGGTGGTAGGCGAAATCCTTGTTGACGCGCTGGTCGGTGTTGAAGAACGCTTCGCATTCGGTCAGCGCCGCTTCGATGTTGGCCAGATCCTCGTCCGTCCGGTTGCGGGCGCAGAGTTTCACGGCCTCGATTTCGAGCAGGATGCGCACGTCGACCAACGAACGGAAATCGTAGCGGTCGATTTTGAGGGCGTCGATAATCAGACTGTTGAGCACCTGCATCTTCTCCTGCGCCACGACAGTGCCACTCTGCGGATAGGTCTTGACGATGCCGTAGAATTCCAGTTTCTGAAAGGCCGTGCGTACATGTGCCCGGCTGACGTTGAGTTGAGCGGCCAAACGGCGTTCGGCCGGCAGCCGTTCGCCGGGTTCGAGACGACCGCTGTAAAGCAGATCCTTGATATGTTTCAGTACCGTGTCGACTTGTTGCGACGTCGAGGGTGTATTCATTCTTCGAGCCGGGGTTTCGTTTTGACGAACAAAATTAGTAAAAAAACCAATTCGACCAAAATGAAAATCGCCGATTTTTTTCGATAAAATGGTGCCGCAATACCGTTTATTGATGGAAAATCCGTATATTTGGTCAACCAATTTATGTGAACTATGAAAATACGTGAATTTCTGTGCCTTGCTTCGATGGCGGTCTGTTGCACCGTGTCGTCCGTTCACGGGCAGCCTTATCTGCTCGATGCCGATGCCGCCGCGCGGGCCCGTCAGGCGGCGGTGAACGGCGATGTCCGGCTCAAGCCCTTGTACGAACGGGCCCTGCGCGATGCCGACAAATTGCTCTCTTTGCCCGATCCGACGGTCGTCGACAAGGGGATGACCCCGCCGAACGGCGACAAACACGATTATATCAGCATGGGGCGTTATTGGTGGCCGAATCCCGATACGCCGGACGGTCTGCCCTACGTGCGGCGCGACGGCGAATCGAATCCCGAACTCAAACAGTTCGACCGCGAACGGTTGAGCGATTTTTCGTCGCGGCTCCGTCGTCTGACGGGCGCCTACCTGCTGGCTGGTCGACCGGAACATGCCAGCAAGGTGGCTTCGATGTTGCGCACGTGGTTTCTCGATGCCCGTACGCGGATGAATCCCAATGCGACCTATGCGCAGATGGTGCCGGGCCGCAACGGCGGACTGGGGCGTCCGGAAGGGGTGCTCGATACCTATTCGCTGATCGATGCCATCGATGCCGCCTGCGTGCTCGAACGGGCCGGCTACCTGTCGAAAAAGGAGATGAAGGCGTTGCGCGTCTGGTTTTCGGAGTATGTCGATTGGCTCCGAACGAGCGAGAGCGGCCTCGGCGAGTATGCTGCGGCGAACAATCACGGTGTGGCCTACGATGTGCAGACGACGGTTTTCGCCCGCTTCGCTGGACGCGACGAGGTTGCGCGCGAGTTGGTGGAGAGCTTCGCCGATCGGCGGCTGCGTCCCCAAATCGAGGCCGACGGCCGGCAGCCCCGCGAACTGGCCCGCACGACGGCTTTCGGCTATTCGGTTTACAATTTGACGCATCTGCTCGATATGTGCTTTGTCGCCCGCACGTTGGGCATCGACCTTTACGATGCGGCCGACGGAGCTATCGACCGTGCGATAGGCTATCTGACGCCGTTTCTCGGAAATCGCGAGGAATTTCCCTATCGACAGATAAAGGATTGGCAAAAGGTGGAGCAGGATTTTGCGCGACAGTTGCTTCGAGCTTCGAATCTTCGGGAGAATCCCGCATACCGGCAGCTCTACGAACGGTTCCGAGCGCCGGAAGAACAGAAGCAGGCGCTGTTCATCTTGCTGAACGAGTAGCGTCTGAACCGGTCGATGAAAAAGCAGGAGTTCGTTGCAACGAACCCCTGCTTTTTCGTGTGCCGTCGGGCCGGATCAGTTGGCGGCCGGCGTGGCGGTCTCCGTGATGCCCAACTCTTTCTTCACCTCCGGAGCGATGTCCGTCAATGCAGCGGCATCGAAATAGGCCAGCGAACCGGCAGCGGTGTCGAATACGGCCAAATACCCGCCCAAAGCAGCGATTTTGTCGATAGCGGCCTTGGCCTTTTCATGGATGGGAGCCAGCAATTCGTACTGCTTTTTCTGAATGTCTTCGCGGGCTACCTGCTCGAATTCGCGGGTACGGGCCGCGATGGATTCCAGATCTTTGCTCTTCATGTCGCGAACGGCCTCCGAGTAGGTCTCGTAGTTTTTCTGGAACTCCTGCAACTTGTTGTTGTATTCGACCTGCAATGCCTCCATTTCGTCTTGCAGATTCTTGACGTAGGCTTGCATGTTAGTCTGCATCTCCTTCGTTTCCGGCATGCCAGCGATGATCTCTTCCGAGTTGATACGGCCGAATTTCTGAGCGAAAAGCGAGGTCGCACTCATCATCAGTACAACCGCGAGGGTTAGTTTGATCGTTTTTTTCATTCTTTTATTAAATTTTGATTTGCAATTCATTAAGTCTGTAAAAATCCGCGTGGTCCGCTGCAAGGCTTCTTGGTTATAGCGCGTCGATGATCCGTTGCGTATGGTCGATACCTGTGTTGTAATAGAGCAGCGTCGGATTGTTCGACGAGTCGATTACCGCATCGGCACCTGTCTGTTTTGCATAACGTTCGATTGCATCGAACACCCGTTTCTGGATGGGCTGGATCAACTCCTTCCGCTTTTCCATCAGCGTGCCGTCGGTGCCGAACAACCTCTCTTGAAACTGTTGCGCCTCCTTTTCCCGTTCCAGAATGGCGTTCTCCCGCGACTGGCGGGCTTGGGTCGAAAGCGAGGCTTTCTGGCTCATGTAATTCTCGTAGAGTTGTTCGATGACGGCATATTTCCCGTCGACCTGCGCTTGGTATTGACGGGCCAGTTCATCGAGCTCGGTCAACGCCTTGTTGTAGGCATCGATCGACTTGAAAATTTTTTCGCTGTTGACTACGATGTAGTTCTGGGCTGCGAGCGCCGTCAGCGAAAGCAGCAGCGATACCGTTAGTATCAGTCGTTTCATGGCCATCTCTTTTCTGAATGTTGGTTTTGTTCCGTTTCGCGGTGGGTGGTACTCAAATTTTCTGCCAATTTTTTATTAAGCGGTCGGAATTCTTTCGAGCCGTTGTTTTATCGAATCTCCGGTTCGTGCAAGATAATAAAATTTGTTTTAATCTTGATAACTTTTCGTTCCGTACCGGTTAATAATAACCTTGCTCACTTCCCGATCCGTGCCAGTTAATAATAATGCCCGATGCCCTCCCGCTCCGTACCAGTTATTAAAATTGTTGGCCTAAGACGAAGTGGAATTGACTTCCGCTCTTGGTTGTCGAGCCGGCCGGCGGATCGAATCCGTAGCCCCAGTCGATGCCGAGCATGCCGACGATGGGCAGATAGAGCCGCACACCGAATCCGGCCGACCGCTTGATGCGGAACGGCGAGAACGTCCGCCACGAATCGAATGCGTTACCTCCTTCGAGGAAGCCCAGCACATAGATTTGCGACGACGGTTTCAGAATCACCGGATAACGGAGTTCGAGCGTGTATTTGTTGTAGGCACAGGCATAGTTCGACGAAATCGGATCGAGGGCGCCGTCTTCGTAACCGCGCATCGAAATGATGTCGATACCGTAGATGTTGTAGCCCGACATGCCGTCGCCGCCGACCTCGAATCGTTCGAACGGCGAAACTTTATGCTTGTTGTAGCTGCCCAAGTAACCCATTTCGGCCCGCGCCATCAACACGAGATTCATATTGCGGGTCAGCGCTTGGAACCATTGCGCCTTGAACTGCCATTTGTGGAATTCGATCCATTTATAGCGGTCCGAATCGCTCAGCGTCTTGCTACTGTAATCTTTGCCGTCCCACAGCGAATAGGGGAGCGTCGCCTGCACCGATGCGCTGAACTCCGAACCGCGCCGCGGATAGATGGGCTGGTCGACGGAGTTGCGCGAGAAGACGAGCCGCATCGAAAGCAGATTGGCCGAACCGTTCTCCATGACGAACGACGTCCAGTCTTTCAACGAATAGCGTTCGTAGCTCGCTTCGGCGTAGAGCTGGAAGAAAGGATCGGGCCATTCGAGCCGCTTGCCCAGACCGACGGCGACGCCGTAGGTGCGGAAATACTGCGTCGATTCTTGCCATACGTAGTAGGCGTTGTTTTGCTCCGAGAAGTGGGCCGACAGCGTGAACGAATTGGGCTTGCGACCGCCGAGCCACGGATCGGTGAAACTGAACGCAAAGGCTTTGTAGTAGGTGCCGTTGGTTTGGGCCGAAATCGAAAGACGTTGATTTTGGCCCATCGGGTAGGGACGCCAAGCGCCTTTCTTGAAGAAATTCCGGATGGAAAGGTTGTTGAGCGTGATACCCACCGAACCCACGAACGTGCCGGAACCCCAGCCGCCTGCGATATTGAACTGGTCGGAGGCCTGTTCTTCGAGCGGCCAGTTGATGTCGACCAATTCGTTCGATACGGGGCGGATGTCGGGCATGATGGCTTCGGGGTTGAAGTGCCCCATGGCGTTCAGCGTACTGATGGTCTGCATCAGCAGGGCGCGGTTGTAGAGTTCGCCCGGGCGGGTGTAGATTTCGCGGCGGATCACCTCGTCGTCGACCCGCTGGTTGCCGGTGATGCCCACTTCGTTGATGGTGAACTGCTTGCCCTCGAAGATCTTTACCTCGATGTCGATGGAGTCGGGCCCGATGATGGTCTCGGCCGGTTCGATTTGCGACATCAGATAGCCGTCGTTCTGGTAGAGCGATTTCACCGAAATGGCTTCGGGGTTGTCCTCCTTGCCGATGCCCAATCGCTTGTGCATCGACTTTTTATCGTAGGTGTCGCCCCGTTTGACGGCGAACATCCGTTGCAGTTCATCGGTTTCGTGCACCGAGTTGCCGACCCACGAGACGTTGCGGATGTAGTATTTGTTGCCTTCCGACAGGTCGATGTCGATGCCGATCCGCTTCTCGTTGATGGGGTAGATCGAATCGCGCACGATGGTCGCATTTCGATAGCCTTTGGAGTTGTAAAAGTCCAATAATAACTCCTTGTCGTCGGCGTAGTCGTTTTCGTTGAGCTTCGCACCGCGGAAGAAGTTCAGGCTTTTCTGGTGGGTCTTCTTGAAGGTCTTGCGCAGGCGTTTGTCCTTGAACTGTTTGTTGCCTGTGAAGTTGATTCGGCCGATTTTCACCTTTTCCTTCTTGTCGATTACGAACGTTACGTTGACCGCCCGATCCGGATAGACCGAATCGTTTTCGATGCGGACGTCGACTTCGGCATTCCGGAAGCCCTTCTCTACCCAGTAGGCCTTGATGAGTTTCTTGTTCTTGTCGATGATGTAGTCCGAGAGGGGGCTGCGGCCCGGTTTGAGCTTCAGTTTTTCGGTCAGGTCTTTCTTTTTGCCCTTCGAGATGCCCTCGAACTCCCAGCGATAGATGCGGGGCTGCTCTTTCAGAAAGACATGCAGGTCGAGCTGGTCGCCTTCGATGTCGGCGCCGATCTTCACGTCCGAAAAGACGCTTTGCCGCCACAACCGGTTGATTGAGTTGGGGATGAAGTCGCTCGGCAGATAGACCGAATCGCCCTCGATCAGACCGGCCGACGATTTGAGGTTGTTGTGGTCGAGGTATTTCACGCCATGGATTTCGACCTTGCGGATGTAGTAGCGTTTCGGACGGCTGCCGTATTGCATCATGGGGGCGTCGTCCGGAAAGGCGGGTTCCGTTACGGTGGTCGTGTCGGCTGTGTCGGCCGGATCGGTCGTTGCGGGTTCCTGTGCGACGACATTCGGGCACAGGCAAATGGCCATCAGAAACGCTCCTGTTATGAATAACCTGTTGAATAAACGATTCATCTCTGAAAACTTCATCTATTTAACCAATCCGTAGCGCCGGTCGCGGGTTCCGTACACTTCGATGGCCTTGTCGAACCACGCCTCCGTGAAGTCGGGCCACAGCACCTCCGGAAACCACATCTCGGCATAGGAGAGCTGCCAGAGGAGGAAGTTGCTGAGCCGACATTCGCCGCTCGTGCGGATGACGAGGTCGGGATCGGGGTATTCCGCCGTGTCCAGCGCTCCGCCGATGGTCTGCTCGTCGATGGCTTCGGGGGCGAGTTCGCCGGCCTGTACCCGACGGGCGATCCGCTGCGTGGCGCGGACGATTTCGCTGCGCGACGAATAGTTGAGCGCCAGAATCAGCGTCAGTTTTTCGCACGAGGCAGTGTTTGTTTCGGCTTCGGCCAAATAGCGGCGCACCTTCTCCGAAAAACGGCTGCGGTCGCCGATCATGCGGATGCGCACGCCCTGCCGTACGAGCTCGGGCGTTTCGTTCCGAACGCTGCGGCAGAAGAGCTCCATCAGCGCGTCGACCTCCTCTTCGGGACGCCCCCAGTTTTCGGTCGAAAAGACGTAGAGCGTCAGGTAGGCGACCCCGTGCCGCAAGGCGGCCCGCACCGAAGCCCGCACCGATTCCACGCCGGCGATGTGGCCTTCGAACCGTTCTTTGCCGTGCTGTTTCGCCCAGCGTCCATTGCCGTCCATGATGATGGCGACGTGTTGCGGTATGCGTTTCAGTTCGCTCATATAGGGCACAAATATAGGGAATAAAAACGAAACGGCGCAAAAATCCGCATGAATTTCGTCAGCTGCGGATGTCGATGCCCCACATCATTTTATTTCGTAACGTGTCGTAAAAGGATATATTGTGCGGGACGGCCAGAAAGATCGGTTGTTCGGCCCGTTCGACGCGGAAAGCGGCTTCCGGCGGAATGGGATAAGTGCGGTCGTCGAGCGTAACGAACGCATCGGCGCGGCGGGCGTGGACGTGCAGCGTGATGACCGCCGAATCGGGAATCACCACCGGACGCATGGTCAGGTTGTGCGGAGCCAGCGGCGAGAGAATCAGACACGAGCAGGCCGGCGCCACGACGGGGCCTCCGGCGCTGAGCGAATAGGCGGTCGAGCCGGTCGGCGTCGAGACGATAACACCGTCGCCGTGGTAGGTGGCGACCATTTGGCCGTCGACGTAGGTTTCGACCGAAATCATGCCCGCCCCGTGGCGCTGCACGGCGAACTCGTTGAGGGCCAGCGGCGAACCGATCGGCTCGGGAAAATCGCCCTCGACGTGCAGCATCGAACGGGGTTCGGCGAGGATGTTGCCGTCGGCGATTTCTTGAAAAATCCGGTCGAGCCCTTCGTTCGGCGCGCTGGTCAGAAACCCCAAATGGCCGGCATTGATTCCCATGACCGGAATCGGCGCACCGGCCAGCCGATGCACCCCTTCGAGCAGCGTGCCGTCGCCGCCGTAGCAGACCATGATGCTCTTCTTCGGTTGCGGCCCCACGCGGTCGCCGTAACGCTTTTCGGGGGGTATGGTGCGGCCGGTCAGTTCGTGCACGAAATCGGCGAATTCGCGGTTGACGGTGTAGTCGAATCCGAAACGGTCGAGGGTCTCGAAGAGTTGCGTCAGCTCTTCGGGCGTATGGGCGATCTGGCTGCGGGAAAAAAGTAGGATTTTCATCGGCGGAAATTCGAAAAAAGTAAGTAACTTTACACGCTGGAACAAGGTGTCCGCAAGATGCCCGGAGATGTGTAGAGTCCCTTGCAGACAACACAAAGGTATGAATTTTTTATGACGAAATTAAGCGTTAATATCAACAAAATCGCTTTGGTGCGGAATGCACGCGGCGGCAATCGGCCCGATGTGGTGCAGGCGGCATTGGACATCGAGCGCTTCGGCGCCGACGGCATCACGGTGCATCCGCGTCCCGACGGGCGGCATATCCGGCACGACGACGTCCGGACCTTGAAAAGCGTCTTGACCCGAGAATTGAATATCGAAGGAAATCCCGTCGGCGCGTTCGTCGACCTCGTGATGGAGGTGCAGCCGACACAGGTTACGCTCGTCCCCGATGCGCCCGATGCGTTGACTTCCAGCGCCGGGTGGAACACCGTTGCGAACCGCGATTTTCTGACCGACCTCACCGCCCGATTCCACGAACGGGGCATTCGCGTCTCGATTTTCGTCGACCCCGTACCGGCGATGGTCGCCGGTGCCAGAGCTTGCGGCGCTGATCGGGTCGAATTGTACACCGAGGCGTTCGCTCGTTGCTATCCTGCGGGGCCCGAAGCGGCCGTTGCTCCCTATGTCGCCGCCGCTGAGGAGGCTCGCCGCCAGGGGCTGGGGCTCAATGCCGGGCATGACCTCAGTTTGGAGAATCTGCGCTACTATTTGCAACGCATTCCGTGGACGGACGAGGTGTCGATCGGCCATGCGTTGATTTGCGACGCCCTTTACTACGGTTTGGAAAATACCGTGCAGCTCTACCGGCGGGAGATGCGCGATTGATGTGAATACCGAATAATGAAAATTCTGGGTCGATTATGAAATACTTTTTTATTTTGCTCTCCGTCGCATTCTCCGCGATCGGTACGGCCTCTGCGCAGAACGAGTACAATTATCAGAAGCGCAGCTTGTTCGAGGTGTTGCCCATCCGCTCGAACGATATCGTCTTTTTGGGCAACAGCATCACGGACGGATGCGAGTGGGCCGAGTTGTTCGACAACTGCCACGTCAAAAATCGCGGCATCAGCGCCGACCGGTCGGGCTGGCTACTCGACCGCCTCGATCCGATTGTCGCCGGTCGTCCGAAAAAACTCTTTTTGATGATCGGCACCAACGACCTCTCGGTCGGCATCGCTCCCGAAGAGGTGGTCGGCAATGTCCGTAAATTGATCGCCCGTTTTCAGGAGCAATCGCCGTCTACGAAACTCTACATCCAGAGCATCCTGCCCGTCAACGGCGCCGATTTCAAGAAATATCCCCACCATTACGGCATCAATCCGCAGGTCGTGGAGACCAATCGCCAGCTGGAGGCATTGTGCAAGGAGACGGGGATCGTCTACATCGACCTGTGGTCGCTGTTGGCCGACGATAAGGGGAATCTCGACCGCCGGTACACGAACGACGGCCTGCATCTGATGGGCCCCGGCTATTTGGTCTGGAAGCAGGCGGTTGAAAAGTACGTGAAATAGCGCGTTGCACCGTGGAATTTTCCGATCCCATCTTCCGTCGGATTTCGCGCATCGCTCGCGCGAAGGGCGTCGATGCCTATGTCGTGGGCGGTTACGTGCGCGACCATTACCTGCGTCGGCCTTCGACCGACGTCGATGTGGTGGTGGTCGGAAGCGGCATCGAAGTCGCACAGGCGCTCGCCGACGAATTGCATACGCGGCTTTCGGTCTTCAAGACCTTCGGTACCGCTATGTTGCGTGTGCACGGCGTCGAATTGGAGTTCGTCGGGGCCCGTCGCGAATCCTACACGCGCGATTCGCGCAAACCGCAGGTCGAGGCCGGTACGCTCGAGGATGACCAGTTGCGCCGCGACTTTACGATCAATGCGCTGGCGTGGTCGCTCAACGAACGCGATTTCGGCGAATTGGTCGATCCGTTCGACGGCATGTACGACCTCGAACACGGCATCATCCGCACGCCGTGCGACCCCGACATCACCTTTTCGGACGATCCGTTGCGCATGATGCGCGGCATCCGTTTCGCCGCGCAGTTGGGCTTTTCGCTCGAGGAGGAGACGTTCGACGCCATCGCCCGCAATGCCCAACGCATCCGCATCGTCTCGCGCGAACGGATCATCGCCGAACTGAACAAAATCGTACTGTCGCCCGTGCCGTCGATGGGCTTTGAGTTGCTCGAACTCACCGGATTGCTGGAACGGATATTTCCGGAGATGCACGCGTTGAAAGGGGTCGAGCGGCGCGGCCAGCATGCCCACAAGGACAATTTTATTCATACGCTCAAGGTTTTAGACAACGTTGCGAGACGTTCCGACGACCTTTGGTTACGTTGGGCTGCCGTGTTGCATGACATCGCCAAGCCGTTGACCAAGGCCTACGACCCGAAAACGGGCTGGACGTTTCACGGGCACGAGGTGCTGGGGTCGAAAATGGTGCCCGCCATTTTCCGGCGCATGAAACTGCCGCTGAACGAACACATGAAGTTCGTGCAGAAGTTGGTTTTCCTCCATTTGCGGCCCATCATCCTGTCGGAGGAGATGGTAACCGATTCGGCCGTGCGGCGGCTGTTGTTCGAGGCGGGCGACGACGTAGAGGCGTTGATGACCCTGTGCGAAGCGGACATCACGTCGGGCATCGACGCGAAGGTGAAGCGTTACATGGCCAATTTCGAGTTGGTGCGCCGCAAGATGAAGGATTTGGAAGAGCGCGACCGCATCCGCAATTTCCAGCCGCCCATCACGGGCGAGATCATCATGCGGACTTATGGAATCGGGCCGTGCCGTGCGATCGGCGAAATCAAGGAGGTCATCAAGGAGGCGATTCTCGACGGGCGGATTCCGAACGATTACGACGCGGCTTATGCGTTGATGGAGCAGGTCGCGGCGGAGCAGGGGCTCGTTGAAAAAGCGGGCCGAACGCAGCCGGGAACCGAGACGATCATTCTGCCGAAGGCCTGAATTATTAAGGGCAATCAGAATGACCGAAACGTAAGATGGGGTTCTCCTGCCGGTTCGGCCCGCCCCCGTTTGAACGGGGTTCCCTATGCGTTGGAGTGTTTTGGTACTTTCCAACGCTTTTTTCGCTGCCCGTTGCTTTTCTCTCTATCCTCCGGAACCTCGTAGTCCGTACCAGTTAATAAAAAAGCGGGCAAATCACTCAACCCGAAATCGAGGCCTTGGACTGCCCTGCATGAAGATTGAAGAAATGCCCACGCCGAAAAACAGCGCGAGCATCAACCTTTTTCTTCATGCAGGCTCGAAATGTCCAAGTTTCGATTTGAGAAGAAAAGCCGATGCGCTTTCAATATGTCTGCGACAAAGATACTATAATAAATTCATAATTCAAAATTCACCGTTCGGAATTATCGGCGGCTCTGTGAGCCGCACCATAGCTTCCGCACTGTGAAAATTGCGGATAAAGAGGTCGAGGGGGCGGAACGCCCGGAACGAACGTGCGAAAAGCGCAGTCTTTCGTGTTCGTTCAGTGAACGACCCCGAGAACTCCCACAATTTTAACCGTGCGGATGGTTTTCGGTACCTTTTGACATCAAAAGGTACGACATAAGCAAAAAAGGCAGTTTTCTTAAAAACCATTCATTTGACGGCTCCGACATCCGGTCGAATTCAATGATGCGACTCTTTGCGTCGCCGATAAGTTTGAATTCCGTGGGATGTTTCGGTCAATCGAAGTGGCGGAATCCATGCCACGAAGGAGCGATCGGCCGGCCGTTTTCGCGCCAGACCAGGCCCCCACCGTCCGTGATGCGCCCGACCGCATACAGCGGTGCCCCGAATCGTGCCCGATAATCCGCCGCCAGTTGTTCCGAGTGCGCGGCGTCCGCCGTCAGCAGCAGTTTGTAGTCTTCGCCGCCGCAGACGGCCTGCCGCAGGTCGGCACCCGCTGCGCAGGGAATCCGTTCCGTGTCGAGTTCGGCTCCGCAGTGCGAACGTTCGAGGAGGTGGCGAATGTCCGAAGCCAAGCCGTCGGACAAATCCATCATGGCATGTACTTCCGGTCGCGTCCCGAGCCAAAGTCCCTCTGCAACTTGGGGTTGCGGATTGCGGTGGATGGCTGCCAAGGGCGTGTCGTAGCGGCCCGCGAGCAGGTCGGCAAGTCCGGCTCCCGAGGCGCCCAATTCGCCCGACACGAAAATCGTGTCGCCCGCACGTGCATCGCTGCGTCGTTTGATGTGCGACGTCTCGGCGCGTCCGATGGCCGTTACGTTGATGACGATGCTGCTGTCCGAACGGGTCGTGTCGCCGCCGACTAACGCTACGCCGAATCGTTCGCTGAGTTCCCGATAACCCTCCATGAATTCGACGGCCCAGTCGTCGGTCGTATCGACCGGCAGCGAGAGCGAAAGCAACGTCGCGACGGGACGTCCGCCCATGGCCGCTACGTCGCTCAGATTGACGGCCAGCGATTTGCGTCCCAGCTCGCGGGCTGACGTGGCGGCTCGCAGAAAATGCACCCCCTCGGTCAGCAGATCGGTCGTGAAGAGCAGCGCCTCGCGGTTTCCGATGGGTAGCACGGCGCAATCGTCGCCGATGCCCTCGAATCCGTTGGCGGGAAGTGCGGCGAAGCGGGCCGCTATCTGTTCGATGAATCCGAATTCCGTCATGGCATGAATCGTGAAAGGAGTAATCCGAACAAAGGTAAGGATAATTCGGAAATTATCGGTACCTTTGTCGACGGCAAACTTTCGCCCGATAGGATGAAGAAAATACGGATATTGAACGGGCCCAACCTGAATTTGCAGGGGCGGCGCGATACGGAGGTCTACGGTACGCAGCGTTTCGAGGATTTTTTCGGGCGGTTGAAAGCCCGTTATCCCCGCGTCGCATTGGATTATTTCCAATCCAACCACGAGGGGGCGTTGATCGACGCCATTCAGCAGGCCGACGGCACGTACGACGGTGTGGTGCTCAATGCCGGCGGATATACCCATACGTCGGTGGCTTTGCGCGATGCCGTGTCGGCCGTGTCGGTGCCCGTCGTCGAGGTGCATATTTCGTCGATTTTGGCCCGCGAGGAGTTTCGCCATACGTCGTTGCTCGCGCCGGTGGTCATCGGTTCCGTGATGGGATTCGGACTGGATTCCTATCGGTTGGGAATCGAAGCGTTGTTGGAGCGGATCGGCGAGTAAGCATTTCGCCTGTTCGATGCGAGGTCCCGCTCGCCGAGGCTGCGGCTCGCGCGGTTCTTCGGAGTCGCTGATAAATAAAGGTATTAGCATTCCGATTATTTAATAAGGTATTAGCATTCCAACCAATTAATAAAAGTATGGGGCGGAAAAAAACGAAGATCGTCGCCACGTTGTCGGACTTTCGGACAACGGAAGAGTTCGTCCGCAAGCTCTGCGATGCGGGCATGGACGTCGTGCGCATCAATTCGGCGCACGTAACCGAGGAGGGGGCCGCTCACATCGTCGAGACCGTCCATCGGGTGAATCCTGCGATTCCCGTGATGCTCGACACCAAAGGGCCCGAAATTCGGATAACCGCCGTTGCCGCCGCATACGGAACGGGAATCGAGTTCCGGATAGGCGATCGGGTGGCGGTGCGCGGCTCGAGCGGTTCGGACGAGACGACGCACGAGGTCGTTTATATGAACGTGCCGACCATCGTGCGGGACATTCCGGTCGGTGCGCGGATGTTGATTGCCGACGGCGAGCTGGAATTGCGCGTCGTCTCCAAAACCGACGACGAACTGCAATGCGAATTCGTTACGGGCGGCACGCTGCGGTCGCGCAAGAGCGTCAATGTGCCGGGCGTCTGCATCGACCTGCCGTCGGTAACGGAGAAGGATCGGCGGTTCATCGAGTGGGCCATGCAGCACGATGTCGATTTCATCGCCCATTCGTTCGTGCGGAGCGCCCGCGACGTGCAGGCCGTGCAAGAGATTTTGGATACGCAAGGCAGTTTAATAAAAATTATTTCGAAAATCGAAAATCAGGAGGGGTTGGACAACCTCGACGAGATTATCGAGGCTTCCTACGGCATCATGGTGGCTCGTGGCGATTTGGGCGTGGAACTGCTTGCCGAGGCGATTCCCAATGCTCAGCGACGAATCGTCGAGCGGTGCATTGCGGCCAAACGGCCCGTCATCATCGCTACGCAGATGCTCTATTCGATGGTTCATTCGCCGCGTCCGACGCGGGCCGAAGTGAGCGACGTGGCCAGCGCCATCTACGAGCGGGTCGACGCCGTGATGTTGAGCGACGAGACCGCCATGGGCGATTATCCCGCCGAGGCGGTGCAAACTATGTCGCGTGTGGCGCGGGAAATCGAACGCGACGAGGATCATTTCCGGCCGATGATCGACATGAATATGGTCTCGGTCAACCACGAAATCACGGCGCAGTTGGCCCGTTCGGCCGTGCGGGCCTCGACCAATCTGGCGATCCGCTGCGTGGTGCTCGACACGAAAAGCGGACGCACGGGACGTTATGTGGCCGCTTTCCGGGGTTGTAAAACCGTCGTGGCCGTATGCTATACGCTCCATGCCCAGCGCATTTTGGCCCTTTCTTATGGGGTCGTGCCGATTCTCCGACAGCGGGGCGTGAACAATCGTTATCACTTTCTGGCCGATGCGATGGATTTTCTCGACCAGTCCGGCAAACTCGCCGAAGACGACCTGTTGGCCATCGTGGGCGGCAGTTTCGGCGAGGACGGCGGGGTGTCGTATGTCGAAATCGCGCCGGTGAAGGCGATTCGCCGACGCAATGCCGAAATCGACGCCGGCACGGCGAAGGCCTGAAATAGAATCGCAACGAAAATCCGAACGCTATGAAACCCGAACCGACGGATTGTGAAGAACCCGGTGCACTGCGGGACAAGGTAACGCGCGGCGTGGCTTGGAATCTGGCCGAAAAGACCGGTACGACGTTGATGCAGCTGGCCGTCAGTCTTATCCTCCTGCGTCTGTTGGCGCAGGAGGTCTGGGGATTGATGGCGATTCTGACGGCGGTTTCGGCCGTGTTGTTGGTCATCGTCGACAGCGGTTTTTCGCAGGCGCTCATCTGCCGCAAGGAGCCGTCGCAGTCCGATTTCAAATCGGTCTTTCTCTTCAACGTCGGAGTTTCGGTAGCGCTTTATCTGCTTTGCGTGGCGGCGGCGCCTGCCGCGGCCCGTTTCTACGACATGCCCGAGCTGGTGCCGTTGGCGCCGGTCTTCTTCTTGTTGTTGCCGGTCAATGCGTTGTGCGCCGTGCAGAACGCTATCCTTATGCGGCAGTTCCGGTTCGCGCTGCTTTCGAAAGTAACCTTCGCTTCGTGGTTGGTCAGCGGACTTACCGCAATCGGTCTGGCGTTGGCTGGATGTGGCGTATGGAGCATCGTCGCCCAGCGCGTGTTGCAGATGGCCGTGCGGGCCGGATTGCTTTGGGGATTCAGCGATTGGCGACCCGTCGGCAGAGCTTACGGAGTGAATCCCCTGCGACAGATGGCCCGATACAGTTTCAGCTTGATGTCCACCGAGTTGATTACCACGATTTACAATAAAATCCCGCAGTTCGTCATCGGACGGCTCTATCCCACCGCTGTGCTCGGGGCATTCGACCAAGCGGTGAAGCTCAAGGATCAGTCGGTCGGTTCGACGATGCTCTCCGTGCAGACCGTCATCTTTCCGGCTTTGACGAAGGTCGGCAGCGATGCCTGCCGTTTTGCCGACAGCTATCGGCAGATCGTGATGCTCGTGGCCTACCTGTTGTTCCCGATGATGATGGGCCTTTCTGCCGTGGCGCCCGACCTGTTCGCCGCATTGCTCGGCCAGAAGTGGATGTCGGCGGTGCCCTATTTCGAGGTGATTTGTTTGGTCGGGCTGTTCTATCCGGTGGCGATGATTGCCTTCACCGTGCTGAAAGTCAAGAGCGACGGCCGAATCATCCTACGCATCGAGTTTTTGAAAAAGGGTCTGATGACGTTGGTGTTCGTTGCCGTGATTCCCGTCAGCGTACAGGCCGTAGTGTGGGGATTGGTCGTCATCGCCTTTTGCGAGATGGCGGTAAACGTCGTCGCTTCGATGCGGTTTACCGTGTTGACGATCCGCCGATTGTTGCGGACATTGTTGCCGATCGCCTGCGTTACGGCCGCGATGTATGGCACCGTGCGGCTGACCATGCGCTGCTTGCCTTTCGGCGATGCAGGACGATTGACGGTCGAAATCGTAGTCGGAATCGTCGTTTACGTGCTGCTCTCCGCTGTGTTCCGGTTGGAGGCGTTCCGCGAGACGGTCGCCCTCGTCAAACGCCAGCTCGGTCAATCCTCCTCCTCGACGATGTAAACCTGTTCGTCGCGCCGCTGCATGCGGAAACGCTCGCGGGCATACTCCTCTAAATAATCGTCGTATTGCAGCTGTTCGACTAACGTGCTGTCCTGTTCGATTTTCTCCGAATAACGTTGCTTTTCCCGTTCCAGCGCACGGATTTCGCGTTTCGTGCGGATGGCGTGCAGCAGATTGCGCCCCGCGACCAATGCGGTGAGGAGCAGGATGATGCCCGTTACGGCCATCCATCCTTTTTTGCCGACGCGGAGTTTCATGGGGCGGAGCGGGTTACGAAATGTGCATGTATTTGTGTGCCTGAATCGAGATGTTCCATTGCGGATGGGCCTTGGCGTACGCCACGATAGCGGGCATCACCGTTTCGGCGACGCTCCATTCGGGTTGCAGATAGAGCAGGCAGGTCGGGCCCACCTGCGCCGCATTGCGTTCGGCCCACGCAAAATCCTCCTCCGATTCGATGATGACTTTCAGTTCGTGCGCTCGGGCGAAGGCTTCGGGCAGCGGGGCATGCTGCCGTTTCGGCGAAAGGCACACCCAGTCGAACTGGCCGCTGAACGGACGGGTTCCGGAGGTCTCCAAAAAAATTTGCAATCCGCGTTCGTGGAGTTCGCCCGTCAGTCGATCTAACGGATAAAGCAACGGCTCGCCTCCCGTGATGACGATGGCCTGCGCCGGACAGGCCGTAGCGCGGTCGATGATCGTCCGGATGTCGACCGGCGGATAGCGTTTCGGATCCCACGTGTATTTGGCGTCGCACCAGCGGCACCCCACGTCGCATCCGCCCAACCGGATGAAGTAGGCCGGTTTGCCGGCATGGAATCCTTCGCCTTGGATGGTATAGAAATCCTCGACGAGCGGCAGCAGCCGTCCGCCGTCGAAAAGCGTGTTGTCCGTCTCGATAGCCATTATTCCGTAACGACGTAGATGTCTTTCAGACTGCGGCCCAATTGGTTGTAGTCCAATCCGTAACCGACGATAAATTCGTTGCCGATCTCCATCGCCCGATACTTGATGGGGAACTCTTTGCGGTAGCAGGCCGGTTTGAAGAAGAGCGTGCAGACCTCGACGCTCGCCGGTTCGTATTTCGCCAAGTCGCGCACCATGTAGGAGATGCTTTCGCCCGTCTCGACGATGTCTTCGACGATGATGATGTGCCGGCCGCGCAGGCTGTTGTTCAGGCCGATCAAAGTTTTGACTTCGCCTGTGGAGTGGTCGCCGTCGTAGGAGGCCAATTTCACGAACGAGAGTTCGTTGTTGAATTCGATTTTTTTAATCAGGTCGCTCATGAACATGAACGAACCGTTGAGGATACCGAGAAAAATCGGCGTCTCTTTGTCGGCATAGTCGGCATTGATGCGGTTGGCTACCGAGGAGACGGCTTCGTCGATTTTTTCGGCGGGAATCATGACGCGGAATTTTTTGTCGCAGAGTTGTATGACCTCTTTCATGGCGGATGCGGGGTTAGTTTGTAGTCGCAAAGTTACTACAAAAAAGTGAAATGCGGAAAGATATAGTGATAGAATTGAGTTACAAGGGTTTTGGTTGAAGTGG
>CANQDE010000009.1 GCA_947591475.1 uncultured Alistipes sp.
CAGGCAGAAAAGCAATCAAAAAACAACCGAAACGAAGAAAATCGAAACAATCGCAAAAACGCCTCCGCCCTCTAAAAGTCCATACTCGCTTGAAAAAGAGTGCCGGTTCGTGTGCAAAAAATCGCACTTCTGAAAAGGGCGAAAAACATCGTTTTCGGTTGTGAAAAATTCACAAAAATGACCGCTTTGTTTTCATCTGCGAAGACCAAAAAACTATCGTAGTGAAGAACCGAAAAACTGATACTGCAAAGGGGCGAAAACAAGTGCGACAAAGAGCCATTCCGAACTGTTTTATTTGCACACGAAATAGCATGCGTTTTTCGGGTTACCGACACATCGAACGTCAAATTCTTTTGTTTCCTATCGTTTGCATTGTTCGTATTTTCTCCTATTTCAACCATTTTTAATAACTTTTCGCGTTGTCATTGTTTAATTTGACCGTTTATTAGTATTTCGACCGCTTAATAATACTTTTTTTCGATGCAAGCGGCCGATATTTAGGCATTTCGGACCTGTGCGCCATTGACGCAAGCAGCATCGGAACGAATGAAGGCACCTTCACTCCTCGGAACTTTCTGAACGTCTCGTCGTGGACGGGCGGCAAGGATGAATCGGTCGCCGACAACACGAAGTACCGCTTCTACGGTTACTACCCGACGAGCAATTCAGCCGCAACCTATGACGAAACTCGCGGCGGGGTGTTGTTGAGCGTTCCGTCCGCTCAGACGGGCGAGTTCGGCCGTCATCAGATTTGCAGTTCGGCGATGGTCGAGATGAGCAAGTCGGAAATCGTGAAGAACAAGATGGTGCGCTTCACCTTCGCACCGGTTACCACCTTGCTACGCATCCGCTTCAAGTTCACGGCGACCAACCAAGAGGGCCAAGCGTTGGACTACCTGTCGGAGGTCTATCTGAAGCAGTTGATTCTGACGATGTCGGACGACACGGCGATTGCGGGCGACTGTCAGTTGAAGTTCGGCGACCAGACGTTGACGGCCGTCGCTGCAAAGAGTTCGAACCAGATCGTTGTGAACCTGACGCAGCCGGTACGGATCGCTAAGGAGTACTTAGAGGACAACTACGTGGACATCGTGCTGTTGCCCACAACGAGTTCGGCACGGTTGGACTTCTCGGCCGGGCTTCAAAACGGCAAAGGCGAGTTTACCGTAGCTTCGAAGGATTCGCCGACGGGCGGATTCAAGGCCGGTGTGCGGTACTTCTTGGATCGGGAGCTGAAAATCGTCATTCAGGAGGATACGATGCCCGATGCTTCGTACACCGACGGCGGCCAGATGTGGGATTCGCAAGTGGTCAACGACGGTGCCTATACCGATGCAGGTAATGTCTGGTAATTTTTTGTTAACTGGCACGGGCCGCAAGGTGGGGAAGGTAAACCAACCTCCATTAGCAGCACGGCCGGTTAATAAGAAATAGGCGGACGCAGCCTGCGAAGGGGAGCCCAAGGCGAGCCTTCGCCGCCGGAGGCTGCGGCTCGCGCGGCTCGCAGAGCCGCCGTTTCCAAAGGCAAAATAAAATCGGCCGACGAGAACCCTATATAATATAGGTATCCGGCCGAAGCAACAACAAAAAAACGTGGATTAGCAAAATAACCAAGTTAATAAAACAATGAAAAAGTACATGATTTATGCGTTGGCAGCCTGCATGACCGTGTTGGGAGCAGGATGCAGCAAGGATTTCGAGGACGCGGGCGCAGAGCAGACACCGGTCGTCGAAGGGAAATATCGGCTTCCGTCGTTGTCGGCCTCGCTCGATGACGATGCCGAGACCCGCACGGGCGAACCCAATGCCACAACAGGTGCCGTGAACTGGGGAGCCAAGGATCGCATTCTGATCGTCAACACCTCCAACTGGTCGAAATGGCAGTATGAATTAGTAAAAGGTGCCAATTCGTCCATCGGCGAGTTCGAACCGGCTATCGGCGGTACGGGGGAGGCTTCGTCCGATGACCCGAACTTCGGCGACTTGATAGCGGTCTATCCCGTGTCGGCGGCTTACGTCGAGAACGACAAACTCTCGTTCAAAATCAACCAGAACTGGTATCCCGAGGACGATCCCGCAACCACCGACAAGGACGAAGCGGCAGAATGGAAGAAGTGGCTCGAAGACAGGGGAATCAAGAGCTGGACGAAAGATACCCAATACGCCTTCAACCAGAACGACATCAAGGTCTCGTACAAGTGCACGCCCACGACCACAGGCAAGGACGTAAATTCGGCCAACTTCAAGTTCCGGCAGTTGGGAGCTTGGTGCAAGTTCGAATTCGATTTCTCGACCGATGAGAACTACTCCAAGGAGACACTTCTGCGCATCAACGTCTCGACGGTCGACGGTACGACGAACTTTACCGGCACGGCCGAGGTCGACCTCACGGACCGCAACAACCCGACATTGACGAGTTCGGGCGACGGCACGGAGATCGACTGGACGTTCGTCAACGGTTCGAACATGGACAAACTTTTCACCCGTTCGTTGATGCTCTACCCGGGTGAACTGACGAACCAGCGGTTGAAGATCGTTGCCGAAACCACGCTGCACACCTTCACCTTCTATGCAACGCCCAAACAGGCGCTCAAAGCCGGCACGGTTTTCCACTTCCCGCTGAGTCTCGGATTCAAGAGTTTCGGTGAGAATGACGTCGATGCTGCAGCTTCCAAGGAGTTGGCCTACACCGTAACGGACAAAGCACAGATTCCGTTCTACTACTACGGCGGTACGAACTGCTATTTGGCTATGAACGGACAACCGGTTACGGTCAAATGCACCCCCTACAAGACCGACGCTTATTTCCATAATACCGAGACCGCAGTTTCCGATAACGTGCTCGGAGCCGAATATACCCCGACCCACGCCAAACTGATCTGGTACGAATCGGCACTCGGAGCTGCTCCGACCGTCGGTGCTTACGATGCCGACAATGATTCGTTTACGGTTACCATGCCTTCGGGTAAGTACGGCAATGCGTTGGTCGGCGTCTATAATGCGGCCGGTAAAATCCTTTGGTCGTACCATATCTGGGCACCCGAGGACGATCCGACAAAGGCTGTCAATCCGGATGACCCGAAGGCCATGAAACTTTACAAAAACACTTATTCCGGCGAATATACCGTCATGCCGATGGCACTCGGTGCCACGAAAGTCGCCGTGCCGAACGAAGCCGTCAACCAGAACCGCATCGACGGGGTAGGTTTCTGGTACCAATGGGGAAGAAAAGACCCGTTGGGTCGTCCTGCGCAGTGGAACAATAACTATACTGTAGCTGTTACGACGGTAGCAGACCCGACAAATGAGATCAATGCTGTGGCGGAAGCAGCTGGAGGAACGGGAACATTCTTCCGTAATGCCGCATACAACGAGGTGCAGGAAAAGACCGAAATGAATGTTCTTTATCTGGCCAAAGCGTTGTTGGCCGGAGGGTACACGGATGATATAGCTAATAAGGCATTAGATAGAACGGAGGTTGAAAAGACGATTGACGGTAAAAAATACAAGATGTCGGCCGACCGATATATGATCGACCAGGCCATTGCCAATCCGACCCGGTTTATTGTTATGAAAAGTGAAGTTTGTAGTAATGACTGGGCCGCTCAAACGAATGATAACTTGTGGGGCAATCCGAAAGGCTACGAGTATCCGCGCATGAGTCAAACCTATAAATCCATTTTCGACCCGTGTCCAGCAGGTTATCGGGTTGCGCCCGCAGATATTTGGATCAATTTTTCGACGACGGGAGAAAATACGAATGTCAAATGGAAATTCAATGTCAAAGGGCCTGATGGGAAAGGCCATACAAATGCTTCAGCACTCCAGAATGGATTCGAATTTTATTACGAAGGAATGGGAGAATCGGTAGCCGCTGAAGACGGTACATCCGGTACTTACACCGAACCCGAAGACGGAAAGACAGATTTTTACCCTGTTTCGGGTTGGCGTGAAAGAACAATTGGTTATTTTTTGTATGTCAACGTAGGTGGCTATTGTTGGACTAGTAGCCCTCAGTCAAGCAATGGTAATGGTAGATACATAGACTTTCATAATTCGGGTGTATCCCCATTAGGCAACAGTAGTAGGGCAATGGGTTTTACGATACGCTGTGTTAAAGAAAAGTAGTTTTATCTGCAAAATTAGGCGCTTTACTGTCGAAATTGCGGCTCGAAAAGAGCCGCGCGGGCCGCAGCCTCCGGCCGCGGAGGCCCGCACAAGGCGTGCCCCCGCAGGCTGCGGCCCATAGGTTACGACCCACAAACGACCGTTACGGCCGGACAGGACGGTTACATGATTAGGGCGGTTTGCGGATAGGTGAATGGAATCGGGACACTGTTTTTGCAGTGTCCCGATTCCTTATTGTATTAGGCGAGGCGGCGAATCAACGCATCAACACCGATGAATCGCCGTAACTTAAGAACCGAAAATCATGCGCCAAGGCGTAATCGTAAATCTCCCGCCATGCGCTGCCCACGTAAGCCGATACCAACAGTAACAGGGTCGATTTGGGCTGGTGGAAGTTGGTAATGATATTCCGCACGATGCGGAACTCGTATCCCAACGGCGTAATCATAATCTGTGTCGCCGCTTTCAAACGGTCGATTCGCGCGCTGTCCATGTAGTCGAGCAGCATCGCAAGCGCCTCGCGACCGGTGAACTCCGCCGGAAGATCGTACAATTCCCATTGCCCGATGACCCGCCCGGGCTGCGGATCGCCGCAGGTGCGAATCCGCCATGCGAGTGCAGACAACGATTCGAGCGTCCGCACGGAGGTCGTCCCGACGGCCGTGATGGCCCCCCATTTCTCCAAAAGCCGCGCGACGGTCGACCGCCGTATCTCGAAGTGCTCGGTGTGCATCGGATGCTGCGCAGCGTCGTCCGTCTTCACGGGCAGGAAGGTGCCCGCGCCGACGTGCAACGTAACCTCCTCGAATGCGAAGCCGCGCGCCTGCATCGAAGCGATCAGCTCGGGCGTGAAGTGCAGTCCGGCCGTGGGCGCGGCGACAGAACCCTCGAACTTGGAATAGACCGTCTGGTAACGGGTGTTGTCGACCTCTTGGCTCTCGCGATTGAGGTACGGCGGAATGGGAATGCGGCCGAGGTATTCGAGCAACTGCCCGAAGGTCATCGGAGCCGTCCACTCGAACCGCACGGTCTGTTCGCGTCCGCCCTCGCCGACGCGCCACGCCCGCAGGCAGGCTTCGTGTCCGTCGTGCTGGAAATGGATTTCGACCGGGCCCTCCTTCCACTTCTTGAGGTTGCCCACGATGCACGACCAGACACAACTATCGCGGACGGCGAACGCCCGTTCGTAGTCGGCCGGCTCCTGCGGCTCCAAGCAGAAAACTTCGACGCGCGCGCCGGACGGCTTGTGCATGATGATACGGGCGTGGATGACCCGCGTATTGTTGAACACCAACAACTGGCCCGCAGGCAGAACGTCGCCCAAGTCGGCGAAATGCCGCTCGGAAATAGCGCCCCCCTGCCAGACGAGCAGTTTCGATGCCGATCGCTCGGCCAACGGAAATTTGGCAATCCGCTCGTCGGGCAACGGATAATCGAAATCGTTTATTGCGATGTGTCGTTCCATGAGGTGGTTTTATTCGGATTGCAAAATTAGGAATAATCGTCCAAACGGAGCATTGAATCGGTGAATTTTTATTATCCGTTCGTGCGGACGCAGCCTGCGGGGCACGCTGTGCGGGCCTCCGCATTTTTATTAACTGGTACGGAACGTGTCGTTGGTCGAGAAAAACGGTCGAAAGCGAAGAAAGCCTTAATAAGCACGACGCAGGCCCCACCGCATAGGGAACCGCTTTCAAAAGCGGCGCGCTAATAAAAAATTTCGTATCTTTGCACCGCCGCAAGGCTGAAATTAACCTCTCGAAAATCATGAAAACCGACTTCTTAGTCATCGGTTCGGGTGCTGCGGGGCTCACATTTGCACTCAAAGCCGCCGCGTACGGTCATGTAACCATCGTTACCAAAGGCGAAATGAACGAATGCAACACCAACTACGCCCAAGGCGGTATCTGCTCGGTAACGTATGCCCCCGATACGTTCGAAAAACATATCCACGACACGTTGGTCTGCGGGGCCGGCAAGTGCGACCCGGCGGCGGTCGAATTGGTCGTGCGTCGGGCGCCGGAGCTGATCGCCGACCTGATCGGATGGGGCACGCGGTTCGATAAAACCCCCGACGGCCGATTCGAACTCAACCGCGAAGGCGGTCATTCCGAGCACCGCATCCTCCACCACGAAGACTTGACGGGCGCCGAAATCGAACGGGCCTTGATGGAAGCGGTTCGCAAACATCCGAACATCGAGGTGCGAGAGCGGCATTTCGCCATCGACCTGCTGACGCAACACCATCTGGGCGAGTTCGTTACGCGGCATACGCGCGGATTGGCCTGCTTCGGCGCCTATGTTCTCGACCTCGACACGAACGAGATCGAAACCATGCTGGCCAAGTTCACGGTCGTGGCGACGGGAGGTTGCGGCAACATCTACTCGACGACCTCCAATCCGGTCGTGGCGACGGGCGACGGCATCGCCATGTGCCACCGCGCGAAGGCCATCACCGAAAACATGGAATTCATTCAGTTCCATCCGACTACGCTCTACCACCCGGGTGAAAAGCCGAGCTTCCTCATCACCGAGGCGATGCGCGGATTCGGTGCCATTCTGCGTTTGCAGAACGGCGAAGAGTTCATGGACAAATACCACCCGATGAAATCGTTGGCCCCGCGCGATGTCGTGGCCCGGGCCATCCATCGCGAAATGTCGAAGCGCGGCGAAGAGTTCGTCTACCTCGACGTGCGGCACAAAGACCCCGAATCGGTGCGCAGCCATTTTCCGAATATCTACGAGAAGTGCAAGTCGATCGGCATCGACATCACGCGCGACTGGATTCCCGTAACGCCGGCAGCCCACTACTGCTGCGGCGGCGTGAAGGTCGATACCAACGGCGAAACCTCCGTGAAACGGCTTTATGCGCTGGGTGAAACCTCGTGCACGGGCTTGCACGGAGCGAACCGGCTGGCTTCGAACTCGTTGATCGAGGCATTGGTCTATGCCGACCAAGCGGCTCGCCATGCGTCGGCCCGCATCGACAAGGTGGACTTTCAAGAAGGAATTCCGGATTGGGATTTCGAGGGCACGCAACATGCCGAGGAGATGCTGATGATTATTCAGTCGAAACGCGAGATGCAGACCATTATGGCTAATTACGTGGGTATCGTGCGGTCGAATCTGTCGCTCAAGCGGGCCATGCGGCGTCTGGAAATCATCTACGAGGAGACCGAAGAACTCTACAACAAGACGAAACCCAATCGCGACCTGTGCGAGCTGCGCAACATGATTGCAACGGCCTATTTGGTCATCAAGCAGGGCCGCGAGTTGAAAGAGTCGGTCGGTTGCCACTACAACATGGACTATCCCCAAGAGCAGGCCTGAAAAGCTATGACACAACAAGAAGAGATTACCCGCCGGCGGACGTTCGCCGTGATTGCGCATCCGGATGCCGGTAAAACCACGCTGACCGAGAAATTGCTGCTTTTCGGCGGGGCTATCCACGTGGCCGGTGCTGTCAAGAACAACAAAATCAAAAAAGGCGCCACGTCGGACTTCATGGAAATCGAGCGCCAGCGCGGCATTTCGGTCGCAACCTCGGTCATGGGATTCGAATACGAGGGGGTCAAAATCAACATTCTCGACACGCCGGGGCACGAAGATTTCGCCGAAGACACCTATCGCACGCTGTCGGCGGTCGATTCGGTCATCATCGTCATCGACGGGGCCAAGGGCGTCGAGGCGCAGACCCGCAAATTGATGGAGGTCTGCCGGATGCGCAATACGCCGGTCATCGTCTTCATCAACAAGCTCGACCGCCCGTCGAAAGAGCCGTTCGACCTGCTCGACGAAATTGAAAAGGAGTTGCACATCGGCGTGCGGCCGTTGGCCTTTCCGATCTCCAACGGCCCCGATTTCAAGGGGGTCTACAACCTTTACGAACGGAATCTGTCGCTTTTTACCTCCGACGAACGTCTGACGGCCGATGCCTCGACCGTTGAAATCACCGACCTTGCCTCTTCCGAATTGGACAACCGCATCGGCAAAAAATTCGCCGACCAACTGCGGGCCGACGTCGAATTGGTCGAGGGCGTTTACGATCCGTTCGACCGCGATGCCTATCTTCGGGGCGAAGTCGCGCCGGTGTTCTTCGGTTCGGCGGTCAACAATTTCGGGGTTCGCGAACTGCTCGAATGCTTCATTCGCATCGCGCCGTCGCCGCGTCCGGCTCCGACCGAAAGCCGCACGGTGGAACCCTCGGAACAGAAGATGACGGGCTTCGTCTTCAAAATCCATGCGAACATGGATCCCAACCACCGCGACCGCATCGCCTTTCTGAAAGTCTGCTCGGGCGTTTTCGAGCGCAACAAAAACTACCTGCACGTGCGCAGCGGCAAGCAAATGAAATTCTCGTCGCCGACGGCGTTCATGGCCGAAAAGAAATCGGTCATCGACTTCGCCTACCCGGGCGACATCGTGGGTTTGCACGATACGGGCAACTTCAAGATCGGTGATACCTTCACCGAGGGCGAGAAACTCCGTTTCACGGGCATCCCGTCGTTTTCGCCGGAGCAGTTCCGCTACATCGAGAACGCCGATCCGATGAAATTCAAACAGTTGGCCAAAGGCATCGACCAGTTGATGGACGAGGGCGTGGCGCAGCTTTTCACCTCGTCGCTCAACGGTCGGAAAATCATCGGCACGGTCGGCGCCTTGCAGTTCGAGGTCATCCAGTACCGTCTGGAGCACGAGTACAACGCCGCCTGCCGGTGGGAGCCGATCTCCATCTACAAGGCCTGCTGGATCGAAAGCGACAACGCCGAGCAGTTGGCCGACTTCAAACGCCGCAAACACACGAACATGGCGGTCGACAAACATGGTCGCGATGTCTTTCTGGCCGATACGAGTTATGCGCTCGCCTTGGCGCAGGACAATTTCAAGGAGATCCGCTTCCACTTCACGAGCGAGTTTTAAGCGGGGCGCACAGATTTTCGCGCCCGATTTTTGCCTGTCATCGACTTGCGTATGGCCGATTCCGAACAACCGTCGCTCAAGGAGCAAGTGGCCCTGCTGCCGCTTTCGCCCGGGGTTTACCAGTTTTTAGACAAGACCGGTACGATCATCTATGTCGGTAAGGCCAAAAGCCTCCGCAAACGGGTCTCCTCCTACTTCGTGCAGAGCAAGGAGCACAGCGCCAAGGTGCGCGTGCTGGTGAAACAGATCGTCGAAATCCGGCACATCGTCGTCAACAGCGAGACCGACGCCCTGCTGTTGGAAAACTCATTAATAAAAACCCTGCAGCCGCGCTACAACATCCTTTTGAAGGACGACAAGACCTATCCGTGGATCGTCGTCCGCCGCGAGCATTTTCCGCGCGTGCAGTCGACCCGGCAGCTTCAGCGCGACGGCTCGCAGTATTTCGGGCCTTACGGGTCGGTGATGATGCAGCACAGCGTCTTGGAGTTCGTCCGCGAGGTGGTGCCGCTCCGCACCTGTAAACTCAACCTCGCTCCCGAGGCGATCGCCCGAGGCCGGTACACGGTCTGCCTGCAATACCACATCGGCAACTGCAAGGGGCCTTGCATCGGCGCACAAAGCGAATCGGAGTACGCTCGGTTGGTCGACATGGTAACGTCGATTCTCAAGGGCGATCTGCGTCCTGTGCGGCAATACTTGGAGCGCGAGATGGCCCAAGCGGCCGCCAACCTGCGATTCGAGTTGGCCCAGCGTTACAAACAACGGCTGGACGCCTTGGATAATTATGCCGGCAAATCGGTCATTGTCAGCGCGCGCATCGTCGACATCGACATCTTCTCGTTGCTTCCGGACGACGACGTGGCGTGGTGCAACTTCGTGCGCATCCGCCACGGGTCGATCGTGGGCGTCTCGACCGTGAGACTCGCGACGGGCGCCGAGGGCGACGAACGCGACATGTTGACGCTCGCCATCCAGCACATCGTCGAGCACATCGCCGGCGGCGAATTGGCACGAGAGGTGATCGTGCCGTTTTTGCCCTCGACGACCCTGCTTTTCGACGGCGTTACGTTCATCGTTCCCAAGCGGGGCGAGAAATTGGAGTTGCTCGAATTTTCGCAGAAGAGCGCCCGCATCTACCGCGCCGAGCAGTTGAAGAATCTGGAAATCAAGAACCCCGAACGCTATACCGAGCGACTGTTGAGCGCCATTCAGAAAGAATTGCACCTCGACAAACCGCCGCGCCACATCGAGTGCTTCGATAATTCCAACTTGCAGGGTTCCAATGCTGTAGCATCGTGCGTCGTCTTTCGCGACGGCAAGCCTTCGCGCAAGGAGTACCGCCATTTCAACATCAAGACCGTCGTGGGGGCCGACGATTACGCTTCGATGCGCGAGGTCGTCTTCCGGCGCTACACCCGTTTGATGTCCGAGAACGCCGAGTTGCCCGACTTAATCATCGCCGACGGCGGCAAGGGGCAGATGGGCGTGATTCACGAGGTGTTGGAGATGCTCGGTCTGAACATCCCCATCGCCGGTTTGGCCAAGAACGACCGCCACCGAACTTCCGAATTGTACTACGGCTTTCCGCCCTTGTTGGTCGGCATCCGGCCCACCTCGCCGCTTTTTCACTTCCTGTCGCACATTCAGGAGGAGGTGCACCGCTTCGCAATCGGGTTCCACCGACAGAAGCGGGACAAGGCATTCATTCACAGCGAACTCGAAGCGATCGAGGGCATCGGCGAAAAGACGATTCGCACGTTGTTGCAGCATTTCCGCACGGTTTCCAAGGTCGCAGCGGCTCCGATCGAGGAGTTGACGGCATTGGTCGGCGCGGTGAAAGCGAAAAAAATCAAACGATTTTTCGAAAAATAGTTTGCCGTAGTTTGGTAATTCGCAAAGAATGATATATCTTTGCTGTCCCGATTCGGAGGTATGCCCAGATGGCGGAATCGGTAGACGCGTTGGTCTCAAACACCAATGACAGCAATGTCGTGCCGGTTCGACCCCGGCTCTGGGTACTACGCAAACGAAAGTCTCTCGGTATTTACCGAGGGGCTTTCATCGTTTTGGGCGGTTATCAACGGGATTCGGCCGTGTGTAATAAAAAAGCGGGGTGCTGTTTGTGCAGCACCCCGCTTCCGTTTATCCTGTCGGATTCCGCAGGCTGGATTACGGACGACTCCACTCATCGTAAAACAGCCCGCAGAAGCCCGACAGGATTTTTAATTGCTCAATAGCTATCCGCAAAATCGTTTTTAATCATCCATGCTTAAAATGCATGTTCTTTATTCTGTCCGGCTTGACGATGGTTATTGTGGGTCGCAGCCTGCGGAGGTTCGACCAGAATCATTCGATTGCTTGCTATCTATCCGCAAAAGCTGTCGGTTATTCGGTCGAATGCGGCTCGGATAGAGCCGTGCGGGCGCAGGGTTGGAGCCATCGGAAACCCGACCGGAATAATTCGATTTCTTGCTATCTATCTGCAAAAGCATCGGTTATTTGGTCGGATGCGGCTCGAAGAGCCGCGCGGGCCGCAGCCTCCGCCCAGCGGAGGCCCGCCTATCGGCGTGCCATCCGCAGGCTGTGCCCCGCAGACTACAAATCACAGATTGCGTTCCACAAGTTACAACCCGCAAGCTGCGTCCCACACCTCCCTACATCCCTGCGCCCCTCGCTTTCGTGCGTCCCGCTTTCCGTTAAGGTATTCCATTAGGTTTTTCGGGCGTAGTATGCAAAATGAAGCGTGGCGTTGCAAAGATGCAACGCCACGTTTTCTGTTAAGAGTATCCCGTCGGGTTCTACGGGTCGTTTCACCGTACGACTCCACTCATCGGCAAAAACAATCCGCAAAGCCCGATAGGATTTTTCGTTTGCGAAACTTAATTATTAGTAGGATTAGGTTCTTTAACGCATCGTACTTGCATGCCGTACGCTCGAGAGCCGGAATAAAAGATCAATCGCTTCTCAGTCACCTCCAGGTTCGTAATATAATCACCTGCCGAACTACTCATAGAGTAGCCGTAGCCGGTCCCTATATGGCCCGTCTCGAAAACACGATAGCCGGAAACAGGATAGAAATCCGTTTTCCCGTTCGTGGGTTCGGTGTAAGTACCGGTTACACCGTCTTCATTTTCATTGGTTACCGATTCTCCCATTCCTTCGTAATAAAATTCGTATCCTTTCTGGTATGCCGTACCATCCGTGTGTCCCTTTCCATTCTTGCCTTTGACATTGAATTCCCATACGTTCCAGGTACCTGCTCCAGTAGTCATGAAGTTGATCCACAAATCTCTCGGTGGTACCCGATACCCATCCGGACAGGGATCGAAAATGGATTTGTAGGTTTGGCTTATTCGCGGATACTCATTACCTTTCGGGTTGCCCCACAAATGGTTATTCGCTTGACCAGTCCACAATTCTTTACAAACGCCGGTTTTCACAACGATAAATCGGGTCGGATTGGCAATGGTTTGGTCGATCATATAGCGGTCGACTGACACCTTTACTTTTTCACCTGTTTCCTCGTCGATTATTTTTTCAACCTCCGTTTTATCCAATGCAGTCGCATTCGCATCTGTCATATATTTGTAGTTTTCGTCGTCAGACAACACCGACGATAATTTAAGACGATTATTCTCCCCGTTATCTTTGCCGGTGAAGAACGACCCAGTTTCTCCTGCGGCTTCGGTAACAGGATTGATCCCATTCGTTGCATCTTCCACCGTTGTAACGGCTACGGTACAGTTGACATTCCACTGTGCGGGACGCCCCATCGGGTCTTTGCGGCCCCATTGATAGTATAATCCGGCACCGTCGATGCGATTTGCGTTGACTTCCTCGTTCGGCACAGCGACCTTCGTGGCACCGATGGCCATGGGCATGACATCGTATTCGCCGGTATAGGTGTTCTTGTAGCGTTTCGTGGCCTTCGGGTCGTCCGGATTGACGGCTTTCGTCGGGTCGTCTTCCGGTGCCCAGATATGGTACGACCAAAGAATCTTGCCGGCTGCATTGTAAACACCGACCAACGCATTGCCGTACTGGCCCGAAGGCACGGTAACGGTAAACTCGTTATTCGTAATGCCAGAGATCGTGGGTTCACCCATCGCAGTTTCGTACCAGATGACTTTGGCCTCGACCGGAGCCGGAGCGTCGGATGCAGCGGTCTTGGTATGATGGAAATAGGGGTCGGTCTTGTAGGGGGTGCATTTGACCGTAACCGGTTGTCCGTTCATAGCCAAATAGCAGTTCGTACCGCCGTAGTAGTAGAACGGAATCTGTGCTTTGTCCGTTACGGTGTAGGCCAACTCCTTGGAAGCGGCGGCATCGACGTCGTTTTCACCGAAGTTCTGGAAAGCGAGGCTGATCGGGAAATGGAATACCGTGCCGGCTTTGAGTGCCTGTTTGGGCGTTGCATAGAACGTGAAGGTGTGCAACGTGGTTTCGGCAACGATCTTCAACCGCTGATTCGACAGTTCACCCGGGTAGAGCATCATCGAACGGGTGATCGGAATGTTCATGTTGGACCCGCTGTTGAACGTCCAGTCGATCGAGGTGCCATCACCCGAGGTTTTCAGCGTCGGATTGTTGCGGTCGGTGGTGAGGTCGACCTCGGCCGTGCCGGTGAAGTTCGTCGTACCGTCGACCGTCGAAACAGCGATGCGCAGAAGTTTTTCCTGAGAATAAGTTTCATCGGTCGAGAAGTCGAACTCGAACTTGCACCAAGCTCCCAACTGCCGGAACTTGAAGTTCGCCGAATTTACGTTCTTGTCCGTGGTCGTGGGCGTGCACTTGTACGAGACCTTGATGTCGTTCTGGTTGAAGGCGTATTGGGTATCTTTCGTCCAGCTCTTGATTCCCCTGTCTTCGAGCCACTTCTTCCATTCTGCCGCTTCGTCCTTGTCGGTGGTTGCGGGATCGTCCTCGGGATACCAGTTCTGGTTGATTTTGAACGAGAGTTTGTTGTTTTCGACATAGGCCGCCGACACAGGATAAACCGCTACCAAGTCGCCGAAGTTCGGGTCATCGGACGAAGCCTCCGTACCGCCAAGGATCGGTTCGAATTCACCGATGGGCGAGCTGGCACCCTTGACCAATCTATACTGCCATTTCGACCAGTTGGAGGTGTTGACGATCAGAATGCGATCATTCGTCTCCCAGTTCACGGCACCCGTCGTGGCATTGGGTTCGCCCGTGCGGGTCTCGGCATCCTCCTCGTCGAGCGAGGCCGAC
>CANQDE010000010.1 GCA_947591475.1 uncultured Alistipes sp.
AGGGACGCAGCAGGATTCCGAACGACGCACAATCCGGTCGGAAGGAATAGGCGATTGTGGCTTGTCGACGCATGTTCCTGCATCTCCTGCAACGCCCGACTGTCAGCGTCCGTTCGTAGCGTTCCTTTCTTGAACTATCCCCAAACCCGACCGAGAACCGCAGGCTTATTTACAAAATAAAGAGAGAACCGCTGTCGATTAAAATCGACAGCGGTTCTCTCTTAGCGTGCCCAGGACAAGACTCGAACTTGCACGAACGTAATTGTTCACTACCCCCTCAAAGTAGCGTGTCTACCAATTTCACCACCTGGGCCTTACTCCCGCAAAACTATTTCTCCTGTTTCGGGAGTGCAAATATAGAACTTCTATTTCAATCCGCCAAATTTTTTGCGGCTAAATGTACGAATCCCATCCTTTGCCGGCATCCGGAAGCGGAACGCGACGGCATCGGCCACCGCCGGATGTCAACCTATCGCAAGGTCATTTCATCGAGCAGATAACCGGCCCCGCCGATCCGCTCGATGACGAACAACACATAACGGATGTCGACGGCGATGTTCCGGCAAATCGCAGGGTCGAAAGCAATGTCGCTCATCGTCGAACGCCATGTCCGGTCGAAGTTGATGCCGACCAACTCCCCGCGCCCGTTCAACACCGGCGAACCCGAATTGCCGCCGGTCGTATGATTCGTAGCCAACAGGCAGACGGGAACGGTTCGTCGTCCGTCGACCGAAATTCCCCAACGTCCGTAATCCTTCGAAGCATACAAATCGCGCAACGCCTGCGGAATGTCGTAATCGTAAATCTCGGGGTTGTCCTTGGCGATGATGCCGTCCAACGTGGTTTGCGGTGTATGGTACTCGCCGTCGGCATATTCGTAACCCGAAACGGTTCCGTAAGCCACGCGCAAGGTCAGATTGGCATCGGGATAAAATGCACGCACGGTGTCCCATTCGCGCAATCCCTTGATATAATGCGCATACAACTCGTTCAGCCGTTTGCTCGTCGGATTCCGCAACGAGGTAGTTCCCAGCAGCCACGTAATATGGTTGAGCATCCGTTTTTTCGCTTTGTCCAAGCGGACGATCGCCGTCGTATCCGTGCGCTGCCACAATCCGTCGAATACCTGATCCGCATAGGCTTCGGTCGAACCGGCAGCGGCTACGCCGTCGAGGAACTCCGGAATGCGATAAGGTTCCGGACAATAGGCCGCATACGAAGCGAAAGCGTGCCGGAACAGGGCCTGTTCGGTCGGACGGCAGCGTTCGAACAGCTCGTCGGAACGCTCCTCATTCGAATAGGCGGTCGGCAAGGTGCCGAGCGTCTCGCGGGTAATTTCGTAAGCATAGTAGGGCTGCAGCATACGAGCGTATTCGGCTTTCATCGCCGATAACAGTCCGGCGTATTCCGGATGCCGATCCGCCCAGAGCTGAAAATCCCGTTCGCACTGGCGCTTCGTTTCGACGCTTCGCGTACGGGACAATCCGAGTTGTTCGCCCTGCCACTTTTTCCATGCGTTGGCGATATTCGCATGTTTCGCCGCATAGTGGATTCGCAGGGCCGGATCGGAGGCCTGCGCCGCAGCGATGAGGTCGAGCCGGCCGGTACGGATTGCGATTTTGTCGGGATCGGCCCGATTGACCACGTAATCCACGGCATCGGAAAGAATGTACTCCTGCGTATTACCCGGGAAGCCGTAAATCATCGTAAAATCCCCCTCGCGAATCCCCTTGACCGAAATAACGAAATGCCGTTTCGGACGATACGGCACATTGTCGGGCGAATAGGCCGCCGGTCGGTTGTTCCGGTCGGCGTAGATGCGGAACACCGAAAAGTCGCCCGTATGACGGGGCCATATCCAGTTGTCCGTATCACCTCCGAACTTGCCGATGGACGAGGGCGGTGCGCCGACCAGACGAACGTCGTCGAATTGCTCGTAAACGAACAGAAACTGCTGGTTGCCGTAGTACATCTGTTCGATCGAGGCTTTGTAGCCCGTGCCTTCGGCTTCGGCGGCCCGAATCAACGCTTCAGGTTGCTCGCCCGATGCGATTCGGTCGGTTACCTCCTCCATCCGCACTAAAATCCGCACGTAAAGTTTTTCATTCGGCAACTCCTCGGCTCGCGAACGGGCCCAAAAACCGTGGGTCAGATAGTCGTGCTCCACACTCGAATGGGACTGGATGGCGCCGTATCCGCAGTGGTGATTGGTCAGCAACAACCCTTCGGGCGAAACGATTTCGCCCGTGCATCCGCCGTTGAACAATACGACGGCATCTTTCATCGAAGCCTTGTTGACGGAATAGATGTCTTCGGCTGTCAGCCGGAAGCCTTTGCTGCGCATGTCGTCGATACGGCCGGCGATCAGGCTCGGCAGCCACATGCCCTCGTCGGCGAAAGTCGTCCCGACGAGCGATAGGGTCAGTAGGGTAAAAAGGAGACGTTTCATAATCGATCGAGAAATTTTTCGAGTTCGGTATATACTTTTTGGATCGGCAGCCCCATGACGTTGTAGAACGAACCGTCGATGCGCTCGATAGCCACATAGCCGATCCACTCCTGCACGCCGTAGGAGCCGGCCTTGTCGTAGGGGCGATAGGTATCGACGTAGTAGCCGATCTCCTCGTCGGTCAGCCGACGGAACCAAACCTCGCTGCGGGCGCCGAAGGTGTGAGTTTGCACCGTGTCGCGAAGCGTAACGCCCGTAACGACCGTATGGCGATTTCCCGACAAATCGTGCAGCATCCGCTCGGCATCGGCCCGATCGCGGGGCTTTCCGAGCACCTGTCCGCCGACAACGACCACGGTATCGGCCGTCAACAGAATCTCTTCCGGAGCGAGCGGTTCGGGATAGGCTTCGCTTTTGAGCCGCGAGAGAAAGAGAGGCACCTCGTCGGCCGGCAGCGTTTCGGGATAGCGTTCCTCGCAGGGATATTTCGGAACCGAAGTATAGGGCAACCCGCTGCCGGTCAGCAATTCGCGGCGACGCGGCGATTGGGAGGCCAATAACAGACGGCGGGTTCGCAGTTTCTCTTGCAATAACATGTCGGAAAAATGAATTTTCACAAAAATACGAACAATTTCAATATGCTGCAAATCAACGATGCGAACCCGAACGTGAGTAGGTTACATACAGGTAACCTATTGTTTTATTGCTATTTGTAGCCTATTTTTGCTCGGTCTAATCAAAAAAACAGGAAGCAATGAAACAAATGGAAAAAATCGAAGCCGGTGCGAATTTCAGCGCCGCCAGCGTAGGCAAACTGAACGAATTGGGCGATTATTTGCTCGACTTGGGAGCCGTAAAAATCCCCGGAAAAGTCTTCGGCGGTGCGGCCGTTGGGGCTACCGGAAGCGAATTTTCGTTCCAATCGTTCGCACCCGGCACGGAGACAGGATTCCTGCATACGCACAAAACGCACGAAGAACTCTATTTCTTTTTGAGCGGATGCGGCGAGTTTCAAGTAGACGGTCGGGTCTTTCCGGTCGGCGAGGGTACGGTCGTGCGGGTCGCTCCCGCCGGGCGTCGTTCCGTGCGGAACAATGGGTCGGAACCGCTCGTGATGCTCTGCGTGCAGTATCGGGGCGGGACATTCACGGCCGACGATGCAGCCGATGGCGAGCTGTTGCAGGAACCGGTGAAGTGGTAAACCGAAAATCGAAAGGACTGTCCGAATAAAACCGGCAGCCCTTTTTTCAACGAATATCGAAATCCAAAAGTTTGCGCCCCTCTAATGTAGCGCACAGATTGTCGCCTGCTTTCACGGGCCCCACACCAGCGGGGGTGCCGGTGAAAAGCAAGTCGCCCATGCGCAGGGTCAGGTAGCGGGAAACCGTCGCGATCAATCGGTCGACCGAGAAAAGCATCTGCGACGTGTCGCCCGTCTGACGGCGTTCGCCGTTGACCGCTAATGCGAAATGCAGCTGCTGCACATCGCCGCCCAACTCCCGCAACGGAATGAATACCGGCGAGATGGCCGCCGAATAGTCGAAAGCCTTGCATCGTTCCCATGGCAATCCCTGCGCGATGGCTTCGCGCTGCAGGTCGCGGGCCGTGAAGTCGATACCGAGCCCCACTTCGTCGTAATAACGATGTGCGAATCGCTCGTCGATGCACTTGCCCACCCGATTGATCCGTACGAGCAGTTCGCATTCATAATGCACCTCGCTGCTGAAAGTCGGAATATAGAAAGGATCGTTGTTGCGCAGCATGGCCGTATCGGGTTTCAGAAACCAAAGCGGTTCCGCGAGCAGCTCCGCAGGGCCGCCGACCGAACGATGCAACTCTTCGGCATGTGCGGCGTAATTCCTTCCGATACAGATGATTTTCATGGTATTGCCGGTTTTCGTTCGCGACGTTTCGAATGCACGTCGCACGGAGGTTCAAAAATAATACTTTGCATCCGAAATCGCAAATCGGCCGCTTTTTCGAAAAAAATGCGTATCTTCGACCTGCATTGACGGCCCGTTCTTCCGAATGATCGAGGCAGGGACGTCATTCGCCCGAGAAAACACGAATCAAACCGAAATAGATCAAATAATATGAAAAAGTCAACTGTTCTCGTCTGCGGAGGAGCCGGTTATATCGGTTCCCATACCTCCGTAGAGCTTGTCAATGCCGGTTACGGGGTGGTCATCGCCGACAATTTTTCCAACAGCGAAATGGCGGCTGTCGAAGGTGTTCGCCGCATCACGGGTGTCGATGTTCCGTTCGTCGAGGTCGATTGTTGCGACCGTGAGGCCTTCCGCAAGGTATTCGAGCAATATGAATTCGATTCGGTCATCCATTTCGCCGCATCGAAGGCCGTCGGTGAATCGGTGCAAAAGCCGATGCTATATTATCGCAACAATCTGACTTCGTTGATGAATATCATCGACTTGATGCGCGAATTCGGACGCCGGAACATCGTTTTCTCCTCGTCGTGCACGGTTTACGGCGAGCCGGACAAACAGCCCGTAACGGAGCAAACGCCCCGCAAGCCGGCCACTTCGCCTTACGGCAACACGAAACAGATTTCCGAAGACATGCTTCGCGATTCGGTCGCTGCTTACGACGGATTGAAAAGCATCGCTCTGCGTTATTTCAATCCCATCGGCGCCCATCCGTCGGCCTTGATCGGCGAGCTGCCGCGCGGTGTGCCGCAGAACTTAGTGCCCTACATTACGCAGACAGCGGCGGGTATTCGCGAGTGTCTGTCGGTTTTCGGCGATGATTATCCTACGCCAGACGGCTCGTGCATCCGCGATTACATCGACGTCGTTGATTTGGCCAAAGCGCACGTCGCCGCCATCAGCCGCATGGTCGAGAATAAGAGCGAGGAACGTTACGAAATTTTCAACATCGGTACCGGTCGCGGCGTCTCGGTGCTGGAATTGGTTCACAAATTCGAGGAGGTCAACCACTTGAAGTTGAATTACAAAATTGCACCGCGTCGTGCAGGCGACATCGTGGCGATTTGGGCCGATCCCTCCCGTGCAAACCAAGTATTGGGATGGAAAGCCGAGCGCTCGCTCGACGAAACGTTGGCTGCTGCTTGGGCGTGGGAAAAACACGTCCGCGGAATCAAATAACATCCACCGATTTCCGCCCATCAAAAAAGCTGCCCGATTTTTGGGCAGCTTTTATTTTGTAAATAAGCCTGCGGTTTTCGGCAGAGAGTGGGTATGGTCCGAAAAAGGAACGATACGAACGGATGCTGACAGTCGGGCGTTGCAGGAGATGCAAGAACATGCGTCGACAAGCCACAATCGCCTATTCCTTCCGACCGGATTGTGCGTCGTTCGGAATCCTGCTGCGTCCCT
>CANQDE010000011.1 GCA_947591475.1 uncultured Alistipes sp.
CCGACGCTTGCTGCGCTAGCAAGAGGACACGATTAAAGAGGTAAGAGAGAAGGAAGAAAAAGCCCGAAAAACGGCGTTAGATGCCCATTTGTTTCAGGAATTGGCCGGTATAGCTGCGGGAACATGCCGCCACTTCGTGCGGCGTACCGGTAACCAACAATTCGCCGCCCGCAGCACCTCCCTCGGGCCCGAGGTCGATCAGATGGTCGGCCACCTTGATTACGTCCAAATTGTGCTCGATGACGATGACCGTGTTCCCGCGGTCGGCGAGCTTGTTCAAAACGACAAGCAAGAGACGGATGTCTTCGAAATGCAGACCGGTCGTCGGCTCGTCGAGGATATAAAGCGTGCGTCCCGTGTCGCGTTTCGCCAGTTCGGCCGCCAGTTTGATGCGTTGGCTTTCGCCGCCGGATAGGGTAGTGCACGGCTGCCCGAGGGTCAGATAACCCAAACCGACCTCCTGAATGGCCCGCAGCTTCTGATGGATGTTCGGAATGTTTTCGAAAAATTCGACGGCGGTATTGATCGTCATGTTCAGCACTTCGTCGATGTTTTTGCCTTTGTAGCGTACCTCCAGCGTCTCGCGGTTGTAGCGATGACCTCCGCAGGCTCGACAGCGGACGTAAACGTCCGGCAGGAAATTCATTTCGATGGTCTCGACGCCTGCGCCGTGGCAGGTCTCGCAACGTCCGCCCTTGACATTGAACGAAAAGCGGCCCGCCTTGAATCCGCGGATTTGCGCATCGGGAGTCATCTCGAAGAGCTTGCGGATGTCGGCGAATACCCCCGAGTAGGTCGCCGGATTGCTTCGCGGCGTGCGGCCGATGGGCGATTGATCGACCACGACCAATTTGTCGATGTGTTCGATTCCTTCGATCGATTCGTAGGCCAGCGGCTGCTCGAACGAACGGTAGAGCTTCTTCGAGAGAATGGGTCGCAGCGTTTCGTTGATGAGCGTCGATTTGCCCGAGCCGCTTACGCCCGTTACGCAGATGAATTTGCCCAACGGAAAGTCGACCGTTACGTTTTTCAGATTGTTGCCGCAGGCTCCGCGAAGGATGAGGTGTTCGCCGGTTCCTTTGCGCAGTTCGGCCGGTATCTCGATGCGGCGGCGCCCCGTGAGGTAGTCTGCCGTGATGGAATCGGAACGGAGTATGTCGTCGAGTGTTCCGGATGCGACAATTTGCCCGCCCTTGCGGCCTGCCAGCGGGCCCACGTCAACAATGTAGTCGGCCGCCCGCATCATCTCTTCGTCGTGTTCGACGACGATGACCGAATTGCCCGCATCGCGCAACTCTTCGAGGCTGCGGATCAGCCGTCGGTTGTCGCGCTGGTGCAATCCGATAGAGGGTTCGTCGAGAATATAGAGCACATTGACGAGCTTCGAACCGATTTGCGTGGCGAGCCGGATGCGTTGGCTTTCGCCGCCCGAAAGCGAGCGCGACGACCGATCCAACGAGAGGTATCCCAGCCCGACATCCATCAGAAAACGAAGCCGTTCGCGAATCTCTTTCAGAATTTCCTGAGCGATTTTCCGCTCCTTGTCGGACATGAACTCCTCGATGTGCTGCATCCAGTCGGCGAACTCCGCAATGGACAGAGCCGACACCTCGGCGATGTTTTTGCCGCCGATTCGGAACTGCAGGGCCTCTTTTTTCAGACGCGACCCGTTGCAGACCGAACATGTGCGATAGGCGAGGAACTGTTCGCGCCAGCGGCGTCCGCGCGGCGAATCGTCCTCCTCCGTGCGATTGATGTATTCGGCCACGCCCTCCCACGTGTGGAGCTGTACACCGCCGACGGTGCCCATTTCGGTCATGTTGACGGTCAGCGGTTCGGCATCGCCGTAGATCACCGCATTGAGCGCCTCCTCGGAGAAGGTCTCTATCGGATCGTCGAGCGTGAAATCGTAACGGTGTCCCAGCATTTCGAGCAGCAGGAACAGCAGATTATTGCGGTATTTTCCCAATGGTTCGACGGCACCTTCACGCAGCGAACGCTTCTTGTTAGGAATGATTCGGGCGATGTCGCAGATCGCCTCGACGCCTAATCCGTTGCAGTGGGGGCAGGCCCCTTTGGGCGAGTTGAACGAGAAGGTGTGCGGCGCAGGGTCTTCGAAGGCCACTCCGGTCGAGGGGCACATCAGATGACGCGAATAGAAACGCATCTGCTCCGTGCCGTAGTCGTAAACGGCCATCGTGCCTTTTCCCTGCCGCAGGGCCTCTTTGAGCGAGGTGGCGATTCGTTCGCGGGATTCCTCGCCGACGGACAGGCGGTCGACGATCAGATCGATCGTGTGGATTTTGTATCGGTCGAGGCGCATACCGGGCGTGATCTCGCGGATTTCGCCATCGATACGTATATAAATAAATCCCTTGCGGGCCAGCGTTTCGAACAGTTCGCGATAATGGCCTTTGCGCCCCTTGACGATGGGGGCCATCAGGGCGATGCGCCGGCCGGTGAAACCCTCCATGATGAGTTCGGCGATGCGTTCGTCAGAGTAGTGCACCATCTCTTCACCCGTAATCGGAGAGTAGGCCCGCGACGCGCGTGCGTAAAGCAGACGCAGAAAATCGTTGATTTCGGTAACGGTGCCGACCGTCGAACGGGGATTCTTGTTGGTCGTTTTCTGCTCGATGGCGACCACAGGGCTCAATCCGGTGATTTTGTCCACGTCGGGCCGCTCCATCGTGCCGACGAACTGACGGGCATAAGCGGAGAGCGTCTCCATGTAGCGTCGCTGCCCTTCGGCATAGATGGTGTCGAACGCCAGCGACGATTTGCCGGAACCGCTCAATCCGGTGATGACCACCAATTCGTGCCGCGGAATTTCGACGTCCACGTTCTTCAAATTGTGGACGCGGGCACCGTATATTTTGATCGAATCCTCTTTCATCGTCGAAATTACGAACGTGCGGGCCTTCGGATTATTGAGCGCCGCAGCGAAAAATCGGGTAAAGATACGACATTTTTTCGCATCGTCCCGCATTCTCGATTTATTTCTTGTTGAAACCCACCGAAAACCGTCCTGCAACGCGGGTCGCTGTTGCGAAAAATGCAATAAAATAATACGGGGGTCCGTTACTTATTCGAAAAAAATTGCTACCTTTGCAACGCGATACGAAAAAAGTATGCGTATCGCAGACATATTTTAAGAAAGTGTTTTTCGCACGTCCTTGTTAGAAAATCTGACAGTTTTCCACAAGCAAGAGGACAAATGAACGACGCTTCATCCTTGGTATAGATATTTTCGTACGGTACGTTCCGAGTGCCGGCTATGTCTATCTTGGTGTGGGGTATTGCATCGTTTATTTTTGCTTGGGTTTTGTCAGAACCTTCTAACGGATAAACGAATATCGACTCCACACTTTCTCTTTTATATTACGACCTACAATTCGTCGCGAGGAGTCGATGCGACAGGGAGACCTTATGCGTATGAATGTACGTATTTACGATTTGAGAAGCGTCTTTTGTCGGATGATATTGCTATTCGCCTGCGCTTTGTTTTCAGTCTTTTCGTCCACATCCGCCCGTGCTTCGTCATTGGATGAGAATCCGGAAGGGAGCTTGTCCGTGAGCGATTCGAATTACCGGCAAGTAATCATCGACGGGAACAAGAGTTTGAGTTGTTACCTGACGTACCAGCAGGGGAGCGCCAAGGTCTCGATGGATTTCGGAAACAACGCTTCCGAGTTGGAGAAGTTGGATTCGTTCATTCAGCAGGTGTTCAAGGACAGCCTGATTTACGTAAGTTCGGTTCAGTTGTGCGGCTATTGTTCGGTCGAAGGTGCTTATAAGATGAACGACCGGTTGGCTCAGAACCGCGTGAACGGATTCAAGAGTTATCTGGAAGGGAAATACGCATTGTCATCGCATTATCCGGTCGAGGTTACATGGGTGGCCGAAGATTGGGACGGCTTGTATAAAATGATCGCCGAGTCCGACATGGAGTACCGGCAGGGCGTTTTGTCGTTGATCGACCGCGTCGGGGTGTTCGAGGGACGTGAAAAGGAGTTGATGGATTACGCCGGCGGTGTTCCTTATAAATATATGATGAAGGAGTTCTTCCCCGCGCTGCGACGCGTCGAAATCACCGTCAATTACGATTTGCATCGAATCATGGAGGAGAAGTTGCAGCGGAGTTTGAGCGAGGAGGAGTTTCAGGCCGCTCTGTTGAAGGAGCGGGCCGCCGCCGAGGCCGAAGAGAAGCGTCTCGCCGAGTTGGAGGCTGCGCGCGTCGCCGCCGAATACGCTCAGAAACAGGCTGAGGCCGAGGCTCAGCTTGCCGCCGCCGAAGCAGCTCGGATCGCTGCCGAGCAGGCTGCCGCCGAGGAGCAGGCTCGTCTGCGCGCCGCCGAATTAGCTCGGCAGCAGGCCGAGGCCGAGGCTCAGCGGAAGGCTGCTATCGAGGCTCGTATGGCTGAGATTCAGAAGAAGAAAGACAATCGGAAATT
>CANQDE010000012.1 GCA_947591475.1 uncultured Alistipes sp.
TTCTCGACCGATGAAACTTATTCTCAGGAAAAACTTCTGCGCATCGCTGTTTCGACGGTCGACGGTACGACGAACTTTACCGGCACGGCCGAAGTCGACCTCACGGACCGCAACAACCCGACACTGACGAGTTCGGGCGACGGCACGGAGATCGACTGGACGTTCGTCAACGGTTCGAACATGGATCAACCTCGCACCCGTTCGTTGATGCTCTACCCGGGTGAACTGACGAATCAGCGATTGAAAATTGTCGCCGAGACCACGCTGCACACCTTTACGTTCTATGCAACGCCCAAACAGGCGCTCAAAGCCGGCACGGTATTCCACTTCCCGATCAATCTCGGATTCAAGAGTTTCGGTGCAGATGACGAAGCGGCTAAAGCATCCAAGGAGTTGGCCTACACCGTAACGGACAAGTCGCAGCTTCCGTTCTACTACTACGGCGGAACGAACTGCTATTTGGCTATGAACGGACAACCGGTTACGGTCAAATGCACCCCCTATAAGACCGACCCCTACTTCCACCACACCAAGACTGCGGTTACCAATGACGAGCTCGGAGCCGAATATACCCCGACCCAAGCCAAACTGATCTGGTACGAATCGGCACTCGGAGCTGCTCCGACCGTCGGTGCTTACGATGCCGACAATGATTCGTTTACGGTTACCATGCCTGCGGGCAAGTACGGCAATGCGTTGGTCGGCGTCTATAATGCGGCCGGTAAAATTCTTTGGTCGTACCATATCTGGGCACCCGAAGATGATCCGCGCAACGGTCTGCTTACCTACAAGAACACCTATTCCGGTGAATACGATGTTATGCCCATGGCGATCGGTGCCACCAAGGTTGCCGTGCCGAACGAAGCGGTCAACCAGAACCGCATCGACGGGGCAGGTTTGTACTATCAATGGGGCCGTAAAGACCCGCTCGGACGTCTTGGGAAATGGAGTGATGGCTCTCCCGTAGCTGTTACAACCGAGCCCGATGCACTCAACGGCATTAATGCAGCGACCGAAGCTGCGGGAGGAACTGGGTCGTTCTTCAAAAATACCACATACGATGAAGATGCGGCTGAAGAAAATATGAATGTACTTTATCTGACCAAAGAGTTGTTGGCCGGAGGATACACGGATGATATAGCTAATAGGGCATTAGATAGAACGGAGGTTGAAAAGACGATCGACGGTAAAAAATACAAGGTGTCGGCCGATCGCTATATGATCGAACAAGCCATTACCAATCCGACCCGATTTATTGTTGTGAAAGATGGCTTTTTTGTCAATAACTGGGCTGGTCAATCGAATGACTATTTGTGGGGCAATCCGAGAGGCGGTGAGTATCCGCGAATAAACCGAACCGATAAATCCATTTTCGACCCGTGTCCGGATGGGTATCGGGTGGCGCCCAAAGACCTTTGGATCAACTTTACAACTACGGGAGCAAGTACAGGTAACAAATGGGAAATCAATGTTAGAGGTCAGAATGGAGTTGGGCAAACGGATGATACGGCATTCCAGAAAGGATACGAATTTTATTACGAGGGTATAGGAGAATCGGTAACCGCTGAAGACGGTAAATCCGGTACTTACACCGAACCCGAAAATGGGAAAACGGATTTCTATTCATCAACGGGTTATCGTGTGCATAGTAGAGGTGTTTTAATGGCTATGCCATCGTACGGATTCTATTGGCATAGTGCTCCATCTAATGGAAATTCTGGGTTCTTGCGTTTAGATACTAATATCGTGTTGTTCTCCGATAATATCTCTCGAGGGTATGCTTTTCCGATTCGTTGTATAAAAAAAGCTGAATAAAAATTATCCTGTTCGGGGCTTTTGCGGGTTGTTTTGCCGATGAGTGGAGTCGTACGGTGAAACGACCCGTAGAACCCGACGGGATACTCTTAACAGAAAACGTGGCGTTGCAAAGATGCAACGCCACGCTTCATTTTGCATACTACGCCCGAAAAACCTAATGGAATACCTTAACGGAAAGCGGGACGCTGCCTGCGGATTGTAACTTGTGGGACGCAATCTGTGATTTGTAGTCTGCGGGACGCTGCCTGCGGATGGCACGCCAATAGGCGGGCCTCCGCTGACGGGAGGCTGCGGCCCGCGCGGCTCTTCGAGCCGCATCCGACCGGATAACCGACAACTTTGTAGATAGATAAAAGAGCCGAAGCGGGGTGCTGCGAAAACAGCGCCCCGCTTCGGCTTTTAATGCCTCGCCCCTCTTGTAAAAAACAAAAAAGACGTTCCGGAAAATCCAAAACGTCCTTTATCGTACCCCCCCAGGGGCTCGAACCCTGGACCCCAACATTAAGAGTGTCGTGCTCTACCAACTGAGCTAGAGAGGCATCAATCTATCCGATTGCGGGGACAAAAGTAATCATAAAATCCGTATCTGCAAAAAAAATGCAGGAAAAATTCGTCCCGCCGGCCGCAAATGCACGAGAAATCCGCTTTCACAAGCCTGTCGGCCGACGAATGATACCGGTTTTGCACCGGTTTTGCAAGACGAACATCCGTCATTAAATTTTATCGCGATGAAATTGTTTCTTTTTACGCTTTGCTGTCTGCTCGGAACCCTCTGGCTCGCACAGCCTTACTGTCTGGCCTGCTCGCGGGCGGTCTATCTGGGCCCCGACGGAATGATCGCGACCGGTCGCACGATGGACTGGTCCGAAGACCTGCACACCAATCTCTATCTCTTCCCGCGCGGAATCGCACGCCGAGGTGCCAACAGCGAAAACACCGTATTCTGGACGTCGAAATACGGCTCCATCGCCGCGACCGGCTACGACATCGGCGTATCCGAAGGCATGAACGAGGCCGGATTGGTCGCCAATCTGCTCTTCCTGCCCGAATCGGTCTACGAACGTCCCGGCGACAACCGCCCGATCATGGGCATGAGCATCTGGACGCAATATGTGCTGGATAACTTCGCGACGGTCGATGAAGCTGTGGCCGAACTTTCGAAGCAGACCTTCCGCATCGACGCTCCCGACCTCCCGGGCGGCAAGCAGTCGCGTCTGCACATGGCAATCTCCGACGCTTCGGGCGACAGCGCTATCTTGGAGTACATCGACGGCGAATTGAATATCCATCACGGCCGTCAGTATCAGGTGCTTACCAACTCGCCGTTTTATCCGCAACAATTAGCTGTCAACGACTATTGGCAACAGATCGGCGGGCTGGTCATGCTGCCGGGTACGAACCGTTCGTCCGACCGTTTCGCACGTGCGTCGTTCTACATCAATGCCGCCGCGCAGAGCGCCGACCCGAAAATCGCCGTGCCCACCGTCTTTTCGGTCATGCACAACGTGGCGGTGCCCAACGGCATCACGACGCCCGACAAGCCGCATATCTCGTCGACGCAATGGTGCTCGGTCTGCGACCAGAAAAACAAGGTCTATTATTTCGAACCGACCCTGCACATGCAGGTATTTTGGGTCGATCTGACGCAGGTGGATTTCTCGCAAGGGACCCCCGAACGGGTGTTGCAGATGGCCGGCAGCGGGAAAACTTTCGTCGGCGATGTTACGTCGCAGTTCCGACCGGCGACGAAGCCGTTCCGATTCCTGTTGGAAGTCTGAATGTGCGGCCAGCCCCGTTGGCAGTCGGCCCCGTTAAACAAAATCCGCCCGACCGTTTTTCATTGCGGTCGGGCGAATTTTTTCAGTAGTTGGGGCTCATTAAGCCTCCGGCTTGCGGAGGGCGAGATAGAGTTCGTCGAGTTGCGACGGGTCGAGGTAAGACGGTGCATCGAGCATCACGTCGCGGCCTGCGTTGTTCTTCGGGAACGCGATGTAGTCGCGGATGGATTCCGACCCGCCGAACAGCGAGCACAGCCGGTCGAATCCGAACGCCAATCCCCCGTGAGGCGGCGCGCCGAACTTGAACGCATTCATTAGGAATCCGAACTGCTCCTGTGCCCGTTCGGGCGTGAATCCCAGACACTTGAATATCTGCGCCTGCAACTTCGCATCGTGGATACGAATCGAGCCGCCACCGATTTCCGTGCCGTTACAAACGAAGTCGTAGGCATTGGCCCGCACTCGACCCGGGTCGCTCTCCAAGTATTGCACATCTTCGGGCTTCGGCGAGGTGAACGGGTGGTGCATCGCATACCAGCGTTGGGTCTCCTCGTCCCACTCGAACATGGGGAAATCGACGACCCACAGCGGCGCGAACTTTTTCGGATCGCGCAGTCCGAGTTGCTGGGCGACCTCCAGACGCAAGGCGCACAACTGGGTCAAAGTCTTGAACTTCTTGCCGCAGAGGATGAAAACCATATCGCCCGTCTGGGCGCCGCAGCGGTCGGCCAGCGCACGCACCTCGTCGGGCGTGAAGAACTTGTCGACGGACGATTTGACCGCGCCGCCGGCCTCCACGCGAATCCAAATCAAGCCTTTGGCGCCGACCTGCGGACGTTTGACATATTCGGTGAGCGCATCGATCTGTTTGCGCGTGTAAGACGCACAGCCCGTCGCAGCGAATCCCGTGATGTATTCCGCATCGTCGAACACGTTGAATCCGTGGCCTTTGGCCAAGTCGGTCAGCTCGGCGAATGCCATGCCGAAACGCAGATCGGGTTTGTCCGAGCCGTATTTTTCCATCGCTTCGATCCACGGCATCCGGCGCAGCGGTTCTGCGAAATCGATGCCTAAAACGGTGCGGAACATGTGTTTGGCCCATCGTTCGAACACGTCGATGATGTCTTCCTGCTCGACGAACGACATCTCGCAGTCGATTTGCGTGAATTCGGGTTGCCGGTCGGCGCGCAGGTCTTCGTCGCGGAAGCAGCGCACGATCTGAAAATAACGGTCGTATCCGGCGACCATCAGCAACTGTTTGAGTGTTTGCGGCGACTGGGGCAGCGCATAGAACTGATTGGGATTCATGCGGCTGGGCACCACGAAATCGCGGGCACCCTCGGGCGTCGAACCGACCAAATAGGGCGTTTCGATTTCCAAAAATCCCTCGTCGCTCAGAAAACGGCGGATTTCTTGGGCCATTTTGTGCCGCAGGATCATGTTACGTTGCAACGGCGGACGGCGCAAATCGAGATAGCGATATTTCATGCGCAGGTCGTCGCCGCCGTCGGAATTTTCTTCAATGGTGAAGGGGGGCGTCTGGGCTTCGTTGAGCACCGCGATGCCCGAAGCCGAGACTTCGATGTCGCCGGTCGGCATCTTGGCGTTTTTCGATTCGCGTTCGATGACCGTTCCGGTTACTTGGATGACCCATTCGCGGCCCAGACGCGAAGCCGTTTCGCGCACTTCGGCGGGCGAATGTTCTTCGACGACGATTTGCGTAATGCCGTAACGATCACGGAGATCGATGAACGTCATGGCACCGAGGTTGCGGATTTTCTGCACCCATCCGGCGAGGGTAACTTGTTGATTGATATGTTCGGCTCTCAGACAGCCGCAAGTGTGGGTTCTGTACATAGTGAAATGCTCCGTTTTGGCTTGCGTGAAGCGTTAGTAACTCACAAAGTTAGAAAAAAGATTGGGAAAAGCGCTTTTCGGCCGGAAAATTCTTATTCATGGGCGGGACGCCAGCCGTTCTGCGGGGCGCAGGGACTTTCGTGCACGGCGAGGCAAATGAAAAGGGGCGTTACATCTTTGCAACGTCCCCTTTTTTCTGTTAGGATATGTTAGGCTCAACGGTTATCCGCAAAACTACTTTTCAAATTACAGCCACTTCGTTCTGTCCGGCCGTAATGGTCGTTTGTGGGTCGCAGCCTGCGGGGGCACGCCTTGTGCGGGCCTCCGCGGCCGGAGGCTGCGGCCCGCGCGGCTCTATTCGAACCGCAATTTCGACAGTAAAGCGTAATTTTGCGGATAACCCAATAAATTATTTTTCTTTGACGCAACGCACTGGAAAACCGTATGTCTTTTGGTATAATATGTTTGGACGTCCCTCAGAAATGTTGATCTGAAAATCAGACGCCTTCGTTCCAGAAGGTGATGATAGCCAACAGTGCGACTGTTGTCCGACGCCTGCAATTTGCCCCGTAGAAAAATTAATGAATCCACTTACACCATAAAAGTCCACTTTTCCGTTTTCGGGCTCGGTGTAAGTACCGGTTGTACCATTTTCATCGGTTACCGATTCCCCCATTCCTTCGTAATAACATTCGAGTCCTTTCTGGAATGCCGTATCATCTGTTTGTCCAACTCCATTCTTGCCTTTGACATTGAGCTCCCATTTATTTGAGGTATTTCTTCCCGTAGTCGTGATGTTAATCCAAACGTCTGCGGGTGGAACGCGATAACCATCCGGACACGGGTCGAAAATGGATTTATAGGTCTGACTCATTCGTGGATACTCGGTACCTTTCGGATTGCCCCACAAATAGTTATTTGCTTGACCGGCCCAGTCTAAGTCAAAGCCCTCTTTTACAAGAATAAATCGGGTCGGGTTGGCAATCGTTTGTTCGATCATATAGCGGTCTACCGAGATGCCATCGACTTCGTTTACCTTCAATGTCGTAGCCGTTATAGCATCGATATACCCTCCGTCTTTCAATGCTTTGGTCAGATAAAGGACATTCATTTGGGTCTTATCTTTTGTATTGTCGTATACGGGATTATTGAAAAACGATCCCGTTCCTCCTGCTGTTTCAGTTGCGGCATTGATGCCATTGAGTGCATCAGGTACCGTTGTTACGGCTACAGGAGATTTATCGGCCCATTTTCCGGTACGACCGAGCGGGTCTTTGCGGCCCCATTGATAATACAATCCTGCACCGTCGATACGATTCTGGTTGACTTCCTCGTTCGGCACAGCGACTTTCGTGGCACCGATAGCCATGGGCATGACATCGTATTCGCCGGTATAGGTGTTCTTGTAGCGTTTCATGGCCTTCGGGTCGTCCGGATTGACGGCCTTTGTCGGGTCATCTTCGGGTGCCCAAATGTGGTACGACCAAAGAATTTTACCGGCGGTATCATAGACGCCGACCAACGCATTGCCGTACTGGCCCGAAGGCACGGTAACGGTAAACTCGTTATTCGTAATGTCGGAGATCGTGGGTTCACCCATCGCAGTTTCGTACCAGATGACTTTGGCCTCGACCGGAGCCGGAGCGTCGGGTGCTGCGGTCTCGGTATGGTGGAAATAAGGGTCGGTCTTGTAGGGGGTGCATTTGACCGTAACCGGTTGTCCGTTCATGGCCAAATAGCAGTTCGTACCGCCGTAGTAGTAGAACGGAATCTGTGCTTTGTCCGTTACGGTGTAGGCCAACTCCTTGGAAGCGGCGGCATCGACGTCGTTTTCACCGAAACTCTTGAATCCGAGACTCAGCGGGAAGTGGAAAACCGCGCCGGCTTTGAGCGGCTGTTTGGGCGTTGCATAGAACGTGAAGGTGTGCAAGTTGGTCTCGGCAACAATCTTCAATCGTTGGGTCGTTGTCAGTTCGCCCGGGTAAAGCATCAACGAACGGGTGCGAGGTTGATCCATGTTCGAACCGTTGACGAACGTCCAGTCGATCTCCGTGCCGTCGCCCGAACTCGTCAGTTTCGGGTTGTTGCGGTCGGTGGTGCAGTCGACTTCGGCTTCGCCGGTGAAGTTCGTCGTACCGTCTACCGTCGAAACTGCGATGCGCAGAAGTGTCTCCTTGGAGTAAGTCTCATCGGTCGAGAAGTCGAATTCGAACTTGCACCAAGCTCCCAACTGCCGGAACTTGAAGTTCGCCGAATTTACGTTCTTGTCCGTGGTCGTGGGCGTGCACTTGTACGAGACCTTGATGTCGTTCTGGTTGAAGGCGTATTGGGTATCTTTCGTCCAGCTCTTGATTCCCCTGTCTTCGAGCCACTTCTTCCATTCTGCCGCTTCGTCCTTGTCGGTGGTTGCGGGATCGTCCTCGGGATACCAGTTCTGGTTGATTTTGAACGAGAGTTTGTTGTTTTCGACATAGGCCGCCGACACAGGATAAACCGCTACCAAGTCGCCGAAGTTCGGGTCATCGGACGAAGCCTCCGTACCGCCAAGGATCGGTTCGAATTCACCGATGGGCGAGCTGGCACCCTTGACCAATCTATACTGCCATTTCGACCAGTTAGAGGTGTTGACGATCAGAATGCGATCATTAGTCTCCCAGTTCACGGCACCCGTCGTGGCATTGGGTTCGCCCGTGCGGGTCTCGGCATCGTCATCGAGCGAGGCCGACAACGACGGAAGCCGATATTTCCC